>CAYOHP010000182.1:0-11389 GCA_964403795.1 uncultured bacterium | reverse complement strand
CGCCACCCCTCTCCCCGCGTCCACCCCGGTCCAGAAGCCGGCTTCGGCGCCGGGTGGCCGCGGCCTGCCCGAGGACCTCGAGGCCGCCTTCCTGCGCGCCCTGCAGGAGGCATGCACCGCCATCACCCTGATCCCCGACGGCACCCGAGGCCTGCTGGTCGGCCGCCGCGGCACCCACCAGGAGCTCCTCCGGGAGCTCGACGGACCGACCTACGGGACCATCGTCCGCTTCCTCTCGCAGAACCTCGGGTTCGCCCCCGACACCCTCGCCACCACCCTGAGGCGCACCGTCAAGATGCCGATCCGGGGAGGCGAGGAGAGGATCCCGGTGACCTTCACGGTGGCCCCTTCGAGGCCGCCGCTGGTCCAGATGATCCTCCGTTCGGAGCCCGAGGGTCGCGGCCTGGCGGCGCTCGGCTATGCACCCGGCTCGCCCCGTCCCGGGCCCCATCTGGCGGCCGGACGCGGCCTCACGGTGCTGGCCAGCCCCGACCCGACCCGGCTCCGGCCCGTCTACGAGGCGACGCTGGCCGAGGCGAGCTTCTCGGAGGCGGTGGGTCTGGCCCTGGAGGAGACGCCTGGCGAGAGGCTGCGGGGAATCCTCCGGACCAAGGCGGAGCTCTCCGGGATCCCGGGAGCCGCCATCCTCGGGGCCCCCTCGCTCGCCTCCTTCGTGGACGGCGGCATGCAGCTCCTGGCCTTCGACCAGGAGCCCACCTCGGCCGAGGATCTGAAGCGCCTGGTCCACCTGGCGCTGACCGAGTCGGCGGTGCTGCTGCCGACCCAGGGCGAGGATGCGCTCTCCGCCTTCATGCGGGTGAAGCGCTGCGGGGTCTCGACCTCGGCGCTGGTGGAGGCGACCCGCCTGATCCTGGTGGCCCACCCGGTCGACCGGATCTGTCCCTACTGCAAGGAGACCTACCTGGTCTCCGCCGACATGGTCCCGGCCGAGCACGCCGGCCTCGTCAACATGAAGGTCTACCGGGGCAAGGGTTGCGGCGCCTGCCAGCAGAAGGGCGTGCTCGGCACCGCCTACGTCTTCGAAACCCTCGAGTTCCCGCCCGGCCGGGTCGACGTCGACCGGCTGACCCGGGAGAAGAAGCCCCTCAAGAATTTCCTCCTCGAACAGGGCCTGCTGGTCCCGGTCCGGGAGCACGCCCGCAAGGCCCTCATGTGGGGGGCGCTGGGCCTGCAGGACTACGTGACGGTGGCCAAGGGGTGAACGCCCCGGGATCCGAGGAAACCTCGGCCTCCGAACCGGCGGACGCCCCCGGCACGTCCCTCTCCCGATTCCCTCCATGGATCCAGGCTCTCCGGATCCACCAGTGGTCGAAGAACGCCTTCGTACTGGCCGCCCTGGTCTATTCGCACCACCTGGGTGACGCCCCCCAGGTCCACCGGGCCGCCCTCGCCTTCCTCGCCTTCTGCCTGGCGAGCTCCGCGGGGTACCTGGTGAACGACCTGGAGGACCGGGAATCCGACCGGCTGCATCCCAGGAAGCGCCTCCGGCCCATCGCCTCGGGCCGGCTCTCGACGGCCGGGGCCCTCGGCCTGGCCGCGCTCTGTTACGCGGGGGGCTTCGCCCTGGCCCTGCTGGTATCGAACGCGTTCGCGGCAATCCTCCTCGCCTACGTGGTCCAGACCCTGGCCTATACCTATGCCTTGAAGCGGGTGGTGATCCTCGACGTCTTCCTGGTGGCCAACGGGTTCGTGCTGAGGGCCGTGGGGGGTGGAGTGGCCGTGGGGGTGGAGATCTCCCCATGGCTGGTGCTCTGCACCGTCACCCTGAGCCTGTTCCTGGGGTTCTCCAAGCGCCGCTCGGAGATCGTGGCCCTGGGCGAGAACGCGGCCAGGCACCGCAGCATCCTGGCCGAGTACAACCTCGTCTTCCTGGACCAGATGATCTCGATCACCGCCACCAGCACAGCCCTGGCCTATGCCACCTACACCGCCAGTCCCCAGGTGGTGGCCCGCACCGGGCAGCCGGGCCTGATCGCCACCACGCCCTTCGTCTTCTTCGGGATCTTCCGCTACCTCTACCTGCTCCACGTGCGCGGGGTCGGTTCGGATCCGGCCCGGGCTCTGGTCTCCGACCGGCCCCTGCTGGCGACCTGCCTCTCCTGGGCGCTCTTCTCGATCGCCATCCTCTACCTGTCGTGATCCTCCCGGGCCGGAGCCGGGTGTAGTATGGGCTCCCCATGCGCATCCTGGTCACAGGCGGCTCCGGCTTCATCGGTTCCCACCTCGTCGAGGTCCTGCTCCGCGAGGACCACGCCGTCCTGGTACAGGACGATCTCTCCAGCGGCGACGCCGCCAACCTGGCCCACCTGGCCGACGATTCCCGCCTCTCGGTGGTGCACCGGGACGTGGCCGACGGCATCGCCTTCGACGGTCCGGTCGACCGGGTCTACAACCTGGCGTCCCCGGCGAGCCCCAAGGACTTCGCCACCATCCCCCTCGAGATCCTGAGGACCGGCTCGGAGGGAACCCGCAATGCCCTCGAGTTCGCGGCCCGGCACCGAGCGCGCTTCCTGCAGGCCTCCACCAGCGAGGTCTACGGGGACCCCCTGGTCCACCCCCAGAACGAGGACTACTGGGGGAACGTCAATCCCACCGGGGAACGGGCGGTCTACGACGAGGCCAAGCGGTTCGGCGAAGCCATGGCGAGCGCCTACCACCGGCTGGGCCGGGTCGAGGTCCGGATCGCCCGGATCTTCAATACCTACGGGCCCCGCATGCGACTGGACGACGGCCGGGTGCTCCCCAATTTCGTGGGCGCCGCCCTCCGGGGCGAGCCGCTGCGGCTCTACGGCACCGGGAGCCAGACCCGCTCGTTCTGCTTCGTGGCCGACCTGGTACGGGGACTCACCCTCCTGATGGAGAGCGAGGTGACCGGTCCGGTCAACCTGGGCCGCCCGGTCGAGCAGACCATCCGCGAGTTCGCGGAGGCGATCCTGGCCCAGACCGGATCCGCCTCCCGACTCGAGACCGTGCCCCTCCCCCACGCCGACGATCCCAAGCAGCGCTGCCCCGATATCGCCAAGGCCAGGAGCCGACTGGGATGGGAGCCCCGGGTCGACCTCCAGGAGGGCCTGCGCCTCACCCTCGCGGACTTCCGGGCGAGGCTCGGACTCGGCCCGTGATGCCTGCCCCGGTGCCGATGACTCCGCTCCGTCCCAGCCCGCTGTGGATGGCGAAGCCATGGGGCGGGCGCTACCTCACCGAGGTCTACGGGGCCAAGGTCCCGGAGGGGACCGGCGAGGCCTGGCTGGTGTCCTCGATGGCCGGGGAGAAGGGCACCTCGGTGCGGGGCGTCCCGCTCGCCCGCCTGGTCAAGCACCCCCTCCCCCTGGTCAAGACCATCGATTCGACCCAGGCCCTCTCGGTCCAGCTCCATCCCGACGACGCGGTGGCCCAGCGCCTCCACGGTCCCGGCCACCGGGGCAAGATCGAGGCCTGGTACTTCCTGCGGGCACCGGTCGAGGGCTTCGTCTACCACGGGCTGCGGCCCGAGGTGCGCCCCGAGGACCTCCTCGACCTGGCGACCCGGGGCCGCAGTCCGGAGGACCTGCTGCAGCGGGTGGCGGTGCGTTCCGGGGACGTCCTGGTCATCGAACCCGGGTGCGTCCACGCCCTGACCGCGGGGGCCGTGGTGGTCGAGGTCCAGACCCCCAGCGACCTGACCTACCGCCTCTACGACTGGGGCCGGGTCGGTACCGACGGACGCCCCCGCCAGGTCCACATCGAGGAATGCCGGGCGGTCCTCGCCTCTCCTTCGATCCGGATGGCCCACCCCGGGGTCCGCAAGCCCGAACCGGTCAAGGGCTCGCCGGGACGCTACCGATTGGCCCCGGAAGGCGTCCTCGGGTTCGAGCTCCTGCGGGGTCGGGAGGGTGCGATCCGCCTCCCGAGCCGGCTCTCCGACCGCCACGCCCTCGTCTTCGTCGCCCTCGACGGAGCCCCCGAGCTGCGCAGCCGGGCCGGCGCCTGGTCCCCGGAGGTCCTCGCAGCCGGCGATGCCGTCGTGGTGCTGCCGGGGGCGGGCGAGATCCTGGTCGGGGGTCAGGGCGACTGCCTGGTGGCCTGGCTCGAGGACTGACCCCGAGACCCAGGCAGCTACCCCTCGGCGACCTCTGCCGGCTCGGCGCCGGCCCCCGCCGGCGACGCCGACGCCGAGGCCCGTTCCGCCAGCTTGAGACTCGGGTGCATCGAGTGGATCACCTCGACGAAGACGTCGACCAGGCGCGGGTCGAACTGCTTGCCGCGTTCCTCGCGCAGCACCCCGAGAGCCTGCGAGATGGGCATCCCCTCCCGGTAGGGCCGGCTGGTGATCATGGCGTCGAACGAGTCGGTGATGCACACGATGCGGGCCCCCAGCGGGATCTCCTCACCCCGCAGCCGGTCCGGGAAACCGCAGCCGTCCCAGCGCTCGTGGTGGTGGCGGACGATGTCCTTGACGTCCTTCAATAGGTCGATCGAGGAGATGATGTTGGCGCCCAGCACCGGGTGGCTCTGGATGTGCTGTCGCTCCTCGGCGTCGAGCGGTCCGGGCTTGAAGAGGATGCTCTCCCGGATCCCGATCTTGCCGATGTCGTGGAGCAGGGCTCCATGGCGGATCACCTCGAGGGCCTTGCGCGGCAGTCCCAGTCGCCGTGCCACCCGCACCGCGTCCTTGGCGACCCGCCGGCTGTGGCCGTGGGTGTAGGTGTCCTTGGCCTCCAGGGCGCTCGCCAGCGAGCGGATGGTGTCGAAGTAGACCGAGATCAGGTCCTTGTAGAGGCGGGCGTTCTCGATGGCGATCCCGGCCTGGCTGGCCAGGGTGGTGAGGAGCTCCAGGTCCTCCCCGGTGAAGGGGCGGGCCGACTCGAGGGGCCGCTCGAAGTTCAGCACCCCCAGGATCTTCTGCTTGCAGGTGATCGGGCTCGACACCAGGGTCAATGCCGGTCCGCGTCGCTCCCCGTAGTGCAGGTAACGGGCGTCGGTCGAGGTGTCCCGGCTGAGCGCCGCCTGCTGGCTGGCGGCCACGTACCCGGCGATTCCCTCCCCGAGCGCCAGGCGCCGGGTCCTCCCGGGATCCCCGATCCCCATCCCGACCTCCACGTAGAGCTCGTTGGTGTCCGGATCGAGGAGCATGAGGCTGCCCCGGTCGGCCTCCAGGATGGAAGCGATCATGTCGACCACGTAGGTCAGCACGTCGTCGAGGTCGAGGGACGAGGTGAGGGCCTTCCCCATCTCGTTGATGAGCGAGAGCTCGGCGATCTGCCGCTCGCCCTTCTCGAACAGGATGGCGTTCTTCAGGGCCTGGGCCACCGGCAGGGCGATCAGCCGGAGCATCTGGCGGTCCTCGTCGGTGGTGGGGTGGTCGAGCGCCAGGACCAGGGCCCCCACCGGCTTGTGGACCGGACCCAACAGGCAGCCCAGGGCCTCGACCGAGCCCTCGGGGAAGTACCCGATCCGATCGCCCCGGGAAGGATCCGGATCCAGGGTCCGGGGCTGGGTGCTCTCGAGGACCTTCGCCCACCCGCCCGGATCCCCGTCGGCCCGGAAGCCGTTCACCACCCGGAAACTCCCGTCCTGGTCCCGGACGTGCAGGTCGCTGGAACCGTCGCCCAGCACCAGGCAGCTCATGGCCCGGCCCCGGAAGCTCGAATCGAGGACTCCCAGGGTGGTCTCCACCACGTCGACGAGGTCCAGGGTCCCGTGGATCTGTTCCTCGATCCGGTGCAGGACCTCGAGGTTCGAGATCCGGTGGCGCCGGTCATGTTCCCGGCGCGCCGCCTCCAGCGAACGCTCCAGCTGCAGGGCCACTCCCTCGACCAGCCGTCGTTCGACCTCGCCGAAGCCTCCCCCGGGTCGGGCGGCCACCGCCAGCACCGCCCCTGGATCGGCCCCGCCGACCGGAACGAGCAGACGGGTCGGGAGCGAGCCGGTGGCCGGGAGCACCACGCTGGAACGGGACTCGAGGACGACCGGGAATCCGTAGCCGCGCCCCTCGGCCCGGAGGTCGGTCTCGGAGTACCCGGGGACCCCGACCCTGGCCCTGGTCACGAACCGGACCCCCTCGATCTCGACCAGCGCGGCGCCGATTCCGCCTGCCACGTCGTTGGCGAGCTGGACGCCGCGTTCCAGGGCCACCCCCAGGGTCTCGGGCGAGTCCACCACGGCCTGGGTGCCGACGGCCGCCGCCAGGGAGGCCTCCCGACGGGCCAGGCGAGCCTCCAGCCGGCGGGCCTCGAGGCGCCCCATGACCAGCTCCTCGATCACCGCCAGCTCGCCGGCCTCGGGATCCGCGAACCGGGGAAGTCCGTCCCGGGCACCCGGAGCCAGGGAAGCCTCGCCGACCTCGAGACCGGGCACCAGAAAGGGCCCGCAATGGAGGGCCAGGTCCTCCCCGGGGGGCATCTCGAAGGGCAAGAGCGCCATGGCGAGGTTCTGATGGCACCGGTAGACGTTCCAGCGACTGGCGGTGGGGATGCGCCCCGCCAGACAGTCGGTCCGGGTGCAGCCCAGCTCGGCCCTGGGAACGCAGAACGGGAACCTTCCCCTGGCGGTACCCCGAGCCTCCACCCCCCTGAGGAAGCGGGCCTCGATCCGGAAACCTCGCCGGATCCGGGCCTCGAGCTCCCTCTCGAGCGCGGCGTCGAGGAAGAGCCCGGGCGGCTCGGGATCGGCCGTGGGATGGGGTACCGGTGGTTCGCCGGGTGCCGAGGATCCGGCGCCCCCCGGGGAGCGGCCGCCGGGTCCGGCGCCCCCGGGACGGGTGGCCGGACGCTGGCTCCTGGCACGGAACTCCGGGACGTCGGACACGGATCCCTGCCCTCGGCTCAGAAGAAGATCGGATTGGACACGGCCCGACCCTTGTCGCCGAGCTCGAGACGTACGAACGAGGCCCCCGGCCGTCCCCGGGCCACCCGGAAGGCATAGGCGAAGTCGTCGCCCCGCACCGGGACCTCCCTCATGGCCTCGACCCGGGTCCCACCGGGACCCGCGAACGAGACGATCACCCGGAGGTCGTCCTTGTTGCCCCCGAGCACCCGGGCCTGGAACGAAACGGTCCCGGAACCCGATCCGATCACGTCGCCCTCGCGGGCATCGTCGAACTTCCGGTCCCCGTCGAGGTCGGCACCCAGGAAGACCATGGCCTCTCCTACGGACCTCCGCACCATGACCCGGCGACCCTTGATGGCGGCCATCAGGCCGGCCGGGGTCTTCTCGGTCAGACGAACCAGGTTGGGTGCGTCCCGGAAGGCCGGATAGGGCCAGGCCTCGATGGTCGCTTTCCCGGCCACGCAGACATGGTCGCGTCCGTGGGGCAGCAGTCCGTGGGTGCCCACCCCGTCGACCTGGTCCCTGGCCATGGCCTCGTCCTCGGGATCGGAGCCGGGGATCCAGTAGTGCCAGTCGCACCCGCCCCAGGCTGCCATCCGCTCGCCGGAGGCCAGGCGCCGGTGCCACCAGGCCCGCCCTCCCCGCCCGTAGACGTCGGTCAGGTTGCGGTTCACCTCGACCGCGTCGGCCCCGAACGAATTCTCGGGCCAGACGTGGCGCTTCAGGGTGGGGTGGTTCACGATCACCAGGCCGCCCCGCGACTGGACCTTCTGGACCATCGAGGCGTAGTCGATCCCGTCGGCGCACTCGCCCTGGTAGTCGCAGGGATTGATCACGTCCTGGACCCCGCCCACCGAGTACTCGACCAGGGTGGCGTGCCCGTCCTGGCTGGTCCACTCCGAGCCCCGCACCGGGACGACGCCATGGGTGGTGGTGAAGCGGGGGTCGAACCAGTGGGCGACGGTGTTGTGGTCGGTGATCACGGCCATCCCGAACCCGTGGTCCCGACCCAGTTCGAAGATGCGGCTGAGCCCCTCGGGTCGGTACTTGCCGATCCCGGTGGAGGAATGCACGTGGCTCGCCACCTGGACCCACTGCGCCGGGTCATAGACAGGCTGTCCGGCGACCGGCTCTCCCCCGGGCACGATCACCGGATCGGCGGCCCGGGCGGCTCCCGCCGCCAGGACCAGGACCGAGGCAAGGGCGCGGGAACGGGCGGTGGACGAGGGCATGGGGCATCTCCCGACAGCTGGAAAACCGATCCAGCCTAGCTTCCAGGGGCGACCATGGCAAGCCCGGATCAGGGTCGGATCGGGACGTCCTCGGCGATCGTCACCCAGGTCACCGTGCCGGCCTGGATGTGGACGTCCCGGCCCTTCATGAAGCCTCCACCGACCAGCCCGAGGGGTCCCAGCACCAGGAGCCCTGCCCCGGAGGTCCCGGCCGCGACCGCGGTCCGCTCGTTGGCCTCCTCGGCCCGCTGGTCGAGCACCAGCCGGGCGGAGTCGCCACCCGGCACCCGCACCGCCCCGAAATCGAGCTCGAGCCGACCGCTCTTCCCGAACATGCCTCGCTTCACGACCTGCTTCACGAAGCCGGTGCCACTGGTGCCCTTGGCCAGCACGACCTTGTCCTTGAACTTGACGTCGCCGAGCAGCGCGTACTTGAAGCGATCGTCCTTCCGGTTCCGGCCCGAGTGGAGTTCGGTCTCGATCCGGATCTGGACGAGCGAGCCCCTGACCAGGACCAGGTTCGCCCCCCGCTTCTCGACCCGGGCCTCGGGTGGCTGCGCGGCGGACGCCGGACCCGGGGCCTGCCCCGCGGCGCCGGTCGGAGTGCCCCCGGGTGCGGGTTTCCCGGGCGGGGCCTTCCGCCTGAGGTCCAGGGGCGCGCCCACCGCCTTCCCGCTCGCCTTGTCCCAGTGCTGCTGGAAGACGAGATTGCCACCCTCGTCGTAGATCGACTTGGTCTTCAGGTTGGCGCTCTCGGTCCACTCGACCCGGTCCTCGGCCGCCACCGGGGCCACCGCCAGCAACAGGACCGCGAGCCCGACGACTCCACGCGAGGTGCCGACCATGGCGCTCCTCCCTTGTCCTGCCAGAGTAGCCGGTCGCTCCGGGGGGAAGGCGGCCACCGCGCCCCGGGACCGCTTCCGGCCGACCCGATCCCTTGCATCGTTCCCCGGACTGGGGTATCCCGGATCGGGGTCCATCATCATCATGGAGGGCAGTCCGCATCCATCCATCCTGCTTTCGGCTCGCGGCCTCGGCCACGGCCACGAGCACGGGACCGGCTTCGTCTTCCGGGACCTCGATCTCGATCTCCGGGAAGGCGAGTTGGTGCACCTGCGCGGCGACAACGGGTCGGGCAAGACCAGCCTACTGCGGCTGCTTTCCGGGGAGCTGCTGCCGACCATGGGTCGGATCCTGGTGTTGGGCCTGCCCCTCGGTCCGGGTCCCGACGAGGGTCGCCAGCACCTTGCCTACGTCCCCGACTCGCTCCGGCCCTCGCCCTGGCTCTCGCCGACGGAGTACCTGCGCCTGCGGGCGAGCTGGCGCGGCGCGTCCGGACCCGAGCTCGATTCCCGGGTGGCCGCCACCCTCGCCGACTGGGACCTGGAGCGCCTCCGGGACCGTCCGATCGCCACCTTCTCGTTCGGCGAGATGCGGCGTACCGTCCTGGCAGCCGCCCTCTCGACCCGACCCCGGATCCTCCTGCTCGACGAGCCCCTGAACGGGCTCGACCGCCGCCATCGCAGCCTGGCGATGGAGAGACTCGCGGAGGCGAGCAGGGGCTCGGCCGTCCTGGCCACGACCCATCTCGAACGCGGCACCCTGGAAGGCGCCACCCGGAGCCTCCTGCTCGAGGACGGAAGGCTCTCGTGATGCCCAGACCCCGGGTGGTGATGGCCCTTACCCGCCGGGAGGTCCTGGCCGCGGTGCGTTCCCCCCGCCCGTTCCTCATGGCCGCGCTCTACCTGCTCGCCCAGGGATTGCTCTTCGGGACCGCCCTGGTGGCCGACCCCGACACCGCGCTCCGCACCCTGGCGCGCCAGCTGGCATGGCTCTGGCTGGTCTTCGGGCCGGTGATCGCCTCCGGGGCGCTCTCGGGCGAGCGGGAGGCCGGGGAACTGCGCTCCCTCCTCTGCGAGCCGATCTCCGAAGCGGAACTGGTCCTCGCCAAGCTGCTCGGCCTCCTCGGACTGGCGCTTCCGCTCTGCGCCAGCCTGGTCCTCCCGGCGGTGGCGAGCCCGCACCCCGAGCCTTGGATCCTGGTCGGTCTCCGGGTGCTGGCCCTGTCCCTGGCCGCCCTCGCCTCCCTCTCGCTGGGTCTGCTCGCCTCGGCGCTGGCTTCCTCGGCGGGCTCGGCGAGCCTGCTCGGCCTGTCGCTGGTGGTACTGGCCGCGGGGACCCTCTCCCGTTTGGTACCGACCGGGGGGGACGATCCCCTCGGCCTCCTGGACCGACTCTTCCGCGGACTGGTGGAGCCGGGGCTCCTGGTGCTCCCGATCCTGGCCCTGGCCGCGGCCGGGACCGCCGCCGGGTTCCTCCGTGCCGAGCGCCGATCCCCCCGCCTCGATCCGGCCACCGGGACGCGTCCCCCGGCCGGTGTCCAGCTGCTCTGGACCCTGGCGGACGCGGCCCGCGTCACGTCCCTGCCCCTGGCTCTGGTCCTCGGCTCCGGACTCGGGTTGGGACGGCTGCGGGGGACCCTGGACCTGGCCGGATACCTCCGGCTCGATCCAGGTTTCGAGGCGGCTCTGGCCGCCCTGCCCGGACCGCTCGCGATCCACCGGGTGCGTCCGGCCTCGGCCGGGGGGAGGGATGCCCTCGACGACCTCCTCGACGAGGTGGAGCGGGCCGGCGGGGGTCGGGTCGAGGTCGCCGACCTGGTCCCGGCGGTCCTCCAATCCCGGCTCCGGCCGCTGGGCCTGCTGGCCCCGCCTCCGGGCGGCCTGGTGGTCGAGGCGGGCGGTGGACTGCGGACGGTCTCGGCTGACCGCCTCGACGTCCCCAGTCGCGAGGCCGAGGAGGCGCTGGCGGAGGCCATCGGGAAACTCTCCGGGCGGCTGGCCAGGTCCCGGGTCCTCTTCACGGAGGGGTCCGGCGAGCGAGCGCTGGAACGTCGCCGCGACGACGGCGGGGTCGGGGTCTCCCGACTCGCCAGCAGCCTCCGGGTCGACGGCTTCGAGGTGGCATCGCTCTGGCCGGAGGAGGGCCGGACCCGGATCGACGCGAGGACGATCCTCGCCCTGGTAGGCCCCCGCCACCGGCTCGAGCCGGGAGCCCTGGAGGCCCTCGACGCCCACCTCGCGGCCGGAGGAAGCCTCCTGGTCTCGCTCGATCCCGAGTTCCCCGAGGCGGCTCCCGGGATCCTCCGGACCCTGGGCCTCCTGGGATCCCCGGTCACCGGGCCCGAGCTGGCAACCGGATCCGGGACCGGCACGGTGGTCGATACCCAAGGCCTGGTGGCAGGAGCCGGGCCGGCCGCGCTGGTGCTCCGCCCCGAAGCCCGGCATCCACTCGGGGAACCGCTCTCCAACCTGGAGCTGGTGGTCCCC
>CAYOHP010000181.1:4937-11488 GCA_964403795.1 uncultured bacterium | reverse complement strand
GGGTGGGGGGGGGGGGGGGGGGTCCCCCCCCCCCCCGGGGGGGGGCGGGGGCGGGGGCGCGCCCCGGGGGGGGGGGGGGTGGGGAGGGGGGGGGGGGGGGGGGGGCGCTACGCGGTCTCGATCGCGGCCGCCCGGGGGGCCACCGTGATCGCCCTCGACGTCGATCCGGGCCGTCTGGAGGCGAGCCGCGAGTTCGGTGCCCGGGCGGTGCTCGACGTCCGCAACAAGGCCTACCGGGAGATCAAGAAGGCAGTGGCCTCCCTGGCCAAGGAGCTCTCGGCCCCTTCCCAGCGATGGAGGATCTTCGAGTGCTCCGGGACCCGGGCGGGACAAGAGACCGCCTGGGGCCTGCTGGTCCAAGGAGCCTACCTGGCCGTGGTGGGTTTCACCATGGATCCGGTCGAGGTCCGCCTCTCCAACCTCATGGCCTTCGATGCCACCGCCCGCGGCAATTGGGGATGCGATCCGGCCCTCTACCCGGAGGTCCTGCGGCTGGTCCTCGAGGGTGATGTGGCGGTCTCGCCGAGGGTCGAGCTGATGCCGCTCTCGAAGATCGACGAGGCCTTCCGCCTGGTTCACGAGAAACGGATCGGACGACGGGTCGTCCTGGTCCCCGACCCCGGAGTCCTCCATGCATGAACTGAAGTCGCACGATCTCCCCGCCCCGGAGGCCCGCTGGGTCCGGGTCGAGCAGCGTCCCGCCCGGGATCTCGAGGGTCGGGAGGTCCCCGGCCTCCACAACGTCTGGATCTCGCTGGACAACCCGGACCAGCTGAACTCCTACACCACCGAGGCGGTCAAGGAGGTGATCCTGGCGCTCCGCCAGGCCTCCAACGACCGGGCCGCGGTGGCGGTGGTCTTCACCGCGGTCGGCGACCGGGCCTTCTGTTCCGGCGGGAACACCAAGGAGTACGCCGAGTACTACGCCGGTCGCCCCCTCGAGTACCGCCAGTACATGCGCCTCTTCAACGACATGGTGAGCGCCATCCTCGAGTGCGACAAGCCGGTGGTGTGCCGGGCCAACGGGATGCGGGTGGGGGGCGGCCAGGAGCTCGGCATGGCATGCGACTTCACGATCGCCTCCGACCTGGCGGTCTTCAGCCAGGCGGGACCCAAGCACGGGTCGGCCCCGGACGGGGGCGCCACCGACTTCCTCCCGCTCTTCGTCGGGATCGAGAACGCCATGCAGTCGGGGACCCTGTGCCAGCCGTGGAGCGCCCACAAGTTCTACCGGCTCGGCGGGCTCACCGCCATCGCCCCGGTGCTCAGGGTGGACGGCCGGCTGGTCGCCAACCCGACCGTGGTGACCGACCGGTGGCTCGACGAGTTCGGCCGGATCGTGCACGGCGAGTTCAAGACCGGGGACGAGCTGGCGGCCGGCAAGGCGCTGATCAAGAAGGGGACCATCGAATTCTCGGAACTCGATGCCGAGGTCGAACGCCTCTGCGCCCGGCTCATGGACACGGTCCCGGACTGCCTCTCGAAGACCATCGAGAGCCTCCGCAAGCACAAGCTCGAGCACTGGGACCGCAATCGCGAGACCAACCGGGCCTGGCTCGCACTCAACATGGTGACCGAGGCCAAGGCCGGGTTCCGGGCCTTCCAATCGGGCGACCGCAACCGCCGCGAGGTCGACTTCCGGGAACTCCGCCGCCGGCTCGCCCGGGGAGAAGCGTGGGGCGAGGATCTGGTGGCCGCGATCTCGCCCGGGGGTGGGCCGTGAGCGGGCGGATCCGGGTCCTCCGGGAGGCGGACGGAAGGGTCGTCCGGGTCCTGCTGGCGGCTCCCAAGGCGAACATCCTGGACGCCGAGATGGCCGCCGCGATCGAGGAGGCGGTGACCGGCCTCGCCGGGGAGCCCGAGCTCGCGCTGGTGGTCTTCGAAGGCCAGGGGGACCATTTCTCCTTCGGGGCCTCGGTGGCGGAGCACCGGGCCGGGGAGGTGGGGCGCATGCTCCCGGCCTTCCACCGGATGTTCCGGAGGCTCGCCTCGGTGGACATCCCCCTGGCCTCGCAGATCCGCGGCCAGTGCCTCGGCGGCGGACTGGAACTGGCGGCCTTCTGCGACTTCGTGATGGCCGAGGAAGGGGCGAAGCTGGGTCTTCCCGAGATCCGCCTCGGGGTCTTCCCGCCGGTGGGGACCGCGCTGCTGCCGGCCCGGATCGGGGTGGCCAGGGCCGCCGACTGGATCCTCACCGGGACGATCCACACCGCCGGCGAGGCCCATGCCGCCGGATTGGTGACCAGGCTCTTCCCTGCGGGAGACCTGGAAGCGGGCTTCCAGGCCTGGTTGGGGGAGACGGTGCTCCAGCATTCGGCTTCCAGCCTGAGGGTCGCCACCCGGGCCCTGCGCAGCGTCTGGCAACCGGGCTTCTTCGCCGGGCTCGATCGCCTGGAGTCCCTGTACCTCGAGGATCTCATGGCGACCGGCGATGCCCGGGAGGGAGTCGAGGCCTTCCTCGCCAAGCGGGCTCCCGTCTGGAGCCACGGGAAACCGGCATGACGCCGCTCCAGCAGCTGGTGGCGGACTGCCAGGCGATCCTCGAGGACCTGGAGTTCACCCGGGTGCGGAGCTGGAAGGCCGGGGGTCCCGGTCGGCTGGCGATCGGCTACCTGCCGATCTACGTTCCCCGCGAGGTGTTGTGGGCGGCCGGGGCGCTCCCGGTCGGGGTGGTGGGTGCCGGCGACGGGCTCGACATCATCCGGGGGGACGCCTACTTCCAGTCCTACATCTGCCACCTGCCGCGCAGCGTGGTGGAGCTCGGACTCACAGGCCGCCTGGCAGCCCTCGACGGGATGATCTTCCCCTCGATCTGCGACGTGATCCGCAACCTCTCGGGGATGTGGAAGGTGCTGTTCCCCGACAAGCTGGTCCGGTACCTGGACCTGCCCCAGAACTTCGATCCCGACCTGGGGGGCGGCTTCTACGAGGCCGAGATGCGGAGCCTGGGAGCGGAGGTCTCGGCCCGCTCGGGGGTCCCCCTCGACGAGGCCCGGCTGGCCGAGGCCATCGACGTCTATGACCGAAACCGCGCCTGGGTGCGACGCCTGTACTCGGCCCGCGCCGAGGCGCCCGAGCGGTTCCCTGCCTCCGAGGTCTACCTGCTGGTCCGGGCCGGCCTGGTGCTGCCGCCCGACGAGCACAGCCGCTGGGTGGCCCGCTACCTGGAGCTGGCCGGCGAGGCCGCCCGGCCGGCCATGGACGGCTGTCGGATCGTGATCTCCGGGTCCTTCTGCGAGCAGCCCCCGCTGGGCCTGATCCGCACCCTCGAGAACGCCGGGTGCTTCGTGGTCGACGACGACTTCATGCTCGGGACCCGCTGGCACACCCGGTCGGTCGGGGTCGCTCCGGATCCGTGGAAGGCCCTCGCCAACGCCTACCTCGAGGACTCGGTCCCCAATGCCACCCGCTTCGATCCCACCGATTCCAAGGGCGAGAGCCTGGTGGCCAAGGTCCGGGAGCGCAGGGCCGACGGGGTGCTGCTGATGGCGCCCAGCTTCTGCCATCCGGCCCTGCTCGAGCAGCCCATGCTGCTCTCGGCCCTGGAACGGGCGGGGATCCCGCACACCGAGGTGAAGTACGCCGAGAACACGGGCCAGTTCCAGGTGATCGGGGAGCAGGCCGGGACCTTCTCCGATTCGATCCGGCTGTGGGGAGGTGCCTGAGGTGGCGACCGTGAAGGACCGGAGCATGGAGCTCCAGAAGGAGATGATCGCCGGCCACTACTCGCGGCTGGCACGGGCCAAGGAGGAGGGACGGAAGGTCGTCTACACCTTCGTGCCGGGGAACCTGACCGAGCTGATCGCCAACTTCGACCTGCTCCCCGTCCACCCCGAGATCAACGCCCTCCAGTCGGGGATGCGCAAGCTCTCGGGCGGCTTCATCGGCCGGGCGGAGAAGGCCGGGCATTCGGAGGACGTCTGCACCTATGTGAAGTGCGACGTGGGCATGGCCGACGCCGGGAACATCGGTCCCACCGGGGAGAAGCTCCCCGAACCGGATCTCCTGCTGCTCTCCTACACCGGGTGCTTCACCTTCATGAAGTGGTTCGAGATCCTGCGGGAACGCTATCGCTGCCCGGTGGTGATGCTGCACGTCCCCTACCAGGGGGATGGCGTCGTGACCGACGGGATGCGCGAGTACGTGGTGCGGCAGCTCCGCGAGACGGTGGTGCCGGCGCTGGCCGAGGTCTCGGGCCGGTCCCTCGACATGGAGCGCCTCGTGGCCTCGCTCGCCGCCAGCCGAGCCGCCGAGGACGATCTGGTGGAGGTGTTGGAGAGCGCCAGGGCGAGACCGTCGCCGATCGATGCCTACTTCGGCGGGGTCTACTACATCGGTCCGATGTTCACCGCCTTCCGGGGTACCCCGGAGGGCGTCGAGTACTACCGGACCCTGCTCTCGGAGGTCCGGCAGCGCAAGGCGCTAGGGCTGGGACCGGTGACCCCCTCAGGGAGCCTGGAGCGGGAGAAGTACCGGCTGGTGATCGAGGGTCCGCCCAACTGGACCCACTTCCGGGAGTTCTGGGAAATGTTCCACGGCGAGGGCGCGGTGGTGGTGGCTTCCTCCTACACCAAGGTGGGCGGACTCTACGACCAGGGTTTCCGCCATGACCCGGACCGACCGTTCGAGTCGCTGGCGGAGTACTGCCTGGGCTGTTACACCAACCTGAACCTGCCCTCCCGGATCGAGCTGCTGGAGAAGTACGTCACCGAATTCCAGGCCGACGGCTTCATGATCAACTCGGTGAAGTCGTGCAACTCGTTCTCGGCGGGGCAGCTCTTGATCCTCCGGGAACTCGAGCGGCGCACCGGCGTCCCGGGCGGCTTCATCGAGAGCGACCTGGTCGATCCCCGGTACTTCTCGCCGGCCAACATCAAGAACCGGATCGAGTCCTACCTCCAGATGCTCGACGAGAAGCGCAGGGCGGGTGCGGCATGAGGGTGGCCCTCGGGATCGACCTGGGATCGACCACGACCAAGGCGATCGTGCTCGACGAACACCACCGGATCGTCGGCCGCGGCATCACCAACTCGCGCTCGAACTACGATGTGGCGGCCGCCATCGCCAACGGCGAGGCCCTGATCGACGCCCGGTTCTCGATGCTGCGCCGGCACCTGGAGCCGGACCCGTGGTCGGAAGGGACGGCGGCGGAGGCAGTCGAGCCCGGCGCTCTCGAAGGCGCGCTCCAGGAGCTGGAGCGGTCGTTCCGCCACCGCCAGTACGCGGTGCAGCTGGCGGCCTTGCGGGAGGAGACCCACCGGATCGGGGCCGAGGACCGGCTCCGCCACGCCGGGGACGACCGGCTGCTCCCGGCCCTGGAGGCGATCCACGGACGCCTGGACGGCTCGAGCCGGGACCTGTTCCTGCCGGGATCCCGACGCAAGTCGGACTTCTTCCGGGACCTGGCCGGGAGCGCCTTCCAGCAGGCGGCCGAGGAGATCGCGGCGGGCGAGGGAGTGGCCTTCGACCGCCTCCTGGGGGTCTACGACAAGGCGATCCTCCGGGTCGAGAACGCCCGGCTCGACACCTCCTTCGAGACCCATATCCGACCGGCGATCGCGGAGTCCGATCTGGCCCCGGGGATGCGCCAGCGTCTGGAGGACGCTTCCATCGCCTGCCTGGGAGAGTCCCTCGAAGTGGTGACCATGGTCGGGACCGGCTACGGACGGGCCCGGCTGCCCTTCCCCAAGGAGCGGATCCGCAGCGAGATCCTCTGCCACGGCCTGGGGGCGCACGCCATGTTCCCGGCGACCGTCACCGTGCTCGACATCGGCGGGCAGGACACCAAGGCGATCCAGGTGGATGCCGAGGGAATCGTGACCGGGTTCCAGATGAACGACCGGTGCGCCGCGGGCTGCGGTCGCTACCTCGGGTACATCGCCGACGAGATGAACCTCGGCCTCCACGAACTGGCGCCGCTCGCCGAGGCCGCCACCCACCAGGTCCGGATCAGCTCGACCTGTACCGTGTTCGCGGGCGCCGAGCTCCGGGACCGGCTCTCGCTGGGGGAACGCCGCGAGGACATCCTGGCCGGACTCCACCGGGCGATCATCCTCCGCGCCATGTCGCTGCTCGCCCGCTCCGGAGGGGTGGTCGCCGAGTTCACC
The DNA here is from genome assembly GCA_964403795.1 of uncultured bacterium. Lineage (GTDB taxonomy): Bacteria > Muiribacteriota > UBA6191 > CAZXTJ01 > CAYOHP01 > CAYOHP01. The sequence continues at coordinate 5,381 of CAYOHP010000181.1, read as the reverse complement.
TTCACCGGGGGGGTGGCCAAGAACAGCGTGGCGGTACGGGTGCTCCGGGAGCTGGTCGAGGAGAACTACGGGCTCCCGGACCTGAACATCTCCCCGGATTCGATCTACACCGGGGCCCTGGGGGCGGCCCTCTTCGCCAGCCGGGACCCGGAGAGCCCCATGACCCGGGGCCTGGAGGTGTGATGCCGATGGAGATCCTCACCGCCGGCCTCGATGTCGGATCGAGCGCGGTCAAGGCGGCGGTCTTCGCCACCGACGATTCGGGAGGGGAACGTCGGCTGGCGACCCGGGTCGAGCGGCTGCGCCGCCGGGATCCGACCACGGTGGCCAAGGAGACCTACCGGGACGTCCTGGAGGCGGCCGGGGTCGGTCCCGGCGACGTGGTCTACGCCGCCACCACCGGGCACTGCCACGGGCTCGAGTTCCGGCGCGGGCACTTCTACT
>CAYOHP010000181.1:0-4927 GCA_964403795.1 uncultured bacterium | reverse complement strand
CACGCCCGGGGTGCGCTCCACCTGGTCCCGGAGGCTCGCTCGGCGCTCGATGTGGGCGCGCTCCACGCCAAGGCGATCCTCATGGACGGCCGCGGCAAGGTCCTCGGGTACCGCATGACCAGCCAGTGCGCCTCGGGGTCGGGCCAGTTCCTCGAGAACATCGCCCGCTACATGGGAGTCGCCCTGGAGGAGATCGGCGAACTCTCCGCCCGCGGCACCAGTCCCGAGCCCGTCTCCAGTATCTGTGCGGTGCTGGCGGAGACCGACGTGATCAACATGGTGAGCCGGGGCATCCGGCGGGAGGACATCCTGAAGGGGATCCACCTCTCCATGGCGGGGCGGTTCCTGAAACTGCTGAGGGGCGCCAAGGCCGAGGGAACCGTGGTCGTCACCGGTGGCCTCTCCGCCGACCGCGGGCTCTTCGCCACCCTCCTGGAGCTGGCCCAGAAGGAGGGCAAGGAGCTCTCGATCGTGGCCCCGGAGGACGGGATCCTGGCGGGGGCGATCGGGGCGGCCCTCTGGGGTGCCTTCCGGCATCGCCGCCTGGAGGCCGAGGCGAGGGGCAACGCGGCCTGAGGAGGGGGCAGCCCCCCGCCGGCTATCGCCCGAGGACGGCCGACAGACCGCCCGCGATCACGAGGTAGCCGCCCCAACAGAGCGCCACCACGACCAGGCTGGCCATCAGGCGGGCCGGCTTGGGGAGGAATTCCTGGTCCTTCAGCCAGAAGCTGGCGGAGAGCCCGACCCCCGCGAACCCGCCTCCGATGGCTCCCCCCAGCAGGAGGAGCAGGATGAGCGGGAGGCCCACCAGGACCGTACCCAGGCCCATGTAGACCATGAGCTCGGGGGTCAGCTGGCCGGCCGGTAGCTTGACCGGATCCCCGGTGGTGACCGAGATCCCGCCCCGGGAGATGTCGTAGCGGAAGCCCCGAGTGTCTTCGAGGGCGTGGAAGACCGCGGTTTCGTCCCCGCAGGGGAAGCTCCAGGCCGCCGATCCCGAGAGTCCCCCGGAGGGGGCGAGGGGGGTGACCGGGACCGGCTTGCCGCCGACCGAGATCGCCACGTGGCCGCTGGCGGCGTCGTGGCTGGTGGCCACTTGGTGCAGGGTGCCCGCCACCGGGACCCCGAAGCTGCGGGCCTCGCCCTTCAGGGCCTTGGGATCGACGGGCACCGCCGCGACCGGGGCCGGCGCCATGGCCTTCTTCACTGCCAGGACGACGACCAGCACGGCCGTCCCGAACATGGCGAGGACCATGACCACCGCCAGCGCCGGGATCGACTTCCTGGGCTTGGCTCCGGTGGAGGCATTCGCCGGGCTGGAGCCGGTTCCCGGACGGCGTCCATCGGTCCGCCAGGCCTCGACCTCGGGCTCGGGACCGGTGTCGGACGAGCCGGAGGACGAAGGCAGGGTCGGCCAGGGGACCGGGTCGCGCCCGGCCGCGGCCGGAGGGCGGGTGGAGGGGGCGCGGCTCGCCGAGGGACCGGGCGGGGTCGCCGCGGCGGGAACCGCGGGAGTCGGAGGTCCGGGAGCCGGCGAAGGGGTGGGCGCCGCCACCGGAGTCGCCGGGGGAGGGGGGACAAGGCGAGGGGGAGAGGGCGGCGAGGGCGAGGCCGCGGGTTCCAGGTGCGCGGCCCAGGCCGCCAGGAGGTTGCGGGAGGGGGGAGGAGCGTCCCCCCGGACCGGGCGCTTGGCCAGCACCGCGGCGGCCGCCGCCAGGGTGGGGGCCGGCTCGCCGCTGCGTATCCGTTCCCGCTCCGCCAGGTCCTTCATCAGGGCGTCCCAGGTCGCGGGCAATTCCGTGGCACCGGGACCAGTCTCCCCGATCCGGGAAGCGATCTCGGAGCGGAGGGCGTCGAGGTCGGTCCGGTACACGAGCTCGAGGACGCCCATCGCCTCGAGCACCCGGAGGACCCGGATGCGGTACTGCCGGACGCCTTCGTCGAGCGGCTTCCGGCCCAGGCGTCCGAGCACGGTCTCCAGGGTCGCCTCGTCCGGGAGCGGGGTCTTCCCGGGATCGAGGGGATCCTCGGCCAGCGCCAAGGCGGTCCGGTCGAACCAGCCGGCAGCGAAGGCACCCAGGGCCTTGGCCTCGACCTCGCCCTCCTCGGTGGGATAGACGCTCATCAGGCCGGCGGGATCTCCCAGGGCTACCGCTCCCCGGAGCAGCCAGTCGAGCTTGGGTCCCGCCTCGGCCCCGGGTCCCTGGAGGGCGCCGAGCCGCTCGCGGAGGCCACCGTAGGCCGCCTTGCGGGCGGCATGGGCCGCCAAGTCCTCGGGACCCGGCTCGGTTCTGGACCCGGTCCGGTCGACGCCTGCAGGCTCGGGGTTCTCGCCGGTCCCGACGCTCGAGCGGGTCGGGAACGGGGAGGGACGGGTCGGAAGCCGCGAATTGCGGGTCGGCGACCTCAGGGTGGACCCGGAAGGGGTAGGGGTCTGGGCCAGGCCGGGCCCGGTCGACAGGATCCAGACGAGGAGCAGTCCCACCCAGGCGCTCCGGCGACGGCGACGCAGGGAGACGGACCCGGCGCCCCCCGATCGCTCCTCGCGTGTCCGACGCCGACCCATCGAGGCCAATGTACCAGGCCCGGGGTCCCGGATCCGGAGTCCCGGGGACGCTTCCCAGCCTTCCCCGGCGTAACTATCCTCCCGGCGGGCACACCAACCCGGTCGAAACCCATCCTCAGGCCCGCGAGGGAGAAGCCGAAATGAAGATCCGGAAGCGACAGCCCGATGGACGTCCCGGCCCGCTGATCCTGGCCGGACTCCTGGCCCTGGGGATCGGGCCGCTCCCGGCGGCTGCCGAGGCCGTGGTCCACGTGGTCTGCCCGGAGGGTTGCAGGGTCATGCTCGACGGCGAGCTGGCCGGCCACGGCCCGCTGACCCTGAGGGGGATCGCCCCCGGGATCCATGAGGTGGTGCTCGAGCGGCCCACCGCCACCCAGCGGTTCTCGCTGGTCTCGCCCCGCAGCGCTACGGTCGAGAAGACCCTGGGCGGACCGACCGTCTCCTCGCAGTCCTGGCTCGGGACCGGCCCGGCGGCTTCGCCCCCGGCCCCGGCGCTCCAGGCTCCCCCGACGGTCTCGGCGGTTCCCGCTCCGACCTATTACGAGGAGGTCACCCCGGTCTACGCCCCGGCTCCCGTGGTGGTCCCGGCCCCCCGGGTGGTCTATGTGGAGCAGCCTCCGGTCTACCAGCCGGCCCCGGTGGTCGTCCGGGTCGGTCCTTCGCCCTGGTACCGCTCGTCGTCCAGCTTCGGCTTCGGGCCGAGGTTCGGGTGGAACGGCTTCCGGTCCCGGTCCCCGTTCGACTGCCGGCCCCGGGGCGGAGGCTTCCAGGTCTCGTTCTCGAGCGGCTGGGGGGGGCGCGGCGGCGGCTGGGGTGGCCGGCGCGGTCGCTGGTAGAGGGCTGCTAGCGGCAGCCGGGGAGCACCTTGGCGTCGGCCGAGAACCGGCCCGGACCGGTCAGGGCCAGGGTCGAGAACACCGCCATGTAGAAGAGCGCCAGCTCCTTCTTCTGGAAGGGATCGGCGGCGTGGGCCCAGAAGGCCGCCACCGCCATCGTGATCACCAGCGGCACGCAGGCCAGGCGGGTGGCGAGGCCGGCCGCTACGAGCAGGGCGCAGACCAACTCGGCGAAGACCACCAGGGCCAGGCTGGCGGCGCTCCCGATCCCGAAGGGGTCGGCGAACTTGGCGGAGCGTTCCCCGTAGGTCATGAACTTGCCCCAGCCGTGGGCGAAGGCCATCATGCCGCCCGCCGAGACCCTGAGTACGAGGAGCCCGAGGTTCTTCCCGAGCTCCCGGCGACGATCGTCGAGCACAGCATCCTCCTCGATGGTCGCCATCCTACCCGGACGCCCGGCGATCGGAAGGGTCGGGTAGCGACCCGGGAAGCGAGGACCATGCAACCCCACGGATCCAGGTCAGCTCGAGGCGGACACCTGTTGGCAGCCCTGCTCCTGGCCTCTGGGGCGTTGGCACCCGGTGCCTACGCCTCGGTGCCCGAGCCTCCCCCCGGCCTCCTGGGGAGCGTGGCCCCGGGTTTCCTGTTCCGGCCCCATGGGGGACGGGCATTCTCCCTGGAGTCCCTCCGGGGACGGGTGGTGGTGGTGAAGTTCTGGGCCACCTGGTGCAAGGACTGCATCGCCGAGATGCCCCGGAACAAGGCCCTCTTCGAACGATTCGCTCCCCGCGGCGTCCAGTTCCTGGGGGTCTCCTCGGACAAGAAGGTCGGGCCCGAGCGTGTGCTCGAGGTGGCCGCCGGCTACGGCCAGCACTATCCCCAGATGCTCGCCCACGGGGTCGAACCCGACCTCTGGAAGCTCTACCGGCTGAACTGGATCCCGACCGTGCTGGTGATCGACCCCGCGGGCGTGATCCGCCACGTCGACCTGGGCGGCGCTTCGGGCGAGGGAGGCGAGGATCCCATGGCCCGAGTTCTCGAGAGCCTGCTCGAGGCCGGGTCGGGGGTCGCGGCTCCTTCCACTCCGGGCCTCGGCTTGCCGGTCCTGGGCGGGGCCCCGGAGGGTGCGCCCGCCGGTCTGCCCCCGGGGGCACCGGTTCCCGGGCTCGGTTCGAATCCAGCAGGTCCCGCCCCCCGGTAACCCGGCCGCGCCTCGGGCGACCGGGCCTTCGCCGGGACTTCGCCTCCCCCGGTGCCTGTCCCGCGTGTCTCGCGTGTTGCGCGTGCCTTGTCTCCGGGCTCGCAGCCGCCTGTGGTTCGCCCTAGGATCGGCTCCCGGAGCCGTTCCTCGGCTTGGCATCGAGCGTGCTTCGGCCGAACCGGCGGAAGGAAGATCGATGGAGCGGCGGCGAACCCGGCGACACGGACACAAGGCCTTGGGGCTGGTCCTCTGCCTGGCGACCACGGTGCTCGCCGGCTGCCCGGCTACCAAGATCGCGGAGGCCGCCGGCGAGACCGGGACCAG
>CAYOHP010000180.1:0-11596 GCA_964403795.1 uncultured bacterium | reverse complement strand
CGAAGGCGACCTGCCTTCCCCTATCGCTGACTCCCCGCTACTCCGAATCCCAGGACCCGCTCCCCGGTTTGACACCCCGACGCGCCCCCGGGTAGCCTGCCCGGCTCGATCAAAGGGCGGCCGCGCCCCCCATGGGAACGCGGACCGACCCGAGAACCACTCGCGTATCGGGGAGGCCTACGTGTCGTCGCATCGTCCCTTCGCGCCCGTTCGGGTGCATGTCCTCGCCGCCCTGGGGGCGGCACTCCTGTCCCTCGCAGTTCCCGGCCCTTCGGCGGCCCTCGATCCCGGGAGCTTCCCTCCCGGGATCCTGGTCCCGCTGGCAGCCGTCGAGACCGACGCAGCGCCCGAGGCCGAGCGCTCCCATTGGAACCCGCCCTTCCGCCTGGACGGCGCCGGCCGGGTCTTCCACCTCACCTCATGGGGCCGGATCGCCATCGAGGGCAGCGAGACGTACTGGCAGCCCGACCGCGACCATGACGAGTTCCTGGTCAGCCGGGGCGGGCAGGCCTTCTACACCGACAGCTTCGGGAAGCTCTCGGTCGACGGTGCCTCGCTCGGCCAGAACTGGATCCGCGAGCATGACTTCCGGATCGACGATGCCGGCAACGTCTATACCGTCAAGGACTGGGTCGGGCAGGAGATCCTGGTGAACGGCTCCGGGACCGGCTACGAGATCCAGCCCGGCTCGGCCTTCGATGTCGACGGCCAGGGGCGGATCGCCTACGTCGCCAAGGCCGACGGCCACCTCCACATCGACGGGGACAAGGCCCCGGTCGACCTCTTCCCCGGGAGCTTCCTCCGGGACGGGAACGGCGACTACGTCTACACCGTGCGCAATCCCCCGAACCGCTGGCGCCTGCTCCGCTATCGGGCGGGGAGCGGCCAGATCGAGTTCCTCGCCATGCTCCCCCGCCGCGACCACTTCGCGGTCGACGCCCAGGGACGGGTGCTCTGGTCCGACTTCGCCCAGCAGATCCATCGCGACGGGACCGATACCGGCTGGCGGGGTTTCGGCTTCCGCCTCGACGGCGCCGGCAACGTCTACCACCTGCAGGGCGGGATCGTTCACAAGAACGGTCGCTCGCTCGGGCAGCCCGGCGCCGAGTGGCTCGACGTGACCCCCTCGGGCACCGTCGTCTCGCTCACCGACGCCGCCTCGGGAGTCGTGTACCGCGACGGCCAGAAGCTGCCGTTCCGGGTGAGGTAGCCCGGTCGACGACCGCCACCGGGTCGACACTCAGTGGATCATCGTCGCCCAGGGCTTCGAGCTCCCGTCGAGCCCGGTCGGACCGCCTACCCCGCCATCGGGGATCGACGTGGTCGTCACCTTGAAGGGGTCGAACTCCGGAGCCTCGAGCTTGTCGGATTCGGCGATCCAGTCGTTCCAGTCGGCCGAGAAGTACGGGTCCTTCCCGCCGGCCGGCTGATCGGCCTTCACGATCGGCTTCTCCACGGTGCCGACCTCGACCTTGGCAACCGGCGCCTCGACCTTCACGACCGGATCCTTGGCCTTGTTCGGGTCCTGGACCTTGTCGGGTCCGTTCCCCTTCGGCAGGTTCGCAAGCTGGGTGGACAGCCGGTCGAGCTGGACCTGCTGACGGTCGAGGGCCTGCTGGGTGGCTTGGCCTTGCCGCATCAGGCCGCCCAGGGCTCCCAGGATCTGCTGCAGGATCGGCATCAGCGACCCCAGGCTGCCGGCGCCCGCTCCGGCACCGCACCCCGTGAGACCGAGTCCCGCCACCAGGAAGCCCATCGCCAGCACCCGCTTGCCGTGGCCTCGTCGCATCGCCTCGTCCTCCGCTCCGGATCCTGTCCGAGCCCTCGATAGCGACCCTCGTGCCAGCCTACGGGACCCGCTTCCCGAGCGGAGTTACGCCCAGACCTCCGGGCTCGCGTCCGATCCCGGGACCCACCCGTGTGCCATCCCCGGGGCGGGCGTGTCCCGGATCGGGACACCCGCGACCGGCAGTCTCCTGCGGGACGGGAGGACAGCCCGGGGTGCCCTCCCGGTCAGGGCGAACCGGGAACCGGATCCCTCCGGACCAGGGCGATCCGACGCAGCCTCCCGACCCGGGGCTCCCCGGCGGCGATCTCCACCAATTCCAGGCGCATCCCTTCCCCGGGGCGGGGCAGCAGGCGCCCGGGCAGGACCAGTCCGAGCTCGACGGAACGGCCCGGCTCGGAGCGGGACCTCTCGGCTCGCGGATCGGGACGGAAGAGGAGGAACCCCGGTCCTTCCCGATCCGCCGGTCGCACCCGCCAGGCGGTACCGACCGGCACCCGGGCGCCTTCGACCAGGAGCATCGCCGGACCCGACCCGAACGACTCCTCCGGCCACCGGAACCGTACCCCCTGGGCGGCCCGCCCATGGACTTCGCTGGACAGGACCATCGCCCCCCTGGCCGAGGTCAGTTCGAAGCCGAACACGCCGCGGTCCGAGCGGGTTCCACCCTCCACCGTGAAGGCCAGGTCGATCCTCGAGGTCGAGCCGAGCGAGAGCCCTGGACCCTCTCCCCTCCATCCGGGCTCCCAGGGGCCCGGTCCCTCGGCGGATCCTGCCCCGACCCCGCTCGGAGCACCCGCCTCCTCGCGGGCGAGGGTGCGTCCCACCTCGGCAGCTTGCCAGGCCTCCCAGAGGCTGGCCGCGACCGCCTCCTCGGGGCCCCCGTCCGGGTCCGCCGTGAACAGGTCCGGGGCCCAGGCCAGCCACGATGCACCCAGGGGTCGGGCCGTCTCGCCGAGTTCCTCGGTGGCCCTCCGCAGCACCTGGGCGAGGCACGCCTCCCGATCCAGAGGAATCCGTCCCCGCCGCTCCCCGTTCCTCCACTCGATCCCGGGAGGCAGCCTTCCTGCTGGGAGTTCGAGGTCCCCTCCGCCCGCCTCGAACCAGTGGGGAACCGCACCCGGAGTCTCGGGGCGGACCCAGATCGGATCCTGGGAATCCACCCGCAGCCTCCGTCCCACCACCGGCCGGACCCGGGGCGGAGCCGGCTCCGACCCCGTGGATTTCCCGCTCCCACCCGCCGGGCCCGCCTCCCGTTCGCCGATCCGTCGGGCCATCCCTCCCCCCAGGGCACCCAGCGCCACCAGGGCGAGCCCCAAGCCGAGGAGTCCGGACGGCACGCGGTCACCGACCCCGCCCCGGGACCCCGGGCCTCCGGCCCCCGGTCTCGCCGTACCCCGCGATCCGGTGGCCACCGGTCCCTCCAGGACCGAGGCCGTGCCTGCCTGCATCCTCCCCGAGGCCTCGTCGGTCGCGGCGATCCCCTCGACCGTGGCGGTGGCACCGGCGACCCCGGCCTTCCCCTCCCCTTCCAGGCGTTCGAGCTCGCCCTCCAGCGCGACCGCGCTCTGGGTCCTCCGCACCGGGTCGGCCGCAGTCGCCCGGTCGATCACGGCCCGCAACCCGGGCGGGACCTCGATCCCCGCAGGCCACCCGGCCCGCTCGCCCCGCGCCACCTGGCGGAGCAGCTGGTCGAAGCTCGCCGCCTGGTACCCCCGCCTGCCGGTGGCGGCTTCGAAGAGAACCAGGGCGGCCTGGTAGACATCCCCGGCCGGGCTCCAGGGAGCGCCGGCAAGCACCTCGGGCGGCAGGTACTTCGGGGTGCCGAGGACCTGTCCGGTGCGCGTGAGCACGGTGGCCCCGGCGAGCGCCGCCAGGCCCAGATCGGCGATCACCGCACCCCCCGAAGCCCGGAGCATCACGTTCGCCGGCTTCAGGTCGCGATGGAGCACCCCGGCCGCGTGCAGGGCTGCCAGGCCGGTACAGAGCTGGCGCCCCAGCTCGACGACCTCCCGCCAGGGAAGCCGCCCCCGGGCCAGGCGCGCCTCCAGGGACTCGCCCTCCACGAACTCCATGGCGAGCCAGGGAGGATCCTGGTCGAGGCCGCCTTCCAGCACCCGGACCACCCGGTCGGAGGCGATCCCCTGCATGGCGAGGACCTCGCGCCCGAACCTCGCCTTGGCCTGCTCCCGGTACTCCCCGACGATTCCCCGCGGCTCGAAGAGCTTCACGGCCACGGTGCGCCCGGTGGCGAGCTGGGTCGCCTCGACCACCCGGCCGAAGCTCCCGGACCCCAGGGTACGGACCGCCCGGTAGCGACCCGCCAGGCCTTCGGGGAGTGCCTCCACCCGCTACTCCAGGCCGTAGAGGGCGAGCTTGCGGTAGAGGGTCGAGCGGCCGATACCGAGGTGCTGGGCCGCCTCCTTCTTGTTCCCGTCGTAGAGGCGGAGGGCCTCCCGGATGGCGGCCTCCTCGTAGTCGGCCATGGTTCCGCCCCCCGGACCGACCTGGCCTCCGGGGCCTCCCGGCCCGCCACCCGGCAGGGTCGACCCCGCGGCACCTGGACTCCTGGCCTCCTCCTCCTCCTCGGACCTGGGCCCGACCGGCAAGGACGCGACGACGCCTCCCCCGGGAGGCAGGGCCAGGTCGGCGGCGGACAGTCGCGATCCCGACGCCAGGCCGGCCGCCCGCTGGATCCGGAACCGGAGCTCGCGGACGTTCCCGGGCCAGCGATAGCCACGGATGGCGGCCAGGGCGTCCTCCCCGAGCTCCACCCCCGGGGGACAGAAGTGGCGAGCCAACATCACTGCGTCGTCTTCCCGGTCGGCGAGCGGCGGCAGCTCCAGGACCACTGCCGAGAGCCGGAAGTACAGATCCTCCCGGAACCGCCCCTCGGCCACCATGCGCGGGAGATCCCGGTTGGTGGCGCTCACCACCCGGGTCCGGACCCGCTTCGCCCGGTCGGCACCCAGGGGTCGCACCTCGCCGAGCTCGAGGACCCGCAGCAGAGCCGGCTGGAGGTCCAGCGGCAGCTCGCCCACCTCGTCGAGGAACAGGGTCCCCCCGTCGGCCCGCTCGAAGGCTCCCATCCGGGCCGCGTCGGCACCGGTGAAGGCGCCCTTGACGTGACCGAAGAGCTCGCTGCGCAGGTGTTCCCGCTCGAGCAGGGTGCAGTCCACCACCTCGTAGGGGCCATCCCGGTCGGGCCCACAGCGGTGCACCGCCCGGGCCAGACCTTCCTTGCCGGTGCCGGAGGCCCCCGTGACCAGCACCGGCATTCCCAGTTCGCCGACCCGCCTCACCAGCCCGAACAGGCGTCGCATCGCCAAGCTGGCGCCCAGCTGGCCCTCGACCTCCCCCGCCGGCGAGGTCGCGCCCTTCAGACGGTGGGCGTCGGAGCGGAGCAACAGCTCGGTGACCCCCAGACGGAGCCGCGCCTCGGGAGGCAGCGGGGCCTCGGTGACCTGGACGCCGTTGACGAAGGTCCCGCCCTTGGAGCCGAGATCCCGTACCCGGTAGCCCGCCCCCCAGGGCTCGATCGCCAGGTGGGCCCGGGAGACGGTGGCGTCGCCGAGCCGGAGATCGGCCTCCTCGCCCCTTCCCACCACCACCGGCCGGTCGACCAGCAGGAGTTCGCGACCCTGGTCGGGGCCGGCCTCCACCAGCAACCGGGTCCGCTCGAAACGGAGCTCGAGCCCGTCGCCGACGGACACCACCGTGCTGCGCGTCTCCCTCATGGATCTCCGGTCCCCATCGAACCCCAGGCCCCTCCCGTCCTCAAGGACTTGGCAGAGCCGGAGGCTCGAAACGCCGGGACCGGACCCTCCCCTGGTCGTCTACGCCCAGCACCAGGACCTCCCCTGCCTCGGTCGGAGCCGAGAGTCCGATCCGGAGCAGGACCCCGCCTTCGGCCGGCGCCAGCCCCACGCCCGTCACCGCCCGCCCCCCGGTGACCACCACCAGGCCGGGACTCCCGCCCGGAGCGGTCAGCCGCACTCCCGGATCCTCGTCCACACCCCGCACCCGGGCCCGCCACCCGGTCCCGGCGCCCGTCCCCAACCCGGTTTCCCTGGCCTCGAGAGCCCCCCCCGGCGACGGTGCGGGAACCATGGCCGGTCCCGCCAGCCCCCATCCGACCAGCGCCCCCAGGGACACGAGCGAGAGCGCCGCCACCGCACCCGGGAGACCCTTCCGATCGACCGCGTCCCCCGGACGGCACGCTGGCGTCGCCGCCGGCTCCCTTCCGATCGCCGCCGATCCCGTCCCCGCCCCGACCTCCTCGAGCGCCTCCAGCGCCGCCGCCACCGCCACCGCCGCGGGCCGATCCCGGGGATCGGTGCGCAGGCAGCGCCGCACCCACCCCGCGAGTTCCGGAGCCCCCGTCCCCCCCCAAGGCCCGCTCCAGCTCTTCCCGGCGATCCGCCGCCACCCCGGTGAGCAGCTCGCCGAGCATGGCCCCCAGGGCGAAGACGTCGGCGGCGGCCCCGGCCTCCTCGCCGTCGAGCACCTCGGGGGCCAGGAAGCCCGGCGTCCCCATGGCCATCCCCTCCTGGGTGAGGGTGGCATCCCGGCCCTCCGCCCGCCCCAGCCCCAAGTCCGCGAGCCAGGCCTTCCCCTCGGAATCGAGGAGCACGTTCTCGGGCTTCACGTCCCGGTGCACGATCCCCCGCCCATGCAGGTGCGCCAGCGCCGCCGCCACCCGGGCACCCGCGGCCACCAGGGACGCGGCCTCCGCTCCCCGGAGCGCCCCCAGGTGCCCCCGCTCCATCCACCGGTAGGCGAGCCAGGGCGGATCGTGCCCCAGCCCCTCGGCGACCAGCGGGACCAGGCACTCGTGGGCCGCCTCCCGGGCCAACCGCGCCTCCCGTTCGAAGCGCCGCCGGGCCTCGGGATCCCGGGCCCCCTCCGAGAGCACCTTGAGCGCCACCCGCCGCCCGGTCTCCGCCTCCTCGGCGAGCCAGACCCGGGCCATGCCGCCCTCGCCCAGGAGCCGCAGCGTCCGGTACCCGGCGATCGATCCGGCCATGTCCACGAGGGTACACGCCGGCGTCTCCGGCCGAGGACGAGGGTCCTGGAATCGGAGCGCGTGATCCCCTGGGTATCCACCCCCTCCTTCCTGCATGCGGCTCCGGGGAAGGCAGGGAGCACGGCTCCAGGAGCCGATCCCAGCTTCCGGCACCGGGTCCGGTCCCCGGCTGGCCCGCTCCTTGCTTCAGGGACCCCGTCCGCATGCCACACGCAAGACGGCTCGAAGGTCGGTGCTCGATATGGTGAACACTCGCAAGGGACGGCGGGACTGGGTTCCCCCGATCCTCCTCCTGGCGCTGCTCCTCGCGTTCACGACCGGCTGCAAGAAGAACAATCCTCCCAACACCACCACCCCCGGTTCCGGGATCGCCCAGCCCGCCGACCCCCAGGGCTACGGCGAGGGCTTCGACGAAGGCTTCCGCGACGGCTGGGGCGACGGCTGGAAGAAGGGCATCAAGGCCGCCGTGGAGGAACTCGGCGCCACCGGCGAGTGCGCCTTCGACCCCGAGACCACCAAGCCCGGACCGGTCCCGGACCCCAAGTCCGAGAAGGTCGTCTACGAGCGGACCGACCTCGACTCGACCAGCATCGCGACCACCACCTCCACCTCGGCGACGGCCTCCACCTCGGCCACCGGTTCCACCTCGGCGACCGGGTCCACCAGCTCCACCCCCGGCGACTCGATCCCCGGCACCACCGTGACCACGCCGCCGACCTCGGTCTCGGACCGGGAGCGGGGCAAGAAGGACGGCTACGAGGCGGGCTTCAAGTCCGGCTACAAGGCCGGCTTCGCCAAGGTGAAGCGCTGCGTCGAGATGGGCGGCAACAAGCCCGAGGACAGCGTGGGCGACGACGAGGACTGCGATGAGAAGCCGCTCCCCGGCGAGGACACCCCCGACGGAGCCGAGAAGATCACCGCGGTCCGGGTGCGGATCGGTTCCAACACCTCGGTGACCCTGAAGATCGGCGGCGACACCACCACGATCAAGGTCGAGGGCAAGGACGTGAAGATCCGGGTCCGGGACGCCGAGCGGGACGGCCAGGGTCGGATCACCTGGGTCCGCATCGAAGTGGACGGCACCCTGGTCCGGCTCCGGGTCGGCGGCGGCAGCCTCAAGGTGAAGATCCACGGCGAACAGCAGGACGTGCGGATCACGGCCTGGACCCCGACCGGAACCGTGGATCCCGACCAGATCGATGACTCCGAGGACGAGGACTCCGACGACGACGACGAGATGGTCGACGACGAGGAGGACGACGAGTCGACCGGCAGCACCACCTCGACCACGCCCACGACGAAGTGATCCGGCGGAGGGAGCCCGACTCCCCCGCCCCCACTGTCAGTAGTTGTACTTGTTCTGGTGGTAGGTGATCGGGTTGGTCAGCCGGCGCTGGTCGTGCCAGGCCTCGGTGCCGGGGCGGGGCGAGTACGACGAGACCGGTGACCCCAGCGAGGAGCCGCTGACCGGGTAGGGGGAGGGCGAGGACCCCGAGGATCCCGCCCCGCCGGAGGGGCCGGCCATCCTGGCGGCGAAAGCCGCCGCCTTGGCCCTGGCGTCGGCCTCGGCCGCCGCCTTGGCGGCCTTGCGCTCGGCCTGCACCTGCTTCAGGCGGGCCAGGCGCCGGGTCTCGAGCTCGGCCTTCTTGGCGGGTTCTCCCTGGTAGAACCCGTAGCCTGCCAGGAAGACCGTCTCCCCGGGCTTGGCCACCGTGAGGTCCATCGCGTCGGTGATCTCCTCGTGCTTGCCGAAGCTGGCGACCTTCCCCTTCTCGGGTCCGTCGCCGGCGTTCTCGACCACCATGGACCATCCGGCCGTCGTCTTGACCCAGTCCCCGGCCCGGAGCTTGGCGAAGGCCGCCCGCCGCGTCGCCGCCAGTTCCTCGTTGCGTCGCTTGGCCTCGGCGCCCACCTGCTCGAGGCGGGCCAGGTACCCGATGGAGGTCGACGTCGCCGGCTCACCCGCCACCGTCCACCCCTTGGCTCCCCTCTGGATCCACTCCGAGGTCTTCGCCGCTCCGTGGTCATAGAGGACCTTCTTCACATGGTCGATGGCGGCCGGTCGGGCCGCACTCGCCGGCTCGCCCTGCTTGTGCACGCTCGACGGCACGGTCTGCCATTCGATCTGCAGCCCGTGGGGCACCCCGGCCGCGAAGAACCCCATGCGGCCCTTCTGCATCCCGTCCTCGAAGCGCCACCCGAAGCCTTCCGGCGCCCCGCCGCCGAACTGCCCGAGGTAGAGGCTCCCGTCGTCCAGCCGGAGCTGGGCCCAGGGCTCGCGGGACTGGTGGAGGTCCCGCAGGTAGACGTGGTTGTCCCAGGGGTTGAAGCTCAGCGCCATGCGGGCATTGCCGTTGGCGTCCCGGTTCGACGAGAAGATGCCCACGCTTCCCCCCTTCCCGTTGGCGATCAACTCGAATCCGACGTGGAGGAGGTCGTGGGTGGTGCGCTCGCCCTGGGGACGGGTGCCGAACTGGATCTTCATCCAACTCCGGTTCGCCCCCTCCCCGATACCCCAGACCGGGGGTTCGGTCCCGGTGAGCGACGACGGATACCGGATCTTGAACAGCTCGTCGACCTCCTCCGCTCCCTCGCAGGGGACCAGGCTGAAGTTGGGGTTCAAGGCGTAGAAGTCGAAGCTCCCGTTCCCCTTGGGCATCGCCTTCCTGCGGGTGCCGGCGATCTTCTCCTGGCACCGGGCCTGGTTGCCCCGGCCGGCCCCCGGGGTCGCCGTTGCCGGAGCGCCCGTCACGGTCGGCCGCGCCTTCATCCTGGCCCGCACCATGGCAGCAAGGTCGGAAGCCGGAGCCGCAGGGACCAGCGTCAGGGCGAGGGCGATCAGGATCCGGGGAGTGGGCCGGGACAAGAGGGGGCCTCCTTCGACAGTCCCCACCATAGCCCAGGTCCCGGACCCCGGTCCCAGGCTCTCAGCCCTCGGCTTCGAGGGCGTTGCGCTCCTTCTCGAAGGCGGCGAGCACGTGGCGCGGCGTCTTCCAGAGCGAACCGATGGCCACCGTCGAGACCACCCCGATGGCGATGGCCCAGGGCCAGGCCACCGCGTAGCCGACGAGCGGCCCGGACTTCCACTCCCGGGTGAGTACCAGCACCAGCGAGATGCTGGCGACGATGGCCGTGAGGTTGCCGGTATCGGAACCGCGGTCCCGGGTCCAGACCGCCAGCAGGAAGAGCCCGAGCAGGGTCCCGTAGGTGTAGCCCATGATCCGGAACCCGACCCACAGGATCCCGTCCTGGTTCCCGAAGGCCATGGCCACCATGGCGAGGATCACCGCGAATCCGACCGAGAACCACCGGGAGATCCGGACCGCGTGTTCGGGAGTGTCCTCGGGACTCACGTGCTTGCGGTAGAGGTCGATGTAGGCGGTCGAGGCCAGGGCGTTCAGGGTCGAGTCCAGCGAGCTCATGGCCGCGGCCAGGATGCCCACCATCAGGAAGCCGCGCACCCCGGGCGCCAGCACCGTCTTCATGAAGTGGGGGAAGATCCAGTCGGTGTGCCCCTCGGCGACGAACTTGGTCACCGCCGGGTCGGGGTTCACCTGGTAATAGGCGAAGAGCCCGGCCCCCACCCCGAGGAAGATCAGGTTCATCGGGACGGTGGCGAGCGCGGTCCAGAGCATGGCCTTCTGGCTGTCCTTGCAGGTGCGGGTGGTGAGCAGGCGCTGCACCAGGTCCTGGTCGGTGCCCTGCACCGCGAAGGTGAGCAGCAGCCCGAAGATGGTGCCGGGCACCAGGTTGTCCGGGTTGTTCCAGCCGCCCTCCAGGTGGAGGATGCGGAACTTCTGGTGGGCGCTGCCGATCTCCAGGAAGGTCGAGACCCCCTCGGGCAACGCCGAGACGATGGTCCCGAGCGCCAGGATGGCGCCCCCGATGAAGATCAGGAACTGGAGGAAGTCGGTCCAGATCACCGCCTTGATCCCGCCGGCCACGGTGTAGACCATCGCCACGAGGGTGATCGCCACGATGGTGGCGTCGAGCGGCATGCCGAAGATCACCGAGAAGGCGATCCCGCAGGCGGTGAGCCGGACCGAGGAGGCCAGCACCCGGGTCACCAGGAACAGCACCGTCCCGGCGTCCTGCGACACCGAGCCGAAGCGCTTCCCCAGCAACTGGTAGACCGTGGTCACCCGGTGGGCGAAGTAGGCAGGGAGCAGGTAGGCCCCGATCAGGTACCGCCCCAAGAGGTCGCCGCCGGCCAGCTGCAGGTAGACGAAGTCGCCCTTGAAGGCCGTCCCCGGCACCGCCACGAAGGTGAGCGCCGAGGCGGTGGTGGCCAGGAACGAGATCCCCGCCGCCCACCAGGGGATGGAGCGTCCCCCGAGGAAGTAGTCCTCCTCGTTCTTCTCCTCGCGCCCGGCCCGCATCCCGAGGCCGAGGACCACCAGGCAGTAGACGACGATGACGAGCCAGTCGAGGGGGTGGAGCATCGCGGCATCCTAGCAGGTGGGCTCCGGGAGCCTCCGGCTCACCTCCGTCGGATCGGCGGCCTGCGTCGCACTCCCCGGCGCCCCGTCCCCGCCACCGGGACCAGGCCCCGGAAGAGCTCCCGGGCCCAGGGTCCGAGCAGCCCGAAGAGCTCGCCCTCGCCGCCGGTCTCGAGCGAGAACCCGGGTGCCCGCCTGGCCCGTGCCGGCAGCTCGTCGTCCCGGATCGGTCCCAGGTCCCGCATGTCCTCGTGGGTGGCCATCCCCAGCGGCCCCAGCGGGACCACCACCCGGAAGCCCGAGTCCCGCCGCCGTCGGTCCCCGGCCCGCTCCTGGCGGGCGAAG
>CAYOHP010000179.1:0-11723 GCA_964403795.1 uncultured bacterium | reverse complement strand
TTCGTGGAGCTCTCGATCACCCCGCACCTCCGCACCGACCGGCTCGGGGATCCCACCGGCCTGGCGATCGCCATGGCCCGCCAGTGGCCGGGCGGGGTTCCCGAGACCGCGCCGGACGGGACCGTGACCAGGGTCCAGGGCTTCGAGACCGTCCAGACCGACTCGCAGATCTACCAGCGCGTCGCCACCGTCCAGGACGGCTCGATGACCATCCACCTCTACCAGATCCCTAGGATCAACGCCGGCGAGAAGCGGATCGACGCCCTCTGGATCCTTCCCGCCCGCTCCGACGGCTGGAAGCGCCTCCTCTTCAAGGTCGACTTCGCCCGGGAGGTCATGGCCCGCACCGGGGTCCTCCTCAGCGAGGCCGCACCGACTCCCGTCCTCCCGATCGAACTCCCGGCAGGACTCTCCCTCGACCCGGGCGTCTCGGCTGCCGCCCTCTCCCCGATCGGCGAGACGATCCTCGGCATGGACTCCTGAGGCAGGGGGAAGGCTGCCACCGCGCCACCAACCTGCCCGCGACCAGGCCGGACCCGGGGAGCAACCCGGAGCGGGTCCGGTCCCGGCTCAGTCCGGATCCTCGTCCGAGCCCGCGGAGGACTCGCCCAGACGCTCGCCGGCCTCGGCCAGGAGCGCACGAGCTTCCGCCTCCTCGGCCCCCGGGTCGAAGTCGGGGTCGGACCCGACCTCCTCCTCCGGAAGTCCCCCCTCCGGGTCCGGGTCCTTCGTCCGCAGGCGCACGTACCCGCTCACGGCCTTCCGGAGGAATTCCCTGGCCACCCTCGCTTCGTCCAATGCGAGCAGGATCCGGCCGCGCACCAGGGCGGTTCTGGCGCACCAGGCGGCGGGACAGACCATGTTGTTCCCGCAGAAACGCGAGGGATCCCGGCTCGCGAGTTCGGCCTTGCGCAGCAGGTCCGGTCGGTCCTGGCTCGTCTCCCAGAGACGGGTTGCGAGCTGATGGAGCCGAGGCAGCATCTCGCAGGGGTAGACATGCTGGCGAGCCACCAGGTCGACCGACTCCCGGAAGGCGAGGCGGGCGCTCTCGTAGCTCCCGGAGTCGAGCAGGGCCTCGCCCCGCTTGAACGGCGGCCGCCACGCCTCGGGGTCGCCCTCCGCCCTGGCCGGACCGGAGCCGGCCCCCCGACCACCGGCGAGCAGCACCGGGAGAAGAAGCCCCCAGAGTCTCCTTCCCCGGCGCACGCTGCCTCCAATCCGGGCTCGGCTCCAGAGTAGTCGACCGGTTGCCGATCCGAAACCCGCGAGCCGGGACCGGCCACCTCGGACCCGTCCCCGGTGTCAGGCCGGGAGCGCCAACCCGACCTGCTCGAGGGGCAGGAGCATGGCGAGTCGGCCCAGGTAGCGGTGCAGGCAGCGGGCGAGATCACGGCTCTCGACCTTGGCGGCGGTCAGTCCATCACGCACCCGGCAGGCGAGGTCGTGGGCCTTGCGGTGCTCCTTGCGGAGCCAATTCGAGGTCCAGGTGCGGAAGCCCGGATCGTGGGGATCCACAGGCACCTGGGGCGGGCGGGCGATGCGTCGGGCGTGGAACGCGACGGCCCGGTTCTGGAAGAAATCGGCGACCTCCATGACGGCGGCCAGGCCTGGGTAGCGGCCCCCCTCCAGGAAACCTTCGACGGCCTCCAGGCTGGGGACCATGGCGGCGATCCGGTCGGCCTCGGACCGGTAGACGGCGACCCGTTCGGGACCCTGCATGGGACACCTCCCGGTGGCGGTGCAGCAAGACTGGTGCCGCCACCACGATCGGCCGGAAGCCTCTTCCCAAGCGGATCCGAGAGCGGTCGACCGGGCGGGGCGCGCAGGTCGCGCGGGACCGGACGCGCAACCTCGACATCGCCTTCCCCATCCCCGCGGACCGCAGGCCGGCGTATCGGATCCGTGCTACCCTCCGGCGAGAGGTCGCCGCTACGAACACCTTCGTCCCGACGGACTTCCCGGGATTGGGCGTCGCGGTGAATGCTCCAGAGGCCGCTGGGATCGCGGTCGCAGCCTATGATCTCGCCTTGCTCCGGCTCACCCTCGCCGAGATGACCCGGACCCGCTGGCGAGGAGCCCCGACCCAGGTCGAGGTGGCAACGTGGAGCGAGGACGACGAGATCGCCTTGGTCCACCTCTGGTACCGCCACATGCGGATCCGGGTCGGCGAGGACTTGTTCGACCTGCAGAGACGCTGCGGCGGCGAGGGCCACCACTCGCTGCGCCGGATCTGCAGCCACTGCGGGTTCTCCAGCAACCTCTACTTCGAGGGGCTCGGGCATGCGTTCCGAGGCCGCGACCAGCCCGATCGGCGTGGCCGTCGGATCCCGGATACCGATTCGCAGGGTGGCTCGGACTGAACCGTGGAGGCAAGGATGTCGGACCAGAACTACAAGCACCAGAAGCGCAGGCGGGACCAGGCCAAGAGCGCCAAGCGCGCCCGCAAGGAAGAACGCAAGGAGCAGCGCAGGCTGGGCATCCTCCCCGAGGGGTCTTCCACCGAGGAGGTCGCCACTCCCCCGCTGCCCGCCGGAGAGGCTGCCGACGGACCGGACCGGGAGCCCTGAGCCTGCTTCGCGGGCAGTCCGATGATCCTCGCGGCCCCCTCCGGGATCCTCCGCCCGATTCGAAAGATCTGGCGGTCGGGGTCGCCGGCGTACTTGTATTCGATCCATGAACGGTCGGCTCGGGGCTGGAAGGCTCCAGATCCCGGGACCACCGAACGGTTCTTGCAGGCAACCTCCGCTTCCTTCGCGAGCCGGATGAGACCGGCGAGACGAAGGGATGCCCTGTGGCCAAGAAGCTCTTTGTAGGCAATCTGTCCTGGAACACCGACAGCGACGAACTGCGTCGCATCTTCCAGGCGCACGGTGAGATCACCGATGCGATCGTGCTCACCGATCGCGAGACCGGCCGGTCCCGCGGCTTCGGTTTCGTGGAGTTCGCCAGCCCCGAGGACGCCGATCGCGCCATCAAGGCCCTCGACGGCACCGAAGTCGATGGTCGTCCGATGCGGGTGAACGAGGCCCAGGAGCGGGCTCCCCGACGTGACGGCGGGGGCGGCGGCGGCTTCGGCGGTCGCGGTGGGCGCGGGGGCGACCGAGGCGGTCGCGGCTATCGCGGCTAGACCGCTTCCCCTCCGGCTTCCCCCCTTCCCGATCCTCTCGCCCGGCCCGCGCCGGACGGGAGCGACCCGGTAGGAGGGAGGCCGGAACCCCCGGGTCTCCTATCCCGGGCCTTCCCCCAGCTCGTCCAGGAAATGGGCGATCGAACGGTACGGCACCCCGGCCGCATCGCTCAGGCCGATCTCGCAGGTGCGGCTGGTGGAGACGCCGGAGACCGCCGCGCACTCCCTTACCTGCGGCGCCAGGCCCCGCAAGGCGTGGGCCGAGAGCTCGGGTACCAGGAAGCCCTTGTCGCCGGCGAACCCGCAGCAGCCCACGCCCTCGGGTACCACCACCCGGTCGGCCACCGCCGCGGCCAGGGCCGCCAGCTTCCCGCCGGTCCCGAGCTTGCGGCCCGAACAGGTGCCGTGGACCGCCACCGACGAGACCCGGTGCCGCACCGTGAGCCGCGGCAGCACCGCGTCATGGAGGAACTCGGCCGGATCCGCAGGCACCCCGACCGGCGCCGACGATGCCGCCGACGCGACTTCGCCCGCGGCCCCTCCCCCAGTCCACCAGGCGCAGGGCGAAGTATCCGTGACCATCGGATCGCGCCCCCCGCGACTGGCGGCGTCGAGGGCCCTCCGGAGCCGGTCCCGCGCCCCCGAGGCGACTTCGCCCAGACCCTTCGAAGCGAACGGCAGTCCGCAGCAGAGCCCTTCCACCCCCTCGGGCACCACCACCTCGAAGCCGGCCTTCTCGAGCAGGCGACGGAACACCACCGGCAGCGGGTCCCGCTCCCCGTCGCCGGGGCCCGGTCCCATGGTGCGGGCCACGCATGAGGGGAAGTAGACCACCCGACCCATCGGGGCCTTTCGGGCCGCCTTCCCCGCCGGTGCCCCGACACCGGGACCGGGCATGGAGGCGCGCCAGGAAGGGAGCCCCGGGACCACCCCCCGCACCGCGTCCGAGACCGCCTGCATCCCCGACTCGCCGAGGAACGCCCGACCCCAGCCCGCCACCCGGAGACCCATCCGGCCGACCGCTGTGACCCAGTCCATGTGGCGGGCCGCGAAGCCGGCCGCGGCCTCCTCCCACGGACCTCGACCTTCGCCCCGCACCCTGCGCACCAGGGACCCGGTGTCGATCCCCAGGGGACAGACCGTGGAGCAGAGGCCGCAGGCGGCGCAGGTATCGAGCCCGGCGTATCCATAGGCCTCCCGGAGGCCGGCGTCTCCCCCGAACCCGGATCCCGCCTCGAACCCGGGCCCCGTCCCCTCCCCGGAGCCCTCCAGCCCGGCCCCCGCGATCGCCCTCCATCCCACGATCCGCTGGCGCGGCGAGAGGGTGAGCCGGTACGACGGACAGGCGGTCTCGCAGAACCCGCACTCGGTGCAGCGGTCCACCTCGGCCCCGGCCGCCGGCAGCGGCTTCAGGTCCTTCAGGTGCACCTGCCGGTCCCGGTTGATCACCACCCCGGCATTCAGCACCCCGTCGGGATCGAGGAGTTGCTTGATCCGCACCATGAGCCGGTACGCCCAGGTCCCCCACTCCCGCTCCACGTAGGGCGCCATGTTGCGGCCGGTGCCGTGCTCGGCCTTGAGCGAACCGTCGAAGCGGTCGACCACCAGCGTCGCCAGGTCGTCCATGAACCTGGCGTAGCGGGCCACCTCGCCGGGGGCCTCGAAGCCCTGGGCGAAGACGATGTGGAGATTCCCGGCCAGGGCGTGCCCGAACACGATGGCATCGGTGTAGCCATGGGCCGCGAACAGGTCCTGGAGTCCCACGACCCCTTCGGCGAGCCGGGCCACCGGGAAGGCCACGTCCTCGATGATCACGGTGGTCCCGACCGGCCGCAGCGCACCCACCAGCGGGAAGAGGTCCTTGCGCAGCTTCCAGAGGCGAGCCCGGGCCACCGGATCGCCCGTGAACGGGATCCGCTCCAGGCACGGCACCTCGCCCAGGGCAGCCTCGGCCGACGCCACGCACGCCGAGAGCGCGGCCTCGTCCCCTCCGGCCACCTCGACGAGCAGCGCGGTCGCTCCGTCGGGAAGGCCCGCCAGGAAATCCGGCGTGCCCGGCCTCCCGGCCAAGGCCCGAAGGCCGGCACGGTCGATCAACTCGACCGCCGCGACCCCGTCCGTCCCTCCCTCCTCGCCACCGCACGCGGCCAGGGCTTGCACCGCCAGGGCCGCCCGCTCGGCGTCCTCGTAGACCACCAATGCGGTGGCCACGGCGCGGGGATCGGGCACGGTGTCGAGCACCACCTCGGAGACGAAGCCGAGCGTCCCCTCCGAACCCACCATCAACCGGGCCAGGATCTCGACCGGGTCCTCGAATTCCACCAGCGCGTTCAATCCGTAGCCGGTGGTGTTCTTGATCCGGTACTTCTCCCGGATCCGCTCGGCGCCCGGTGGGTACCCGAGCACCTCCCGTCGCAGAGCCGCCAGGCCCTCCAGCAGCTCGGGTCGCGCCCGGGCCAGAGCCGCCCTGCTCTCGACCGATCCGGTGTCCACCACCGTCCCGTCCGCCAGCATCAGCCGCAGCGATCGCATGGTCCGGTAGGCGTTCTGCGCCGTCCCGCAGCACATCCCCGAGGAATTGTTGGCGACGATCCCGCCCAGGGTGGCCACCGAGATCGATGCCGGATCCGGGCCGATCCGCCGGCCCCACTTCGCCAGCGCCCGGTTGGCTTCGGCCCCCACCACCCCGGGCCCGGCCACCAGTCGCAGGCCCTCGGACTCGACCCGGAGGCGCTTCCAGCCTTCCCCCAAGACCGCCAGCACCGAGGCGGTGACGGTCTGGCCCGAGAGCGAGGTCCCCGCTCCCCGGAAGGTGACCGAGGCCCCCTCCCGACGGCAGGCCGCCAGGACCGCTGCCACCTCGGCCTCGGTCTCGACCACCACCACGACCCGGGGGACCAGGCGATAGAAGCTGGCGTCCGTGCCCCAGGCGAGCCGCTCCAACCTTCCGGTGAGCACACGCGACGCCGGCAAGGCCCCGCGCAGCGCGGCCACCAGGGGATCCTGTCCCGCCGACTCCGGGGCCGACGGCCCGGCCACGCTCATCGGGTCCAGATGGCGTACTGGTGGCCCGAGAGCTGCAAGGTCCAGCCCGACCCCGGAGACCAATCGGCGGCCCCGAGCTTCATCGCCACCTTGCCGTCGATCCGGGCCGCGTAGAGTTCGTGGCGGGCTTCCAGGATCTCGAGCTTGCTCTCCCGGTGGAGACCCGCCTCGTGGCGCAGTCGGCACATCGCCTCGATCGCCCCCCGGACCTCACCTCCCCACGAGAACATGTGGTCCCAGAACACGCTCGGCATCCCCGGATGGGTCAGCAGGTAGGCATAGCCCTCGAGCACCCGCTCGGACGGGAACGGCCAGTGGGCCTGGGTCGAACCGGTGTCGTGGTTGTCGAGGAAGGTCACGGCCCGTCCCGGCCACCACCCCAGGAACCCGGCAGCCCGCCCGTCCCGGCCCCTCAGCCAGTCGAAACGCCGGGTCCGGCAGGCCTCCTGCAGCAGGCCCTTGGTGGTGAAATCGAAGGTCGAGATCTTGCCCCCCGTCCCGTCCACCCAGTCTGCCAGCGCCTGGCGGTGCCCGTCCTGGTTGGGCAGCAGCTTGTCCCCGTCGTAGCCCATCGAAGTCCAGTACTCGCCGACCGAGAACCGGGACCCCGAGGCCTCGGCGTAGTGGCGGGCGTACTGCGGGGCGTACCCCTTGGTGAAGTCGAAGCGGATCCCGTCGAAGCCGATCTCGGTCCGCATCCAGCGCAACCACTCCACCAGATCGGCCTGGACCCGGGGGTTCGCATGGTCGAGGTCGGGGGCCGCCCCGAAGTCCTCCCCCGAGTCGGCGGCACCGGTGCCCCGGTAGTCGTCCTTGGCCAGGGCCCAGCGCTCCCATCGAGCCTTGCCGCTCCGGTGGTGGAAGACGTTCCAGATCCCGTCCTCCTGGTGGCTGGCGCAACGGTGGTTCAGGACCGCATCGCACAGCGGCATCATCCCCAGGCGCTTCATGGCCCGCACCGCCGACACCAGCTCGGCCCGGTTGCCGTACAAGGTGCGGTTGTCGCCGAGCTCGTCGCCCTCGCCCAGGTCGTAGAGGTCCCCGGGCATGTAGCCCTGGGGACCGACCGACCGCGACACCGGGGGGAACCACACATGGGTCATCCCGGCCCGGCGGAGCTGGGGGGCGACCGCCTCGAGGTGGCGGTACCAGACGTGCTTCTTCCCATCCACCGCCGCGTCCCAGGTGAAGGCCTGGAACAGGATCTCGGTCGGGGTGCGGCGGGCGACCGGAGCCCCAGGGGCGGCAGGGACCGCCGGCGGGATCAGGGCCAGCCCGGCGACCAGCAGGCCGAAGAGCCCGTGCCGCCACCCGACCCAAACGCCTCGCCCGATCCCCATGACTGGTACGACTCCGCGTCCACGCCCCGCCCGGGGGCGGATTCCCGTACCCTATTCTCATCCCAGGACCGAAGATGTCAACCGGAGGCGCTCCCGCCTTGAACGTCGTCCACCTCTCCCCCCACTTCCCGCCCCACTTCGACCGCTTCGCGACTCGCCTCGCCTGGCGCGGCGCCAAGGTCCTGGGGATCACCGACCAGGACCCCCGACACCTCGGAGGCGAGCTCCGCCAGGCCCTCCACGACCACGTCCAGGTCCCCTCCCTCCACGACACCCGCGCCGTGCTGCTGGCCGTCGACGCCCTGCGGCGCCGCCACGGGAGGATCGACCGGGTCGAGTCCCACCTCGAGACCTGGCTCGAGCTCGAGGCCCTGGTAAGGGAGGCCTTCGACATCCCCGGACCCCGGCCCGAGCACATGGCCCGCATCAAGCGGAAGTCGCGGATGAAGGACGTCTTCCGCCAGGCCGGGGTCGCCACCGCCCGAGCCGCCCTGCACCGGGACCTCCCCGCCCTCGAGCGCCTGGTCGAGGAGGCCGGCTTCCCGCTCTTCGTGAAGCCCGACGTGGGGGTCGGCGCCCAGGACACCCACGAGCTCCCCGACCTGGACAGTCTCCGGTTCTTCCTCGCCACCCACCCGCACGGCAGCTACCTGATCGAGGAGCACATCGAGGGCGCCATCCAGACCTTCGACGGGCTGACCGGCCCCGACGGCCAGGTGCTCTTCCACACCAGTCACCGGTACAGCAGCGACGGCCGGGCCATCGCCGCCCGGGGCATCGACCACTCGTACTGGAACGCCCGCCGGCTCGACCCCGACCTCGAGAAGGCGGGGCTGGCGATCTGCCGAGTGCTCCGCATCCCCGAGAAGTTCTTCCACTTCGAGTTCTTCCGCCGGCCCGACGGCAGCCTCTACGGGATCGAGCTGAACCTGCGCCCCCCCGGCGGCTTCACCCCCGACATGTTCAACTTCGCCCACGACATCGACGTCTACGACCTGTGGGCCCGGGTGCTCACCCACGGCCAGGCCAGCTTCGAGTACTCCCGCCCCTACCACTGTTCCCACGTCTCCCGGCGGGACCGCTTCCGCTACCGGATCCCCCACCAGGAGCTGCTCCACACCCTGGGCCGGGCGCTGTGCATGTACGAGCCCATGAACCCGCTCTACGCCGAGGTCATGGGCGAACACGCCTATGTGATCCGCTCGCCGGACCAGGGCGAACTCGACCGCCTCACCGCCCTGATCCAGCAGCAGGCGTAGGGGCTCAGCCCTTCCAGATCATCCGGGCCAGGAACACCAGCGACAGCGCGTGCAGCAGCCCGGGGACCTCGCGCCCCCGCCCGGTCATCAACCGGATCCCGGTGTAGGCCAGCACCCCGAACACGATCCCCTCGGAGATCGAGAACGTGAAGGGCATCATCACGATGGTGAGGAAGGCCGGGAGCCCGTCCCCGAAGTCCTCGAAATCGATTTCCCGGACCGCTTCCATCATGTGGAGACCCACCACGATCAGCACCGGAGCCGTCGCATGCGGCGGCACCGCGAGCAACAGGGGCGCCAGGAATGGAGCCAGCAGGAAGAACACCCCGGCACTCACCGCGGTCAGCCCGGTACGCCCGCCCGCCTTCACCCCGGCCGCCGACTCGATGTAGGTGGTGACCGTCGAGGTGCCGAGCAGGGCGCCCCCGGTGGTCCCGAAGGCGTCCACCAGGAAGGCCTCCCTCGCCTTGGGGAGATGCCCCTCGCGATCGAGCAGCCCCGCCTTGGCCGAGACCCCGACCAACGTCCCCAGGGTGTCGAAGAAGTCCACGAAGAAGAAGGCGAAGATCACCGGCACCAGGTCGAAGAGCCGGGCCGGGGCGAGCGCCCCCCAGTCGAGCGCCAGGAAGAGCGGCGCCGGCGAGGGCGGGACCCCGAGGACCCCCGTCGGCACCGG
This sequence comes from uncultured bacterium, assembly GCA_964403795.1. GTDB lineage: Bacteria > Muiribacteriota > UBA6191 > CAZXTJ01 > CAYOHP01 > CAYOHP01. The sequence goes on along the minus strand of CAYOHP010000179.1, from coordinate 2,276 downwards.
GGCGTGGCCCAGCGACCAGCTCAGGGCCGCGGTCCCGAACATGCCGAGCAGCAAGGCGCCCGGAGTCTCCCGGGCGATCAGGCCGCCGGTCAGCAGCAGCCCGAGCAGCGAGGTCACCGCCGCCGAGGAGTGGAGATCGCCGAGTCCCACCAGGGTGGCCGGGTGGGCCACCACCAATCCCGCGTTCTTCAGCCCGATCAGGGTGATGAAGAGCCCGATCCCGGCCGCCACCGCATGCTTCATCGAGAGCGGGATGGCCTTGACCAGCGCCTCCCGCAGCCGACCCAACGTCAGCGCCACGAACAGCAGGCCCTCGACGAAGACCGCGGTCAGGGCCATCTGCCAGGAGATGCCCATCTGCTTCACGACCGTGAAGGCGAAGAAGGCGTTCAGCCCCATCCCAGGCGCCAACGCGAACGGGTAGTTGGTGAGCAGCCCCATGCCGATCGAGGACAGACCCGCCGCCAGGCAGGTCACGGTCAGCAGCGCGCCCTTGTCCATGCCCGCCACCGAGAGGATGTCGGGGTTCACCACCACGATGTAGGCCATGGTGAGGAAGGTCGTGAGGCCGGCCAAGAGCTCGGTCCGGACGTCGGTCCCATGGGCTTCGAGTGCGAAACGCTTCATCCCGGCCTTCCCTCTCCCACCGTCGCGATCACGGCCCGCAGGTACGCCAACGATTCGCGATGGATCCCGGGGGCGCTCGACTCCCGCGGCCCGGCCACGTTCAGGATCCGGACCCCGCCGGCTTCCAGCCAGGCGGCCACCTCACAAGGGTCCTCGGGATCGGCCAGGTCCACCACCCGGTAGGGCCGACGCTTCTTCACGGCCTCGCTCACGGTGAGCCGGGTACCCCCGTCGGGCTCGCCCCGGCACAGCACCAGGGTGGCATCGGCGTCCCGCACGTTCCAGGCGGTGCGCACCGGATACCTCGGGGAGCCCGTCTCCACCAGCGGATAACGCGCCGGGATGGGACCGTCCTCGGCCCGCCGTCCCTGGGGACACCAGCCCCCGCAGGCGAGCCCCACCTCGAGAGCCAGGTCGAGCGCGGCCCGATCCACGCCCGTCTGTCCCCCCGAAACCAGCTTCTCGACCACGCCCGCCTCCGGGGAGCCACGCTACCCCAGGCGGACCTCCTTGACCACCCGGAAGCCGACCTCCTCGGTGCGGCTCGAGGGGTCCAGCGCGAAGCCCCGGTACCCGACCTCGAGCTCGGAGGCGGCCCGCACCGCCCACGATCCGCCCCGCACCACCCGCTTGCCCCGGTCCCGGCACGCCAGCTCGGTGACCACCACCTCGTCGAGGTCGGCCTCCCCGATCGGGTCCTCGGTCCACTCCGCCACGTTGCCCGCCATGTCCTCGATCCCGAAAGGGCTCGCCCCCTCGGGCCGGAGGCCCACTCCGTCGAGGTAGCGATCCCAGTCGCCTCCCCGCCAAGCCAGCCCGTGATTGAAGTTCGAGCGCTCGGGACTCGGCCTCTCGTTCCCCCAGGGGAAGGCCCGGGAGTCCTCGCCCCGGGCGAAGTGCTCCCACTCCTCGCCGCTGGGGATACGTCCCTTCGACCAGGCGGCGAAGGCCCGGGCATCGGCGAGCCCCACCAGCACCACCGGCCGCTCGGGCTTGCGGAGCTGCACTTCCCAGGGGTTGCGCTTCAGGTAGTCGAGCGGCTCCCGGTGGCCGGTGGCGGCCAGGAACCTCCGGTAGGCCGCCACCGTCACGGGATGACGCGACACGTAGTACCCGACCTCGCGGCTACGTCCCGGGATCCACAGGTAGTCGAGCCCCGAGGCCGGATCCCGGGCCCGGAGCGGGAAGCCGCTCGCCTCGTCGAAGAACTCGCCGGTCACCTCGTCGGCCCGGTCCGAGAGCACCCACCACTCGCCCGGGAACCAGCTGGCATCCGGGGTCGGCTCGAGCCCGACCAAGGGCAGCGCCAGCCGGGCCAGCGCCCGCTCCCGCGGCACCTTGGCCCAGGCCCGGGCCAGATCGGTGAGGTCGAGTCCCCGGGGCAGCCTCGGATTGCGTCCCCGTTCGAGACCCCGGGCCAGCTCGACCCACCCGAAGGCATCCTCGGGCTCGTGCTCGAGGTGCCGGGCCAGGACTTCGATCCGACGCTCCGCCATGGGATCCCGTCCCGATTCTAGCCAGGCCCGTCTCCGATCCGAAGCGGTGGAAGGCAGGGAGCCGCGCCCCGCAACGGCGCCCACGGTTCCCGGACCCGCCTGGGATTCGGAGTAGCGGACCGAAGGCATGAGGGGGAAGGCCGGTAGGGCGGG
>CAYOHP010000178.1:0-11756 GCA_964403795.1 uncultured bacterium | reverse complement strand
GGTGGTGCGGAGCGTGGGGAGGGACGAGGCCGAGATGCCCCCCGAGGCTTCGAGGAAGGCACGGTCGCGGTGTCGGGACGCGATCCGGGCGAGCATGGCGGCGTCCATGTTGTCGAGCAGCAGGTGGTCGGCGCCGGCCGCGATCGCGAGATCCGCCTCGGCTTCGGTCTCGCACTCCACTACCAGGGCCCGGGTCGGACCGAGGCCGGCCCGGGCCCGCCGGATCGCCTCCGGGAGTCCGCCGGGTACCGCCCGCTTGTGGTTGTCCTTGATCATGGCGGCCTCCGCCAGGTGGTAGCGGTGGTTGGTCCCGCCGCCCACCCGGACCGCGTAGCGCTCGAGGGGCCGCAGGAGCGGCGTGGTCTTGCGGGTGTCGAGCACCGTGAGGGTGCCTCCCGCGGCCTCGACCAGGGTCCGGGTGAGGGTGGCGATGCCGGACATGCGGGACAGGAGGTTCAGGGTCAGGCGCTCGGCTGCCAGCAGGGCCCGGATCGGTCCATGGGTGCGGGCCACCACCATGCCCCGCTCCAGGGCGGTCCCCTCGGGCAGGAGTTCCCGGACCTCGACGGCAGGATCCAGGGAACGGGCGATCCGAGCGACCAGGGGACCTCCCGCCAGGACCCCCGGGGCCCGCCCCTCGAACCGGCCGGTGGCGAGCTGTCCCGGGGGGAAGAGGAGGGTCGAAGTCAGGTCGCCGGTGGCCCCCAGGTCCTCGTCGAGGGCCGCGGCCACGAATCGGTCCAGCCAGAGCGGGGAGATGCCGTCCATGAAGCGGGAGTGTACACGGTGCCGAGCACCGCCTCGCGGCTGCCCGGGGAGGGCTCCGGGCCCCTCTCCCGGCTCTGGTACGGTGCGGGCGAGCGGAGGCAGGCATGGCCGGCAAGGCAGCGATCCTGGTCCTGGACGGATGGGGCTTGAACCCCGACCGCGAGTGGAACGCGGTGGCGCAGGGGGACACCCCTTTCACCCGCTCGCTCTTCGCCCGGTTCCCGCACACCCGGATCGAGACCTGCGGGCGGGCCGTGGGTCTCCCCGGGGGGCAGATGGGGAACTCCGAGGTGGGCCACCAGAACATGGGGGCGGGCCGGATCGTCTACCAGGACCTCACCAGGATCGACAAGGCGATCGAGGATGGCGAGCTGGCACGGAATCCCGAACTCGTCTCCTTCTTCGCGGATGTCCGCGGCGGCTCGGGAAGGATCCATCTGCTTGGCCTCGTCTCCGACGGAGGCGTTCACTCCCACCAGCGCCACGCGGTCGCCCTGGCGGAGGCGGCGGTGAAGGCGGGGATCCGCGAGATCTACCTGCACGCCTTCACCGACGGTCGGGACACGCCCCCCAAGGAGGCCGTCCACCACCTGGCCTGGATGGCCGGGGAGCTCGAGCGGATCGGGCGGAGCCGGATCGCCACGGTCGGGGGCCGCTACTACGGGATGGACCGGGACAAGCGCTGGGACCGCGTCGCCAAGGCCTACGACGCCATGGTCCGGGGCCAGGGACCCAGGGCGTCCGACCCCGTCGCCCTGGTGGGGGAGCGGTACGCCGCCGGCGAGACCGACGAGTTCCTGGTCCCGACGGTGATCGAGGGGCCCGGGGACGGGCGGATCGGACCCCGGGACGGCATCCTCATGTTCAATTTCCGGGCGGACCGGGCCCGCCAGCTCGCCCGCTGCCTGCTCCGGAAGGGGGTGGATGCCTTCCCGCTGGAGCCTCTCCACGGTCCCTTCCTGGCCATGACCCGGTACGAGGAAGGGCTCGACGACCACGTCCTCTTCCCGCCCCAGTCGATCCGGGAGACACTCCCGGAACTGGTCTCGGTCCGCGGCGGTCGCCAACTCCGGGCTGCCGAGACCGAGAAGTATGCCCACGTCACGTTCTTCTTCTCGTGCGGGCGGGAGGAGCCCTTCCCCGGAGAGGATCGCCTGCTGGTCCCGAGCCCCAAGGTGGCCACCTACGACCTGAAGCCCGAGATGTCGGCCCCGGAGCTCACCGACCAGGTGATCGCCCGGATCCGGGACCAGCCCTTCGACCTGGTGGTCCTGAACTACGCCAACTGCGACATGGTCGGGCACACCGGGAAATGGGACGCGGCGCTGACCGCCGTGGCCTCGGTCGATCGCTGCCTGGCGAAAGTGGTGCCGGCCCTCATGGACCGGGGTTTCACGGTCTTCCTCACCGCCGACCATGGGAACATCGAGAAGATGCGGGACGAGGCCACCGGGGAGGCGTTCACGGAACACACCCTCTTCCCGGTACCGCTCCTCGTCACCGACCCGGGCCTCCGCTTCCGCCCCGAGGCGGGCAAGCTCGCCGACCTGGCGCCGACCGTCATGGCTGCCGTCGGGTGGGAGCCGGGGGCGCAGATGGACGGAGCCAGCCTGCTCGCCGACCCGGCCTGAGCGACCGTGAACCCACCCGGGGCACCCCGGGTCGGTCGCTTGCCGGAGCCGCCATGCAGGAGACGCCCGGTTCCTGGGCTACCCTTCGGGGGAGGACGCGACCCTATCCTCCGGGCCGCTTTCCGTCGATACCCATGGGGGGGATCCGCGCCCTCCCCGGTCCGGGAGGCGCGGCGGGCGCTTGGCACAGCCCGAACCGGGCCTATCTGTCGGAGATGCGGTGTTCCAGAAGTTCAACTGGGTCGTCGATCTGGGGAGCCGGCACCTCAAGGCGGTGCAGGCCCGGCCACTCCAGAAGCTCAAGTACCAGGTCTCCTCCTACAAGCTGGTGGATGCCCAGGAGGAGGTCCTGTTCAAGGCGGATGTCGGGGAGGACCTCGAGATCCCGCCGTCCTTCGCCCGCTCCTTCGCCGAGCTGGTGAGCCAGGCCAGCCTGAAGAAGCAGAGCGTGCTCCTCCTGTTCCCGGACTTCGCCTTCACCATGAACATGGTGACCGTGCCGGCCAAGGCCACCGACCAGGAACGGTCCGACCTGGTCAAGGAGGACGTGGTCAACCTGCTGCCGCCGGACGCCAACGTGCTCGAGTGGATCATCCGGCAGGTCGACCTCGGGCAGCTCCACGCCAACTTCCTGGTCTACGTCTCGGCCATCCGTCAGGCCAACCTGCTGGCGGTGGGCACCGAGTGCCAGAACCTCGGACCCAATCCCACGGTCATCGACATGGGCATCCTGAACGCCATCAACGTGTTCCACGAGTACCTGGTCGCCCCCGAGAACATGGAGCGCAACATCGGGATCCTGAATTTCGGCCACCAGGCGTCCTCGATGGCGATCTACAAGCAGGGCAAGCTCACCACCATGCACACCAAGGTGATCGCCACCGGCAAGGAGCAGAACCTGCTCGTGGGCGGGAAGGCCTTCACCCGCAAGATCATGGAGCACTTCAAGCTCTCGGAGGACGAGGCGGAGGAGTACAAGAAGAACGAGGTCTTCTTCCTCCCCGAGTTCGTCCCGGAGCAGGACAAGATCGCCAACTACCAGGTCATCAAGCCCATCTTCGGCGAACTGGTGAAGGGACTCTTCACCATCACCGAGCACTACGTGGCACGATTCCGGGAGTTCAAGGTCGACGAGGTGATCCTCACCGGCGGAGGGGCAAACTTCTCGAACATCGACGTGGTGCTCGGTGGACACCTGAACACCGTGGTCCGGCAAGGGGCCGACCTCGTGAGCATCGTGGACGGATCCGGGAACGAACTCTCCGCCGCCGAGAAGAACGTGCTGACGCCGGCCATCGGCGGGTTCTGCAGGGACTAGGAGGTGCGATGAAGGTCACGGTCGACTTCCTCCCCAAGGAGTACAAGAGCTTCGTCCTGGACACCCGGGCGCTCACCCTCCTGGTCGCCATGATCCTGGCGACCGGGGCTTCCGCGTTCCTGACCAACAAGGACTACACCGACAAGCTCAAGGGTCTCGAGACCCAGGTGAAGCGCCAGCAGGAGGAGATCAACGTCATCAACAACAAGATCGCCTCCAAGTCCTACAACCAGGAGGAGATCCGGGAGTTGATCGACAAGTTCAACTTCATCCGGGAGGCGGTCGGGGCCCGGGACTTCCCCTACCTGCGCTTCTTCCACAGCTTCGAACGGGCGATCCCGGTCGACGAGAACGACGGCAAGCGGCGGATCGCCGTCAAGTCGATGACCGAGGGTCGCGGCAACGAGTACAAGGTCGTGGGCCTGGCGCGGCACTGGGACGACCTGCTCCGGTTCGAGGAGGCCCTCAACCGGTCCACCTTCCGCGATCCCCTCCTGGGCAATGAAGCCAAGAACTTCGCGGGAGTCCGGATGGGTGGCTGGAACCGCACCGAGGACGGGATCACCTTCACCGTCGAGTTCACCTTCACGCCCTGACCACGGTATCGGAGGCATTCCCTTGCGCAAGCGCAGCCAGACGCTGGCCCAGAATCTCCTGGTCTACGCCGGGATCGCCGGCGTGATCGGGTTCAACGCCTGGTTCTGGGGCCGGTTCACCGGCGCCAAGAAGCAGGAAGTGGCCGGGGTCGAGCGCAGCATCGCCCAGCTCGACTCGGTGCGGGTGCAGAAGGAGCGGGAACTCTCGACCGCCGAGGAGCGGGTGGCCGAGTTCTCGCGCGAGATCACCAAGCGTCGCAAGGAACTCGAGCTCTACGGGGACTTCCTGCCTCCGCTGTCCACCCGACCCGAGGTCCAGAAGTTCGTCTACCAGTCGATCGAGGACCTGAAGATCCGGATCCTCAAGGAGGAGGAGCCGAAGCTGGCGGCCCGACCCCACTACTCGAAGCTCGACCTCCGGCTCTCCCTCAAGGGGAGCTACCGGGACTTCAAGCTCCTTCTGGCGCGGATCGCCAAGAGCGAGCGCTTCATCCGGATCACGGAGTTCAAGGTGATGAAGCTCGAGGACGAGGACCATACCCAGACGGTGTCGATGGCCGTCCAGACCTACTTCTCCAACAGCGGAAGGGGCTGATCCATGGCCGGGAAGCCAGCGGACAGCAAGGCGACCGAGCAGGAGCGCATCAAGAAGCAGCTCATGGTCCTGGGCGTGCTCCTGGTCCTGGTGGTGGCGGCCAACGCCAAGCGCTTCATGGGAGGCTCCGCCCGGGGCGGCGCCAGGAGGGTCACTCCGGCGGCTGCCGGCGGGTCCGGTGGCATCGCAGGGACCGCCGCCAACGCGGTCGCGGCGGTGGCCGCGGCCGCCGCCCCCTCGAGTGCGCTGACCCCGCAGATGATTCCCGTCCTGGACGAGACGACCAAGAAGCAGATCGCCAACATCCGGACCCTGAAGCCCGACCTGGTCCCGGAGGACGTGATCCGCTACGAGACTCGAAACCCCTTCATCCCCCTGGCGCTCGACGACCAGGAGATCATGAAGAAGCAGGACGAGGCCAACGAGGGGCGGGGGGCCGCGGCCCAGGCTGCCGCCCAGGGCGCCCAGAACGATGCGAACTCGGCCTCCGGGGCCGTCTACTTCCGGGGGATCATGCCGCTCCAGGGCGAGCGCTTCGCGGTCATGGAGAGCCCCTCCAAGCGGGTGCCCTACTACGTACGGACCGGGGAGAACCTGCCGGGTACGCCCTGGAAGCTGCTCCGGATCGGTCCCGGCAATGCCTTCGTGATCCTCTACAACCCCAAGGCGACCAAGGCGCGGGAGAAGATCCTGGCGGTACCGCGTACCGGGATCAGTCCCGCCCTCCTGAAGCGAGCCCAGGAGGATCTGTTGCGGGAGGAGGGAGTCGTCTTCAACGACGAGACCCGCCGCCGCGATACTGCCGACGCCATGGTCCCCCACATGCTGAGCCTGGCCCAGCGCATGGAGGTCTCGGGTGGGGTAGAGGCCCCGGCCTCCCGGCCCCCGGCCGGATCGGACAAGGCGGTGCCCAAAGCCGGCGATTCCGGCTCCGCGTCGGGCACCGGCAAGCCGATGGAGACCCATGGAGCCTCGGGCTCCGCCGGGAGCTCCAAGCCGGCCGCGGACGACTTCACGTTCTTCGACGAGTAGCGTCCCGGTCCTGGCGCCCGGTCCGGTTCCTGGGAGGTCCCTTGTCGACCCTGCCGACCCTGCCGAGCCTCGACTCCATCGATCCCTACCACCTCGCCTACCTGTTCCGGCGCCAGCTGGAGAGGGATCCGGCGGGGTTCGCCGTCGAGCCGACGACCGCCATCCGCTTGTTCGAGGCCCTCGACGAGGACGACGCGCTGCGCATGCAGGACACCCTGGAGCCCCACCTCGGCCATGAAGGCGTGCTCCGTTGCCTGGCCGCCGTCCAGGCCGCCGACACTCGACCCAGGGTGAGGGCCGCGGCCGTGCTGGCCATGGGACGCCATCCTTCGGGTACCGCCCGGGAAGCCGTACTCGCCTCCTTGCGCCGGGATCCCTCTCCCCGGGTGAGGGCCGCCTGCCTGGCGGCCTGGAGCCGACTGGAGGAGAACCTCCCGGTGAACCTGCTCCGTCCCTTCTTCACCGACGAGGACGCCCGGGTTCGCGCCAACGCGGTCGAGGCGGTCGTGGACCGGGAGGTCCGGGGCGTGATCCCTGTCCTCGAGGTGCTGGTCGAAGACCCGTCCCCGAGGGTGGCTGCCGCCGCCGCCCTGGGCCTCTGGCGCAACGGCAGGATCGATCTGCTCCGCCTCTTCGACCGGGCCGAAGGGGAAGCGGATCGCACCCCCCTGGTCTGGGCGTTGGCGAGGGCCGGGAGGGATCCCCGGGTCCTCGAGCGTCTGGAGTCCGCCTTCCTCTCGACCTCGGCCCGGGAACGTCGCATGGCCGCCTACGGTCTGCCGTCGGCCAGTCCTGCCGCCAGGCTCCCGGCCCTGGTCCGGCGGGCTCTCGCCCACCCCGAGACCGAGGTGCGGGATGCCCTGGTGGACGGCTGCCGCCGGGTCTCCCCCGAGCAGACCGGGACCGCCCTCGAGGCCGTCCTGGCCGGTTCCGGAGGCCGCACTCCGGTCCCCGGCGACGAGACCGGGGAGCGGCAGGTCGCCAACGCCCTCTCATGCTTGCGTCGAGGCGGAGCCGAGATCCGGTTCGCCCTGGTCGCCCCCCTCCTGGTGGCCGCCGATACCCGGATCCGGGCCAATGCCATCGAGCTGGTCGAGACCAGGACCGAGCTCCCGGGCGTGACGCCCCTGCTCGCCCGGGCCTTGCACGAGGGCGCTCCCCGGGTGGTGGCCCAGGCCGCACTCGCCCTCTGGAGGCGCGGCTCCCCGGAGGGGATGGGCGCCCTGGTCCGTCTGGCCAGGAGCCGGGATCCCGGTTCCCAGGCTTCGGCTGCCTTCGGCCTGGGCCGGGCGGGCGGGGCGATCGCAGAGAGCGTGCTCCGCGACATGGTGCGAGGCGGAGGCGAGGGGGCCCGACGGATCGCCATGCGCTTCCTGTCCGGGGGAGCCCTGGCCCTCCCCGGAGCGGCAGCCGCCTCGGCGGAGCGCCGCGCCGCCTGATGGAGTCCGGCGAGCGGGGCGATCTGCTCCGGTTGCTGCGGGGAGCCAACGAGGCGCTCTCGCTCTACGCCGCCGGCCAGCTCCAGGGCCAGTCGGGGACCGAGCTGGTCGAGGTCGCCTGGGCACGGCTGGCGAGTTCGGGATCCGAACTGGCCGACGCGCTCCTGTCCCTGGTCCTCGCCGCGTCCGGGTCCGATCACGGGACAATCCTCGCCAGGGTCCTCTCCGAGGGCTCCCTCGGCGCCCGGCTGCAGGCCGTGGCACGGCTGGCACCCGGCCTGGGACCGGGGCTCGACGGGATCCTCGGCCCGTCCCTCACCGACCCTTCCGCGGAGCTGCGGGGGGCTCTCCTGGGAGCCCTCGGGAGGGTCACCGCCCCCTTGGGCGGACCTCTTCGGGACGGGATCCGGGGCGCCCTGGCCGATCCGGATTCCAGGGTCCGGGCCAACGCCGCCGAGGCGCTCTCCGCCCGGGGTGACGAGGCCGACCGCCTGGTGCTCGAGCCCCTGCTGGAGGACCCGGTGCCGAGGGTGCGGGCAGCGGCGGCCCGAGGCCTCTTCGAGGTCCGTAGGGAGGCCGTGCAGAAGGCGGTCGAGGCCGACCTGGCCAGCGGGGAACCCCGGGAACTGCTGGCGGCTCTCCACGTGCTGGGTGCGATCCCGGCCTTCCCGGGAGGAACCGCTCGCCTGGTCGCCGGTCTCCAGGATCCCTCGCCCCAGGTCCGGCTCATGGCGGCCCGTAGCCTGGAAGGCCGGGAGGCCGGGCTCGACCCCGAGGAACTCTCCCGTACCTATCTGGCCGACGAGAGCCAGAGCTGCCGGCGGGCGCTGGGGGGGCTGGCGCGGCGCGGTCCCCGACGGGCCTTCTGCCAGGCGCTGGTGGCGGCGCTCTCCCCGGACCAGGACCCGAGGGTCCGCTCCCGGGCGGTCCAGGGACTCGGGGATGCCGGTACCGAGGCGGAGGAAGCCCTGGTCCTGGCCTGGATCGAGGATCCTGACCCCCGGGTCCGGGCCGAGGCGGTCGAGAGTCTGGGCCGGATCGGAGGTCCCGCCACCATCCCCGTCCTCGAGACGGCTCTCGCCGATCCCGCACCCAGGGTGGCGGCCAATGCCGCGCTGGCGCTCTGGCGGAGGGGCGGAGCCGAGATGCTGGCCCGCCTCTCCCGCTGGCTGAGGGGGGACGACGCCGGACTGGCGCGGTCGGCGGCTTTCGCCCTGGGCGAGATCGGCTCCGTCGAGGTGGTGGCTCCGCTGCTCGAGACCGCCGAGCGACTCCGCGACGAGGGCGTGGAGGACGAGGCCGGCCGGTCCCTGCTCAAGCAGGTCATGAAGGCCCTGACCAGGGTCCGTTCCGGCGGCACCGGGGACGGCTAGCCTGTGCTGCCGGCCGCCCATGGTACGGTGGGAGCGATGTCGAGTGCCCGTCGGCCCCACGGGCTCGGCCTCCGGGTGCGAGTCCTCTCCTTGGTGGTGTCCGCGCTGATCCTGGGCGCGGCAACCGGCCGCGCCTCCGAGGACGAGCTCCGGATCGCCAAGGACTTCATGTCGGCGCAGCGCTATGCCGACGCCCTCCGGAGCCTCGGCAACGTGCTCCGGGACTCCCCCGATTCGGTCGAGGGGAACTACCTGACGGGGATCGTCTACCTCGAGAACAAGAACCCGACGAAGGCCCGGGGCTATCTGCTCAAGGCCCTCCAGGGCGATCCCACCCACCGGGAAGCCGCCAAACAGGTGGTTCCGCTGCTCCGGGCCGAGGCGAGGTCGGGGGGCGAGCGGGCCCGCACCGTGCTGGAGTTCCCGATCCGCAAGCACTCCATCTTCCTCCCCCCTCTGGTGGACGACCTCTTCCGGTTGTACGCGGCCCAGAACGAGAAGTCGCAGATCCTCAAGGTTGCCGACCTCTTCGCCCAGAAGCTCGACCAGGGCGCGGTCGCCGACGGGTTCTCCAAGGAGGCCGGCGACGCCCTGGTCCTGGCGGCCCGGGTGGCGGTCTCGGGCGGGAACATGGCCAAGGCCAGCGAGATGATCGAGCGGGCCCGCAGCCAGAACAGCTCCGCCGAGGGGCTCTCCGAACTGACCACCCAGATCCGCGACGACCTGCTCCGGCGCGCCCAGCCGCTGAAGGAGGAGGGGGACCGGCTGGCCCTGGGCGGGTCCTTCGCGGAGGCCCTGGCCAGCTACCGCAGGGCCCTCGACGCCTACCCTTCGTGGCCGGAGGTCAAGAGCGCGATCCTCACCGTCTCCAGCCTGCAGGAGGCCGAGAAGCTGATGGCCGAGGCCGAGGATCTCGAGAAGAAGGGGTACGACGCCCCCGCCCTGGCGAAGATCGCACTGGCGCAGGCCAAGGTCCCCGACGACCGGCTGTTCCAGAACCGGATCGAGGGCCTGAAGCTCCGGCTCGAGGAGCGCAAGACCGCCATCGAGGCCAAGGAGGCCGAGAAGCGGAAGAAGGACCGGGAGGTCCGTGCCAACTTCGCGGCCGCCTTCGACCGGGCCGAGGCCTCCGCCTCGGGCGGCCAGTGGCAGGAGGCCGTGAAGTTCTACGAGGAAGCGCTCTCGTTCTTCCCGGGCGACGGCATGGTGAGCGAGAAGCTGGCCGCCGCCAAGGCCAAGGCATCGATCCAGACGGCCTTCCAGGAGGGCGTCTCGGCCTTCCAGAAGAAGCGGTTCGCGGCCGCACTCCAGTCGTTCCTGGAGGTCCAGCAGAAGGACCCTACCATCCCGCAGTTGAAGCGCTACCTCGCCTCGGCCTACTTCGAGCAGAAGAAGTTCGAGGAGGCCAGGGCCGCGGCCAGCGCCGAGCTCGAGCGATCGCCCGGCAACAAGGAGATGCTCTACATCCTGGGCGTGATCCACCACGACAGGGTGGTGGCGAACCTGGAGCGGCCGGGCACCGCCATCGGGTACTTCGAGAAGATGGACGACCCCGGCTACCAGGACGTCGAGGAGCGCCTTGCCGACCTGAAGTGGCGCCAGAACCGGATCCCCATCCTGGGCGCGGCCATCGCCCTGGTGCTCTGGGTGGGAGCGCTGTTCTGGACCAAGAAGCGTCCCCAGATCCTCAAGAACGCGTTCCTGGCCAAGGTCGAGAAGTACGCCGCCAAGGAGCGCTGGTCCGAGCTCTCCAAGCTCGAGGGTGAGAGCCGCCGTTACCCCCTGGACCGGATCCAGGACCTGGCCGTCACCACCGCGCTCATGCAGGCCTTCTACCACCTGAAGGACTGGCCGCGGGCCATCAACTGGGGCCTCCAGGCCTTGAACCTGGCGCGGGAGAACCCCAACCTGATCCTGCTCATGGGCCGGATCTATTTCGAGGGCCAGATCATCAGCCAGGAGGTCTTGCGCTACCTGATCCCGCTCGCCAACCAGGAGCCGGAGAACATCGAGCTGCTCAAGTTCATCGGGGAGTTCTGCCTCGAGAAGCAGGTCCTGAACGACGACACCATGCCGATCCTCCGGAACCTGGCGCTCGCCATGCCCCAGCATGACAAGCTCCGGCGCATGCTGATCCGCGGCTACCTGCGGACCCAGGACAAGAGCGCCCGTGCCATGGCGCTCTACCGGGTCGAGCTCGAGAAGGATCCGACCAACGTCGATCTGCTCTACATGATCGCCCAGGACGCCTTGAAGGCGAATCGGGTCGAGGAGGCGATCCAGCTCTCGGAGCGGATCCTGAACGAGCGGCTGAACCACGTCCCTACCCACCAGGTGTTGCGGGACGCCTACCGCCGGCTGGGCAAGACCGACCAGCTCGCCCGCATCTACCAGGGAATCCTCGAGAACGATCCCTACAACCCCGCGGTCCAGGAATCCCTGAAGAAGCTGCTCGACCCCGAGCTCGAGCGGGGCGCGGCCGCCACCCCGGAGGCCGGGGCCGAGGGGCCCAAGAACTGCGCCCAGTGCGGACACGCCGTCCAGGTCGGCCAGTACTACTGCGTGTGCGGCGCTCCGATTTGACCCGCGCTCCCGACCTCCCCGCCCGGATCGGGTTCCGAGCGCCGGCGCGGGCCTGGTGCCGGAGGGGGGCGCGGATCCCGGAGGTCCTCCTCGCCTCGGCCCTGTGGCTCCTGGTTCCGGCCCTCGGCCTCGCCACCGGCCCGGAAGCCGTGGATGCGGCCCGGGCCGCCCTGGCCGCCGGCGAGATCGCCCGCGCCGAGTCCTTGTTGGCGGCCCGACTGGCGGCCGAGCCTACGGACGTGGCCGCCCTCCGGGTGCGGGCCGAGGTCCAGTCCCGGTCGGGGCGCTACCGGGAGGCGTTCGCCTCGCTGAGGCTCGGACTGGGGCAGAAGCCGGGGGATCCCGGGCTGGTGGGGGCCTTGAAGGAGCTCCGCCGGCCCCTGGTCCGGGAACTCCGGGCCGCGCTCGCCAACGACCCCGG
>CAYOHP010000177.1:0-11792 GCA_964403795.1 uncultured bacterium | reverse complement strand
AACGCTCCCCATCATGGTCTCCAGCTATCGCCGGAAATCTGATGACGGATCAGGGGCTTGCGGCATGGCTTGGCAAGGACCCGGCTCCGGGCTAGAGTCCGTTCGAACCCGCGTCATCCCGTGATGACGCGACGAAAGGGGGAGCCATGGCCCGCATTCTCCTGGTGGCCGAACTGCTCGACGCGACCCTCGATGGGGGCGCCGACGACGAGTCGGTCCTGCAGGCCCTCAGCCGCGCCTGATGCGGGGATGACGCGGCCTGAGCGGCGTCTCCAGGGCTGCGACCTTGTAGCCCCGGAACAACCGCTTCAGTCGCGCCGGTTCGCGCACCTCGGCCCAGAACCGGGCCCACCCCTCCTCGAAGTCGAGGTCCTCCCAGAACACCGCCCGGACCAGTTCGTGGCAGGCGTCGGAGTCGAGGAACCCGTGCGTCATGGCCTTCACGACGCGGCTGGCGAGCCATGACCGGTGGTCCCCGATCTCGCGCTGGCGCCGCTCCAGCGGGAGCGATCCGTCGAACAGCATGACCGACGGGTAGCCGCCTACCCCGGTCTCGTGCATCGAGGCGGCATCGAGGGCCGCCAGCATCGCCACGATCCCCTCGACCGGGTCCACCGATCCCCGTCGTTCGTCGATCCTGAGGCGCTCCACGAAGGTGTACATGGTCGGGTCGACCGAGAAGCGGCCCGAGCCCTCGGCCATGTAGCAGGTCTGGACCCGGTGCCAGTACCCGTCCCGCAGGTCGACGTGGTAGAGCTGGAAGCCGGTGGCCTCGTCGTAGCCGGCGAGCAGCATGGCGTTCAGGAAGATGCCCTTGACCTCCGGGTCCTGGTTCCTCCAGGACAGCCAATCGGTGATCCTCCGGGTGATGTCGCGGTCCCGGATCTCCTCGCTGCGTCCGTCGCGGACGAACTTGCCCTCCAGGAACTCCGGCACGTCGAAGCCGAACTCGCCCCGGACCCGTTCCGACATGCGCTGGTTCTTCACCCGGACCACCAGGTCGAAGAGCCCCTCGGCGATCCGGTCCATGGTCATGAACTTGGTGGGTCGGCCCCCCGACCTCTCGCATTCGTTGCGCCATTCGGCGAGCAGCCAGTCGTGGAAGTCGCGCCGCATGGTGTCGGTGAAGGAGCAGGACCCGGTGCCGGCCAGGCCGGCCACGATCCCGAAGGCGTGGCGGATCGGTTCCGGGATGCAGTTGCGCACCTTGTCCGAGGTGAGCATGGTCAGGTTCTGGTCCATGCTGAGCGATTCGTCGGTGACGATGGCGCCCCGGTAGCGGTCGAAGCGGATGGCGTTGATGCTGGTCATCGGCGACCTCCCCTGGCGGCGGTCCGGGCGGGTCGGGTTCGCCGCCGGGCGGCAGCAGGCAGGGAGGTGCCGGATGGCGTGTCCTCCGTAGGCGGCGGATCGTGGCTGGTGGCGTGCGGGGTGGCCTCGGCCTTGAACCCCATCAGGTAACGCTCCAGGGTCCCGGCCTGGCTCCCGGCGCATCCGAACATGCGGGCCTCCACCTCGGTGTCGGCGGCCCCGTCGAGGATCAGGTCCGCCACCATCTCCTCGGCGTCCCGCCGGCCCACGAAGCCCCAACGATGGGCCCGCATCACCTCGGTGGCGGTGTGGGCCGAGTCGCTGACCACTTCGCGGGCTCCTTCGGGCCCGAGCACCGCGATCTGCAGGTAGCCTCCCATGGTGCCCACCCGGTCGCGGATCTCGGCCGCGATCCGGAGCGCGACATACAGGCCGTCCCGCTCCCCGAAGCCCTTGCGGCGCCGCCCGACGTGGCGACGCTCCAGGAATTCTGCGAGCAGGTGGGTGGCCACCGAGTCGCCGTCCCCGACCACCGCCAGCGGGGTGGCGAAGCCCATGTGCGAACCGGTCGGCGAGAGGTACCAGCACTGGACCCCGTGTTCCCGGTCCCGGCTCACGATCAGTCCCTGGTTGGACCAGATCCGGGTGAAGGCGTTGCCCTTGGCCCCTCCCGCGGCCGCGGCCCGGGCCGCGGCCACCACCGAGTCCTGCTGGATCTCGCGGTTCTTCCCGTCGAGCTGGTAGCGGCGGGCGTTGAGTTCGTCGAGGGTGAAGCCGTAGTCGAAGCGCAGCTTGTCGTCGAGCAGGCGGCGGTGGACCGCCACGAAGGCCTCCATGGCGCGCTCCGACATCTCCCGGTTGGCGCGGCACGGCTCCCCGGCGCGAAGTCGGCGCACCACCTCGTCATGGAAGGACGGGAAGCCTACGCCCCCGTAGACCGCGGCCACCGGCTCCTCGGGGGTCGCGTCGGGGGCGCCGGCTGCCGCGGTCCGGGCCCCTTCGGGTGCGGCTGCCGGGCCCCCGATCAACGCCAGGCCGTCGCCGTAGTTGGTCCTCCGGTACCCGAAGACGTGCCCCAGGTGCCAGGTCGATTCGTCGGACACGACCACCGCGTGATCGCGGTTGGAGCGGAGCGCCAGGACGGTCGCCACCGAGGTCTCCCGATCTCCCCCGGGGACCGAATGTAGCAGGGGCGACCCGCGCCTACCTTCCCGCTCCGGGCAACGGCTCGCTTCGGGGGTCGGGGTTCTCGCCCCGCTCGGTGCGGAAGCGGCGAGCCGCCGTTTCCAGGTCGGCGACCAGCTGTTCCCGCAGCTCCGCCAGGCGTTCCCGGAATCCCCGCCGAGTGACGAAGGTGAGGAAGGTGTGGGAGTTTCGGGCCAGCGCCTCGATGCGATCGAGCCACCACAGGCCGAGAAACCCGGTGAGCGGCAGGGTGGCGAGGTAGGCGGCGGCGAGGGGGCGGCCGGCCACCTGGGCGACTGCCCAGGTCTGCGCCAGGTAGAAGGCTCCGAAGAAGAACGCTCCCCAGGCCAGCTTGCGCACCGCCTCCCGCTGGGGCTCGTCGGGCCGCGCCCGGGCCATGGGATCGGTGAGCAGGTAGGGCACCGCATGGTGGGCGATGCCCCATGCAGCCAGGGGCGCGGCCAGTACCAGGGGGGGGAGGACCGCGACCAGGTAACGGACCACTTCCCGGAACCGGTAGCCGTCCGCTCCTTCCCTGAGGTGGGCTCCGGAGAGTTCCAGCACGTCGATCCCGAAGCAGTACTCCTCCAGGCGACGCCGGATCCGGGTCGCGGTCAGAGGGTCATGGGTCTCGAACCAGTCGACCGCGGCCAGGATCCGCTTCGACTGGAGGAACTGCTCCCGGAGGCCCGGCCCTACCGGCGCGACCTCGGAACGGAAGATCCTCTCCAGGCGGGCCATGAGCTCGTCGTCCTCGAGCCGGGCCAGGTTGCGGGTGACTTCCTCGGTCCCGGTACGCAGGCGGGCGGTCAGGTCCTTCCCGGCGGCTACCGGATCCTCGGTCCAGGCCGCGGCGAACTCGGCGGGATCGAGCGGGCGCCCCACCATGACCAGGACGTCGCTGCGGAAGGCGTGGCGCTGGCGATAGTTCAGGCCGACGGGTACCAGCCAGGTGCGGAAGCCGGGTGGGGCCTTCTCGCTCGCCTCCAGGGCGATCCGGGCTGCGCCGGTGCGGTACTCCTGGAGGCGCGGGTCGGCGAAGGTGTTCCCCTCCGGGAAGATCCCGACGGTGACGCCGGAGTGGAGAGCCTCGACCACGGCCTCGAACATGCCGCGGTTCTCGCCCCGGCGTCCGGGGTCGTCCTCGCGCCGGAACACCGGAACCACTCCCAGCCAGCGGAACAGCACCCGCACCACCGGGATGCGGAAGAAGAAGGCGGCCGCCACGAAGGCGATGGTGCGGTCGGGGAACGCCGCCGCCACCACGATCGGGTCGAGGATCGAGTTCGGGTGGTTGGCGGCGAGCACCACCGGGCCGGGGGGCAGGAGGTCTCGGCCGGCCACCTCGACCCTCCGGAAGAAGACCCTGACCACCAGGCGGGCGAGACGGCTGGCGCAGCGGTAGACGAGGTGACCGACCATAGGATCCCGGCTCCCGCCCCAGCGTACCTGGCTGCGAGGCGGCCGCGTGTACTATGGGCCGCCGTGCAGTACCAGAACATGACGATCCGGGTCGCCCTGGCGGCGGCCCTTTCCTTCTCTCCCGGTTCCCTCTCCGCCGAGCCTTCCCCCGTCGCCTCCCGGCAACCGGCCCTGGCCGTCCACGAGCGATCGCTCGCCAACGGCCTGCGGGTCCTGGTCCATGTCGACCGCGACATCCCCAACGTGGCCCTCTACACGGTCTGGAAGGTGGGCTCCCGCAACGAGAGGCCCGGCATCACCGGGCTCGCCCACTTCTTCGAACACATGATGTTCATGGGTGGCGCCCAGTACGGGAAGCGCTTCGACCCGGTGATGGAGGCCGCCGGCGGCGCCAACAACGCCTACACCAGCCACGACGTCACCGTGTACCAGGACTGGTTCCCCAGCGAGCGCCTCGACCTGGTCCTCGGCATGGAAGCGGACCGGATGCGAGGCATGGTCTTCAACCCCGAGACCGTGGAGAGCGAGCGGGGGGTGGTCGCCAGCGAGCGGCGCCTGAACGTCGAGGAGCCCGAGGAAGTGATGCGCGAGCACCTCTGGGCCGCGGCCTACATGGCGCATCCCTACCAGTGGAGCGTGCTCGGCTGGATGGTCGACATCGAGAACTGGAAGCAGGCCGACCTCGAGGAGTTCTTCCGCACCCACTACGCCCCCGAGAATGCCACCCTCGTGGTGGCCGGCAACGTGGATCCCGAGGACGTGTTCGCCAAGGTCGAGCTCCACATGGGGAGGATCCCCAGAGGGCCCGGGCGTCGCGGCATCCACACCACCGAGCCCGAGCAGGTGGGGGAGAGGCGGATCTCCGTCTCCCATCCGGGTGCCAAGCTCCCCCAGGTGATGATGGCCTGGCACGTCCCGCAGACCGACCACCCCGACCACGCCGCCCTGGCCGTCATCGAGCAGCTGCTCCTGGGCGGCGAGTCGAGCCGCTTGTACCGGCTGCTGGTCGAGGACGAGCGGGTGGCCCTCTCGGTCTCCGGGGGGTTGCAGGGCCACCAGTTCGATCCGAGCCTGTTCGCGATCGAGGTGAAGATGCGGGAGGGGGCCCGCACCGCGGCGGCCGAACGCCTGGTCTACAAGGAGCTCGGGGGCCTGGCATCGGCGGGGCCGGCGGCCCGGGAGCTGCAGAAGGCCAAGAACATCCTGAAGGCCTCGTTCATCCAGCGGATGCGCACCATCGACGGCAAGGCCGACCTGATCGCCGAGACCGACACCTTCTACGGCGGCTGGAAGAAGCTGGGGGACCGGCTGGCCGCCATCGAGGCGGTGACCGGTGCCGACGTGCGGCGCCTGGTGGGAGGCCTCATGACGCGCCGGAACCGAACCACCTGCATCCTGGAGGTCGAGCCATGAGCCGCCGTAGTCGGAACGCCCGGAAGGCGGGCCTGGTTCTCTCCGCGATCGCGGCCGGCGCCCTCCAGGCTGGTACCGGGGTGAAGCTGCCGGCGACCGTGGACTTCGAGCTGGCCAACGGGATGAAGGTCTTCCTGGTCCCCAACCGGGAGGTGCCGCTGGTCAGTTTCGCGATCCGGGTGGCGGGCGGATCGGTGGAGGATCCTCCCGGCAAGGAGGGCGCCACCCAGGTCCTGGCCGAGCTGCTGCGCAAGGGGGCCGGCAAGCGCGATGCGGTCGCCTTCCTCGACGCCGTCGAGTTCGTGGGCGGATCGCTCTCGACCGCGGCCAACCGGCGCTGGATCTCGCTGGAGGCCGAGTTCCTGACCGAGCACGCCGAACTCGGCCTGGAACTCATCTCCGACGCCCTGAGGCGGCCGCGCCTGGATGCCGGCGAGTTCGACAAGGAGCGGGGCCTGGCGATCGACGCGGTGCGCGAGGGTCGGGAACAGCCCAACCGGGTGCTCTCGACCTACGCCCTCGCCTGGCTCTACGCCGGGCATCCCTACGCCCGTCCCCCAGGCGGGGACGAGCGCTCGCTGGCCCGGCTCACGGTCGAGGACATGCGGGCCCAGGCGGAGCGGCAGCTGGGGCCCGGGCGCACCTGGATGGTGGTGGCCGGCGACCTCGATCCCGCGGCCATGCGCAAGCGCATCGAGGCGCGCTTTCGCGACTGGAAGGGGGGCGCGGGTCCCGCTACCCGTCCGGCCCGTCCTGCCGCCGCCCCGGCCGGAGTGCTGGTGGTGGACAAGCCCGACGCGCTCCAGACCTACTTCCGCTTCGGGTCGACCGGCAGCGACTGGTCCGATCCCCGCTACCCGGCACGGATGCTCGCCAACACCATCCTCGGAGGGCGCTTCACCAGCCGGCTGAACACCGCGCTCCGGATCGAACGGGGCCTCACCTACGGGGCCTCCTCGTCCTTCGACGATCGCCTGGCCGGGACCTTCTCGGTGGCCACCTACACCCAGACCAGCACCAGCCGGGAGGCCATCGAGCTGGCCCACGAGGTCTACGAGAAGTTCCGGGCCGAGGGAATCTCCCAGGAGGAGCTGGACTCGGCCCGCACCTACATCCAGGGGCAGTACGCGCCCGACAACCTGGAGACCGCCGCCCAGGTGGCCGGGATGGTCCTCTCGTTGGCCTTCGACGGGCTCGATCGCGGGATCGTCGACCGGCTGTACCAGGAACTCGACGCCCTCACTCTCGAGGGCGTGAACGGGAAGATCAAGGAGCTGTTCCCGGCCGGAGGGCTCTCCTGGGTGATGATCGGGAAGGCCAGCGAACTAAGGCCCTTGGCTTCCCGGTTCGGCCCGGTCTCGGAAGCCCCGCTTGCCGGACCCGGCTTCGGACCCGGCTTCCCCTGACCCCGGGGGGACCGCGTCACCCCACGTAGGGGCCCAGGATCCCCGCCGCCACCAGCGCCACCGCGCCTACGGAGAGCGCCGAGCCGAGACCGACCCAGAAGGGGCGGAGGCCGAGCTTCCGGAGCGAGGCGAGGCGAGTCGTCAGGCCGACCGCCGCCATGGCGGTTCCCAACGCCAGGTTGGAGGCGGTGGAGCCCAGGGCGTCGATGGCAGCCTTCCACGTACCTGGAGGGAGCAGACCGAAGGCGGGACCCCCATCCGAGGTGCCCAGGTCACCGATCGTGCGCAGCAGGGCCATGCCCAAGAAGGCCAGCACGAAGCCGGGGAAATGGTCCAACGCCCGGACTTCCCGGGCCTCGCCTCCGGGCGACTGCCCGGAGCGGGCGTGGTGCCAGGCAAGGAGCGGGACCACCGCCACCAGGAAGACGTTGCGGGTGAGCTTGGTGACGGTGGCGATGTCGAAGGCCCGGGGGTCGGCGTAGAGCTCGCGGTAGGAGAGGGCCGCGCCCACGACTTGCGCCGTGTCGTGGATGGCGGTCCCGAGGAAGAGTCCTACCGAGGCCGAGCGGCCGGCGAACACCGCGTGGGCCAGGTAGGGATAGACGAGCATCGCCGCCAGGCCGAAGAGGGTGACGTTGGCCACCGTGTAGGCGACCTCGTCGTCGTCGGCCTCGATTGCCGAGCCCACGGCCAGGGCCGCGGTGACCCCGCAGATGGCGGTCGAGGCCGCGGCCAGCAGGCCGAGCCGGAGCGAGAGCGCCAGGCGTCGGGCCAGCCAGGTGGAAGCGGCCAATCCGGTGGCGAGGATGGTCATGACCAGCGGGATCCCGGCCGCGCCCAGGCGCAGCGCCTCGAGGAAGGAGAGGCGGATCCCCACCAGCACGATCCCGAGCCGGAGCATGGTCTTGACCGCCAGCTTCAAGCCGGGCTGGCAGGCCTCCGGCACGCCCACCGTGTTGGCGACCAGGAGGCCCAGGAGCACCGAGAGCGAGATCTCCGAGAGGGGACTCTTGCCGCCCGCCAGGCCTTGGGCAGCGAGCAGGGCGCGGCCCAGGTGGTCGGCCGCCACTCCCGCCGCCAGCATGGTGAGCATGGCCAGCAGCAGGCCCGGCAGGGCGACCGGGAGCTGCCTCACCGGGACCGGCCTCCCGGAGCGCCGCCTTCCCGGGGCATGACCACGGTGGGACGATCCCGTGAGTCGGTCGCCTTCCCCTCGGGCGTGGGTCCCGGCTTGGCGGCTGCCTTGCCTCCCGGGGTCTGGCCCGGCGTCAGGGAGGGGGTCGCCCCGGCAGGCGAGGCGGCGGCCTGGCGACCGACCCCGGGCAGGTCGCTGGCGGCCGCGAACCGGATCGCCAGGACCAGGTAGCCGAGCGAAGCCAGGGCCGAGAGCACCGGGGCCTCGGCCCAGAAGATGCACGGGGCGGTGCACCATGCCGCGATCTCGAAGGCTGCCGCCCAGCCGAGCGTCCCGCTCTGGGCACCGTTGGCGGCCCGGATCGCGGCTCCGTAGACGGCCAGCATCAGCAGGCTGGTCAGGGGCCCCGGTTGGGGCCAGAACCAGGGACCCAGGAGCAGGCCCAGGACCCAACCGGCCGCGGTCAGCTCTGCCCAGACCCGGAGCGGCTCTACCGGGAGGTTCCCGGACCGGGTGGCGATCCCGGCCATGGAGGCGATCGGGCGCAGCAGGAAATGGGGCAGGGCCAGGAGGCGCGGGCCTTCCAGGGGAGGGAAGGCGGGGATGGGCGCGATCGCGGTCTCCTCCTCGACCCCGTCGTCGAGGACCTTCCCGGCCAGGTGGGCGATCGAGGTCACCTGCGAGGTGGTGAGCTGGGCCGCGAGCGGCAGTACCGTCCAGTCCGGCACGCTCTTCAGGGCCTCGAGCAGGTCGGCGCCCAGGGCGTCGTAGCTGGGGTACCGCCTTCCCGGCTGGCGGGCCAGGCATCGCGCCAGGATCTGGAGGACCTGGGGCGGGAGCCCGGGGACCTCGGCCTCGATCGGTGCCGGCGGGGACTCGGTGCGGCGCTTCAGGACCTCGAAGGTCGTCCCGGTCCCGAACGGCAGCTTCCCCGAGAGCAGTTGGTGGATCACGATCCCCAGCGAGAAGACGTCGGTGGCGTAGTCGATCTTCTCGCCCAGGGCCTGTTCGGGCGACATGTAGTCCGGGGTCCCCAGCACCAGTCCGTTGTCGGTGAGCGAGGGCGCGTCGATGGCCCGGGCCAACCCGAAGTCGAGCACCCGGAGCCGACCGTCGCTGCCGAGCAGCAGGTTGGCCGGCTTCACGTCGCGGTGGATGGTGCCCTGGCGGGCCGCGTGCGAGAGTCCGGCCACCGCCTGCATCGCCAGCGACAGCACGTCCCGCGGCGTGAAGCGCCCGACCCGGGAGAGCAGCCTGTCCAGGGTCTCGCCGTCGACGTACTCCATGGCCAGGAACGAGATCCCGTCGGCCTCGCCGAACTCGTGGACCGGGACGATGTTGGGATGGCTGAGGCGGGCCCCGCTGCGGGCCTCGTGGAGGAAGCGTTCCCGCGAGCCGGCCAACCCGAAGGCCTCGGGTTTCATGACCTTGAGCGCGACCGAACGCCGGAGGGTCAGGTCCTTCGCCAGGTATACGGTCCCCATGGCGCCCTGGCCGAGCACCTTCACCAGCTCGAAGTGCGAGAGCTTGCGGCCGGCGGGGAGCGGGGCTTCGGAGGCGGAGGGCATGGGGAACCAGTGTACGGGACGCGCCCCCCCGCCGCGCCGTCCATCCCGACCGTCCCGACTCCGGGCGGTCCGGATCAGCCTGCCGAGAGCCGTTCGGCTACGAGCGAGTTGACCTGGGCGGCCTCGGCCCGGCCGCCGCTCTTCTTCATGACGGCGCCCACGAAGAAGCCGAGCAGACCGGTCTTGCCCGCCCGGTACTGGTCCACCTGGCCGGGATTGGCGGCGAGCACCTCGTCGACCAGCGCCGCCAGGGCGGTCCGGTCCCGGATCTGGGTCAGGCCCTTGGCCTCGGCCAGGGCCCGGGGGGACCCGCCTTCCGCCACCATGTGGTCGAGGAGGCGCTTGGCCGAGTGGGCCGAGACGGTCCCGTCCTCGACCATCACCACGAGTTCCGCGAGCCCGGCGGCCCCGAAGCGGAGGGATGCCAGGGGTCGCTCTCCGGCGCGGCCCCGGAGCTCGTTCACCAGCCAATTCGCCAGGGCCCGTTCGCCCGCGCCCTGGCCGCGACCGGCCTCGAAGAAGGCGGCGAGTCCCGGATCCCCGGCCAGCACCAGGGCTTCCTCGTCGCCGACTCCCAGCTCCTCCGTGAGACGGGCCACCGCGGCGGCGAGGTCCGGCGGGACGGCCTTGGGCGAACCGGGGGTCGGGGCCTTGGCAGAGGCCGGTCCCGGAGCGCCCTTCCCGGGCGACTTGCCGGTCGGCTTGCCCGGGTCCTTCCCCTGGGCCTTCCCTCCGGGGGGCTTGGCGGCCGCGGCCCCGGTCGTCGCCTCGGCCTCCCGGGCCGCGGTCTTGGCCCAGGAGTCGCGCAGCGGGATGATCCGGGAGAACACCAGGTCGTCGGGTCGCGAGTCCTCGGGATCGGGCCAGAAGTACCCGAGCCGCTCGAACTGGAACCGGGTCCCGGCCTCGAAGTCGCGGACCGCCGGCTCCACCCGGGCGCCTTCGAGCTCGACGAGGCTCTCGGGGTTGAGCGTCGCCATCCAGTCGGCTCCGTCCGGGACCGCGGCGGGATCCTCGACCGAGAAGAGCCGGTCGTAGAGGCGGATCCGGCAGGTCAGCGCCCGGTCGGCCGGCACCCAGTGGATCGTGCCCTTCACCTTGCGGGCGGCGCCTTCGCTCCCGGTCCGGCTCGCCGGGTCATGGGAACAGACGAGCCGCGTCACCTCGCCGGTCCGGGGGTCCTTCTCGACCCGCTCGCAGCGGATCACGTAGCCGTGGCGCAGTCGGACCTCGGCCCCGGGGGAGAGCCGGTGCCAGCCCTTGGGCGGAACCTCCGCGAAGTCGTCGCGCTCGATCAGGATGCGGCGCCCGAACCAGACCTTCCGCGACCCCTCCTTGGGCACGTCGTGGGGCCAGGTGGGGGCCTCGATCTCCTCGACCGTGCCCTCGGGGATGGTCTCGATCACGACCTCGAGCGGCCGGGACACGCACATCAGCCGGGGCGCGGCCTGGTTCAGGTCCTCCCGGATGGCGTGTTCGAGCTGGGAGAGGTCGACGGTCGAGTTGGCCTTGGCCACCCCGATCGCATCGCAGAAGGCCCGCAGCGCCTCCGGCCGCACCCCGCGCCGGCGCATCCCCGAGAGGGTGGGGATGCGGGGATCGTCCCAGCCCGAGACCCGCCCCTCGTTCACCAGCTGCAGGAGTTTCCGCTTGCTGAGCACCGTGTAGTTCAGGTCGAGCCGAGCGAACTCGTACTGCCGGGGCTGGGGGCGGGGCACATCCACGTGGTCGAGCAGCCAGTCGTAGAGCTCCCGATTGTTCTCGAACTCGAGGGTGCAGATCGAATGGGTGATCCCCTCTATCGAGTCCGAGAGGCAATGGGCGAAGTCGTACATCGGGTAGATGCACCAGGTGTCGCCGGTCCGGTAGTGGCGGGCGTGGCGGATCCGGTAGAGGAGGGGATCCCGCATCTTCATGTTGGGATTCGCCATGTCGATCCGGGCCCGCAGGGTGTACTTGCCGTCGGGGAACTCGCCGGCCTTCATGCGGGTGAGCATGTCCAGGTTCTCGGCCGGGCTGCGGTCGCGCCCCGGGCTCGCCCGGCCCGGCTCGGTCACGGTGCCGCGCCATTCCCGGATCTCGGCGTCCGAGAGCGGGCAGACGTAGGCGTGGCCCTTCTCCACCAGTTCCACCGCGTACTCGTAGATGCGGCCGAAGTAGTCCGAGGCGTAGAAGAACTTGTCGCCCCATTCGAACCCCAGCCAGCGCACGTCCCGCTGGAAGGCCTCGACGTAGCGGGCCTCCTCGGTCTCGGGGTTGGTATCGTCCATCCGCAGGTGGCAGACGCCCCCGAAGGTCCGGGCCAGCCCGAAGTTCAGGCAGATCGACTTGGCGTGGCCGATGTGCGGGAAG
>CAYOHP010000176.1:0-11946 GCA_964403795.1 uncultured bacterium | reverse complement strand
GAGCATGCGGTTGTAGTTGTCGACCTCGAGGTTCGAGCACTCCTTGAAGCTGCTGAAGGACTGGTAGAAGCGGTAGAACAGCCGCCCGGCGAAGCTCCCCATGCGATTCTTCGCGACCAGGAGCTCGTAGATCGGCACCATCAGATCGTCGGTGCCCCATTCCCACTCCGAGAGCGGGGTGTCGGCGTGGTTCACGGCATCGCAGTAGGCGAGACCCAGGAAGTCGGCCTCGTAGACCAGGTTCGACTGCCCGTCGAGGTCCATCAGGGTCGGTCGTACCGCTCCCGACCCGGTGTCGAGGCGGGTGGTCACCAGCAGTCCGACCGCCTCCTGCAACGCCAGGCTCTTCAACTCGTGGGCCAGGTACCCGACCCGATCGTCGAGCGGGGCCGAGTAGGCGAGCTCGCGGGAGCGCAGCTTGAAGAGCGGATCGATGGCCAGGAAGATCGGCCCCGGCCCTTCGTCCCGGAGTTCCCGCACCATGGCCGAGACCTCGTCGAGGTCGACCGCACCCAGGCTCTCGTCCACGATCCGGAGCCGTTCCCTGAGTTCGCCGGCCCGCCGCAGGCCGGCCTGCTTCTTCTTCTCGTACTTCTCCTCGCCCTCGGGGGTCGGCCGGGACAGGTAGTCGAGATGGCAGCGCCCCGCCATGGCCACCAGCCTCAGGTTCAACTCCCGGGCCGGCTGGGTCAGGCTCACGAACACGGCACGGGCCGTGGGGTCGAACCGGAGCAGGTCGTAGACCAGCTGCAGGAGCAGGATCGACTTCCCCATCCGGGCCCCGCCCGCGATCACGTAGAGCAGGTTCCGGAACCCGTCCAGGGCGTCCGAGAGCAGGGGGAAGGCCGTGCGCACGCCCCGCTGCGGCCACTCCAGCGGCTGGGAAGGGTCGAGCGACGCCTGGAGTGCATGGAGCTGCGAAGCCAGGTCGAAACGGCGCAGGCGGCTGGTCCGCCGCGGCGAGAGGACGGTCAGCTCCGGGACCGCCCCGGCATCGTCCTCGTCGTCGTCCCGGCTCACCCTGGCAGCCTACCCGACTCGAGAACCGACAGGAACTCCGCCTCGTCGAGGACCCGCACCCCGAGCTCGGTCGCCTTGGCGAGCTTGCTCCCTGGCGACTCGCCCGCCACCAGGAAGTCGGTCTTCTTCGAGACGCTCGACGAGACCCTGCCGCCCCGACTCTCGATCGCTTCCTTGGCCTCGTCCCGACCCATGGCGGAGAGCGTCCCGGTGACCACGAAGGTCTTCCCGCCAAACGGCAGGGGACCGGCCTCGGCGGCCCCGAGGTCCGCGCCCCGGGCTTCGACCCCGACCTGCCGCAGACGAAGGACCAGGTCGCGGTTTCGCTCCTCGGCGAAGAAGGTCGTGATGGCCAGGGCCACCCGGAGCCCGACTCCCTCGATCCGGCACAGGCACTCCTCGTCCGCGGACGCCAGCGCCTCCAGGTCCGGGAAGCGTCCGGCCAGCAGCTTGGCGACGTGCTCCCCCACATGCCGGATCCCGAGCGCGAACACCAGGCGTGCCAGGGTGGTCCGCTTGGCGGCCTCGATGGCGGCGAGCAGGTTGTCGGTGCTCTTCTCCCCCATGCCCTCGAGCTCGAGCAGCGCCTCCCTGGGCAGCGAGAACAGGTCGGCGGGGCCCTTCACCAGTCCTTTCTCGAAGAGCGCCTCGATGGTCCGCTCTCCCAGCCCGTCGATGTCGAGGCCGCTCCGGGAGACGAAGTGCCGGACCCGGGCTCGGGCCTGGGCCGGGCACTCGAGCGACACGCAGCGCAGCGCCACCTCGTCTTCGCTCCCCGTCCAGGCCCCGGGGATCCGCTCCGGCCTCGGTCCGCCCTCCGAGAGCCACCCGCCGAGGGCGCGGATCCACTCGGCGCCGGATCGACCGAGCTCCTCCCCCAACCCCTGCGGGAACGCCAGCAGTCGTTCCAGGGTGGCTCCCGGCAGCCGCCGGCCACCGATGTCCCCGGCCCGTTCCAGACTGGCCCGATCCCCGGCCGCAAGGGCCTCCAGGAATCCGGGGAGGTCCCCCGGTCCCGATCCCGGTCGGTACTCGACCCTGGCGAGGGCCTCGGCCCCGACCTCCCCGATCCCCGGGAGCGCCATGGCCAGGACGGCCATCGCCATGGCACGGACCCGCGCCTCGCTCCCCGTGGGTGCGCGGCGCCAGCGTGCCGCCAGGATCTCCAGGTGGGTGAGGAGGTCCTCCCTCACGACCGTCTCGCCGCAGGCGGGGCAACGATCCGGCATCCGGAACACCCGCTCGGCGCCGGTCCGCATCGAGACCACCGGCGAGACGACCTCGGGGATCACGTCCCCGGCCCGGCGGATCACCACGTGGTCCCCGATCCGGAGATCCCGGCTGCGGATCAGGTCCTCGTTGTGGAGGCTGGCGTTCTCCACCGTCACTCCCCCGCAGGCCACCGGTTCCAGACGTGCCACCGGGGTGAGCACTCCGGTGCGGCCCACCTGGACGTCGATGCCGCGGAGCACGGTCATCACCTCGCGAGGCGGGAACTTGAAGGCCACCGCCCAGCGCGGCTCCCGGCTCCGCTCGCCGAGCACCCGCTGCCAGTCCCGCCGGTCGACCTTGACCACCACGCCGTCGACCTCGAAGGGGAGCCGATCCCGCTCGGCCAGTGCTTCCGCCCGGTAGGCGAGGACGCCGTCGGCACCTTCGACCACCGCGGCCCGCTCCCCCGGGGTGGCGAAGCCGAGTCCCGCCAACCAGCGGAGGACCTGGCTGTGCCGTTCCGGGAGATCCGTACCCTCGATCTCGCCGACTCCATGGACCACGAACTCGAGGGGACGCCGGGCGGTGATCCTCGGATCGAGCTGGCGAAGGCTCCCGGCCGTAGCGTTCCTGGGGTTGGCGAAGATCGGCTCCCCCTCGGCCTGGCGCTGCCGGTTCAGGGCTGCGAAACCGACCTCCCGCATGTAGACCTCGCCGCGCACCTCCAGGCGTCCGGCCGGCGCCGGCTCGAGCAGCCTGAGCGGCAGGTTCTTGACGGTGCGGAGGTTCTGGGTGACGTCCTCCCCGGTCAGTCCGTCTCCCCGGGTGGTCCCCTGCACCAGGCGCCCGTCGCGGTACACCACCTCGGCCGCCACTCCGTCGTACTTGGGCTCGCAGGAGTACTCCACCACCCCGGGATCGATCCCGTCCTCGGCGAGCTGCTTCCGGACCCGGGCGTCGAACTCCCGGAGCTCGGCCTCCGAGAAGACGTTGCCCAGCGAGAGCATGGCGCGCTCTCGGGTCACCTTGACCAGCTCGGAGACCGGTGCCGCCCCCACCCGCCGGGTGGGCGAGTCCGGATCGGCATGTTCGGGATGGGAGTCCTCAAGGGCGAGGAGCTCCCGATACAGGCGGTCGTACTCGACGTCCGGGATCTCCGGCCGATCGAGCACATGGTAGAGATAGCCGTGATGGGCCAGGATCCGGCGCAGCTCGCGGATCCGGGCTCCGGGATCCCCGCCGGACCGCACCTCCTCGTCACCGCTCACAGGGTGCGACTCCCCTCCGCGGCACATCCGGTCCTCGAGCCCCGGATCCGTAGAGACCCTTCTCCCGAACGTAGGCGAACACCGCCCCGGGAAGCCCGTCCGGCTGCCGTCCGGCAGCCAGCTGCTCGCGGATCCCGGTGGAGGAGAGGTCGACCGCGAGGTGGGAGACCAGGATCACGCGCCCCTGGTCCAGATCCCCCCAGCGCACCGCGCCGACATCGAAGCCGGGGCGGGAGAGGGCGATCACCCGGGCCAGCGAGAGGATCCGCCCCGGATCCTTCCAGCGGGGCAGGTCGAGGAGCGAATCCGCACCCATCACGAAGTGGAGCTGGTCCGGGCCGAAACCGCGGTTCCCGAATCGGGCGAGGAGGTCCACCGTGTAGCTGGGGCCGACCGTCTCCCGCTCCGCGTCCGAGACCTGGAGCCAAGGATGGCAGTCCGCCAGCAAGGCGCCCATGGCCAGGCGGTCCTCGTACCCGGCCACCGGCTGGCGCTTGTGGTACGGGTTCCGGGACGGCACCAGGAGGACCCGGTCCAGCCCGGCCGCCTCCCGGGCCGCCTCGGCCATCGCCAGGTGGCCGAGATGGGGCGGATCGAAGGTCCCGCCCAGGAGCCCGATCCGCTCCTTCACCCCTCGTCCCCGCGATCCGGAGGGGAAGCGGGCTCGGCCGCGGTGCAAGCGGGTCCCTCCGGCTCCTCGGACCCGGCCGCATCTCCCCCCTCCGCCACACCGTCCTCGGGCAGGTACTCGAAGAGGAAGTTCCCCAGCCGGACCGTATCCCCCTCCTGGGCACCGGCACTGGCCAGGCGGAGGTAGGCACCGAGCAGTCTCAGCTGGTGGTCGAGGCGGGCTGCGCTGTCGGGGTTCTCGAGGTCGTAGCGACGGATCAGGCGATCGACCTTGCCCCCCTCGAGCTGCCAGAAGCCCTTGTCGATCTTCACCACCCGGTAGCCCTCTTCCCGCTCCAGCTGGATCACCGGAGTGGCAGGGAACTGGATCGGTCCCTCAGGCAGTCCGGCCAGGACTGCCAGCACCCGCTCGGCCATCTCCCCGAGCCCCGTCTGGGTGGCGGCGGAGATTCCCAGGACGGGACCCTTCACGGCTTTCCGGAGCCGCTCCAGGCCTTCCTCCGCACCCGGGATGTCGAGCTTGGTCCCGACCACGATCTCAGGCTTGTCGGCGAGGTCGTCGTGCCAGAGCGAAAGCTCGCGCCGGATGGTGCGGTAGGACTCGACGGGATCCCGGCCCTCGGTGCCCGAGACATCGACGAGATGGAGGAGCAACCGACACCGGTCGAGGTGCCGCAGGAAGCGGTCCCCCAGACCGGCCCCCTGGTGGGCGCCTTGAACCAGCCCGGGCAGGTCCGCCAGCACGAAGCCGCGCCCGCCGCGCTCGACGCCGAATCCGACGGCGCCGAGCTGGGGTTCCAGGGTCGTGAAGGGATAGGCCGCGATCTTCGGCTTGGCGCTGCTCATCACCGAGAGGAGCGTCGATTTCCCGGCATTGGGCAGACCGAGCAGCCCGACGTCCGCCATGACCTTGAGTTCGAGCCGGATCCATCTCTCGGCACCAGGCTCGCCCTTCTCGGCCCAGAAGGGGAGCGGCTCCTCGGGCCGCACCAGGGAGCGGTTGCCCCGCCCACCCCGTCCGCCTTCGGCGACCACCACCTCCCGGCCTTCCTCGGCCAGGTCCGCCAGCAGGGCCCCGTCGTCGTCCCTCCGGACCAAGGTCCCCAGCGGCACCTCGACCCGGAGGGCCTGGCCGCGACGGCCGGTCATGTTCTTGGGACCGCCGTTGCGCCCCGGCTCGGCCCGGTAGTGGGTGGTGCCTCGCAGTCCGAGGAGGGTTTTCTGGTTCCGGCTGGCGACCAGGACGACGTCCCCGCCATGCCCGCCGGTGCCTCCGTCCGGCCCCCCGTTGGGCCGGTACTTCTCCCGGAGCATGCTGGCGCAGCCGTTCCCGCCCCGTCCCGCCTGGACGTGGATCCGGGTCTCGTCGATGAACATGGACCTACGGTTGCCCTTCGGAGCCGCCGACCTCGTTCAGCACGTCCTGGATCCGGAGGTTGTCCTTGGTCTCGGCCTCCGGATCCTCGCACGGCTGCGGTTCGCCGCTCGGGCGCGGCAGGCTGGCCTTGACCCGGTGCGGCTTCTGGAACCAGATCCGGCGTGCGATCCAGATCAGCGAGAGCGGGAACACCACCCAGACACCGAAGAACCAGGGAGCGCTCCAGTCGAGCGGGATCTCGGGATGGTAGCGGTTGAGCTGCCAGACCAGGATCGCCATGCAGATCCAGATGCTCGAGAAGTTGGCCCAGGGATCGCCCGAATGCCAGAGTTCGAGGCCCCGCCAGCGTCGGTGGTCCAGCGGCCAGAGGAAGGAGCACCCCATGAACCCGAGCTGGTCCTCGAGCTGGTGGGCCAGGGCGGCGAGTCCGGCCGCGGCGCCGTACCGCCAGTCGCCGAACAGGCCCCAGCAGATCGCCACCATGCAGGCGTCGAAGAAGAGGCTGTGGGTACCGCGCCGGTGCCAGGCGATGAAGTTCATGTGGACCTTGTCGCCCTGCTTCCGGAGGTCCCAGGAAGGCCCGCTGAAGATGTTGACCTTGAGCGTGTCCAGGTAGGACTCGTGGAACGGGTGTCGGGGCTTGGCGGTGGCGATCCCCCGGGTCGACTCGGTCCCCCCCAGGGGGATCTGGCCGGTGGTCACCACCGGTCCGATCTTGACCCGGATCTCCTGGTGCTCCGAATCGAAGGTCACGGTGATCTCGCGCCAGGCGTCGGCCCCGACCCGGGTGGTGTGGATCATGAGGCCGACCGGTCCGCCATCGGCTTCGTAGGCGGCGTCGATGGCCGCCGCGATCCGGTCGGCGATCGCCTGCGGATCGGGATCGTCGGGGTCCGGGTCCACCTCGAAGGGGTAGTCCTCGACGAACTTGCTCCACTTGAAGTCGATGGTATCGGGCATCACTCCTGCGACCCCCCCCACCAGCAGGATCGGGGAGCCCTGGGCCGCCATCTCGACCGCGCCAGGGACCAGGCTGGCGGCCGCCAGGCCGGCTGCGAAATGGGTGATGCCCTTCATCCCTCACACCCTCCTAGAGGCCGAGCAGATCGAGGATCCGCCCATGGTACCCGCACATCGACAACCCGATGGGGACGATCAGGATCGCCATGCAATGGGAGCGGCGACAGTTGAAGAAGATCGGGATCGACCCGATCCCGCTGGCCACCAGGCAGATCCCCAGGCCGGCGCGCCCGGTCATGAACCCGACCAGGAAGAGCGTGACGCACATCGCGAACCAGTTGAGGCTGCGGGTCTCGACCCGGTCGACGTTCCTGGCCGCGATCCGGGAGAGGAGGTCGAGGAGCAGGAGCGAGAGTCCGCCGGAGAAGAGGACGACTCCCAGGGCCATCCAGTACTCGGCCGGGGTGGCCGGCTGGTAGAACGGGCCCATCAGGCTCGCCATCCCGCCCCTCGCCAGGTTCAGCGACGGGGAGAAGAAGAAGAGGAAGGCACCCGCGTAGTACAGGACCTTGGTGGCACCGTATCCCATCATGAAGATCCGGTCGTCGTGCTGGGCCGTGGCATGGCCGGCGAACAGCGATCCGACGCCTGCGGTCACGATCGGGAAGGTCGCCGAGAAGAGCCCGCCGACCGCTCCCGAGCCCATGGCCAGGACGAACTGCTTGGGAGGGACGTCGAGCGAGTCGGGCAGGAACTGGTGCGGCACCTTGTGGCGGGACAACAGGTTCTGGATCAGCCACGGGACTGCGAACAACCCTACGAAGGCAGGCATGACCCCCTGGAAAGCGGTTTCGTTGCTGATCAGGGTGCGGTTCAGGAGGATCATCCCCAGGAGTCCCGAGAGCGAGAAGGTGAGGATCCCGAAGAACAGGCGATCCCAGGAGGCCCACAGCCTGAGCAGCTTGTTCTTGGGCCGGTCGGTACCGATCGGCCACTCCGAGACGAGCATGTAGGCGCCCACCGAGAGCAGGATCCATCCCATGTGGGGTCCCAGGATCCGACGGGTGACCGGCAGCATCTCGAGGGCCAGTGGGGCGAAGATCGCCAGGATGACGAGCCCGCCCAGGCTGCCGACTCCGGTGACCATGGCTGCCTCGTAGCCCCTTCCCGAGAGGAGGCAACGGCTGGTCGGGAGCACGAGGAAGGCCGTCGACTCGTCCGGCACCCCGAAGAAGACCGACGGGATGGTGTTCAGGAAGCCGTAGGCCACCAGGGCCGAGAGCAGGCCCATCGCCACCAGCAGCGGCTCCGGCTGCCAGGCTCCCTGGACCACCGCCAGCAGCAGCATGCCTGCGACGTTGTAGATGTGGAGGGCGGGCAACAGGGAGAAGACCGCCCCGGCCGCGGTCCCGACCAGGGACGCCAGGACCACATGGAAGATCACCCGGACGTCCCCGAGTCGACCGCCGAGGTCGTGACGGGAAGGCTCTTCTCAGCCGGTGGAGTCGTCGGCGTCGGAGTCGTGGTTCCGGAACGGACCGGGGCGGCCTCCAGCAGGACCACCGAGTCCGGGGATCCGAAGGGCTTCAGCTGGAGCGACTCCTTGCCCCCCC
The DNA here is from genome assembly GCA_964403795.1 of uncultured bacterium. Lineage (GTDB taxonomy): Bacteria > Muiribacteriota > UBA6191 > CAZXTJ01 > CAYOHP01 > CAYOHP01. The sequence continues at coordinate 3,865 of CAYOHP010000176.1, read as the reverse complement.
GCTTGTTCTCGAACACCGAGAGCCGGCCGTCGACCCGGACCCGGGCTCCCTCCTTCGCCAAGTGCCCCGCGGCGGCCCCTAGCCGGAGAACATCGGACTTGAAGACCCAGACGGCCAGTTGCCCGGTGGCATCTTCCAGGGTCGCTCCCTGGCCACCCGAATTGGACCAGGCACGGGCCACCCGGCCCTCGATCCGGACCCGGTCGCCCCGCCGGCCGCTTTCCAGGTCGAGGCTGGAGATCGCCACGGGCTTCCTGGGCTCTGGTTTGGCGGCACGCTCCAGGATCTTCAGGTTGCGTCCGACCGGAAGACTGAGGCTGGGAGGCCGTCCCGGCTGGATCCGGATCGATCCCTGGACCTCGATCCGATCGTCCCTCCCGAGGTTCATCTCCTTGACATGCTCGGCCACAGGGCCGTAGCCCCGGATGTTGGCCCGCCCGGTACCGTCGTCGATCGAGAACCAGAGCGAGTCGCCCCGATCCCCGAAGGAGGGTTCGGCCGTGAGCTTCCCCTGCAGCCGGATGATGGCGAAAGCATGGGTTTCGGTCAGGTCTCCCACGTCCATGCGGGGGACCTCCAGGGACCGGGCCGCGAGCCAGAGGATGACCAGGCCGAGGATCGAGACCGCCAACGCTACCCTGCGGAGGATCCGTACCGAGAGCCGGACCTTCATGCCGGCGCCGCAATAGGGGCAGCGCTCGTAGGTTCCCGCGAATCGGCCACAGGAGGGGCAGGTGACCTCCGGATCCACCTCGGGGAAACCCACGCCCTTGAGCGGATGGCCCGAATTGCCGGTACTGGCCCCGCCGTTTCCCGGCTCCGTCTGGCTCGTCGCGGCTCCAGCGTTCACGATCGCCCCTCGCCCCGGCCCGACCCGCCGGGCGCGGCGCGGTCGAGCGATCCTAACATGAAGCCTCGCGTCAGCGCGAAACCTGTAGCCAGGAAGCGTCGCCCAGCAGGCGGTCGATCGAAGGCGGCGACTTCGGGGATTCGGTCAGGGGCACCAGGAACCCTGTCGAGAACTCCCGGGTTCCCAGCTTCACCAGCCCCTCCCCGGCCATCTGATCGGGAGTGAAATAGGCGACCGAGTTGGGTGGGAAGTCGACGCCTCCGCCGCTCTTCAGGAGCAGGCGGTTCTTCTGGGGACCACGCTCGTCCCGGACCCACGCCTCCGCGAAATTCTCGCCCGGCTTCACCATCACCGCGAAGCGGCCGAACTCCTCCATCCGCATCGAGGCCCGCTCGGTGACCACCTCGATCGAAGGTCGGTCCCCGGCCCCGCCTTCGAAGGCTGCGGCCAGCACGCCTTCCCGGAGGATCAGGGTGACGAAGAGCTCGCGGGCCCGGGAATGGATCCCCCCCTCGCCCTTCACCACGCTCACGTCCCCGACCTCGAGATCGGCCGGCCCGAAGAGGTAGTAGGCCCCCTTGCGACCGGGGAACTCCAGGGAGACGAAGTTCCCCTCCTGGAGACGGATCGAACCGCCCTTGGTGAAGAGGGTCACGCCATGGTCGGTGCTGGTCTCCCGCGGCTCGGACTCGCCGTCCTCGCTGATCCGCATGGAACCGACGACTTCCTTGACCCGCATGATCCGGGCGTGGCCACCGTCGGTCTCCAGGCATCCGGAGACCAGCAAGGCCGCCCCCGCCATGATCCTGGCCAGGCCCCTCCGCCCCCCCTTCCCGCGCCTCGCCATCACCCTCGCATCCCTCCGGGCCATCGAGCGGCTCCCCGGCGATGGTACCACCGGTCGCTTCGAGGTCGACGCCCCAGCCGGTACACTCGGAGAAGAGGAGGCTCCCGTGTCCCGCCCCGCGCTCCTTTCCGCCGCCTCGTTGGCCAGGCTCCTGGCCACCCTCCTGGCCGCCGGGCCGGCCCTGGCCCAGGATGGTTTCAGGGCCCCGCCGGCGCCGGCTCCCACGGTCGGGTTCGATCAAGGGCAAGGGAGCAGGGTCCTCGACCACCCCGGGCCCCCGCGCCCCATCCAGGGAGGCCCGCTCCCCACCGCCCCGGCCCGCCCCGCCGAGATCCGACGGGTGGGGGTCTCGGCCCGCTGGCTCGAGGAGATCCAGAAGCGACGGAGCGCCCTGATGGAGAGGTCCTACCTGACCCGGTCGGAACTCCGGGGCGCGCCCCGCCCGACCGGTTCGGCCGCCCGGGACCGGCTTGAGGAACTCCGGGCAGCCCGTCGCGGTCGGCTGCTGACCCCGGAGGGCTTCGTCGATCCCAACGCCCCGCCGCCGGCCGACCCGGTCTCCGAAACCGGGACCGGGCCGGAGGACGGGGCCGGCCGGGACGGGAAGCCTGCCCCGGAGGGGGCTGGCGATGCCGGGTCCCCCCCTGGGCGCGGCCGTACGCCGGGGATCTTCCGGATCGGGGGCCTGCGGTGAGACCGTCCTCCGAAGGCATCGCTCGACCTTGCCTCCGATCTACTTCCATGCGGGCTCGCGTCGTCTCCCTTCCATGGGGTCCCCGCAAGGGGCGGAAGGAACGCGGGCGGTCCGACCCCGACCGTCCCGGGAGGTCGTCCTGATCGCATGGCGGAGGTTCTGCGGCGCGGTCGCTCTCGCAAGGCGGCTCGGTGGGCTGCTCCTGCTGGTCGCGGCCACGCCCGGCTCCGGCTGTGACCTCGACCTCGCCCAGGTCCTCAAGGGTGCCGGGGACCGGACCTTCGACAAGCGTCTGGCGACCCTGGCCCAGCACCTCCTGGATGGGATCGTCTCCACCCAGTCCTTCCGGGCCGATCTGGCCGGCCCCACTTCGACCAAGGCCGTGGAACTCTGGTCCTCGATCTACCTCGAGCACTACCTGAGTCCCCCGGAGCGATTCCGCCAGGATCGGGATTGGCGCCCGCTCCTCGACTCGCTGAGCGGTCCGCTCCGACGCTGGCGGGACCACGTCAAGGAGGAGCGCTGGACCGAGGCCCACGGCCAGCTCCGGCTGGCCCACGGCATCCTGGCGGAGATCCTGGGACAGATGCCGGTTATGGGTGCAGGACTCACCGCGGTCTCCCACACCCTCGGCACCCTGAACGACCTCTCCGAGGTCTCGGCCCGCTCCGCCACCGAGGTGGCCTCCCGGACCCAACTCCTGCGCCGCCGTATCGACGCATGGCTCGAGACCACGCCGGAACGGGTCTCGTCGGTGCCGGCCGCCCGCTCCCTGTTGGAGGAGCTCGAGGGCCTGGAGAAGGCGGTCTCCGCGAAGCACTGGGAGTCGGCCAGGGCTCGTGTACAGTCCTTGGCGGGGCTTCGGGCGGGACTCAATGCCCAGGCGAGCCGGGCTGCCTGGGGCTTGCCGCCCCTCTCGGGCCCGACCGCCCCGGGAGTGCCGAAGGGTCCACCGGCAGCCAGCCCCGACGGCGCCGGAGTTGGACCAGGGACGTCCTTGGAGGATCCGAGTGGGTTCTAGGAGCCGGTTCAGGACGCGAGCCGGCTTCACGCTGGTCGAGATCCTCTTCGCGACCGCCATCATGGTGGTCGTGGCAGCGGGCATCTTCCATATGTACCGCTCGATCAACCGCCAGGCATCGCAGGCCGCCTGGATCTCGGAGGCCCAGAAGCAGTCCCGGACCGCCATGAAGCGGATCCACGACGAGCTCTCCAAGGCCGCCTACTGGACCCGCCTGACCCCCAAGGCCGTGATCTACCTGAAGATCGACGGGAGCCCGAGCACCAGCGACTCCGACAAGAGCGACGTGGCCCGCCAGAAGGAAGAAGCCGCCAAGCAGGACTACTGGGTCCGCCACTTCGCGACTCCCGACCAGGACAACGAGTGGACGCCCAACGGCGGCGACCAGCCGCTCCTCTCCTGGTACCAGTGCGACCCGGAACGCTCCGGGTTCCTCTCCGACAACCAGCCGGG
>CAYOHP010000175.1:9304-11948 GCA_964403795.1 uncultured bacterium | reverse complement strand
GAGCTCGGCTCCCCTCGATCTCGTGCCCGGAACCCGAGGGATCGTTCCCCTCGGGGCGGGAGCGGAAATCTATTCGGGCGAGGGTGCTGCCGTCAACATGCCGGGAAAGAATTTTTTTCGCGAGCCCGACGGGGGTCCCACGGTCCCCTGTATCGATCGTCGTGGACCGGCTCCAGGAGCCGACTCATGGACTTCGGACCGCTCTCCGGCGTAGGCGTCGGAACAGCCGGTCTACCCGATCGCATGCCGATCGCAGGTCCGAGGGGCGGAGCCCCGTAGCCATGCGGTGGAGCGGGCAGGGGATCCAGCCCGTGAGGGAGGAGCAGACCCAGGTGAGCGCCCACCCGCTCTCCGTCGAGGTCCCAGCGGAGCCGCCCGGGCCTGCGAAGCCCGCCGGGGCGAGGTTGGCTCAGACGCCCCGGGCGTGCACCTCGGCGAAGCCCACCAGACGCCCCTGCTCCTCGTCCCAGAGCTTCAGCCCCATGCAGCGCAGGCTCTCGAGCACCCCGAGGCGGGGCACCTCGGCGAGCTCCGGGATGGCCCGCAGGCAATCGCGCAGACGATAGCAGGGGATTCGGCTGTCCAGATGGTGGATGTGGTGCAGACCGATGTACCCGGTGAACCAGTGCAGGATCGCCGGGAGGTCGTAGTAGGAGCTTCCGGCCAAGGCTGCCTCCCGGAAGTCCCAGTCCCCGTCCCGCCGCCAGTAGGCGCCCTCGTACTGGTGCTGCACGTAGAAGAGCCAGATCCCCAGCGGCGAGCCGATCAGAGGCATGGGCAGGGCCACGGCCAGGAAGCGCACCGGCCCCAGCCAGGCCATCATCCCGGTCACGAACAGGACCAGGCCCAGGTTGGTCCACCAGACGCTCGCCCACTCCTTGCGCCATGCGGCGGGGGCATCCGTGGGGAAGCGGTGCTTCACGAAGAACTGCAGGTAGGGAGCCACCAGCAGCAGGAAGACCGGGTGGCGATAGATGCGGTACCCCAACCGCCGGGCCGGGCTCAGGGCCAGGTACTCGCGCACCGTCAGGGTGTCGATGTCCCCGAACTCCCGCCGGTCCAGGTTCCCGCTGGTGGCGTGGTGGATCGAATGGGTCCGACGCCAGTAGCTGTAGGGGGTCAGGGTGAGCACCCCGAGCAGACTCCCGACCCGGTCGTTCCACTTCTTCGACGGGAAGAACGATCCGTGCCCGCAGTCGTGCTGGAGCACGAAGACCCGCATCAGGAGGAGCCCCCCCACCGGGGAGAGCAGGAGCCAGAGCCACAGACGGCCGGCATCCCAGGCTCCGAGCATGGCCGCGCCCACACCGACCAGCGGCACCAGGGTGACGAGGAGTTCGAGGAAGGCCCGCAAGTGGCTGGACCGCTGGTAAGGTGCCAGCCGCGCCGACCAGATCTGGGCGGTCGATTCCGACATCCGCTCTCCTGTTTCCTGCCCAGGCTCGGATGCCCGAGGCCGACCCCGCCGGGGGGAAGTCTACCCCAACCCCGTCCCGGAGGCAGCCGGTCCCTGGGTGGACTTCCTCACTCGACCCGCAGGCGGACCGGCACTTCGGAGAGATCGGGGTGGTCCCCGGCGTACCGCTGCAAGGCTTCGACGAAGGCCGGGCCGATCTCGATGGTGGGCCGGACCTTGTCGGGATCGGGTCGGTACTCGAAACGGACTCCCGCGTGGAATCGCCGCTTGTCCCGGATGGGGGTCAGGTTCCGGGGATCGAGCCTGGCCACCCCCTTCGTCCCCTTGGAGGCTGCCGGGATCGTGAAGTAGCTCTCCACCCCGTCGGGCGACGGGACCGAGACCACCACCATGAAGCGCTGCTTCAACTCGCAGGGCATGTCGAGGACCACCCGGGTTTCCTCTCCCCCCAGCCGGAACGCCACGTTCTCGAAGGTCTTCACCAGCTTGCCGCGGAAGTCTCCGGGCTCCCGGACCTCGTGGACCTCGAGCCGCCCCACCGGAGGCGAGGTCCCGTCGGTTCGCAGGCCCTTGGCATCCTTGTAGGAGAGGACCCGGAACGTGATCGAGTACAGGTGCAGGGCCGGCTCATGCAGGAAGACCCCGACCGCCTCGGTCGTCTCCACCGCGTTGTTCCGGAGCTGCCCCCCGGGAAGGAAGGAAACGCTGGTCTCGATCTTCCGGCCCACCATCAGATAGGCATCCGGGACCTCGGCCGCATGGTCCTCGAGCTGCCTTTCGGGAGGCGCATCCAGGACCACGTGCATGCGCCGGATCCGGCCCTTGCGGGGGAGCGGCACCCGGACCAGGGTCCCGAGTTCGTTCACCAGCGGGCCCAGGGAGTCCAGCGGGAGCGGGCGGGCCGGGGCCTCCGGGGGAGGTGCCAGGACCAGGGGCGACCCCGGTGCGAGCGCCTGCGGCGCCTGGGCACGATCGATCTCCGCCAAGGCAGCGGCTTCCCGGGCGGTGCGTTCGGCCTTGCGACGGGCCAGCAAGTCCTCGATGGGGCCCGAGATGCAGACCGACGTCAGCCCGACCGTGAGAAGCAGGGAAACCATGACCGCACGAAGCCAGAACCGGATCGGCAACGGGACCTCCCAGGGTCGATCGCGTGCTACGGGGGGCGAGGATACCACTCCTTCGGGGACCCGGTGGGTCCCCGAAGGAGCGGCAGTCCTGCGGACTGCA
>CAYOHP010000175.1:0-9204 GCA_964403795.1 uncultured bacterium | reverse complement strand
GGGCGTGGTTTGGGGGGGCTCCCCCCAAACCCCCCGCTCGCTTCGCTCGGGGGATTCCGCCCGGCAGCTACCCGGTTCCCGGGCCCACCCGGTGGGTCCCCGAAGGAGCGGCAGTCCTGCGGACTGCAGGGCGTGGTTTGGGGGGGCTCCCCCCAAACCCCCCGCTCGCTTCGCTCGGGGGATCCGTCCTGGCAGCCACCCACTACCTGGGCCCACCCGGAGGGTCCCCGGAGGAGAGCCCGACCTACGAGGCGGCGGGCTCCGGGCCTTCCACGGGCGGCTCGTCCTCGACCGGGGTCTCCTCGGTCCACATGACCATGTCGGTCGAGACCCGGGGCACGAAGAACGGCGAGACCCCGTAGCGGCGGGCGTCCCCGGCCTCCTCGAAGAGCCTGCGGGGATCGGTCCCGTTGATCCGGACGTCGTTGGGCAAGCGGGGCCACTCGAAGAAATCGGTGGCCAGGTTGAACTCGATCTCCATGTTGAAGAACTTGTCGAGGGTGCTGGTGCGGTCGGACTCGAGGCCGTTCCTGGCATACATCGCCACGTCCAGGAAGGGGTCGGTGTCCCGCCCCGAGAGGAGTCCGCGGGCATCGAAGTCGGTGTCGTGGTGCGGTCGGTAGATGACCTTGCCGGTGCGGCGACCGATGCGGGTGGCGCCGGTCTCCCGGGCCGGATCCTCGAGCACCACCAGGTTCAGGAAGCTGTGGTAGCCGGTCACGGTCGGGGGCAGTCCGATCACGTCCCCTCCCACGAACACGTTGCCCTGGACCACCAGGGTCCCGATCCCCTCGTACCAGCCTTCCAGGAAGACGTCGCCCCGCACGAAGGTCACGCCGTCGAGCGGGATCGCCGCCGACAGGTCGTGGCGCCGGGTGGCGTTGGAGAACGGGATGCGGGTGACCCGCCGCCAGTCGCCCCAGCCGTAGAGCGGCAGGACGTTCCTGTAGGTGGTGGTGCGGAAGCCCAGCGGACCGGCGAAGGAGAGGGTGCGGAAGAGCTCGTTGTGCCGGGGATTCCCGTCGAGGTTGCCGGGGCCCACCGGGTCGATCACGGTGCTCGCCATGCGGCGGTAGTCGTCGGCGCTCCTCAGGTTGATGTCGGCATCGTCGTAGTACCCGGGCGGCACGTTGCGGACCTGGGGGACGTATTGCTCCTCCCGGGGCACCCAGGCGGCGCCGGGGCCGAAGAGATTGTCGAGTCCCTGGAAGTCGTAGTACTTGCGGGTCAGGCCCCGGGTCCCCGAGTGCTCGACCACCCGGCTGTGGGTGAAGTTCACCCCGCCGTTGAAGAGGGTGGTCAGGTTCCAGGCGTCGTAGCCCAGGTCGAGCAGGCCGAGTTCGCCCATGGGCCGGAACTCCCGGTTGATGATGTGCTCGGTGAGTTCGATTCCCATCCCGCCCTCGAGGTAGACGTGCCCGCCGTAGACCTCGAAGTCCCGGGCGTCGAGGGTGAACCCGGGCACGAAGTAGTCGAGCGACCGGGGATCCCGCAGCATGAATCCGTGATCGGGAGCGACCGGCGAGAGGTCCTCGCCCGTCACCCTCCAGGTCCCGGCCAGCTGGCGCACCGCCCGGAGCCCCTGGGGGGTGTGGAACACGGCCCGGGAGTGGAGCGTCAGGTTGCCGATGCGCCCGGTGTCGCCCACCTCGAAGATCGGCTCGTAGCGGCCCCAGACCTTGAGTTCGACGCGACCTCCCCGGGGCGCCAGGCGCCCCAGCTCGCCCAGCTTGGAGGACTCGAACTCGAGATCGACCGGCTCGATCCCGACCATGGCCCGGGCCAGCGTCCGGTTCTCCTCGAGGTCCTCCTTGACCAGGAAGAGCCCCTGTTCGAGCCCGGCCTCGGCGGCCTGGAAGGCGATCTGGCCCTCCACGAAGGCGCCGGTCAGGCGGCCCTGCTGGCGGGTCAGGGTGGCGGTGGCGAGCGCCAGCAGGAAGAGGATCCCGAAGATGCCGAAGACGAGCCACATGGCCATGCCGCGGCGCATCGGTCCTCCTCTCGTCCCCACTACGCCCCCGAAGCCCTCGAAGTTGCCCGGGAGCCGCTCCGGATCAGGCTCGCCCGCCGTTGGCGCAGATCGCGTGGAAGCTCTTCGCCTCCAGGCTCGCCCCGCCGACCAGGGCCCCGTCGACATCGGGCCTCGCGCAGAGTCCGGCGATGTTCTCGGGCTTCACGCTCCCCCCGTAGAGCACCGGGACCTTGTCGGCCACGCTGCCGATCTCGTCCCTGAGCACCTTGCGGGTATGGGCGCACATCTCCTGGGCCTGGTCGTCGCTGGCGGTGCGCCCGGTGCCGATGGCCCAGATCGGCTCGTAGGCGATCGCCATGCGGCTCGCCTGGGCTTCCGAGAGGCCGTTCGCCACCGCCCTCACCTGGCGGGACACCTTGGCCAGGTGCCCGTGGGCATCCCGCTCCTCGAGGGTCTCGCCGACGCAGACCATGGGCCGGAGCCCGGCCTCCAGCGCAGCTTCGAGCTTCTTCCGGCAGCCCTCGTCGGTCTCCCCGAACATGGCCCGCCGCTCGCTGTGACCGATCAGCACCCACTTGCACCCGAGCTCGACCAGCATTCCCATGGTGATCTCGCCGGTGAAGGCACCCTTCTTCTCGAAGTGGGCGTTCTGGCCGCCGTAGACGAGCCCGCTGCCCTCCAGGGCCGAGAGCGCGGTGGCAGGGGCGAAGACCACCATGTCGCTCTCGCCCCCGGTCGGCCCCAGGGCCTGGAAGGCCGTCACGAAGGCCTTCGCCTCGGGTCGGGTCTTGTGCATCTTCCAGTTGGCGGCGAAGAGCTTCCGGCGCATCCTGGCTCCTCCTCGGTGTCGTGGCGATGCTACCAGACGGGGGTATCATGGGAAGGATGAGAGCCGCGACCCTGGGCATCCTCCTCCTGATCCCCTGGATGGGTCCCCCTCCCGGAGCCCGAGCCGGTTCGGCCTTCGAAGAGGCCCGGGAGCGCCTGGCCCGCCTGCGGGCCCTCCGGGAGGCCCCGGCCCGCACCGCCCCCGCCCCCCGGCGCCCCCTGGCCCCGGAGCCCGTGATCCCGCTCCGGGACCGGCGACCCGAGCTCGACGTTCGGGCTGGCGGCGACCGTGGCCGCCCCGGCGAGGCCGGGAGGGAGGGCCTGGCCCGCGGCCTCGAGCACCTGGACCGGCTGATGCGGAGCGTCGAGTTCGGGGACCGCTTCGGCCTGGAGGACGCCTTCTCCCGGGGCGCCTTCTCGGAGGCCGGGATCTTCGGATTCGGGTTGGCCGACGACCGCATGCGGGAAACCGCCATCCGGGTCGACTGGCACCTGGCCGGCTATTTCCCCGACGGTCCGGTCCCGGCGGCCAGGATCCGCTGGAACCGGAGCGCCACCGACCTCCGCACCGGGGTCCCTCGGGTCGATTCGGGCGAAGCCCTGGTCAGCTTCGATCCCGAGGACGACTACCGGATCCGATCCTGGACCGGGACGGCCCCCTTCGGCCGGACCGACCCCTCGGTGCGCCCGTTCCTCCGAGGCGGCCAGCCTTAGGTCACGGGGGAGGGATCCCCCGGAGCCCCCTCCGGCCGAACGAGCGGGTCGCGGCATGCCTCCACCATCGCCGAGGGAGCCGGTGCCGTCGCGCCTCCGAGCCGCCTCGGGGTCCGGCCGGGATCACCGGGACGATCCCTCGACCGCACCGGCGCTGGTCTCCCAGTGCAGGGCCTGGGCCGGATCCTGGGGCACTCCCCTGCCCTCCCGGTAGAGGCGGGCCAGGGCCAGCATGGCCGGGGCGTGCCCCTTCTTGGCCGCCGAGGCATACCAGGAAGCCGCCCGGGCGGCATCCACCGGCACCCCGTCCCCGTCCTCCAACGCCTTGCCCAGGCGGGTCTCGGCCTCGGGGAAACCCCGGCCGGCGGCCCGCCGGCACCACATCATGGCGGCGGTGGGATCGGCCGCCACCCCGGTCCCCGCCTCGAGCGCCAGGGAGTAGTAGTACATGGCCGGCGGGTAGCCCAGGTCGGCAGCCCTCCGGTACCAGGCGGCCGCCGCCTCCGACGAGGCCTCGACCCCGATCCCGACCTGGTGGCTGACCGCCACCAGGCACATGGCCGCGGGGTCGTCGCGCTCGGCTCCCAACCGGCACCAGCGCAGGGCTCCCTCGACCGAGTCCCCATCCCTGCCCCCGGCCACCGCCGAGAAGAAGATCCGGGTGCAGAGTTCTCCCGGAGCCTTGCCGTGTCCCCGTTCGCTGGCCAGCTCCAGCCAGGTGCGGATCTCCTCCTCCCGGTCCGGGTCCGGATGTACCCGGGTGGGCTGGGGAGCGGTCCTGGCCAGGTCCCGGGCCAGCCGGTAGGCCGCCTCGGGATCGCCTTCCAGCGATGCCTGCCGGAGCAGGTCGAGGGGTCGATCCCGATCGCCCAGCGTCGCCAGGATCCCGGCCAGGGCAGTGGTCTCCCGGGGGGAGAGGGACGGCACCGGGCCGGTCGCCAGCCGGAGGACCGATCCGGCGCAGGCCGCCGCCGAGAGGAGCAGCAGCACGTCCCTGGTCCGGACGCCCATCGCCGATCGGGTCCTTCCCGGGTCTCGAGCCACCGAGGCGGCCTTCCCCCTATCGTATCCCGGCGCCTGCCCAGGTACGCTCCGGGGCGCGGGCCAGGACCCGCGGGGAGCGCCTTGATCGAGACCCATGGGCTGACCAGGAGCTTCGGGGCCAAGCTGGCGGTGGACCGGCTCGACCTCAGGGTCGAGGCCGGGGAGGTCTTCGGGTTCCTGGGGCCCAACGGTGCCGGCAAGACCACCACCATGAAGATGCTGACCGGTCTGCTCCTGCCCAGCGCCGGCTCGGCCCGGATCGCCGGCCTCGACGTGGTCGCCGATTCCCTGGCGGTGAAGCGGGTGCTCGGGTTCATGCCCGACACGCCGCTGCTCTACGACTTCCTGACGCCCCGGGAGCAGCTCCAGTTCCTGGCCGACGTCCACGGGGTGGGCGACGCCCCGGAGAGGATCCGGGACCTGCTCGCCGAGCTCGACCTCAGCGACAAGGCCGACTCCCTGCAGAAGGAGCTCTCCCACGGGATGCGCAAGAAGGTCGCCTTCGCGGCCGCCCGGATCCATGCGCCCAAGCTGCTGATCCTCGACGAGCCGACCAGCGGGCTCGACCCCCGGAGCGTCCGGGTCTTCCGGGAGACCCTGCGACGGCTGGCCTCCGAGGGCACCACGGTGCTCCTCTCGACCCACGTGCTCGAGCTGGTGGAACGGCTCTGCGACCGGGTGGCGATCATGTTCCGGGGCCGGCTCAGGGCGGTGGGCACGCCCGCCGAGTTGCTGGCCGGCCAGGGACGGGCCGCCGGCGAACTCGAGGACGTGTTCCTGGAACTGACCGCCGAGCCGGACGAAGCGGCCGGGGACGAACCCCGCGGCGAAAGTCCGGGAGCCCCCTCCCCGGATCCCGGCGGGGCGGAGGCTCCTCCCCGGGGCCCGGACGAGCCGACCCCGTGAGACTCGTCCTCCGGGTCCTCGGGGCCAAGGCCGTGAACCTCCGCCGCACCCTGACGGAGTCGCGGTCGCGGGCCTCGGTGGCGATCGCCGGGCTCTACGGGCTCGCCACCGTCGCCCTGCTCGGGTACGGGGCCTGGAGCCTGGGGGTCGCCCTCCGGGCCCTCGATCCTTCCCCGGGCGCCCGCGCCATGCTGGCCTCCGGGCTCGGTCTGCTGCTCGCCTTCTTCGTCGGGATCTCGTTCTCGACCGACTTCTTCGTCTCCGAGGGCGGCGGCCGTGCCCGCCGCCGGGGGGACCTCGAGGCCCTCCTGCTGCTCCCGCTCGGACCGGGGCGGTTCTTCACCATCAAGACCCTGGAGCGGGCCATGGAGGACATGACTTCCTGGGTCTTCCTGTTCCCGGCCCTGGTGGGGTTCGGCGCCGGCTGGCTGGGTCCCTGGCCCGGGATCCCTCTGGCCCTCTTCCTGTGCCTGGCCCTGGAGCTCCCGGTCTCGGCCGCGGCGGTGGCGACCTCGATCACCCTGGGGCGCTTCGTCTCCGGTACCCGCCTGAAGAACCTCGCCCAGTGGCTGAACCTGGTCCCGCTGCTCACCATGATCGGCCTCCCGATCGCGCTCTACGCCCTGGTCCCGGTGGCGTCGGTCCCCCTCGACCTCTTCTTCCGCCCGGCCTTCCACCTGCTCCCCACCCGGTGGGTGGCGGCGGCCCTGCTCGAGGCCGGACCGGATCCTTCCCTGGCGGCCTGGAACCTCTCGGCCCTGGTCGCCTTCGGGGTGGGGCTCTGGATCCTCTCGGAGGCCGCGGTCCTCCGGATCGGGGCCCACGGCTTCACCCCCGAGGAGGGTCCTGCCGCCGGAGCCGCCACCGATCCTTCCCGGAGGCTCTTCACCGGATCGGTCTGGAAGGAGCTCACCCGGATCCGGAGGGACCAGGACTTCGTGGCCAACGGGATCGTGCTCCCGGTGGTGATCTCGCTCCTGCTGGCCGCCCAGATGGGGATCGCCGGTTCCCGGGGAGGGATCGAGGCGGGGCGGCTCCGGGACGTGTTCCTGGGAGGACTCGTCTACTTCCACGCCTTCGGATCCATGAGCGGGGTGGGCAGCGAGGGCGCCGCCCTGCCGCTGCTCGCCCTGTTGCCCACCTCGATGCTGCGCATGCTCCTCGTCAAGGGCCTGCTCTGGGGGATGGTGGGGATCGTCGCCCTGGTCCCGGCCTATGTGGCGGCCGCCTTCCTGGCGCTCCCGACGCCCCCGGAACCGGCCCGCCTGGCCCAGGACATCGCCCTGCTGGGGCTCGCCTCGCTGGCGATCGCCCAGCTCGGGGTGGGGCTCTCCGCCCACTTCGCCGATCCCGCCGCCGAGAACCTGATCCAGTCGGCCCGGCCCCTGGGGAAGCTCCTCTTCCTGGGGCTGGCGGCAGGCCTCATCCTGGCTCCCCGGATCGCCACCACCACCTACCAGGCGCTCGCCAGCCTGGCGCTCAGCCTGGCCGTGACCGCCTCGTTCCTCCACTCGGCGGCGGTGAAGCTGGCGCGGCCCGACGAACCCGAGCGGCCGGATCATCCTGGGAATGCGGTGGCCGACTCGGCGCTCTGCCTGTTCGCCTGGATGTTCCTCCAGCAGGTGCTCTCCCAGCCGGTCGCCCGCTGGCTGGGGCACCCGCAAGAGGCGGGGCTCATGATCGGCACCGGGGCCAGCCTGGCGCTCGGGCTGGCCACCCTCGCCTACCACTCCCGGACCCGGAGGCCCCTGCCCGGGCTCCGGGCCCCGCTGCCCTGGCTGCTGCTGGGCCCGATCGCAGGGGTCGGGCTGGCGGTGCTGGCCCGGGGGTTCCTCTCCCGCTGGCTCCCGATCGAGACGCTGGCTTCCGAGTTCCAGGGCGTGGAGGGCGGATGGATCGTGCTCGGCCTCTGCCTCACCTCGCTGGTCGCCCCGGTCAGCGAGGAGCTCTTCTTCCGCGGCTTCGTCCACCGGGGGCTGGTCCGGGTGGTCGGCGCCCGGCCCCTGGCGGCCCTGGCGAGCGCCCTCTGGTTCGGGATCCTGCACCCCTCGGGGGCCTTCGTCCCGGTCTTCCTCATGGGCCTGGCGGCGGCCCTGCTGCTGGACCGGACCGGCAGCCTGCTCCCCGGGATCCTGCTGCATGTCGCCTACAACACGACCCTGGGCTGGCACTGGATCCAGGTGGTCACCGGCCTCGGTCCGTAGTCGGCTCCCGGCCCGGGAGCGCTACCCTTCGCCGGAGCCCGGCGTCTCTCCCTGGCGGAAGACCGAGCGACCGAGAGGAGCCCGACGATGTCCCGAATCCAGGCCTTCTTCCTGGTGCTGGCGAGCTCGGCCACGGGAGCCTTCTGCGGCGCCCCGGGCGGCCTCGACCGGCTGGCGGAAGCCGAGCTCCGGGCCGGCCGGCTCGAGGTCGGCACCGACCGGGACCTGATCGAGGTCCTGCTGCAGTACGAAGCTCCGGATGCCGCCCGGGACGTGTCCGTCGAGGCCCGCGCCTCGAAGGATCCTTCCCGCCACCTCCGGGACCGGCACCGCTTCCGGGTCCTCACCGGCGACCCGGGCCCAAGCGAGGTCGCGGGCCTGGCCCGCCAGGCCATGCCCAAGGCCAAGGGCCACCCGGGATGGGTTGGTAGCCTGCTCGACACCCTGACCTGGCCGGACCTGGATCCGATCCGCGAGGAACTCCGGAGGCGCCAGGAACTCGCCGCCGCCGAGGCGAGCTACCCCGGCGAGGCTCCGCCCACCTGGGTCTCCGAGCTGCGCCGCCGGGTACTGGGCGACCGGGTCGAAGTCGGGGAGGAGGGCGAGGGGCTCGCCCAGCTCGCCCGATCGGTGGTCGCCGAGGTGGTCTCGGGCCGCTATGTGGAGCAGAAGCTCTCGGGCTTCCTGGGGAGCCTGGCCCGGGCGGTCCTCGGGGAGGACCAGATCCGGGGCGCCATCCGGGATCGCATGGATCGGCTGGCGACCGACCTCTCGTTCGCCGGTCAGGGCAAGCTCGCCCGGGAGGTGCGACTGGCGGCCCGCCGGAGCTGGGGTGCCAAGGCCGATCCCCTGGCGCCTCTCCTGGCGACCCCGCCCGCGGCGTGGGTCCCCGCGACCCTGGACCGCTTCCGCCTCGAGGTCCTGCGTCCCATGGAAGCCAGGATCGCGGGTCCCGCCCCCCTGGACCGATCTGCGGTCTGCGACCTGCTGGCGACCGCGGCGGTCCTCACGGAAGCCCGCCGGTTCGACCTGGCGGCGAGCCTGCTGGACCGGGGCCGGTCGAGGTTGGCGGCTTCTCCCTTCCGGGGCCTCGAGTTCCAGGCCTGGCTGGGTGCGGCCCGGGCCGGGCTGGAAGCGGAGCGAGGGCAGCCCGGGGCGGCCGCCGAACTCCGGGAACGGGCCAGGCGCCTCCGGGGGCATGACCTGGGACCGTCTCCCGTGGAACGACTGGCCCGGCGCCTCGACGACCGGCTCTGGCTGGCTACCGTCTGTCCCGACCGGTTCCTGGCGCCGCTCCGGGCCGAGCTGGAGGAACTCGAGACGGGACGGGTCGCGGGAGTCCCGGCCGGCGAGGTGCTGGCGATGGCGGCCCGGGTGAGGGCCCGGGGAGCGATCCTGGCGGGGGAACTCCTGCCCGGAGGATGGACTCCCTCGGAGGACCCGGTGGAGAGGGGACTGATCGACATGCCGCGAGCCGTCGAACTCATGTCCGAGGCGGTCCGGCTCGGGCCCGAGGGTCCGGACGCGGTCTACCTC
>CAYOHP010000174.1:0-12043 GCA_964403795.1 uncultured bacterium | reverse complement strand
GGGCCGGCGACGACACGATCGCGGTGGGCGACCTGACTTTCCGCCGGATCGACGGCGGGTCGGGCGTGGATGCCCTGGATCTGTCGGCACTCACGGGCCAGACGCTCGACCTGACGACCACGCCCGACAACCGGCTCGAGGGAATCGAGGAGATCGACCTGGGTGGAGGCGGCAACACCCTGAAGCTCGGGAGGCTCGATCTGCTGGACCTCTCGGAGACCTCGAACACTCTGGTCGTCCGGGGCGGCGCCGGCGACTCGGTCCACGGCAACAACGAGAACTGGAACTTCTTGGGATCCTTCGACGGCTTCCATCGTTTCGCCCAGGGCGTTGCCCTCCTCGAGATCGCGTCCGGCATCACCCTCACCGACGGGCTCTCGACCTCGGCCCTCGCGCTCTCGAGCCTGGACGGCAAGACCGGATTCCGGATCGATGGCGTCGCCGGAGGGGACCAACTGGGTGTGTCGGTCAGCTCCGCCGGGGACGTGAACGGCGACGGATGGGACGATCTCTTCGTGGGGGCGGATAGCGCGGATCCCCACGGCGCCTCCTCCGGATCCGGCTTCGTGGTCTTCGGGACCTCCGCGAGGAGCGGTGCGGACTTCGATCTCTCGGGGCTGGACGGCAGCAATGGATTCCGGCTCGATGGGGTCGCCGCTGGTGACCGGACCGGGAGATCCGTGCAGTCGGCAGGGGATGTGAACGGGGACGGGTACGCGGATCTGGTCCTGGGCGCCTATGCAGCCAGTCCCAACGGAGAGGCGAGCGGCTCGAGCTACGTCGTGTTCGGTAGGTCCGGGGGCTTCGCCCCGACGATCGACCTCTCGAGCCTGGATGGAACCACCGGCTTCCGGCTCGAGGGGGCGGCGTACGACTTCCTGGGTTACTCCGTTGGTTCCGCCGGGGACGTGAACGGGGACGGGTTCTCGGATGTGATCGTCGGTGTACCGCTGGCCGACCCGGGAGCCTCGGGTTCCGGGGCCAGCTACGTGGTGTTCGGGTCCTCGGGCGGCTTCGCTTCGGAGATCGCGCTCTCGGATCTGGGGGGCACCTCGGGGTTCCGCCTCGATGGAGCGTACGTCGGCGGCCATTCAGGCCACGCGGTCGCTTCGGCGGGGGACGTGAACGGGGACGGCTACGACGATCTGATCGTAGGGTCACCCAGGTCCTTTCGTTATGGGTTCTACTCCGGAGCGACCCACGTGATCTTCGGGTCCTCGGTTCCCGACGCGGTGATCGAGCTGTCGGATCTGAACGGCAGTACCGGATTCCGGCTGACCGGTGTCGAGCAGGGGGCAGGGTCCGGGTTCTCGGTCAGTTCGGCCGGGGATGTGAACGGCGATGGCTTCGACGACCTGATCGTGGGATCACCCTACGAGGATCGGCACGGTACGGACAGCGGAGCGGCCTATGTGGTCTTCGGGACCTCCACGGGCTTCCCTTCGTCCATCGAGCTCTCGGATCTGGATGGCGAGACGGGATTCCGATTGGACGGTGTCAGCACGAATCACCAGATTGGCCGCTCGGTCGGCTCGGCTGGGGATGTGAACGCCGACGGCTATGACGACCTGGTGCTGGGGTCGCGCCTCGCCAATCCGACAGGTGCGGGCGGAGGCGCGGGGTACGTGGTGTTCGGTGCCTCCGCCGGGTTCGCCTCGGCGGTCGAGCTGTCGGACCTGGACGGCAACATCGGCTTCCGGCTCGATGGCAGCAACCTGGGCGATTTCACCGGTGGGTCGGTCCAGGGGGCTGGGGACGTCGACGGAGACGGCTTCGACGACTTGATCCTGGGAGCGCACCGTGCCGATTTCCAGGGCCCGGATGCCGGCGCGAGCTACGTGGTCTACGGGTGGGATTCCCGGGGCGAGGTCTCCTCGTCCGCCACTCCCGGCGCCGACTTGCTGGTGGGAACTTCCGGTGCCGACGTGATCGACGGCCTTGGCGAGGCCGACGTGGCGAATGCGGGTGCCGGCGACGACACGATCGCGGTGGGAGATCTCTCCTTCCGCCGGATCGACGGTGGCTCGGGCCAGGACACGCTCGATCTTTCGGCGGTCTCTGGCCAGACCCTCGACCTGACCACGTTGGCCAACAACCGGGTCCAGGGCATCGAGGAGATCGACCTGGGTGGAGGCGGCAACACCCTGAGGCTCGACAGGCTCGACCTGCTCGATCTCTCCGACACCACCAACACGTTGATCGTCCGGGGCGGGGCCGTGGACACCGTCCACGGCAACGGCGAGGACTGGCGGTTCCTGGGCTACGACGCAGGCTTCCTCCGCTTCCGGCAAGGTGCTGCGGTGCTCGAGGTCGAGTCCGGTGTGGCGCTCGGCGGGGGACTCTCCACCTCGATCCTCGATCTGGCTGGTCTCCGGGAAGGGAGCGGATTCCGACTCGACGGCGAGGGGAACGGCGACCAGTCGGGGTGGTCGGTGGACGGGGCCGGGGATGTGAACGGCGACGGGTTCGCCGATGTGATCGTCGGTGCCTACCGGGCGAATCCGCACGGGTTCGGCACCGGCTCGACCTATGTCGTGTTCGGCACCTCCGGGGGAGTTCCCGGGGAGTTCGAACTCTCCGGCCTGGACGGCAGCAGCGGGTTCCGGATCGATGGGGTCGCGGCCTCGGACTTCTCCGGGTTCTCGGTGAGCGGTGCCGGGGACGTGGACGGCGACGGTTTCGCGGACATCCTGGTCGGCGCCTATTACGCGGATCCCGCCGGTCGGGCCGACGCCGGGGCCAGCTACCTCGTGTTCGGCGGTTCCGGCGGCTTCACCCCGGTCCTGGAACTCAGCAGCCTCGACGGGACCAACGGCTTCCGGCTGGCCGGGGTAGGAAGCAACGACTACTCGGGCTTCTCGGTCTCGGGAGCCGGGGATGTCAACGGGGACGGGCTGGCCGACCTGGTCGTCGGTGCCATCAGCGCAGGGGGGGTCTACACCGGAGAGGCCTACGTGGTCTTCGGCACCGACAGTGGCTTCCCGGCGTCGATCGATCTCTCGGCCCTGGGCGAGGGCACCGGGTTCCGCCTCGACGGCGGTCCTCCCGGGGCCAGGACCGGCTTCTCGGTGAGTTCCCTCGACGACTTCAACGGCGACGGGTACGACGACCTGGTGGTGGGCGCACCCAACGCCGATCCGCACGGGAACTACTCGGGCTCGAGCTACGTCGTCTTCGGTGGGTCGGGGGGATTCGGCTCCGGGTTCTCGCTGTCGTCGCTCACAGGCAACAACGGGTTCCGGGTGGACGGAGTCGCCGCCCTCGACCAATCGGGAACCTCGGTCAGCGCCGCCGGGGACGTGAACGGCGATGGCTACGCCGATCTGATCGTGGGGGCTCCCGGTGCCGACCCGCACGGAAGTTCCAGCGGTTCGAGCTACCTGGTCTTCGGGGGCTCGGGCGGGTTCGGCTCCTCCTTCGACCTCTCGAGCCTGGACGGGACGAACGGCTTCCGGCTCGACGGGATCGCCATCTCGGACCAGGCCGGGCTCTCGGTGGGCCGGGCCGGTGACCTCAACGCCGACGGGTTCGAGGATCTGGTCCTCGGCGCCCCCTTCGCGGACCCGCACGGGACTTCGACCGGCGCAGGCTACGTGGTCTTCGGGTCGTCGGTCGGGTTCGCCTCGGCTCTGGATCTCTCGTCCCTGGACGGGAACACCGGGTTCCAGATCGCAGGAGCCGAGGTGAGCGACCGCGCGGGATGGTCGATCTCCGGGGCGGGGGACGTGGACGGCGACGGCTACGACGACCTGATCGTGGGGGCCTGGGGTGACACTCCGGGCGGGACCTACGCCGGGACGAGCTATGTGGTCTACGGCTGGGATGCCCGGGGCGAGACCTCGGCCAGCGCGACCACCGGCGCCGACCGGCTGGTCGGGACTGCCGGCAACGACGCGCTCGACGGCCTGGGCGGAGCCGACGTGGTCAACGCCGGGGCCGGGGACGACACGATCGCGGTGGGCGATCTCGCCTTCCGCCAGATCGACGGTGGCAGCGGCCACGACCTCCTGGATCTCTCGGCCGTCACCGGCCAGACCCTCGACCTGACCACGACGCCCAACAACCGGATCCAGGGGATCGAGGAGATCGCCCTGGGCGGGGGCGGCAACACCCTGAAGCTCGGGAGGCTGGACCTCCTGGACCTGTCGGCGACCACGAACACGCTGGTGGTCCAAGGCGGCGCCGGCAGCACGGTCCACGGCAACAACGAGAACTGGAACTTCGAGGGGACTTCGGGTGGCTTCCACCACTTCACGCAAGGTCAGGCCAGTCTCGAGGTCGAGGTCGGCGTCGAGCTGGCGGGCGGCCTCGTCGTCTCGACCCAGGCCCTCTCGGCCCTCGACGGTGCCAATGGCTTCCGGCTGCTGGGGAGCGACGAGAACGGGGCGCTGGCCTGGGCCGTGACCTCGGCCGGGGATCTGAACGGCGATGGCTTCGACGACGCGGTGGTCTCGGACTACTACAACTACCCGGCTTCGGGTCAGGACTACAGCGGCGTCACCTATGTGGTCTTCGGGACCTCGGCCGGCTTCGCATCGAGCCTCACGCTCTCGGAACTCGACGGCAGCAACGGCTTCCGGATCGAGGGAACCGGACCCGACGACTACTCGGGCTTCTCGGTCTCCGGGATCGGCGACCTCGACGGGGACGGGCTGGGCGATCTCCTGATCGGGGCTCCCGGGACCGACCACGCGGGCACCCGGGCCGGGTCCGCCTACGTGGTCTTCGGGAGCACGGGAGGCTTCGCCTCGCTGGTCTCGGTCTCGACCCTGGACGGGACCAATGGGTTCCGGGTCGACGGGATCGATGGCGGCGACGGACTGGGAGGCGCTGTCTCCGGTGCCGGGGACGTGAACGGCGACGGGTATGCCGATCTCCTGATCGGGTCGCAGAACGCAGACCTGGGAGGTACTTCGGGCGGAGCCGCCTTCGTGGTCTACGGCGGGAGCCATGGCTTCGGATCCGCGCTCTCGGTCTCGGGGCTCGACGGGACCGACGGTTTCCAGGTCGTGGGGGGCGCCCTCGGCGACAACCTCGGGAGGAGGGTGGCCGGCGGCGGGGACCTGAACGGTGACGGATTCGACGATGTGGCGATCACCCTGTCCGGGACGTATCCCTTCCCGGGGACCGTCTACGTGGTCTACGGGAGCGGAGCAGGGATGCCTTCGTCCCTCGACATCACGGACCTCGACGGCGGGAACGGCTTCCGGATCGACGGGCTGGCACCCGGTGACCAGACGGGGCGCTCCGTGGCCTTCGCAGGGGACGTGAACGGGGACGGTCTGGAGGACCTGCTCGTCGCTGCCGGTGGAGCCGATGCCAACGGCTCCGAATCCGGATCCTCCTACCTGGTCTTCGGATCCACGGCCGGCTTCGGGTCGAGCCTGGATCTGGCGGGACTGGATGGGACGAACGGCTTCCGGATCGACGGGGCGGCGGCCGGCGACCGCTCGGCCTGGTCGGTTGCGGGGGCCGGGGACGTGAACGGCGACGGCTACGACGACCTGCTGGTGGGAGCCTTCGACACCGACGACGCGACCCCGAACGGTGGCTCGACCTACCTGGTCTTCGGAGCCTCGGGAGGCTTCGGGTCCGTCCTCGACCTCGGCTCCCTGGATGCCAGCCAGGGCCGACGCTTCGACGGGAACCGCGACGCCGGCTATGCCGTGGCTTCGGCCGGGGACGTCGACGGCGACGGCTTCGACGATCTGGTGATCAGCGACTACCGGGTGGCTCCGCACGGCATGGCGGCGATCGTGTTCGGAGCGGACTTCCGGGGCGAGATCTCGGCCACCGCCACGACCGGTGCCGACCTCCTGGTGGGGACCGCGGGCAACGACTCGATCGACGGGCTGGGCGGCGCCGATGTGGTGAACGCCGGGGCCGGCGCCGACACGATCGCGGTGGGCGACCTCGGCTTCCGCCAGGTCGACGGCGGGCACGGCCATGACACCCTGGATCTCTCCGGCCTCACCGGCCAGACCCTCGACCTGACCGCGCTCGCCAGCAACCGGATCCAGGGCATCGAGCGGATCGACCTCGGCGACGCCGGGAATGCCCTGACGCTCTCGGTCGGGGATCTCTTCGATCTCTCCGAGACCTCGAACACGCTCTTCGTGGACGGGGACCCGGGGGCCGGGACCGACGTGATGGTGACCGACGGCACCTGGACCTGGGTGACCTCCGGGGGCGCGGTGGGCGGGTACCACAGTTATGTCCTCGGGGCCGCCACCCTGAACGTGGACGAGGACCTGGTGGTGGCGATCACCCTGGTCTAGGAGCTGTCCCCGGGCCTACGATGAGCGGCATGGATCCCTACCGGAGGAAGTCCTGGAGATCGGCCGCGGTGGCGCTGGCGGCCCTGCTGCCGGCGGTCCGGGCCGATCCGGCGCCCACCGCCTCGGGAGCCGGGACCCCGGTACCCTCCGAGGGTGCCGTGGACCTGGCAGCGCCGCGCTGGACCCAGGGCGACACCTGGACGCTCAAGGTCACCTACTCGCCCCTGGCGCTCGGCAAGGAGGCCCGGGCCGAGGAGGAGAAGCGCCGCCGCGAGCAGAAGGGCAAGCTCGGCCAGCGCGACCAGGCGCTCACCGCCTACTGGATCTACAAGGTCACCTCGGTCGAGGAGAAGTCCGACGGGCGCCAGCTCTCGATCGTCCAGGTCAAGGACAAGGACGGGGAACGCGGGGGCCTGGGGAGCTTCCTGTTCGGACGCCGCAGCGAGGACGGGGGCGAGCGCTTCGGGCTCCTCGAAGCCAAACTCCTGGTCTTCCAGGGGGGCGAGCCCACCATGGAACGGGTCCGCTTCGGCGACCTCTCGGGAGTCCCCAAGCCGGTGCTGCCGGTCTCGGGGGCGATCCCCCATGAGTTCCCGTCGCTGCCCTTCGCGGCCCCGGCCGGCCACGAGGTCACCTGGTTCGAGACCCGGGGCGAGGGGGATCTGCGGTTCGCCTTCGACGTGGTCCAGACCGGACGCTCGGGAGTGAAGGCTTCCGAGATCGCCGGGCGACCCGAACTCGCCGCTACCCTGAACGAGGCCGGTCTGCCCACCGAAGGTCTCACCGTGCTCGAGGCCCGGAGGGCCTTCGACGGGGGCTACTTCCGGCAGATCTGGGCTCCCGGCTATCCCTGGGCCATCTACGGTGAGACCGCCGCCTGGCGCTACCACCTGGTCTACGACTTCTATCGCGAGGGCCGGGGCGCCCGCTCGAAGTAGCCCCGGGGATCGGCCGCTTCCGGCCTTGGCCCCGGCTCCCGCGGGCTCTACAGTGGGGCGGAGCGGAGGCGAGCAACCGGTGGCACGAGAGACGCGGGAAGGCGGCCGGAGGCGGCTCTCCCGCGCCGGCCGCGACGGTCTCAGGGCGCTGCTGGCGCTCGGGGTCGCCCTGCTGCTCCCGGCCGGGGCGCGCGCCGCTTCCTTCCTGCTGATCCCGATGGATAGCGGACAGCCGGACCACCTGCGGGCCTACGGAGTGGTGTTCTGGGCCCTCCAGCAGGGTCTCAAGGTGGACTGGCTGCTCAATCATCGGGGCGGGTCGTTCCTGGCGCCGGATGCCGACATGCTGAGGGTGCGCTGCCGGCTGCAGGGAGTGGGGTTCGAGCCGGCCACGGGGGCCAATCGGGCCGCCATCCTCCAGTCCATGGAGGGCGTGAACCAGGACGTGGTGCTCCTCGAGAAGAACCCCAAGATCGCCGTCTACACGCCCCCCGGCAAGGACCCGTGGGACGACGCGGTGACCCTGGTGCTCGACTACGCCGAGGTGCCCTTCGACAAGATCTGGGACAAGGACGTGCTCGGCGGGCGGATCTACGAGTACGACTGGGTCCACCTCCACCACGAGGACTTCACCGGCCAGTTCGGGAAGTTCTACGCCAGCTTCCACTCCTCGACCTGGTACCAGAACCAGGTGGCCGAGTTCACCTTGGCGGCCAAGGAGGCCGGCTACCCCAGCGTGCAAGCGCACAAGGGGGCGGTGGCCCGGGCCATCCGCGACTTCGTGGAGCAGGGCGGGTTCCTGTTCGCCATGTGCTCGGCCACCGATACCCTCGACATCGCGCTGGCCGCCGAGGGGGTCGACATCGTGCCCGAACAGATCGACGGCAGCCCCATGGATCCCCAGGCCCAGGCCAAGCTCGACTTCGGACGCAGCCTGGCGTTCCAGAACTTCACGCTGGTCGACAACGCCTACGTCTACGAGTACAGCGACATCGACGTCAGCGAGTACAACAAGAACGTGAACCACCCGGAGCGGGAGGACTTCGTGCTCGTCGAGTACTCCGCCAAGTTCGACCCCGTGGAATCGATGCTGACCCAGGACCACGTCAACGAGGTGCCCGGGTTCTTCGGGCAGACCACCTCCTTCAAGAAGGACGTGATCAAGCCCTACGTGCGGATCCTGGCCGAGATGCCGGGACAGGGGCGGGCCAAGTACGTGCACGGGAACCACGGGAAGGGGTTCTTCACGTTCCTCGGGGGCCACGACCCGGAGGACTTCTCGCACGCGGTAGGCGACCCGCCGACCGACCTCTCGCTCCACAAGCAGAGCCCCGGGTACCGCCTGATCCTGAACAACATCCTCTTCCCGGCGGCCCGGCAGAAGAAGAGGAAGACCTGATGGCTCCCGGATCCCGCCGGCCCGATCCCACCCGTCCGACCTCGAGCCCGGGCTCGAAGCTGGCTTCCAGCCTGCCTCCGCCCCGGGCCGACGAGAACCCGGAGGAGGCCTTCCGCCGGGCGTTGGACCGGTTCCGGTTGCGCGACTACTCGGCGGCGCTGGAGATCTGGCGGGGGCTGCAACTGGCCGGCTACGACCACCCCCACCTCGAGCTCTACCTGGCGGTGGCCCGGCGGGAGCAGGCCCGGGTGCTCCAGCTGCTCGAGGACTACGGCGACGAACTCGGGAGCCGGTTCCGCCCCGACGAGGTCGAGGCGGTCGAGGGTGTCGAGGGCCCCGCGGGCCGGGCCCGGCGCCTGCTCCGGGAGCGGCGCTACGGGGAGGCCGTGGGGGCGCTCGAGACCGCCATCCTGGAGCAGGGTGCGGATGCTTTCGCGCTGCGGCTGGCCCTGGCCCAGGTGCAGCTCCTGCTCGGGCACGCCCAGGATGCGCTCTTCCACCTCGAGCTCGCCCGGGTCATGCGGGAGGAGTCGAGCCAGCTCCACGGGACCTTCGGGGCGGTGTTCCGGGAGATGGGCCGGCCCATGGATGCGGAGCGGGCCTATCGCAGGGCGCTAGACCTGGACGGAGGGGATGCCGCCTGCTGGTTCGGGCTGGCGAGGCTGTACTACGACGACGAACGCTACGACCTGGCCGAGAGCTGCCTCGGGAAGGTGCTGGCGCTCCGGCCCGGCGCCATGCACGCCACCTCGCTGCTCGACGAGGTGCGTCGGCGCCAGGACCAGATCGAGGTGCTGCTCGAGGAGGCCAAGGGGGTGGTCGAAGCCCACCCCGAGTACCCCGATTGGCACCACCGGATCGCCCTCTACTACACCTACCTGGGGCGGTACGAAGAGGCCTCGGACCATCTGGAGAAGGCGCTGGGGATCAACCCCCGGATGGTGAAGTCCGCCTACCAGCTGGGGCTGCTCCGGGCCCGGCAGGGGCGGTGGGCGGAGGCCTGCGAGGCCTTCCTCAGGGTGGTGGCGGAGCGGCCCGAACTCGAAGGCAACCCCGAGGTGGCGGCGTCCCGGGAACTCTTCGCGAACGGCGCCGCCGAGGAGGCGGCCTTCGAACTCTCGGTGGTGGCGGTGCCGGGCGAGGACAAGGCCAGCCGGTTGATCGACCTCGGCAAGCGGCTCTACGCCGAGAGCTTCCTCTCCCAGGCGCGTCGGGAGCTGGAGCTGGCGATCGCGGTGCAGCCGCGCTATCCCGACGCCCACTACGTGCTCGGGAGGGTGGCCTCCGACCAGGACCAGCCGGCCGAGGCCATCGAGCACTTCTCCCGGGCGCTGGCGCTCAGTCCCCGCTACCAGCAGGCGGCCCTGGCCCTGGCCAGGGTGCAGTTGAAGCAGGGGAACCTGCTGGCAGCCCGGGAACTGGCCGGCCAGTACCGGCCGGATGCCCGGGGAGAGCTGGTCAAGGCCTGGGCGGGGCTGGCAAGCGAGCTCGAGGCCGCCGGTGGATAGCCGGCGCGGTCGTCCGGCTCGGCGCGCCGGCGGGGCGCGCCCGCGGCGGGGGTCGGGGGGCGGCGTCGGCGGTTCGCCCCTGCACGGACACCAGCTCTACTCCCCGGGGAAGCTGGCCTATGCCCGGGGCGAGACGCCCCGTCCCAAGGTCGAGTGCATCCTGTGTGCCCTGGCGGGGCGCGATCCCGCGGTGACCTGCATGGAGGTGGGGCGGGTCGACGGGATGGTGGTCTCGCTCAACCTCTACCCCTACAACCCCGGACACATGATGGTCTTCCCGGAGCGGCACGTGGTCGATCCCCGGGACTTCTCCGAGACCGAGGTGCTGGCGCTGCACCGTGTGACCGGAAGGGTCCTCGGGACCCTGGAACGCATGTACCAGCCCCAGAGCTTCAATCTCGGCAACAACCTCGGCCCCTCCTCGGGGGCCTCGATCCCCCACTGGCACCAGCATGTGGTCCCCAGGTATGCTTCGGAACTCGGGTTCCTGGACATCCTGGGAGGAGCCCGGCTGATGGTCGAAGTGCCCGACGAGACCCTGCGGCGGGCCCGGGAGGCGTTCCTGGCGACGGCGCCGGGGGCGGCGGGGGCTCTGGACGAGGGTGCCCGGCAGGTGCCGGGATCCCGGCGAAGGACGAAGGGAGCCTGAGGTGTCCGACCCCGACGTGACCCAGGTCTCGGCGCTCCTGGCGGAGCTCTCGGGTTCCGGGTTCTCGGCCTGCGAGATCGAGCTGGGGGACAAGCGTCTCCGGCTCCGGCTCCCTGCCAGGACACCGGCACCGGTGGCGGCCGAGGCCGCATCCGGGAGGACGGCCACCGGAGGCGACGTCGGGGCGGCTGCCGGCGCACCCCAAGGTACCGTGCTCAAGTCCCCGCGGGTGGGGCAGTTCTACCCCGGCATGGGCCCCGAACGGCGGGGTCGGCTCAGGCCCGGGGACCGCCTGGAGAAGGGCGAGGTCTTCGGCACCATCGAGGCCATGCACCTGCGCTACGAGCTCCGGGCCGATCTGGGCGGTGTGATCGACGAGGTGCTGGCGGTGGAGGGCGAGGCGGTCGAGTACGGCCAACCCCTCATCCGTCTGGCGCCGGCGGGAGGCGAGAGCTGAGATGAGCCCCGAGCGCGACACGAGCCCCCCGGGACGTCCGACCCTCCGGAAGATCCTGGTCGCCAACCGGGGCGAGATCGCGCTCAGGGTGATCCGGGCCTGTCGGGATCTGGGGCTCGAGACGGTGGCGGTCTACAGCGAGGCGGACCGGGCCGCGGCCCATGTCACGGCTGCCGACGAGGCGGTCTGCGTGGGACCCCCGGAGGCCTCCGAGAGCTACCTGAACATCCCCAATATCCTGGCGGCCGCCACCATCACCGGGGCCGACGCCATCCACCCGGGCTACGGCTTCCTGGCGGAGAACCCCGACTTCGCGGAGATCTGCGAGGAGTGCCACATCACCTTCATCGGGCCCCGGGCCTCGACCATCTCGACCATGGGGGACAAGGCGCGGGCCAGGTCCTTCATGACCGAGCACGGGGTGCCGATCCTGCCGGGGACCAAGGGCTACATCACCTCGATCGCCGAGGGGGTGGAGCGGGCCCGGGAGATCGGGTTCCCGGTGCTCCTGAAGGCGGCGGCCGGGGGCGGTGGCCGGGGCATGCGGATCGTCCGGGACGAGACCGGGTTCGAGCCCGCCTTCCACCAGGCGCAGCGGGAGGCGACCGCGGCCTTCGGCAACGGGGCGGTCTACCTCGAACGGTTCGTGGAGCGGCCCAAGCACATCGAGGTGCAGGTCTTCGGCGACGGCGCCGGCCGGGTCATCCACCTCGGCGAACGCGACTGTTCGGTGCAGCGCCGCCACCAGAAGCTGATCGAGGAGTCGCCGGCCCCCAGCCTCGACCCGAAGGTCCGGGCCGCCCTCCACGCCGCC
>CAYOHP010000173.1:0-12078 GCA_964403795.1 uncultured bacterium | reverse complement strand
CGGGGCACACCCTTCCGGCTCCGACCATGCCACTTCCCGTGGGCCGGCTCTTCGGGAAGGACAGGCGCTTCCCGCCGCCTCGGGAGACGCGGCCGGGGGCGGGCGGTCCCGTGCCGAGCCGGCTCCCCTCGGGGCCACCGGCCTGGAGATGGCTCCGGGGTCGTTCCTCCTGGTGGTTTCCGGAGTGGGACTGTTGCTCGTGGGGGTGGCGTTCCTGGGCATCGCGGTGGGACGGGGACTCGGACCCGCCTCGGCCGGAACGCCGGTTCCCACCGGCGTGTTCACCGAGGAGGAGGCGCGCGACCTCCTCTTCCCGGGCAACGACCTCTATTCGCGGATCGGGCGGGCCGCCTCCCGGGCCCGGTCCGGCGACACGGAGGCGGTGGCCGACCTCACCGCCCACTACGAGGACCTGCTCTTCCCGAGCCCGGCGGGCTCGCCCCGCACCAGCGGTCAGGTCGGGGTCCCGTCCGGGGTCAGGATCCCCCCGGAAGCCGACGACCCATGGCCGGGCGAGGGGGAAGACTCCGCAGCGGGCGTTCCGGTCGCCAGCCCACCTGCGAGTCCGCCGTCGAGGCCACCGACGAGCTCGCCGACGAGGCCCCCCTCGAAAGCGCCAGGCGCCACGCCTGGAGCGCTGGAGCGACGCATGTACATCGAGGCGGCCTCCCGCTACCTCGCCCAAGGCGACCGGACCCGCGCTCGAACCCTGTTCGAGCGGGCGCTGCCTCCGGGAGGCGGTCGGCTCTCCCCAGAGGAGGCCGCCCTGGCGGCCGCCCTGGGGATCCCCCGAGCGCGCTAGCCCCCATTCCCGCCACGACCGATCCCAAGACCCCGGATCGCCCCCGCGACTCAAGGGTTCGGGACGTTTCCTCCCGGCTCGGCGGCATCAACCGGGAAGGGTACGAGGATCCCGTCCCTGAGGACCGGCACCGCCACCAGGGCGTCGAGTACGGCCGCGGCCGCGACATCCTCGGGGTAGCCCAGCCGGATCAGCTCCCGGCCGCTCTCCGTACCCTGGAGCGCTGCCTCCAGTCGAGCGGAGAGAGCCTGGAACCCGGCGATCGCGGCCATGGCTTCGAAGGACGGATCGAGACCCAGGGCCGCCAGGATGGCACCGGCCCCCAGGGCATCCTCCAGCGCGACCCGCAGGCCGTCGACGCCGTCGGGTTCGGGAGCCCGTTCGCCTGCCGCCAGCACTGCCACCGGCCGGCCGGTGCTCCGCGACGCCCGGGAAGCGACCGCGGCCACTGCTCGGGCATTGACCAGGGCGCCCACCAGGACCAGGGGAGCGTGGGCGGCCAGTTCGCACAGGGTGGCCCCATTGGGAGAGGGGAGGACCACCCGGGTCCCGGCCGGAGCCGCCGCGAAACTGCCCGGCGAGAGGGAGTAGCGACCCTCGTCCGGGACCCGGTCCCTGGCGACCGCCATCTCCCAGTCCGGCGGCACTTGCGAGGTGGCGGGATCCGGGCGATGCGCCACCGGCATGAGCTGGACGCCTCGAGCGATGGCGTGGACCGAGGTCGTGGAGAAGGAGAGGGTGTCGACGACCACCACGATCTCCCTGTGGCGCACCGCCTCGAGGACACCGGATCGGCCCCAGCGCAGGCGGGCGGGGTAGGGGTCCTGGGCAAAGTCCGCGGGGAACCTCGGCATCCTGGAGGCGGCCTCCCTCGCCGTGCGGGAGAGTACCCGTCCTGAGGCCCGGACCCGATCGAGGAGCTCGTCCCGGCGCCACCCTCGGCCCCCGGGAGTCGGATCTCCCGTCGATCAGGCGTGGGGTCGGGTCGCCCGCTTGGCGCCGCTCTTGGCCGGCTTCCCGGTTTCGATCCCGGCCAGGGCCCGCATCAGGTCGGTGGTGGAGACGATCCCGACGAACGCCCCGTCCTCGAGGACGAGGACCCGGTGGACCCGTTTGGACAGCATCTGGGCCGCGACTTCCTGCACCGTTTCGTCGGCCTCGACCGTGTAGACGTTCCGGTTCATCACGTCGGCCACCCGCACCTCCGAGAGACTCGAGGAATCGATGTCGCTCCAGTCGGTGTCCGAGTAGGGGGAGTACTCGTCGTCGAGCACCGAGTCCCCGCCGACCATGCCACCGCTGGTGCGGTAGAAGATGTCGACCAGGTTCTCGCCCTGGGCCCGGGCCCGGACGATGTCGGTCTTGGAGACCACGCCCACGACGACCCCCTCGTCGTCGACCACGGGAGCCCCGGAGATGCCCTTCTTGTCGAACAGGGCCGCCAGCTCCTGCAGGTCGAGGCCGGGGTTCACGGTGATCAGCTTGCGGGTCATCACGTCGCGGGCCTTGGTCGTTCGCATGGCACGTCCTCTCTCCGAGTGGGGCAGGGTTCTTCCCCTCGCACCTCTGCACGCAAGCGTCGTGCCATCAAGACGGCCCGTCACACGGGCTCCTGGAGGGACGGACAGGAGGCCGGGCCGACACGCGGCGGCAGCGCTGTGACACCCGTCACCCTGGGAACGCGGACGGGCCTCGGACCTGGTAGGAGCGCGGCGAGCGCCCCGGATCTACACGGGCTCGCCGCAGTGGGTACAGAACCGCCCGCCGCCCGCGGAGCGGTGATCGTGGCAGCCTCCATGGCCACCGATCGCCGACGGGACCCGGCGGGCCGCCTCCGAGGCGACCTTGCCCATGGTCTCGGTGGCCCGCCGATGGGCGTCGAGGGCTGCGTCGAAACCCTCCTTGCGGCCGTCGGCGATCGCCTCGGCCTTGACCCGGGCGGCGTTCGCCTGGGCCTGGGCGACGCTGACCTGGGCCGCCACCTCGTCGCCCATGCCGGCGATCAATCCGGCCTTCTCGGTGCCGTCCGCAGCCGAGACGCCCTGGATCCGCATGGCCAGGATCTCGCGTTCCCTCTCATGCTTCTCCCGGGCCATGCGGGCCTCGAGCTCTTGCATCCCGGCCAGCTTCTTCAGCTGGATCTCGTTGCCCCGGTCCGTGACGTCGAGCTCCTGCATCGCCCGCGAGCGGTCGAGCTCGAGCTTGGCCCGGGCCCGGTGCTGCTCCTCGTCGAAGCGGGACCGGGTCTCGAAGAGCTCGAAGTCCAGGCGCTTGCGCGCCATCTCCTCCTCGAAGGCCCGGCGCATGGCCGCCTGGCGTTGCTCGGCGCTCATCGTCTCCAGGGCCGCGGTCTCGGCGAGCTGGCGCACCAGCGAGGCGCGCTCGGCCTCCCCGAGCAACCGGTCCTTGTCGAGGTCGCGCAGGATCCGGTCCCGCTCATGGGTCGTCTTGGCCCGGGTCAGGGCCTCCTGGGTCTCCCGGCTGAAGATCCGCTGGGCGAGCTCGCCCTCGGCCGCGGCCAGTTCCTCGGTAGCGCTGCGCTTGGAGTGGGCGGCCCGCTTGGCGAGCACCTCGGCCCAATCCCCGAGCTGGAGCCGGGCACCGACCAGCCGGACGAAGCGCAGCCCCAGGCGGTCCAGGGCCTCGCCCAGGCCTTCTTCCAGGGCCGGCTCGAGTTCGAGGGGCAGCCTGCCCGGACCCGGGAGGTCGGAGCGGGCCCGACTGCCCACGAAGACCCGGAGGACCCGGTCCAGGTCGGGGGTCAGCCGTCGGGTAAGTCCCGCCAGGGTGAGCGCCGGAGCGTCGGCGGTGAGGAGCTCGCGCCGGAGCTTGATCGGGTCGCGGACCAGGAGCGAGCAACGGATCTCCAGGCCGACCTCGCCCCCGTCCGAGGCCACAAGGCCCAGGCCCCGGTGCTCGATGGCGAGGTCGCCCCGGTGATAGAAGACGATCCGCAGGTGGCGTGCGTCCCGGGTCCCTAGCAGGGTGCGGGCCACCCGCAGGCGGTGGATCCCGGGCGGGAGCTCGCCCTCGGGCCGCCCCTCGAGTTCGAGCAGGGCGCCCTGGTCGGGGAGGACCAGGATCTCGGCGTCGGGATGCTTCTCGAGCCCGCTGCCGGCCTCCAGCGACCAGGCGATCCCGAGCTCGTCGCGCCTCCAGCGCTCCAGTTCGGCGGCCGAGCCGAAGAGTCCGAAGAGCGCCATCGGGGTCCTTTCTTCCCGGGCCGGTCCCCTGGAGCCGGCCCGGCCAACGGGTTCAGCGGGCCAGCGACTTGAAGGCGTCCCTGAGGATCGCGTACGCCGCGTTCCAGGTATTGGAGGCGTCGGCGGAGCGCATCGCGGTCTCCAGGGTGAGCCGGTCGAAGGCGTCGGGGGCCACCGCCACGAACCTCCGGGCAAAGGCCTGGAGCGCCTTGGTGGCGTTCTCGAAGCTGTTCTCGTAGCTGCCGTTCAGGGCCGCGTTCAGGTAGGCCTTGCGGGCGTCGCCGCCACCGACCTCCTCCAGCACCTTCATCGAGCGGTCCTGGATCCGCCAGGCGTCGTCCCACTCGTTGGCCGAGGCCCCCGCGTCCAGGGCGGCCTGCAGAGCCGCCAGGTGGAAGGGTCCGGGCGCCAGCTCGGGCCGGGCCAGCTGGGCTCGGAGCTGCTGGTCGATGGCGTGGAAGGCGTTCTGGAAGCTGCGCTCCCAGGACGAGCGCCGGGCCAGCCCCAGCGACCGGCGGAAGGTGTCGGACGAAGGGTAGGCATAGGTGTCAGGCGACTCCCCGATGGCCTTCAGAACCGTGTGGAGGATCCCCCAGGCGTCGTTCCACTTGTCGGCCTTGTAGCCGCCGTGGAGACCTCCCCGCAACAGGGCCTCGATCCCGGGCGGCAGATTGCCGATCCGGAGCGCCGCCTCGGTGGAGTCCTTGAGCACGTTGTAGGCGTCCTGGAAGGGCTTGTGGTAGCTCTGCTGCACCGCGTTGCGGAGGAATTGGGCGAGCCGTCCGAGATCGGTCCGGACCGCCTCGCCGGTGCCGGGGGCGCGGGGACCTCCCTCGGCGACCGCCTCCAGGACCGGGGTCGGGAGCTTCCGCCCGGGCGAGGGCCTCATGGTGGCGAGCAGGTCCCGGATCGCGAACAGGTGGGCGGTCCGGGCCTCGCGCCCCGAGGGCGTGGAAAGGCCCTCGGCCGACCTGGGATCCTTCGCCACCTCGGCCGAAGCGGTGACGGCCAGGCCCAGGAGGCCCAGGAGGCCCAGGGCCATCAAGGTGCGAATTCGGATCGGTTGCAAGCTCCACGCTCCTCGGATCGTCCGGGAGGGGTCGCCACCCCCGGGTGTCCCCAGCGTACACGCCGTCAGTCCCCTGGAATCGAGGTTTCTTTCCTTGAATGTCGAGCGACTCGGCGCCCGACGGCGAAGCCGCGACGCCGGAATGCTGGACGCATTTCAAGGAGCGGGGGCGCCGTCCGGCGTCGAGTGAGCCGACAGAACGGAAGGGAACTTCGGTTCCAGGGGACTGGGGCCCCGTCAAGGTTCGGGATCGGAGGAGGCAGCGTCGACTCCGTCCGCGGCGGGAGGCGCAGCGAAGGGCCTTCCTCCCGAATCCCGGTACCAGCGAGGAGCCGACTCCGGGAAGCTCGCCGACTCCGGCACCACGGCATCGGGGTCGTCCAGGCTGCCGAGCGCCACGCAGATCGTGGGGGCGTCGTCGTCCCAGGCGGCCAGGGAACTCCCGCACTCCGGGCAGGAGCCGCGCCGGGTCCGGGCCGAGGAGCGGAACCAGCGCGGCTCTCCGCCGGAACCTGTCCATTCGAAGGCCTCGACCCGGAAGTCAGCCCAGGCCACCACGGGTGCGCCCGACCAGCGCTGGCACTGCCGGCAGCTGCAGGTATGGGGGAAGGCCGGGAGCCGCCACCCCCGATACCGGATATGCCCGCACAGGCAGCCTCCGGTCCACGTGCCTGCCGCTCCAGGACTGGATTCCATCGTGGTCCTCCCGGTCGCATCGTGGCACCCCGGATGAGGTTCCGCACAAGTGCTTGGTGAAACCGGGAGGCTGGGTTATACCGATAGTGGAGAGGGAGGGTCGGCGGACGACCGGCCCCCCGGAGCGGTTCCTCGGAGGAACTCGACCGCGAGTCCTGTGTGTGTCTGCGACGGGTAGCCCCGTGTGTGGTCCTCTGTGATCGATACGTGGTGGCTCGACCGGAGTCCGTGTCCGAAGTGTGCAAGGGCGTCGTAGAGAGAGCCCTGGTCCTGAGTGCGCGTAGAGATCGGTCGAGCGGTGTGTCTGTGGCTCGTGCCGGGACGGCCCGGCGAGCCGGATGTCCTGACTGACATAGCAGGGGTCCGAGGCCCAACGTCCGCAGTACTTAGGGCGAGTTGCGAGCAGGGAGTCGACCGAGGCCCCTACCGCCTCGTCTGGTCCCGTGAAGGGAACGGCGAACGCGACCTGCGATCCCGCCCGGCGCAGACTGTGTGAACGGTACCGCTGAAGTGCGAAACCCCCTGGGTCAAAGGCCCAGGGGGTTTCTTGTCGATCGGGGGCTGCGCCCCGGTGCCCCTGCGCCCTGGGTCCCCGACCCCCCTGACCCGAGGGCCTTGAGGGTCTGATCCGCGCTGGGTACTCTGTCGCGACCCGGGAGGAGACTCGTGCGTCGCATCCTAGGCATCGGAGCGGTGGCAGGTCTCTGGCTGACCGCCGGCAGCGCCCTGGCCCAGGCGGCCCGGGCCGAGCCGGAGTTCTCCGACGCCCATGACTTCGGGTGCGTCACCTGCCACAGTCCCCATCGTCCCAAGGGCCCGAGCCTGTTCCCATCGCCGCTCTCGGACAAGACCGAGAAGGGGACTCCTCTGCTCTCCAGCGAGGGCATGTGCTACTCGTGCCACCGCACCGAGGAGAAGGGGGGGACCTTCTTCGAGCCCGGGATGTCGCATCCGGTGCATGTCCTCCCGCCTCCCGGGATGGTGGTCCCCAAGGAACTGGGGACCCGGCTGGTCAAGGGCCTCGGGGAGGTCGTGACCTGCGTCTCCTGCCACGATCCCCACAGCCGGACCCGGGGCTTCCTGAAGGTCAGCCTCAAGGATGACCAGCTCTGCATCTCCTGCCACACCCAGATGCGGCGCTAGCCATTGCCCGGTCCACTCCGCCTCCCGGGGGTAACCTTCCGGGGGGGGAGGGGACGAAGGGTACAGGGAGGGGGCGGAGCATGGAGTCCACCATGGGGAAGTCGATCGGTCGGCTGGTCCTGGGTCTGATGCTGGTGACGGCTGCGGCGGCCCAGTCGATGTGGGAACTCCGGGGGGACCGCTTCCTCCAGGCCGGCAACCCCGACAAGGCCGTGGAGGCCTATGAGATCGCCCTCTCCAGCGAGCCCGAGAACGGGGCGCTCCAGCGGAAGCTCGAACGGGCCCTGCTCTCGGCCTACCTTAGCCAGGGCGACGTCAATCCCCGCCAGGGCGGGGTCACCCGCATGCTGCCTCCGGAGGAGCCGCCGGTCGAGGAGGCCGGGTCGGTCGAGGGCGACCAGCCCGAGACCTCTCCGGCTTCGGCTGGCCCCGGCACCACCGCTCCGGCCTCGGGTCAGGCTGCCGATCCGGGCGGGGTCCGGGTGCGCAGCGACGGGGTGGTCGAGGTCGACTTCCGCTCCCTGCTCCGCCCCGTGACCCGGATCGGGGAGGAGCCCGCCAAATCGGAGGATCCCGAGAAGCCCAAGGGTCCGACCGTCTACGGGACCGGGCAGATCGTCAACCTGGAGCGGCCTCGCCAGGGCTTCGAAGGTACCCGGGGCGAGGGTCTGACCCCGGAGAACGTCACCATCCGGTCGGCCAACTACGAGATCTCGGGCGTCTCGGTGGGGTACAGCGCCACTGGGGACCTCCACATCAAGGGCACGATCGTGAACATGGGGGCGAAGACGGTCCGCCTGCCCAGGGTCTACTGCCGGATCATGGACGAAGTCGGGATGCTCCGGGGCCGGAACTTCAGCTACGTGAGCCCGGGGCGGAACTCCCTGCCGCCCAACAAGCCCAAGACCTTCGACGTCCAGTTCCGGGGATACCGGGAGCCGGTCGCCAGTTACCAGTTCGAAGTGGTCCCCTAGGCATGGCGAGGAGGAAGCCGGGGAGCGGCGAGGCGGAGGCGGAGCGGCGGGAGCGCCAGGACGAGCCCGCCATCCCCGGGAGCGACCGGATCGACGCCGCTACCGAGGCTCGCCTCATGGAGGTCGCCGGCTTCACCCGGGCCGAGCTCTACGAGCGTCGGGGTGCCTTGTCGCGCCGGGGCCTGGTGTCGTTCCTGGAACCCGGGGACAAGATCCTCGAGGTGGCCGCGGACCACGTGAGGATCCGCCGCAAGGAGGGGCCGGTCCAGACCTTCTGGAACTTGCGGCGTCCACCCGCCTGGCTGCGGCCGATCGGGGACGAGACCGGGCTTGCCGGCGATCCGGACGAGTGATACGGTCCGGGATGCAGTCGGCGGCCGGGATGCCGCCTCGACCCCATGAATCTCCTCCGCCACATCCACATCTTCCGTGACCTCCAGGACAGCGACCTCGAGAAGCTCGGGAAGATCGCAGCCCAGGAGGAGTTCCAGGCCGGGGACGTGCTCTTCCGCGAGGGGGACCCCAGCACCGCCTTCTACATCATCCAGAAGGGTGCGGTGGTCATCACCAAGGAAGGCGGCGCGGCGGGAGCCAAGACCCTGGCCGAACTCGCCTCCGGGGACTTCTTCGGCGAGATGGGGGTGATCGAGGAGACGCCCCGGTACGCCACCGCCACCGTGGTCCAGCCCTCCTCGATCTTCGTCGTCCAGAAGACCGACTTCGACGACCTGATGGCGGTCAATCCGTCGATCGCCATGAAGATCATGGTCACCGTGACCCGCCGCTACAAGGCGGATGTCGAGGGGGGCGGGGACTTCGCCGTCGGGGCGGGCGAGTCGGCGGCGCCCAAGACCGATCCGGAGGGGCCCGACGAGGCACCTCCCCAGCCGACGGGGCGCCTGATCGCGGTCCAGAGCCCGACCGGAGGGGCCGGCGTCTCGACCATCGCCTGCAACCTGGCTGTCGCCCTGGCGGACCGCGGCAAGAAGGTCCTGCTGATCGACGCCTCGACCCAGTTCGGCGACCTGGCGGTGCTCCTGGACGTGATCCCCAACACCACCCTCTACCAGATGGCGGAGGAAGAGAACTGGGATCCGGTCTACATCCGCGAGAACTACTGCAACGCCACCAAGTTCGGGGTCGATTTCATCGCCGCGCCGCTCAAGCCCGAGCAGGCCGAGATGGTCACGGCCGACCTGTTCCGGATCCTGGTCGATTCGATGCGGCAGACCTACGAGTACATCCTGATCGACACCTTCCACCTGATGCAGGAGCCGGTCCTCACCCTGCTCGAGATGGCCGACGAGATCCTCTACGTGCTGAACCCGGAACTGCCCTCGATGAAGAACGCCCGGCTCTGGCTGGAGCTGCTCTCGGCGCTCGAGTTCACCCGGGCCCCGGTCCGGACCCTGCTGAACAAGTGGGACCAGCGGGCGATCGTCTCCAAGGAGACCATCGAGAAGAACCTGCAGACGACCGTCGACCTGGTCATCCCTTATGACCGGGACAGCACCATGAAGTGCATCAACCGCGGCGAGATGCTGGTCCGGTACGTGCCGCGCGAACCGATCTCCAAGGCCCTCCTGTCCCTGGCCGACAAGGTCCTGAACGTGCAGACCAAGCCGGTCGAGGCCGAGGCCTCGTTCTTCTCGAGCTGGATGGGGCGCCTGAAGAGCCGGTTCAACATCACCGGCTGATCCCGGCCGGCCCGGGCCCCCGAGGAGGATCCATGTCCGAACCGTCGTCCCCCGCCCTTCCCTGTCGAGTGGCCGGCCTCGCCTGTGGCGGGCCGGAAGCCCCGGTGACCGCGATCCGCGACCTCTCCGGCCGGGTCGGCCAGCGGGCCACCCTCCAGGTGTGGATGTTCAATCGCCGCGACTCCAAGAAGCTCCGGTTCATGCAGCTCCGGGACGGGCAGGGTCGGGTCCAGGGCGTGGTCGTCAAGGACGAGGTGCCCGAGCCGCTCTGGGACCTGGCCGGGGCCCTGGGCATGGAGAGTTCGGTCCGGGTGGCCGGCACCGTGCGGGCCGACCCCCGCTCGCCCTCCGGTTTCGAACTCCAGGTCGACGGCCTCGAGGTGGTCGGGGCTGCGGTCGACTACCCGATCTCGAAGAAGGAGCACGGCCCCGATTTCCTGCTCGACGCGCGGCACCTCTGGCTGCGCTCGAACCGGCCCTGGGCCACCCTCCGGGTCCGGGACCGGATCCTCCGGGCGCTCAGGGACTTCTTCGCCGGAGAGGGGTTCCTGCTGGTCGATGCCCCGATCTTCACGCCCAATGCCTGCGAGGGGACCACCACCCTCTTCGAGACCGAGTACTTCGGGAGCAAGGCCTACCTCTCCCAGTCGGGCCAGCTCTACATGGAAGCCGCCGCCATGGCCCATGGGAAGGTCTACTGCCTGGGTCCGGCATTCCGGGCCGAGAAGTCGAAGACCCGCCGGCACCTGACCGAGTTCTGGATGCTCGAGCCGGAGATGGCCTGGTGCGACTGGAAGACGAACATCGACGTCCAGGAGCGGATGCTCGCCTACGTGGTGGGGAGGGTCCTCGAGGAGTGCAAGATCGAGCTCGAGATGCTGGAGCGGGACGTGAAGCCGCTCGAGCGCTGCGTGGCGCCCTTCCCCCGGATCTCGTACGACGAGGCGCTCCGCATCCTCAAGGAGAAGTGCGGCCTCGACAAGACCTGGGGCGACGACTTCGGGGCCGAGGAGGAGACCATGCTCTCCGACCAGTTCGACCGGCCGTTGTTCGTCCACCACTACCCGTTCGCCATCAAGGCCTTCTACATGAAGCCGGACCCGGAGCGACCCGACACCGCGGCCTGCGACGACTGCCTGGCGCCCGAGGGCTACGGGGAGATCATCGGGGGCGGGCAGCGCGAGGACGACCTCGAGGCGCTCAAGGTCCGGATCCGCCAGCACGGCCTCCCCGAGGAGGTCTTCGGCTGGTTCCTCGACCTCCGACGCTACGGCTCGGTCCCCCATTCCGGTTTCGGCCTGGGGATCGAGCGCCTGGTCTCCTGGATCTGCAAGCTCCCGCACTTGAGGGAAGCCGCCGCCTTTCCGCGGATGATCCACCGGAACTCTCCGTAGCCCCTTCGCCCGAGGGGGAGAGCCCGTCCGGTCCGCAGGAGGCCCGAGGGACCTGCTACGGAGCGGTAGCCCTGCGTCCAGCGAGCCCTGACGGGCCGCGGTTCCCGTGGGCCGACAAAGGAAAACGGGCCGACAAAGGAAGAGGCGCCCCGAGCGGGGCGCCCCTTCCTCGGTCCGCTGGCGAAGGGCTACTTGCCCTTGCCTCCGGCCGGAGCCTTGCCTGCGGGCGCCTTGCCGTCGGCAGCCTTGGCATCGGCGGCAGGAGCCGCTCCTGCGGCCCCGGCGGCCGGAGCCGCGGCAGCACCCTCGGCGGTGGCGGCCTCGTCGGCCTTCTTGGTCTCCCGGCTGGCGGTGCAGGTGGCCAGGGTGGTCCGGGCCGGGGTCACCAGGGTGTACTTCTCCGGGATTCCGGCCTCGCCGAGGTGGAGGGCCTGCCCGATGTCCAGGTGGGCGACGTTGACGGTGATCGACTCCGGGATGTCGTTGGGGAAGCAGGAGAGCTCCACCCAGTTCCGGGTCTGGACCAGGGTTCCGCCCTTCTTGTCCACCCCGACCGGGACTCCCTCGACCTTGACGTTCACCCGGATGGTGATCTTCTCGTCGGGCCGGACCGACTGGAAGTCGATGTGGGTCGGCCGCCGGGAGACGGCATGGATCTGCAGGTGCTTGTAGACGGCCATGGTGTTCCCGGTGGGAAGGCCCACGAGCTCGATCAGGGCCGTATCGCCGTGGCGGCGCATCACGGCCGCGAAGTCCCGGTCGGAGACCTGGACGGCCTTGGCAGGCTGCCCGTTGGCATAGACGACGCCGGGGATCAGGCCCTCGCGCCGCATCTTCTTGGCGGCTTCTTTGCCGCGGGTGGATCGGGTCTGGACCTGGAGCTTCTCCGTGACCGCCATGATGATCGGTTCCTCGACTTGTCTCGGTTCGTCGGCGGCCCGAAGGCGCGGGTCCGCGTCGGGCCCGGCCGAATCGGAAGGCGCCCGGCCGGGCGGAGGCGGAAACCTATCATGGGTTCCGCTCCCTGGTCAATCGGGGCGACCTGGGCCTGGGATTCGGAGTAGCGGGGAGTCAGCGATAGGGGAAGGCAGGTCGCCTTC
>CAYOHP010000172.1:0-12230 GCA_964403795.1 uncultured bacterium | reverse complement strand
CCGATCCGGAGCATGACCTCCCCGGTCCCCCGGCTCTCCGATTCGGGGAGCCAACGGCCCCGTTTGAGCGATACCTGGAGGCGCCCCAGGTCGCAGCCGGCGCCGGTGGTGTCCCCCGTCCCGGCCCCACGAGCGGCCGGGGCCATGGAGAGCCCCATCGCCAGGACCATGCTGCCTGCCAGACCCAGCTGCGCCAACCGGTTCCGCTCCGCCATCCCGGACCTCCGTTCCGTCGGAGACGGCATCGCAGGTCCCGTGCCAGCCGCTCCGGGAACGGGTTGGCGGCCTTCCCCCAGCGGCGACCGGGTCTCCCCGACCGGGCAGGCTGACCGGACCCACCCGGGCCCGGTCACGGCACCACGTCCTGGCGGGCGTCGAGCTCGCCGAGCTCGCTGGCCTTCATGGCCTCGAACTCCCCGACCTCGAGGCGGTCGATCAC
This sequence comes from uncultured bacterium, assembly GCA_964403795.1. Classification (GTDB taxonomy): domain Bacteria; phylum Muiribacteriota; class UBA6191; order CAZXTJ01; family CAYOHP01; genus CAYOHP01. The sequence goes on along the minus strand of CAYOHP010000172.1, from coordinate 11,791 downwards.
CTGCAGGATCTTCGAGGCGCACTGGAGGCGCGGCAGCACGACGTAGTCGGCGCCTTCCCGGTAGAGCTCCCGCGCCCTGGCCAACGACTCGGCGGCCACGATCACGAAGGCGTGGGGATTGATCTTACGGATCGTCTTCAGGAGCTTCAGGTTGTCGGTGCCCCTCAGGAAGTCGTCCGAGATCGAAGACACCACCACCTTGGCGTGATGGACGCCGGCGTGCTCGAGGGTGTCCATGTGCCCGATGTCGCCGTAGACGCAGCGGACGTCCCGCTTCCTCAGTTCCTCGTGCACCCGGGGACTGAAGTCGATCACCGAGAAGCGCCGCCCCGACTTGCGAAGGTCCTCGACCAGGGTGGCGCCGGCCCGGTGGCAGCCCACCAGCACGATCCCCCCCTGGTCGTGGGCCTCGATCTCGTCCTCGCTCTCCTCGTCCCCCTCCCCCACCCTGGGGACGACCCAGGCGGCCAGTCGGTGGCTGTACTGGATCAGGTAGGTCGAGAGCACCGAGGTCACCACCAGGGTCATCAGCACCACCGAGACCACGTCGCTCCCGATGTGCTTGTGCTCCGGCTTGGACCCGAGCAGCACGATCACCACCGCGAACTCGCTGACCTGGGCGAGGTGGATCGAGGAGAGGAAGCCGACCCGGGTATCCATGCCGAAGAGCTTGAGGACCGGGAGTAGGGTGCCGATCCGGCTCGCCATCACCACCACGGTGAGCACCGCGGTCTGGGCCAGGAGCGCCTTGGTGGGGACCTCGAGCAGCATCCCCAGCGAGACCAGGAACAGGGTGACGAAGAAATCCCGGAGCGGGAGCACCTTGGCGATGATGGCCACCGAGTAGGGCAGGTTGGCGATCGCCACACCCGCGATCAGTGCTCCCATGGCCGAGGAGAACCCGGCGGCCATGGTAGCCCCGCAGACCACGAAGCACCAGGAGATGGCGGTGGCGACCAGCAGCTCGGGGAGCATCTGGGCGGTCCGGAGCAGCCATGGCAAGACGGTGCGGCTGGCGAGCACGATGGCGCCGACCAGGCCGACGCCCTTGACCAGCGAGCCCCCCAGGCTGGCCAGGAACGAGCCTTCCGCCGAGCCCCCCAGGTTCGGCTGGATCGCCAGCACCACGATGGCCAGGGCGTCCTGCACCAGCAGCACCGCCAGGGTGGTGCGACCCGGCAGGGTGTCGAGCTCGCTGCGGTCGGAGAGCAGCTTGACCACCACCATGGTGCTCGAGAAGGCCGCGGCCGCCCCGATGTAGGCCGCCGGCAGCTGGGGGAAGCCCATGGCCAGGGCGGCCGCGAAGGCGAGCAGCCAGCTCCCGAGCACCTGGACCACGGTGGCGATCATGGCCAGGCGTCCCGAGGCGGCGAGCTTGGCGAGGTCCATCTCGAGCCCGACGATGAAGAGCAGGAAGGCCAGTCCGAGTTCGGCGAGGTGCTCGATGGCCTTGTGGTCCGAGATCAGCCCGAGGCCGATGGGACCGATCGCCACCCCGGCGCCCACGTAGGCGAGCAGCAGGGGTTGGCCGGCGGCCCGGGCCACGAAGGCGCAGGCGGTGGCGCTCACGATGCAGAGACCGAGGTCATGCAGGAGGCTGGCGGAATGCATGGCGATGGGGGGCTAGCGAGCCCCGCTCCGTTCGTTCGAGGGGGTCTTCGGGGAAGGCGTATCGAAGCGGCCCGTCGGGAGGCCCGCCAGTCGTCGTGCCAGGGCCACGACGAAACCGAGGGACGCACCGACGAGGACCCCGATCGCCATGGAGAGGACGAGGTCGAGGCTGGTAGGCAAGAGGGGAGTCCTTCCGGACTCGGCAAGGGGTAGAAGCGTGGGACAGCCAGAACGAGAGGGTGGATCGGCATGACGGGGAGCACCGCTGCCCCGGACTTCGGGCCCGCCCGGAGGGGGACCTCGGTCGTGGCAGCGGGACGCGCAGGACCGGGCTCCGGCCTACACCCGGATCGGCACCTCCACCGGGGTCGCTCCTTCGGGAGCCACCCGGCAGACCTCTCCCCGGATCGGTTCGGCGACCGGCAGCAGGAGCACCCGGACCCGGACGAGTCCCAGCTCCCGGGTCTGGACCCTGGCCAGGAACACGGTCGGATCGGCGAACTCGAGTTCAGGTGCCTCGCGGTCCGGATCCGGTCGGGGGATCCGGGGCCCGACCGGCCCCCTCTGCGCGGGTCCGCCCGGACTCCTCTGTGCCCTGGCCTGGCGCAGCGCCATGGGACGGGCGGTGTCCCGGCCAGGATCGGATTTCGGTCCGGTGGCGACAGCCGGGCGCATCCACACCCCGACCAGGAGGAGGAGCACCGCCATCAGCAACCGGCCAGGCACCGGACCCACCATCGGGACCGAGTCTACCATCGCCGGTGCCACCCGACCCGAGAGCCAGCCGGGATGCTAGATTCACGGCTCCCGGACCCGATCCGGGGCGGAGCGGAGGCGCACGTGGAGGAGAAGCAGTTCCTGGGGATGATCCGTTCCGAGCGGGAACGCTGGGAGCGAACCACCCTGGCCGAGGGCCAGAAGCGCATGCCCGAACGCGCCCCGCGCTTCACGACCCTCTCGGACATGAAGGTGCACCGCATCTACACCCCCGAGGACGCCCCCCAGGAGCGCTACATGGAGCAGCTCGGGTTCCCCGGCGAGTTCCCGTACACCCGGGGCGTGCAGGCCTCGATGTTCCGCTCCAAGCTCTGGACCATGCGCCAGTTCGCCGGCTTCGGCTCCCCGGAGCAGACCAACGAGCGCTTTCATTACCTCTTGAAGAGCGGCCAGACCGGGCTTTCCACCGCCTTCGACCTGCCCACCCTGATGGGTTACGACTCCGACGACCCGCTGGCCGCCGGCGAGGTCGGCAAGGAAGGCGTCGCCATCTCCACCGTCGAGGACATGGAGATCCTCTTCCGGGGCATCCCGCTCGAGGCCGTCACGACCTCGATGACGATCAACGCCCCGGCCATCGTGCTCCTCGCCATGTACGTGGCGATCGCCAAGCGCCAGGGCTGCGACCTCGGGAAGATCGGCGGCACCGTCCAGAACGACGCTTTCAAGGAGTTCATCGCCCAGAAGGAGTGGATCTGCGATCCCACCCACCACCTGAAGCTGGTGACCGACGTGGTCGAGTGGTGCACCGGGAACCTCCCCAAGTGGAACACCATCTCGATCAGCGGCTACCACATCCGGGAGGCGGGCGCGACCGCCGCCCAGGAACTCGGCCTGACGCTCGCCGACGGGATCGCCTACGTGGCCGACGGGATCGCCCGGGGGCTGGACGTCGACCTCTTCGCCCCCCGGCTCTCGTTCTTCTGGGACGTACACCTCGATTTCCTCGAGGAGGTGGCCAAGTTCCGGGCCGCCCGGCGCATGTGGGCCCGCTTCATGCGGGACCGCTTCCATGCCAAGGACCCCCGCTCCTGGCTGCTTAGGACCCACGCCCAGACCTCGGGGGTCTCGCTCACCGCCCAGCAGCCCTACAACAACATCGTGCGGGTGGCGGTCCAGGCCATGGCTGCGATCCTGGGCGGGACCCAGTCGCTCCACACCAACTCGATGGACGAGACCTATGCCCTTCCCACCGAGGAGGCGGTGACCATTGCGCTGCGCACCCAGCAGGTTCTGGCCGAGGAGATCGGGCTGGCCAACGTGGTCGATCCGCTCGGCGGGTCCTACTGCATCGAGGCCTTGACCGACCGCATGGAAGCCGAGGCCATGGCCATCATCACCCGGATCGACGACTACGGCGGGATGATCGCAGCCATCGAGGACGGCTACCCCCAGAAACTCCTGGCCGAGAGCGCCTTCCGCTACCAGCAGCAGCTCGAGAAGCAGGAGAAGGTGATCGTCGGGGTGAACAAGTACGTGGTGGAGGAGGACCGGCCCATCCGCATCCTCCAGATCCCGCCCGAGGTCGAGATCCGGCAGAAGGAGCGCCTGGCCGCCTTCAAGGCCCGCCGCGATCCGGCGGTCCACCAGGCTGCGCTCCAGGCGGTGCGCTCCGCCTGCCACGAGGAGCGGAACACCTTCGAGCCCATCCTCCATGCCGTGGAGGTCGGAGCTACCGTCGGCGAGATCTCGGCCATCTTCCGGGAGGTCTGGGGTGACTACCAGGAGCCTGCGTACTTCTAGGGAAGGCTATCCGGCGCGTCCCGCATGGGTCCTCCTGGCCCTGGCCCTGGCCCTGGCCGCCGCCCTCGTCCCCGGCCCGGCGAGCGCCCGGGATGCGTTGCGGTGCCCGAACTGCGAGACCCTGCTGGCGGCCCTGGCGCTCCGGGACCCTGCCACCGCCGCCCACGCCGAGCGGGTGGGGGCCCTGGCCGCGGCCCTGGCCCCGGCGCTCGACCTGGATCCCGACCTGGCACGCCTGGGCGGTCGACTGCACGACCTCGGCAAGCTCGGGATGCCCGACTCGATCCTCAAGGGGACTCAGGACCGACTGAGCGATGCCGAGTGGGCTGCGGTGAGGCGGCATCCCGGCGAAGGCGCGGCCCTCGCCCGCCGGGTGGGCGTGCCCGTGGCCCTGCTCCCGGCGATCCTGGCCCATCACGAGCGATTCGACGGGAAGGGCTACCCGGAAGGACTGGCCGGCGAGGCGGTCCCGGAGATCGCCCGGGTGGTGGCAGTGGCCGACGCCCTGGACGCCATCTCGGCCCGCCGCAGCTACAAGGCGCCGGTCCCGTTCGGGGAAGCCGTGTCCCGACTCCGAGGCGACCGGGGAACCCGCTACGACCCCCGGGTCATCGACCGGATGGTGGCCGAGGCGGCTCGCCTCGAGGACCTCTGGAATCGCCTCTCGCCTCCCCGGTAGGCCGGTGAGGGAACCCCGGACAAGGCCGGCTCAGAAGGCGTAGGCGGCGTCGCTCGCCACCTCGGAACTGCCCTTGTCGACCCGCATCATGTCGCGGCGGACCTGCTCCTCGGAGCGCCCTTCCCGGCGGGCGATCCAGCGCACCGAGGCCGGCGGCACGAAGGCGATGCCCTGGTACTTGGCGAGGGTCTCCTCGAGGAGGCGCGCATAGGCCGGATCGAGGTCCGGCTCGGCCTTCCACGCGGCGTCGGGGATCCGGATGGGCACCTCCTTGCCCGAGGAGGTTGCCGGCGGCACCTTGCGGAGCGCTCCCTCCTGCTTCCCGAGGTCGGCCACCACTTCCGGCGCCGTCCGCTTGAAGGTCCGGGCGATCCAGGCCACCGAATCCTTGGGCACCCCGGCCAGGCTCCCGTACTTGGTGAGGACCCGGGCCAGGTTCTCCCGGTACCACTCGTCGGAGGTCCCTGCGATCCCGGCCCCGGCCCCGGCCAGTGCCAGGCCCACGAGGATCAGGCGAGCCATGGTGCGGATGGGTGTGGTCACGGGGAACCTCCTCGGTCGTCCCTCTGAGGGCCGCGGGTCGGCCCGGGACGACCAGCGTACCGCGACCCTTCCGGTCCGCGATCGACCGCCTGGGGCCCATTCATGACCCGCGGCCCGACAGGGCCGGGAAGCCCGTCGCGGTACCGGGACCGGTTTCACCGGGAAGCCGGGGGACCCGCACAGAACTTCGAGGGGACATGGACCGGGAGCTTCTGCTCGAGCCGCCCGATCTCGACGCCGCCTCCCTCCCCGCGCTTCCTGGCGGTCAGCCGGAGGCGGGTCCGGAAGCTCCGCCCGCAGTCGCCGGGCTCGGGGATCCAGACCGCCTGCGCCTCCCAGCCGCGCTCTCCGGCAGGCTCGGCCAGGCTTCCGCTGGCCAGCTTCCGTCCCCCCTCCTCCACCACGATCTCGTAGTCGACGACCCAGGGCACGGCACCGAAGGTGACCGCCTGGAGTTCGATCAGGACCTTCCCCGGGATCCCCTTGGCCGGGTCCGGGTGCTGGTGGCGGACCTTGGCACGGCGACACTCCACGGTGGCCCGGGCCGCGGTCTCGGGCAGGGCCACGTCCCAGACCGAGCTGTCGTTCGCCGGCTCCAGGTCCCGACCCGCCAGCGAGAAGGTGCCGGTGACCCGGGCCACCCCTTCGAGCTCCTCGGGCGCCAGGCGTCCGAGGTCGAGTTTGGCGCTGGCACGGGCGTCGGCCCCGGCCTCCAGGGGCCCCAGCGACCGGGTGACCGGCGTGAACAGTCCCTCGGCGTCGAAGCCGTCGAGGGTCCAGCGCACCGCGACCTCGGGCCCGGCATCCGGGCCATGATTCACGACCCGGATCAGCACCTCGTGGGTCCCGCCCTCGCCCGGGCGCGCCCCCACCTCGGCGACGTAGTAGTCGTGGCCCCGGGGGCGGGGCGGGTCCGCGCCGAGGGCACCGGGCATCAAGGCGCCCGCCAGCAGGGTGAGAACCGGACCCGCGAACCGCACGAGGTCCAGGGTAGCAGCCGCACCGTCGGCAACGGGTGGGGGCCTCACCGATCCTGCGGAATCCCCGGGCGCGGCCCCTCCGGTGCGGCCCGGCACCCGGGCCTACTGCCCGAGCAATCCCCCCGGGGGCTGGAACTCGACGTCGATGTGGCGACCGTCGCGGGCCAGGCTGGCCCACTGCGAGTCCCGGGGCACCTGCACGTCCCACTCGTGGCGCTGGCCGTTGCGGGGGAAGTGGTGATTGGGACCCCGGTGCCAGACCCGGCCGTAGCGGTCGACGTACCCGGTGCGCCCGTAGAGGGTACCGGTGGGGAGAGGCTGGTTGGGGCTCCAGTCCTTGGGAGGTACGAAGCGGACCCGACCCCGGTTGGGGAGCCCGGCCTGGCGGATCGGATTGGAGGCCTGGAGGGCGGCCTGCTGCAGGGCCTTGCGCCGGACCTGGGCCTGGGAGAGCCCGACGTTGCGCTGGGCGGCCCGGGCGAGCAGGCTCCCCGGGGCGGCACCGGCGCCTTCCAGGGCTGCCAGGCGACCGGCGAACCGGGCCCGCCCGGCCTGGCGGGCAGCATTCCTGGCCACCCATGCGGCAGGGTTGGCGAGGGCCTCGCCGAGCGGGACGAGCCCGAGGACGAGGGCGAAGAGCAGGACCAGCCAGCGGCGGAGAAGGGTCATGCGAACGTTCCCGGTCGGGTCGCAGGCTCCTCGCCGGCCTCCTCGGCCCGCGGGTCCTGCGCTCCCGTTACGAGTCTAGGGATCCTTCGCCGCTTGGGAAGGGGGGTCGTGCCGAGGCACCTGGAAGTCGATCCCGGCCCACTCCACGCAGGGTTCCGAGAACTCCGCTCCCTCTCCTGGGGTCCAGGTGGCACTGCCCGACAGGTGCCCCGGCCCTTCCCAGGTGCGGCTCTCCCATCCGGTGCCGAGGTCGGCCTGGAGCCCGGCGAACGCCTCGGGAGTCGAAGCGGTGACGGCCAGTACGAAGATGAGGTCGAAGCGGCCCCCGGCCTCCGCGAAGGGCTCGAGGATCCGGCTCCGGACCTCGGCGCGGCCTCCGACCGCGGCCTCGAGGAGCGCGGCCGCCGCCTCGGCGTCGCCGTCCGACTCCGCACGCAGGACGCAGCGCAGGCTGAAGAGATCGAACTCCTGGGCCATCCTGGCCGCCTTCCCCCTGCCCTAGCTGGCCACCGTGAGGCGGCTGCCGTCGTAACGCGGCACCTGCTCCCCGACCGGCACCGAGGCGGTGAGGATCTCGAACACGCTCTTTCGGATGGTGAGCGAGATGCGGTGGGTGGGCAGGTCGTTCTCGTCGGTGCCGAAGGGATCCTCGATGTCGGCCGCCAGCATGGCGATCCCGGCCATGGCGGCGTAGGCCACCATCGAGAGCCCGATCACGCCCCAGCCGAAGTCGGGGTGGAGCGCGATCGGGAGCACCAGGCAGTAGAGCAGCACCATCAGCTTCACGTAGGCGTCGTAGGGGTAGGGCACCGGGGTGCTGCGGATCCGCTCGCACGCCCCCATCACGTCGGTGGGGACGTCGGCGAGCGGACGCACCGCCCGGAACTCCACCTCGGCGAACACGCCCCGGCGGAGCAGGTCGTGGAGCCTCCGCGAGATCCGCTGGGCAATGGCGTTGGGGACGTGGTGGACCTGCTTCAGGGTCTCCATGAGTTCGGGGGAGTAGCCGGTCAGGTCGGCGAACTCGACCTCGCCGCGCAGGTGGCCCTTCAGGGCGAAGGCGTAGTTCGAGAGATCGTGGGCGAACTCGAGGCGGTGTTCCTGGTCGTCGGCGGGGAGCACGCTGTCGAGGTGCAGGGCCAGGTTGCGGCTCACGTTGACGAGCGCACCCCAGAGCTTGCGGCCTTCCCACCAGCGGTCGTAGCTCGTGTTGGTGCGGAACGCCAAGAGCATGCCGAGCAGCAGGCCGAGCAGGCTGAACACGGTCGCCCCGGGGGGCAGCGGCGGCAACCCGGAGCGCTCGGCGAACTCGTGGACCGCCAGGGCGCCCGACCCCGAGCACGTCGAAGGCGATCTTCCGGAGGATGACGCTCCGGGGGGCGTTCAGGATGACCTGGGACCAGCGCCGGGAGTCGTAGAGGATCACGGGCCGACGATACCGCGGGGGAAGGCCGGGAGCGCGGGCTTGGGCCGGAGGTCAGTCCCCCAGGGCCACCGGCTTGCCCCCGGGCCCGTCGAGCAGCAGCACCTTCTTGTCGATCGCCTGCTGGAAGGTGCCTTCGCCCTGGATCTCCTCGCTGCCGGCGAACCGGGCGCCCAGGTCGACCTTGGCCCGGAGCGCCACCAGGCGACCACCGGCGAGATCGAACAGCGAGACCGAGCGGGTCCGGGCCCGCACCGAACGACCCTTGTCCTTCCAGCGCTGGTCGCCCCTGGAATCGACCTGGAGGCAGCGGAGGCCGTGGCGGTCCACGATCGCGGTGGCCCGGTGGCGCACCGCCATCCTGCGGACCGTGTCGCCGAAATCGACCTCGAAGCTGCCGGCCCACTCGCTCCCCAGCGCCAGTCCGTCCCGGGGCGGGAAGACCAGTTCGATCTCGGGATCCGTGCCCCCGCCGGCGGCGGCCTCGAAGGGAGCGCCCCAGGGAAAGATGCGTCCGTCCAGGGTGGGGAAACGCCGCTCCTCCTCCTGGCGGAGGCCGTCGACGTAGAGGGTGGTGGCCGCCAGGTCGGAGACCACCCGGAGCGGCCCGTCGCCTTCGGCGAGGATCCGGCGTTCCTCCTCCGAGACCCGACGCACCGTCCTGGTGAGGGATTCCCCGACCGTCCGCCCGGCCTGCTCGGCGACCCCGTAGGAGGTCTCGATCAGGGTCTCGATCCGGTAGGCGAGCGGGCCCGCCTGGGGACGGTAGCGGGGCGAGATCAGGGCGGGATCTTCCGCCGGCAGCCCGCCGGTCGCCAGCAGCAGCCCGACGAGCACGGCTCGGAAACGGGTGCGTCGCAATCCCGGCCACTGCATCGCGGTCCTCCCTGACGGATTCCCAACCCAGCCGTCCGAACCGTACCCCAGGTCGCGCCGAGGCGGCCGGACCCCGTGGCCCGGCCGCCCCGCTGCCTCACCGTGGTTCACCCGAAGCTGGTACCGGTGGCCACGTCCGCCATCTCGATCGGCTCGGATCCGGTCGAGGCGGCCGGCTCCGGATCCCCGGCCACGGTCGTGGACCCGGCCACCGGCTTGGGGTCGTCCCCGGTGACGGTGCCGGCCTCGGCGACCGGCCCGGTCGACTCGACCGGCTCGCCTTCGGCCCGGGGGCTAGCGCCCGGGACGACCGGCTCGGCCTTCTTCTTGGCGGCCTCGAGGGCCGCCTTCTCCTTCTCGGCCCAGGCCTTCAGCACCGGGGCCGACTTGGGATTGGCGAGCACCGCCGCGATCCATGCCTCCCGCTCGGGCATCGGCACGCTCTTGCCGGCGATCTTGCGGGGATCCTTCTCGACGCCGCCGAGGCTGGTGGCATCCTTCCACGCCTGCACCAGGCCACCGTCCCCGTAGAGGGGAGCGTCCGGGAGCCCCAGCCGCTCCTTCTCCTGGAGGATCCCGGAACCGACCGGATCGTTCCCGGCGCAGCCCTTGGCCCTCTCGGTGCAGGTGACCTCGACGTCCTTCACCAGGGTCCCCTCCCGGGACCGGGAACCGATCTGGCCCAGCAGCTCGTCCCCGAGGGTGTCGCGGATCCGGGAGCTCCGACCCGAGTCGTCCTCGCCCGCCAGACCGTCCCAGACCGAGGTCCCCGGGCGGGCCGCGGCCGCGGTCACGGCCTGGATCCCGGCCCGCTGGTTGCCCAGGGCGATGGCATCCGCCTCGGTGCGCCCGACCACGGTCTCCGCCAGCCGGGGCTGGGCGAAGCGACCGACTCCGGAGTCCACGGGGACGGTGCGGAGGGCCTCGACGGTGCGGGGATCGCAGGCGAGGTACCCGCTCCCCGGCTTGCACCGCTCGACCATGAGATCCCGGTCGGCCTGGCTCAGGGACGCGATCTGGCGGCGGAGTTCCTCCGGGGTCAGGCTCTCGTTGGCGTCGGGATTCTCGCCCCGCATCAGGGCACCCAGGTCGGCAGGCGACCGGCGCACCACCAGGCCCGGAGCTGCGAAACGGCCGGCGTCGGCCCGGGGAGCGGCCTCGGAGGCGAGGGTGGCGTCCCGGCCCGGGACCCCGGGGAGGATCGAGGAGCCTCGCAGCTTGATGCGATCCTCGATGTCCTGGGTGCACCGGGGCGTGGTGCAGGAGGCCCGGAGCCGGGCCGCCGCCAGCGCGGCCTCCTGGGTGCTCCGGGTGGGGTCCACCACCGAGCGCTGGTCCCAGGCCCGCTTGTAGCGTTCGATCAAGGTGGTCCTGGCGCTCTCGAACTGTCCGTCGCGGACCAGGGTGGGATTGTTCCGGATGGCCTCGGCGAGGTCCTTCTCGAAGCGGGCGGCATCGGGGCCGCCCTCCCGGCCGACCCGCTTGGTGGGGTCGCAGAAGTCGCTGGTCGCCCCCAGGTGGCGGCAGACGCCGTCGGCTCCCTTCTTGAGGCCGAGGCCGTCGCTGACGATGGTTCCCCAGAAGTCCCAGGCGAGGCCCGGACCCGGCAGCGACAGGAGCAGGGCGCCGAACAGGAGGCCGCCGAGCCCCGGCCGGCAGGAGGTGGTATGCGATCGAGTCATCCGAGTGACCAGCCCTTCGTTCCGCAGGAGGCCCGATCGCCAACGATCGGTGCCCCTGGGCAAGCAGGAGGCGTGCCATCTTCCAGTGGAGCCGCCTGCCGCTCCTGGAGCCGATGGAGCCGGGACGCGGAAACTCCCGCATGTCCCAGACGTCCCGGTCCCGCCGGACTCGGGCGGTCGCCGCGACACGCGAGACACGAGCCGCTCCGGCCCCGCAGGCTCGGCTCCCCTGCCCCTCGCCACCGGTACCCGCCGGGTAGCATGGCGGCCCCGGAGGTGGCGTGGTGGGTTCCCTGGTCGGGTGGATCGATTCCCCGAGTTTCGACCGGCACTCGAACGGTCCGTCGCACCCCGAGTCCCCCGGCCGCCTGGAGGCGATCCGGGCCGCCCTGGAGAGGGAGAACCTGATCCGCCGGCTCGACCGGATCGAGGCGCCTCGGGTAGACCGGGAATGGCTGGCCCGGGTGCACTCCCCCGGCTACCTCGAGGACCTGGAGAGGATCTGCCGGGCAGGCGGCGGAGCCCTCGATCCCGATACCGTGGCCGTGCCGGACTCCTGGGATGCGGCGCTACGGGCGGCGGGAGCCGGAGTCGAGGCGGTGCGCCGGGTCCTGGCCGGCGAGTGGCGCCGGGGGTTCTGCTCGGTGCGGCCACCGGGCCACCACGCCCGACCCGGCACCGCCATGGGGTTCTGCCTGTTCGCCAACGTGGCGGTGGCGGCGGAAGCCGCGCTCGCCACCCCCGGGATCTCCCGGGTGGCGATCCTCGACTGGGAGATGGCAACCGTCGGCGACCCCTACCTCGACCT
>CAYOHP010000171.1:0-12405 GCA_964403795.1 uncultured bacterium | reverse complement strand
ATGGAGGAAGGCGGGAAGTTCGACCCGCCGTTGTAGGCGGCAAGGGCGTGGCGCACCGCGGCCCGACCCGAGTGGCCCTTGGACTTGGCTTCCTTGATCAGGCGGTTCAGGTAGATGGCGATCCCGGCGAGGTTCTCGGCCGGGTCGTAGGGGTTGATCCCCAGGCCCTTGGCGGTGGCCGGCAGGAACTGTCCGAAGCCCACCGCCCCGGCGTAGGACACGATCGGCTTCGAATTCTTCCAGTGGGTGCGGCCGCTCTCGGTCGCCATCAGGCTCCGCATCAGCTCCTCGCGCTCGGAGGCGCTGACCTCGGTCAGGTTGCCGGCCGCGGCGCGGACCCAGCCCTCGTAGGCCTGGGGCGTGTCCTTGGCCGAGATGTTCGGCCAGGCCCCGTAGCGGGCCAGCGCCTGCTTCATCAGCCCGTACTGCTCGAAGAGGGCCTGCTTGCGCTTGTGGTCCAGCGGCACCACACCCCGGGGTCGCGAGTAGCTCGTGCCCCAGGTGAGCGCCATCAGGGCCGCCTCCAGGCGGGTCCGGGCCGGGGGGCTGTGCTTGTGCATGATCCGGTCGTCGAAGAACCCGGCGGCCTCCAGGATGATCGAGGCCTCCCGCTCGCCGATCTGCTCGGGACCGCGGAGATCGAGCCCGGAGAGTGCCCCGGCGCCACCGGGTCCCGGAGCCCCGGGCACCGCGGCCACCGGAGAACCGGGCCGGTTCCCGGGACCGACCGATCCGGGATGGGCCCCGCCGGGAGTGGAGAAGCTCGGCTGGGGAACCAGGAAGACCTTGGATGGCACCTCGGGGGGATCCCTGAACAGCCGGGTCGGATCGGCCGGATCCGGGAACTGCGAGAGGTTCGCCTGATGGAGGAAGGACCAGAGCCGGGGCTCGCCCCAGAGGTCGGCGGCGATCCCCGAGAGGGTGTCGCCCGGGATCACGGTGATGAGGGTGCGGTCCCCGGTCCGGGTGGTCCGCTCCTGGGGCGAGGGCGGAAGCCAGAGGATGACCTCGCCCCCGGCCGGGGGTGGGGAGGCGAACACGGCCCGGTTCTGCATGTAGATCAGGTACCAGTTGTCGGGGTGCCCGTAGGCTTCCCGGGACAGGTCCTCGAAGCGATCCCCCATCCGAACCCGGATCCAGCGGCGGCCCTGCCACCAGAAGATCCGGCCGGCCGGGACGCCCAGCCAACCCTGATCGGTGGCCTGCGGCAGGCCCCGACCCGAGCCCAGGTCCCCGTAGCCGGCCGACGGACCCTGGTCCTGTCCCAGCAGTCCACCCGTTGGCAGGCCGGCCAGGACGGTCGCCGGGAACCCGGCAAGACCGAGCAGGATCGCGGTCGCCAGGAAACGAAGTCCGGCCGCCAACCTCATCGGTCCCCCGTTCCGGCCAGGGCGCCCTGGAGGAGCCGGTCGGCGGCGGCCGCCGAGCCCGGGCCGTCGCCCCGATCGGCCACGGCCAGGAGCGCCCGCCGGGTCTCGCCGTCGAGCCGGGCCGCACCGCCCTCGCCCGAGGTGAGCTGCATCGCCACCCGACCGGCGAGCTCCGGAGTCCCGGCGAGGAGGCGATCCGCCTCGGCCCGGGCAGCGCCGGTTCGACCGGCGGCCTGGTGGTCGGCGATCAGGTTCAGGTGCTGGTCCGAACCCTTGACCTCGGCGTAGGTCTCTCCCTCGGCCCGGCCCCCCTCGGCCGAGAGCGACCAGTCCTCGCGCTTTCGCAGGTGGGGCGCCTGGAAGTTCTCGCCCACCAGGGCGTGCTCGATCCTCAGCAGGATCCGACCGTCCCGCTCGATGACCCGCTCCCGTGCCAGGTAGAACGAGCGGTCTTCGCCGGCCTTCGGCCAGGCCCGACGGGCCCCGGCCGCCTCCCGGATCCAGAGCTCGGGCCGGGTCCAGCGCCGGAGCGGATGGCTGCGCCACATCACCAGCGCGGCGGTCCGGTCCCCCGCCAGCCGGAACTCCCTCACCGACTCGGGACTCCACCCGGGCCGCACCGAGACCACCTCGGCCCCGGCCAGCAGGCGACCGGCCCCCGATTCGGCGTCGGTCACGAAGTCGAGCCACGGCGCCGCCTCGGCCCCCGAGAGGACCATCGCCAGGGTCATCGCCAACGGCCAAGACCTGTGCACGAGAGGAGTATAGGAATCGACCGGGAACCGTCCAGGGGGGTCGTTCCATCGGCCCGACCTCGCGGCCCACCCCGCGACCCCAGCCCTCCGGGACCAGGCCGCCAAGACGGAATCGCCGGGGCATCCCTCAGATTCCGTCCGGTCCCGGCCGATGGAGGGAACGAATCGGGGTGTTCTTGGGCCTCCCGGCCGGGCGCATCGCGCCCTCGATCCTGAACGCGGACATCGGCGACCTCGCCGCCAACCTCACCGCCCTCGAGGCAGGCGGGGTCGAGGTCCTGCACCTCGACGTCATGGACGGGAATTTCGTCCCGGTGCTCACCTTCGGGGCACCGATGGCGGAGGCGATCCGCCGCCGTTCCCGCCTGTTCGTGGAGGCCCACCTCATGGTGGAGAAGCCCGGGGTGCTGATCCAGGCCTTCGCCGAGGCCGGCTGCCGACGCCTCACCGTCCACCCCGAGGTCGATCCCCACGTCCACCGGACCCTGCAGGCCATCAAGGCCGCCGGCATGGAGGCGGGCGTAGCCCTGAACCCGGGCACGCCGGCCACCACCCTCGAGTACCTGATGCCCCTGCTCGACCAGGTCCTGGTGATGTCGGTGAACCCCGGCTGGGGCGGCCAGAAGTTCCTCCCCGAGGTCCTCCCCAAGATCGAGGCCGTGCGCCGCCTCGCCGACGCCGCCGGGCGTCCCCTGGTGATCGAGGTCGACGGCGGGATGGATCCGACCACGATTCCCCGGTGCCGAGCCGCGGGCGCCGACCTCTTCGTGGTCGGGTCGGCCATCTTCCGCCACCCCGGTGGCATCGCGGGAGCCCTGCCTGGCCTCGCGGAGGCCGCCCGATGACCGGAGCCGCCAGCGAGGACGTCCTCGATCCGGTCGTCGCCGACGACCGGCCGGCCGGCGAGCCCGGCGACCCCGAGGCGGGGCGCAGGATCGCGCTCCGCCGGGCCCGACGCCTGGCCCGCGAGCTCGCCGAAGCCGGCGGGGCCGACGAGCCCCGCCTGCTGGCGCTGGCGGGCGCCTTCCTGGAAGCCGCCCGGCCGGCCGACACGGTGCGGGTCCTGCGCCGCCTGCTCACCCGAGCTCCCCGTCACCTCGAGGGTCTGGCCCTGCTGGCCCGGGCCCAGGAAGCCGCCGACCGCCCCGAGCCGGCGCTGAGGATCTGGGAGCGGCTGCAGACCATGGTTCCCCCCTGGCCCGAGCCCTGGATGGGAGCGGCCCGCACCGCCTGGAAGCTGGCCCGCCACGAGCTCGCCCACGAGCACTGCGAGGGCTACCTGGCGCGACGCCCCGACGACCACGACTGCCGGAGGCGGCTGGCCTCGAGCTACCTCGCCCGGGGTGGGGACGAGCCCGCCCGCCAGCACTTCGAAGCGCTCTCCCGGGCCGGGGTGGCCGGCTCCGGGGACCTGGAGCTCTGGGCCGAGGCCCTGGCCCGCCTGGGGCACTCCGCGGAGGCGGCCGCGGTGCTCGAGGCCGCGACCCGCCACGATCCCCGCTCCCCGCGGCTCCACTACCTGCTGGCCTCGGCCCGGTTCCGGCGCGGCGAGTACCAGAAGGCGGAGGAAGCCGTCCACCGTGCCCTGGCGCTCGCCCCGGACCTGGCGCCGGCCCTGCTGCTGGCCTCCGAGACCGCCCTGCGCCGGGACGACCCCTCCCGGGCCCTGGTGCACCTGGAACGGCTGCGCAAGCAGAGGCCCGAGGATCCCGCCCTCCGCCTCCGCCAGGCCGAGGCGCATCTCGCCAGCGGGGACCTCGGGGAGGCGACCCGGGAGCTCACCTTCCTGGTGGACCGTCATCCCCGCATGGTCCAGGCCCTGGTCCGCCTGGCGGAGATCCGCCGCCGGACCGGCGATCGCCGCGGCGCCCGCGATCTCTTCGGGCGCTGCCTGGCGGCCAACCCCGGACTGCCGCTGGCCCTCCTCCGGGTGGGCCAGCTCGCCCTGGACGACGACGACCCCAAGGCTGCCACCAGCCCGCTGCGCCGGCTGGTCATGGTCCGCCCCGAGAACCCGGTCGCCCATCGCATGCTGGGGATCGCCCTGCGCAAGGCGGGCAACGGCCCCGAAGCCCGTCGCCACCTCGAGCGCGCCTTGGAACTCGATCCCGGGGACGGACCGGCCGCCCTGGAGCTCGGCCACCTGCTGCGCGACATGGCTGCCCTCCCGGCCGCCAAGGCCGCCTACCGCCAGGTCCTCAAGGCCGCGCCCGCCACCCCCGCCGCCACCCGGGCCGCCTACGAACTCGAGCACCTGGAGGCTCCCGCCCGCCTCCCCGAGGCCGCCCCTCCGGCCAACGTGGTGCCGCTCTTCGCCCGGCGCAAGGAAGGCCTGGTGGCGCCTCCCCTGCCCTGGAGCCGTCTCGCCGGCTGACCGACCTCCACGCACCACGGGCGTAGCCGGAGCGCCCCTGGCTCCGCCAGGGGAAGCAGCGAGGCGCAGTCCGTCGCTGGCGAGCCCCTTGCGGGCGAGCCGCAGGCTCACTACGGCACGGGGCCACCGGCCTTCCCCCGATCGATGCCCGAGCGGTTACAGTGGCCTCCCCGGGTGGGATCCCGCCACCCCGGGTCGAGGAGGACCCGCATGCGCGTCGCCTACCTGTCGGCCGAGGTGGCTCCCTTCGCCAAGACGGGGGGGCTCGGGGACGTGGCGGGGGCGCTGCCCAACTACCTGCGCCACGAGGGCGTCGACTGCCGGATCTTCATGCCCCGCTACGGGCACATCGACCCGGCCCGCGAGTTCCGGCACCACGTCCCGGTCCCGATGCGCTGGGGCCATACCGAGAGCGTGCTGGTCGAGGAAGGCCGGCTTCCCGGCGGCGCCCCGGTCTACTTCCTCGAGCACCACGGGCTCTACGGCGGTCGGGCCGGCATCTACGGCGACCGCTACGGCGAGTTCGGCGACAACGGCTACCGGTTCGCGGTCTTCTGCCGGGCCGCCCTCCAGAGCTTCGGGCATCTCGGTTGGTGGCCCGACGTGGTGCATTGCCACGACTGGCACACGGGTCCGGCGCTCGCCTACATGGTGTCGAACTTCGGGGACGGCGACCCTCGGAGCCGCATGGGACGGGTCTTCACCATCCACAATCAGGCGTACCAGGGCTGGCAGGCACCGGCCTGGCTCGATTCGGTGGGCCTGCCCCGCGAGCTCCTCCGGGTCGACGCCATGGAGCACCACGGGGCGGTGAACCTGCTGAAGACCGGGATCCAGCTCGCCCACAAGGTGACCACCGTGTCTCCGACCTATGCCTGGGAGATCCAGACCTCCGAGGGAGGCTTCGGGCTCGACGCCACGGTGCGCTGGCGGAGCCGCGACCTGGTCGGGATCCTCAACGGCATCGACATGGACGAGTGGAACCCCCAGGCCGATCCGCACCTGGGCGGCCTCGGGTACCACTCCGGCGACCTCGGACCCAAGGCCGAGTTGAAGCTCCGCCTCCAGGCGGAGATGGGCCTCGGCGTCGACTCCCGGCCCCTGTTGCTGGGGATCGTCAGCCGCATGGTCGGCCAGAAGGGACTCGAGCTGGTCCTCGACGCCCTGCCTACCCTGATGAACCGCCCGGTCCAGCTGGCGGTGCTCGGGTCCGGCGCCCAGTACTACCAGGACCGCTTCCGCCAGGCGGTCTGGGACTATCCCGGGCGGGTGGCGGTCAAGCTCGGCTACGACAATCCCCTGGCCCACCGCATCGAGGCCGGGGTGGATGCCTTCCTCATGCCGAGTCTCTACGAGCCCTGCGGGCTGAACCAGATGTACAGCCTGCGCTATGGCACGCTCCCCATCGTGCGGCGCACCGGAGGCCTCGCCGACACGGTCGACGACCTCGACGAGTCGCCCTTCACGGGAGTGGGCTTCGTGTTCGACGAGTACCACCACGGTGCCCTGGCCCAGGCCGTGGACCGGGCGCTCCGCTGGTACTTCGACGACCCCGACGGCTGGCACTGGGCCCGGGTGCGGGCCATGCTGCGGGACAATTCCTGGGGCCGGAGTGCCCGCTACTACAAGCAGCTTTACCGGATCGTCTCCGAAGGGTAACAATCCAACCGATGACCCAGCGACGGAACTATCTCCCCCAGAAGGGTGCCCAGAGCCGCTTCGTCCTGACCCTGCTCTTGATCCTCTTCCTGGTCTCGGTGGTGACCCTCTGCAACCTGTGGGTGATCGGCACCTGGGTCTTCCAGTCGAGCGACCTCGGGACCCAGACCCAGCTCTTCGACTTCATCGACCGCATGCGGGACCTGGTCTGGTGGCGGGTCGTGCTCCTGATCCTGGTGAACTTCATCATCGTCGCCATCATCGGGATCTTCTACAGCCACCAGTTCGCCGGCCCCTCCTACAAGCTTGAGAAGTGCATCCGCGAGATCGCCCAGGGCGACCTCTCGTTCAAGATCTTCCTCAGGTCCAACGACTCGATGCACAACCTGGCCGACGGTCTGAACCGCATGGTCGACAACTACCGGGCGGTGATCGCCAAGGCCAAGGAGCTGACGGTCCAGTGCAAGGACTCGATCTCCAAGGTGAAGGTCGAGGACGAGTCGAGCGAGATGGCGCTGATGAGCCTGAAGGGCATCCAGGGCGAACTCGAGGACCTGCTCGCCGGCTTCCGTCTGCAGTCCACCCCGGGCAACGCCACCCGCGGCGACGCCGAGCCCGGGGAGCCGGACGAGGCCGAGGAAGCCTGAAGTCCATGTCTCCCGGCTCGGGCTGCCCATGCACACCGTCGGCCTGACCGGGGGCATCGCCTCCGGGAAGTCCAGCGTGGCGGCCCACCTCGAGTCCCGGGGAGTCCCCGTGCTCGACGCCGACGAGGTCTACCACCGCCTGCTGCGGGAGGACCCCGGACTCCTCCGGGAGCTCCGGGATCGCTTCGGCGACGAGGTCTTCACTCCCGACGGGACCCTCGATCGGGCCCGCCTGGGCAGCATCGTCTTCGCCGACCCGGCCGCCCGCGCCGACCTCGGGAGGATCGCCCATCCCCGGGTCCGGTCCCGGATCGCGGCCTGGCTGGCCGAGCGCCGGGACGAGGATCCGCCGGTCGCGGTGGTGGTGATCCCGCTCCTCTACGAGGGTGGCCTCGAGACCATGTTCGACGACGTCTGGGTGGTCGCCATCGACCCCGCCACCCAGCTCCGCCGCCTGATGGAACGCAACGGGCTGGACGAAGCCCAGGCCAGGGCCAGGATCGGGAGCCAGATGCCGCTCGCCGAGAAGATCGCCCGGGCCGACGCGGTGATCGACAACCAGGGAACCCCCGACGCGACCCGGAACCGGGTCGACCGGCTGCTCTCGCGCTGGGACCTGCCGCCCGCCTCCGGGGCGCCTCCAGCCTCGCCCCCGGCCGGCCCCGTCTGATACGCTGCCCCCGGAGGCCCGGGCTTGTCCTCGAAGCTCATCACCGACTACCGCAAGGAGCCGATGAACTCGGTGGTCGAGGTGCGCCGCATGCTCGAGGACGACCCCGACAATCCCGACCTGCTGGACTGGCTCGCCTTCGTGTATTACACGAACCAGATGTGGGACGAAGCCATCGAGGTCTACAAGAAGCTGCTGCTCCAGGGCTTCCGGGTGCCCCAGCAGCGGCTCTACCTGGGGAACGTGCTCTACAAGAAGGGCCTCGTCTCGGCCGCCATCTCCGAATGGCAGAAGGTGACCGAGATCGAGCCCGACGGCAGCCACGGGAAGAAGGCCAAGGCCCGTCTCGAGGAAGCCAGGGCTGCCGAGTCCAGTACCAGGCCCGACGGCAAGGGAGACCGGTAGGCCGATCATGGGCTTCGACAGCGAACGCTTCCTGAAGCGCGGCCGGGAAGAGACCATCGAGCCGGGTGCGACGATCTACAAGCGGGGAGACCCCTGCTCCGACGGCGACATCTTCTTCGTGATCGACGGATCGGTGACGATCGAATCGCCTGCCACCGATCCGCTCGAGGGTGGCCCCCGGCTGGTCCCGGCCGGCCATGTCTTCGGGGTGGTCGAGCCCTATGCCGGCCGCCGCCATCGGGACGCCAGCGCCAAGGCCCGGTCCAAGGTGCGGCTGTACCGCTGGAATCGCCGGGCCTTCGACGATGCCATGGGCATCTACCAGGAGCTCGCCACCCTGACCATCCGCTCGCTCTCCAGCCGCCTGCGCGAGCTCAACCGCCTCTCGGCGTCGAGGGGAGGGTCGGCCGCACCGTGAGCGACAGCGGGCTCGAGATGGAGCTGATGCAGCTCGCCTTCGGCGACGCCCGGGCCGCCAGCCCCGAGTTGATCAATCGGCTGGGACGGCGCTACGCCTCGGGCGAACTCCTGTTCCGGGAGGGCGACCGGGGCGACGAGCTCTTCATCGTCCTCCGGGGCGAGGTCGAGATCTTCTCGGGCCCGACCGGCTCCACCAAGCAGCTGGCGATGATCCCCGCCGGCCAGATCCTGGGCGAGATGTCGCACTTCGACGACCATCCCCGTTCCGCCTCGGCCAGGGCCCGCGGCCCGGTCGATGCCCTGGCACTGGACCGTCAGAACTTCGGGCTGATCTTCCAGCTCCATCCCAAGTGGACCATCCAGCTGGTCGAGGGCCTGGCCCACCGGATCGACCGCACCCTGCAGAGCCTCCCGGCATCCCGGGCCTGACCGGGCCTCGGGGCCGCCCGCCACCCGCCCCGGACGCGCCTCCCCGCCTTCCCCCTCGGCAACCTCTGCTACCTTTCATGCATGCGCCTCGCGACCCTCCGGTTGGCCTGCCTCTGGCTGCTGCTGCCGCTCTCGCTCCTGGCCAAGGGCCTCGACACCCGCATCACCCTCCGCACCAACGAGACCGACCTCGACGTGCTGCTCCGGGTGATCTGCGACCGCTCGGGCCTCGACCTGGTGCTCGGCCCCGGGATCAAGGGCAAGAAGGCGAGCCTCTCGGTCAAGGACATGCCGGTCGGCAACCTGCTCCGCTACCTGGCGGGACTCCACCGGGTGGGGATCGCCTCGAGCCCCGACGGGCGCATCGTGCTGGCCGCCGAGAAGGACATCGTCGACGGCCTCGACCTGGGCGAGAGCCGGGTGGTCCGCCTCTCCTGGGCCGACGCCGACAAGTTCGCCGACCTCCTGAACAAGCTCTACAAGGGCAAGCTCACGGCCCTCGCCGACCCCCACACCAACTCGGTGATCCTGGTTCCCGGCAAGTAGCCCGGTCGAGCCGGAGGGGGAAGGCTGCCAAGGCGCCCTCGGGGCGGGCAAAGGGACTCAGGAGGGCGAGGCGGTGACCGCGGTGAGGGCGGCGCCCTCGTCGTCGACGATCGGCATCACCCGGCCGAGGTGGACCAGGCGGAGGATCTCCCGCACCCGGTCCTGGGGGTGGAGGAGGACGATCCCGGCCCGGCCCTCCTTCTTCATGCGGTTATGCACGTCGACCAGGATCCCGATGGCGATCGAGGCCACGTAGGCGATCGCGGTCATGTCGAGGACGATGCCGCGACAGCCGTCGCGCATCTGGGTCTCGAGCACGCTGCGGAAGCCGAGGGAGCCCTTGTGGTCGAGATCCTCGAGCAGGCGCAGGATGGTGACCTCACCCTGACGTTCGGCCCTGCAACGCACCGACCCTCGCCCTCCGGCCCTGGCGGCCCCGCCGGCGATCGTACCATGGTGACGCCCCGACGCCGACATTTCGGCGCTGGACGGACCCTCCCCCGGCCGGCCCGGAGGGTTCTCAGGATCCGACCGAGGACGAGGCTAACGTTGGGGGTATGCACCGGTCCCTCGTCCTCGCCCTGACCCTGGCCTCTGCCGCCCGGCTCGCCTCCCCGGCGATCGCCTTCGAGGGCGCCGACCTGGTGAAGAGCCCGGTGATCCGCCACGGCGCGGGCTTCCAGGAGGACTACCTGCTCGGCAATGTGCGGGGCCCCACCCTCGATCTCATGCTGAAGAACCGGTGGGTGACCTGGCGCAAGATCGAGCCCTTCTCCCGGGTCCGGACCTCGATCGAGGTGCTCCGCAACCACAAGGACCCCGCCACCCGGGCGGCGGCCATCGACGACCTGCTCTTCCATCCCTCGGACCGCGTCGAGGATGCGCTGCGCGAGGCCCTGCGCGATCCCACCCTGGCGGTCCGGACCCGGGCGGTGCGGGCCCTGGGCGAGATCGGTACCGCTCCCAGCGTGCGGCCACTGATCGAGGCCATGGACGTCTCGCCGGGGCCGATCCGCGACGAGATCGCCCATTCCCTCTGGAAGCTCACCGGGAAGGACTACGGGCGCCACCAGGACCGCTGGCTCCGCTGGTTCGAGGCCAACCGGGACCTGCTGCGATGAGGCGCACCCGAAGCCGCCTGGTCCTGGGAGCGACCCTGACCCTGGGTCTCGGGTGGGGCCCCGTCTCCGGTGCCCGAGCGGGCGAGGGCCTCGATCCCGGCCTGCGGGCCTTCGTCGAGGCCGTGGCCGCGCTCCGGGACCGGGCCCTCGACGCGCCCGCCGCAGCCTCGGACCGCCCCATGGAAGCCGCCCTGGCGGCCCTTCTCTCGGGGCTCGGCGATCCCGCCACCCGCTATCTCACGGCCGCCGAGTTCCGGAACCTGTCGCGCTCGACCGATGGGAGATTCCACGGCTTCGGCATGGTCGTCGTCTCCCGGGAGGGAGGCCTGGTGGTGGACCGCACCTATCCGGCTTCCCCGGCGGCCCGGGCCGGGGTCCGGGCCGGCGACCGGATCGAGGCCACCGGCACCCCGCCCCGGCCGGTCGCCGACCTCGACACCCTGAGGTCCATCCTGGAGGCGACCTCCGAGCCGGGCCTGCTCCTGGCGTTCCGGCGCGGCCAGGACCGCTTCGAGGTACGGATCCGTCCCGGTCCGGTCTCGCTGCCGACCGTCGAGTCCTCGGAGCTCGAGGCGGGGGTCCTCTACCTCCGGATCCACAGCTTCAGCGACCGCACCCCCGAAGAGCTCTCGGACTCGCTGCGGGGCGCCCATCGCCGGCGCGGCCTGATCCTCGACCTGCGCGCCAATGCCGGAGGGGTGCTGGAGGCGGCGGTGGAAGCCGCCGGGTCGCTGGCCGGTCCCGGCCCCGTGACCTGGATGGTCGACCGCAGCGGACGTCGCCAGGAGCGGAAAACCTCCCGCCGCAGGGAGGTCCCCCATCCCCCCGCCGCGGTCCTCGTCGACCGCAACACCGCCAGTGCCGCCGAGGTCCTGGCGGCGCGCCTGGCCCGGGCCGGGAGCCTGCTCGTCGGGGACCGCAGCTACGGCAAGTCGACCGTCCAGGAGGTCATCCCCCTCTCCAACGGAGGCGCCGCCATCCTCACCGTGGCCCGCTACGAGATCGCCCCCGGCGAGCCGCTGCCGGCCACCGGACTGGCGCCCGAGGTGCAGGTGGCGGCGGAGCTTCCCCCTGCGGACGGCAGGGAGGCGTCCCCCCCCTTCCCGCCCGATCCGGGCTCGGATCCGGTGCTCAGGACCGCCCTCGATCACGTGCTGGGACGAGCCCCCCGCCGCTGACGAGGCCCCGCCGGGATCCGGTCCCCCTCTGCTACCGTGGCGACGTGGTGCCGCGTCTGGCCCTGGCCGTCCTGCTGCTCGCCGCCCTGGTGGCGGGTCTTCGCCACGTCCGCGGTCCGGGCACCCCGGAAAGCCCTCCCCCCTCGGGAGGTCCCGGGACCCTGACGGCTCCTTGGTGGCCGCTGACTCCCGGCACCGCCTGGGAGTACGCCGTCCTCACCTCGAGCGGGCGGACCGGACGCCTCGAGTACCGGGTGGACGGTCCGTCCCAGGGGGGCGTCCGGGTCTTCGAGGCGGTGGACGGTCGGCAGACCGATGACTTCGTGGTCCGTTCCGGTCCCGGGGATGCCGTCGTCTTCCGGGAGTACCAGGCCGGCAAGCACCAGGTGCAATACCTGCCCGAGACCCTCGAGCCCGGGGCGAACTGGAACCTGAAGGCCGACCTGAAGGCCCGGGCCGTCGAACTCGAGGAGCGGGAAGTGCCGGCGCTGGACCCTCCCCGGGAGGCGATGCGGATCGAGTACCAGAGCTGGTTCGGGCCGGAGCGGACCAAGGATCCCGGCTGGTATCCCGAGGCGATCCGCTGGTACGTGCGGGGCATCGGCCTGGTGGAGGAGGACCTCAGGGAAGCCAGGAGTCCCCCCGATGTCCCGTTCCCGGGGGAGGACCGGCGGCTCCGGCTCCGTCTGGTCAAGTTCGTCCCGGGCCGGCGCTGAACCGGTACCCCCGCGGTATCCTCCCGGGCCGGAGGAGAACCACAGTGTCCGAGAGCACCGCCTACGATGTCGTGATCCTGGGATCCGGACCCGCCGGCTACACCGCCGCCATCTA
>CAYOHP010000170.1:0-12514 GCA_964403795.1 uncultured bacterium | reverse complement strand
CTCGGCGGCCGAGGCGGCGAGCGGTGCCGAGGGACCCGGCGGCCAGGGCGCCGGCGAGCCGGCGTCGGGCCGCTGGCTCGGGCTCCGGGCTCGGACCCCTTCGGCCAGGCTGGCCAGGGTCGCCCGGGCCACCTTGCGCTCGTCGGGACGCCCGTTCTGGGCCGCCTCCGAGAGGTCGGCCAGGGCCTCGTCCCGGCGGCCCAGGCGCGCCATGGCGATGCCGCGCATGAGCTTCGCCCGGGCCGCGCCGGGGGCCAGCGCCAGGGCCTGGTCGAAGCTCGCCACCGCTGCCGCCTCGAGATCGAGCGCCAGGAGCGCCAGTCCGTGGCGATAGTGGAGGGTCGGATCCTTGGGGGAGAGGGCGATCGCCCGGGCCAGTTCCTCGGCCCCGTCCCGGGCATCGCCCAGTGCCGAGAGGGCCCATCCCCGGGCGTGGAGCGAGAGGGCATCGGGAGAGAGCTGCTTGGCCCGGTCGGCGTGGCGGAGCGCTTCGCCGGCGCCAGGTCCGGCCTCGCCCCGGGAGAGGATCGCCAGCGCCAGCCAGGCGTGGACGTCGCTGCGGGCCTCGTCGACCTTCAGGGCTCGCCGGAACGCCAGTTCGGCTTCCCGGTGCCGCCCCAGGGTCACGAAGACCTTGCCCCGCTCCAGGGGGAAGTCGGTGACCTCGTACCACTTCCCCTCGGCGGTCTCGAGCAGGTCGAGGGCCTCCTGCAGGCGCCCGGCCTCGACCCGGCGCAGCACCCTCCGGAGGATCCGGGCGGCCTCCCGGTACCGGGGCCGGTCGAGGAGCAGCTCGGCCACCTCGAGGTTCAGCTCCTTGGCGGTCCGGGTCGCCTCCGCCACCTCCTCGGCACGGAGCAGGGCCCGGGCCTCCCCGTCGCGGGCCGCGGCCCGCTGGGCCTCGGTGGCGAGCTTGGGTGCCGCCTCCCGGTAGCGGCGGGCCGCGGTCGGATAGTCCTCGAGCCGATCGGCCACCTCGGCGAGGAAGAAGCTGGCCCGGGCATCACCCTTGGCGGCCGCCACCTCGGCCTCGGCGCTCGCCTCCTCGGGGGCCCCGTTGCGCGCCCGGCTACGCCGGGCGAGATCCCGCATGCGGCTCGCCAGGTCCCTGACCCCGGAGAGTGCAGTCCCCCCGATCCCCCCCGAGGCCACGTCCTCGAGCGCCCGGGTGAGCTCCGACAGGATCCGGGTCTCGGGCCCGCGGGGAGCGTCCAGGTAGTGCGCCAGGGCGTGATTGGCGCGGTGCGAGAGGGCCGAAGGGTCGAGGTCGATCGCCTCCTCGAAGAACCGGATGGCATCCCGGGGATGCCCCAGCGCCAGCTCGAAGAGCCCCCGCCAGGCGCGGGCCGCGGCCAGGCGCCGGGCCGCCCCCGGGGTGTCCCGCTGGTGGGCCAGGTCGGAGAGCCGCTCGTAGGTCTCGATCTGTTCCCGGGCGCCCTCGCCATCCCGGAAGCGGAGCTGGCTGCGGAGCAGGGCGAAGCGCACCATGTCGGTGTCGTCGACGGTGGTGGCGGCGTCCCGCACCTTGAGGTAGCGGTCCCGGGCCAGGTCCGGCCGCCCGATCTCCTCGTAGGTCCAGGCCGTGAGCAGGTGGAGGCGCAGGTTGCCGCCCTGCTGCAAGAGCAGATCCTCGAGCCGGCGGGCGGCCCGGCCGTGGTCCCCGGCCTGGAGGTCGGCGAGCAGCCAGGCGCTCTCGCTCGGGGGCAGCCACGAGAAGTCCTTCTGCCGGTCCTCGACCCCGAGGGCATCGGCGAGCCGGGTCTCCCAGCCCGGCGCCCCCGGGACCAGGTCCTCGGGCCAGACCGGGGCCGAGGGTGCGGGAGCCCCGGGCAGCCCCAGGAGCCGCTTGGCAGCACCCGGGGAGGCGGCCAGGGCGGCGGCCGCGCCCTGCACCCAGGCGGTGTCGCCGACCTCGAACCCTCGGGCGGTGCGGGTACCCCAGAGCAGACCCAGCACCGGAGTGAGGGCCAGGGTGCGCCGCCAGCGCATGCGGGGGAACGGGGAGAACGGAATCGGCACGTCCAAGCATGGAATTCGGCGTTTCGGGGGAAGGCTCTGAGCGCGCGCTCGCGCCCGGGTCCCGGGCGACCGGGAAGCCGGGCCGTCCCCGGGGCGGGAACGGCTCCGGCCGGCGTGGTAGGACATGGCCCCCATGGAGCGCGCCGACCGACCTTCCCCCCCCGCCAAAGACGGCCCCGAGCTCGGGATCGACTTCCGTACCTTCCTCGAGCAGGTCCCGAATCCGGTGCTGCTGGTCGGTTCCGACGGCCGCATCGTGCTGGCCAACCCGGCGGCCGGGGCGCTCCTGGGGTATGCCCCGGAGGCGCTGGCGGGCCGCGAGATCGAGGTGCTGCTGCCGCCGGAGCGGCGGGAGGGGCACCGGGAGATGCGGGACCGCTACCTCGAGGCCCCCGACCCTCGGCCCATGGGGATCGGACGGGACCTGGTCGCGGTGCACCGGGACGGGACCGAGATCCCGGTCGAGATCAGCCTGGGACCGATCGCCCGGGAGGGCGGGGTGGTGGTCGCCGCCACCCTGCTCGACCTGCGGGAGCGGCGGCGGAGCGAGACCGAGCTGGCGGGCTACACCCGGGAGCTCGAACGCTCCAATCGCGAGCTCGAGGAGTTCGCCTACGTGGCGAGCCACGACCTCCAGGAGCCGCTCCGCAAGGTACGGGCCTTCGCCGACCGGCTGGAGCTGGCGCTGCCCGCCGAACTCGACCCCAAGGCCCGGGATTCGCTCGACCGCATGCGGAGGGCCGCCACCCGCATGCAAGGCTTGATCGAGGGCCTGCTGGCCTTCTCCCGGGTGACCACCCGGGCCCGGGCGCCCGAGCGGGTCGACCTCGGGAAGGTCTTCGAGGGCGTGCTCTCCGACCTCTCGGTGGCGATCGAGGAATCCGGTGCCCGGGTGGTGGTGCCGCATCTCCCCGCGGTGTCGGCCGATCCCCTCCAGATGGGCCAGCTCTTCCAGAACCTGCTCGCCAACGCGATGAAGTTCCGGGACCCGGGAAGGGCCCCCGAGATCCGGGTGGAGGCCGAGGTGGTGGAGCTGGAGAAGGATCCCCGCACCCGGTTGCGCCCCCGACGGGTCCGGATCACCGTGGCCGACAACGGGATCGGGTTCGAGGACCGCTACGCGGAGCGGATCTTCGAGGTCTTCCAGAGGCTGCACGGGGCCGGCGAGTACCCTGGCTCGGGGATCGGGCTGGCCATCTGCCGGAAGATCGCGGAGCGCCACGGGGGTTCGATCCGGGCCAGCGGGCGTCCCGGGGAAGGCGCCCGGTTCACGGTCGAGCTGCCGGCGCATGGGGAGAGGGAGGCGGGACGATGACGGGAAGGGGCAGGCGGGCCATCACCATCCTGATGGCGGAGGACGATCCCGACGACGTGCTGCTGGTCCGGGAGGCGCTGGAGGCGGCCCGGCTCGTCAACGAGCTCAGGGTGGTGGGCGACGGCGAGGAGCTGCTGGACTACCTGCTCCGCCGGGGCGAGTACCGCGATCCGGAGAGTGCCCCGCGGCCGGGACTCCTGCTGCTCGACCTCAACATGCCCCGCAAGGACGGCCGGGAGGCGCTCCAGGAGATCAAGAAGGTCCCGGCCCTGCGCACCCTCCCGATCGTGGTGCTCACCACCTCCAAGGCCGAGGAGGACATCCTGCGCACCTACGACCTCGGGGTCAGCTCCTTCATCACCAAGCCGGTCGGGTTCGAGGCCCTGGTCGACGTGGTCAAGGTTCTCGGCCGCTACTGGTTCGAGATCGTCGAGCTGCCCCCCGAGGCGGAGTAACCCGTCATGGCGGACCCGCGGGGAGGGCCCGGGGAGGTCTCCGGTGCCGGCATGGCGGTCACGCGACCCATCCCGGTGCTCCTGGTGGAGGACGACGAGGACGACGCCCTGCTGACCCGGGAGCTCCTGGAGAGCCTTCCCGGGCCGGGCTATGCGATCACCTGGGTCGACGGGGCGGAGGCCGCGCTGCGCGAGCTGCGGGGAAGCGGCCACCGGGTCTGCCTGCTGGATCATCGCCTCGGCGCCGAGACCGGGATCGAGGTGCTCCGCCGGGCACGCGCCGAGGGAGTGACCCAGCCGGTCATCCTGCTCACGGGGGTAGCCAGCCGGGAGCTCGACCTCGCCGCCATGGAGGCCGGGGCCTCCGACTACCTGGTGAAGTCCGAGATCACCGGGACCTCGCTCGAACGGTCGCTGCGCTATGCCCTGGCCGTGGACGAGCGTCGTCGGGCCGAGGCCGCCGCCAGGGATCTCGAGGAGCGATTCGCGGCCGCGGTACGGGCTACCGGGATGGTGCTCTGGGAGTGCGGGCGGGAGACCGGAGAGGTCACCCTGGGCGGCGACGTCGCCGGTCTGCTGGGTGGTCCAGGCCCATGGGAAGGATCAGGACCGGAAGGCGGGGCGGGGCGGAACCGCGACCTGTGGGCCTCCCGGATCGACCCCGCCGACCGGGATCGGGTGCAGGCGGCGGTGGCCGCGGCCTTGGCCGGTCCCGCACCGCTCCGGCTCGAGTACTTCATGGGTCGGGGCGACGGGACCCGGATCCGTGTACGCCACCAGGGACGACCGGTCCTGGATGGCAGCGGCGGGGTCGTCGGCATGGTGGGACTGCTGGCGGACGTGACCGAGCAGACCGACCTGGCCGAGCAGCTGGTCCAGGCCCAGAAGATGGAGGCGGTGGGCCGGCTCGCCTCCTCGGTGGCCCACGACGTGAACTCGATCCTGACCGTGATCCAGATGCACGGGGAGTTCCTGGCCGAGGACCTCGCCGCCGGGCACCCGGGGCGGGAGGATGCCGAGGCGATCCTGAAGGCGGGCCAGCGGGCCGCGGCGCTCACCCGGAGGCTCCTGGGGCTCAGCCGCCGGACCGGGGGCGAGCGGGGCCCGGTCGACCTGGCCAGGGCCGTCACCGGGATGGCGTCGATGCTCGAGCGGGTGCTGGGATCGGGGGTCTCGGTGTCGGTGCTCGAGGGCCCGGAGGTCCCCTGGATCGAAGCCGATGGCAACCACGTCGAGCAGATCCTCTTGAACCTCGCCATGAACGCCCGGGACGCCATGGGAGGCCGGGGCCGGCTCGAGATCTCGACCCGGGTCGATCCGGGAGACCATCGGGTCCGGCTGGAGGTGGCCGACGACGGCTGCGGCATGGACGAGACGGTCCGGGCCCGGGTCTTCGAGCCCTTCTTCACCACCAAGCCGGCCGGGTACGGAACCGGGCTCGGGCTCTCGATCGTCTACGGGCTGGTCAAGGAGATGGGGGGCGGGATCGAGCTCGCCACGGCTCCCGGGCAGGGCACCCGGTTCTCGCTCTGGTTCCCGTATCGCGAGCCCTCGGGCCTGCTGGTCGCCGACCCCGGGGACGACGCCGCCACCCTCCCGGGCGGGCACGAGTGCCTGCTGGTGGTCGAGGACGACGCCCCGCTGCGCGGCGTGATCGCCCGCAGCCTCGAGCGGCTCGGATACCGGGTGGTCGAGGCCGAGGGCGGCGAGGCGGCCCTGGCCGCGGTGCGGGACCGGGGGCTGCGGCCCGACCTGGTGCTCACCGATCTGCGCATGCCGGGGGCGCCCGGACCGCAGGTGGTGGAGCGGCTGCGGCGCCTGGTACCGGGCCTGCCGGCGGTGCTGATGTCGGCCTGGTTCGAGGAGCTTCCCGGCCCGGGGGAAGGCGGCCAGGCGCTGCCCCGGCTCGCCAAGCCGTTCTCGGCGCGGGCGCTGGCGCACCTGGTGCGGGAGCTGCTGGACGCTTGACCGGGCCGTGACGCCCTGGTCAGCGCCCCGGTTTCCGGAGCGCTTCGCCGGCCCCGGACTCGATCCTCCGGAGAGCCGCGAGTTCCGCCTGGCGCACCTGGGGAGGAGCCAGCGCCTCGGCCAGGGGCAGGGCCTCGGCAACCAGCCGGAGCGCCAGCTCCGGCTCGTCCTTGCGATGGAAGGCGGCCCCGGCCCGGAGGGTCTTCAGGAGCGCCGCCTCGGAGGTCGGGAGCGGTGGGCGACGGTCCTCGAGGCCGCGGATCCGGGCCCGCATGCTGAGGAGCTCGGCTCGCCACTCGACGGGACCCTCCTTGGAACCCGGCGCATGGATCTCGGCCTTCCGCCCGGCCAGACCGGCCTCGGCCTCGGCCACGGAGGCGTATCGCCTCCAGTTCTCGAATGCCATGAACCGGGGATTCGCATCCAGGTAGTCGAGCGATCGCATGTCGAGGCTGTAGGCGAGGATTTCGGGAATCCGACGGCTCCCCTGGTTCTTGCCGTCCTGGAAGACGAAGACCTCCACGTCCTTGCCGTCCGCCTCGGGATCCAGGAAGCCGTAGGCCCTCCCTCGGGTCGGATCGGTCCAGGGGTCTCCGATCGGAGGCGGAGGCGACGGCGGACCGGAACCTGCCCGCGCGGGGTCACCGAGGAGGAGCAGGACCAGGAACAGGGCGAGCGGCGGCGAGCGTCTCATGGATCTCCGGGGTTGTCGTGCGGGTGGGGGCGATCGACCGGGCGGGGACCCCGGGGAACCTCCCCCCGAAGGCGGATCAGCGGAAGCGCAGGTCGTGCTCCAGGCGGACCGAGCGGCCGTCCCGGAGGCGGGCGGTGGCGGCGATCCGGAAGGTCCCCCAGCCCCGGGAGGAGAGCGGGAAGCCCTGCTCGGCACCCTGGCTCACCTTCACCCGATCCGGCTGGAAGGTGGGGTGGAGCTGGTACTCGACCGCCTCGACCAGGGGCACGTCCTCGCCCACCAGGAAGGCGGTCCAGGCCCAGATCGGGTAGCCGCCTCCCGGGGGAAGGCCCTCGGAGCGGGCCACATTGGAGAGGGCTAGGCGGGGCCGGGTGACGGGCCTGGCCGGGGGCTTCGCCGGGGCTCCCGCGAAGACCAGCATGTGGCGGAGCCGGACCTGGCTCCCATCGTCGAGGGTGGCCAGGGCCCCCAGCTCGAAGGTGCCCCAGCCCCTGGTCGTGAAGGGGAAGCCCCAGCCGGCCTCGGGTCCCACCGCGACCTGGTTGGGGGTGAAGGTCGGGTGGAGCAGGTAGCGCACGCTCCGGACCCGGGGGAGGAGCGGGCCCTCCAGGTAGGCGGTCCAGCTCCAGGTACGCCCGTCGGCCTGGGCGACGGCGGCGTTGGCGAGGCGGAGCCCGGTGCCGGCCGTGGGAGGCGTCGGAGTCGGCGGGACGGTCACCGGGGCCCGGCTGCGGCCCGGATACAGGGCGGCGACGTAGGCCTGGTCCCCCGCCGAGAGCCGGCTGCTGCGGGCCATGGAACTGCCGTCCAAGGTCCAGCTCGGGGGCACGTCGTAGGTCATGATCGAGTCGGGATCGAGCGCCGAGGACCGGGTGGTCGACTCGTCGAGCCGGCGGAAGATGTTGTGCTCGACCATCTCCTCGGTCCAGCCCAGCCGGCGCATGTCGTAGATCACCGCGTCCCGGTTCCATGGGAAGGCGGCCGACGGGTGCTGGTGCTCGTGCTCGAGCCCGAGGGCGTGGCCGAACTCGTGCAGGGTGGTGCGCCGGAGGTCCTCGTCGCCGCTCGCCGGGGTGAACCACCCGAAGCTCATGGTGGCCTGGTGCTGGGGCCGCTCCAGGGCCTGGGTGCCCAGCAGCGACCAGGAGCGCCCGTCGCCGGGGAAGGCGATCCGGATGTGGGCGTAGCCCTCGTCGACCCAGTCGAAGTCGAGGTTGGCGTGGCGGGTCCACTCCGAGGCGAAGGTGCGGACCCGCTGGCGCAGGCCGGGGTCGCCGTCCAGGAAGCGGATCCGGAGGGTGGAACCCGCCTTCCAGAGCACGCTGCGGAGGGCCACTTGGTGGCGGGCCTCGGCCGGGGTGGCGCCGTCGCCCAAGCGGGGCGCGGCCTCGGGGCGACGATCGATCGCCATGCAGAAGCGAGGCCCGGGGTCTCCCCCGGCGGGGGCCGCCGGAAGGCTTCCGCAGGCCGCCAGCAACCCCACCAGGAACGCTCCCCACGCACCGGACCCGGTCGATCCCATGCCGCCCTCCCTCGCAGTGTCGCTGTGAGGTTAGCAGAGGCAGGCCGGGCGGCCTCGACGGGGCTGTCGCATGGTCTTTCCGGAGAGCACGGGGACTGCACTCGGGGTCGGATCGGTGGTAGTTTTCCTCTCGACGATGGCCGGGTGGGGCCGGCCGAGGAGGCCCGTTCCATGTCCCCGGTGTCCCCGGTCGAAGCGAAATCGAAATCCGCCCCCATCCCCTCCCCGGCTCCCGGCGGCCCGACCTCCCTCGCCGGGATCCGCGCCAAGGTCGAGGCCGGCGAGCGGCTCTCCTTCGAGGACGGGGTCGAACTCTTCCGCTCCCATGACCTCCTGGAGATCGGTCGCCTGGCCGACTCGGTGCGCCGGCGCCGCTGGGGGCAGAAGGCCTTCTACGTGGTGAACCGCCACCTGAACCCGACCAACGTGTGCTTCGCCGGATGCCGCTTCTGCGCCTTCGCGAGGACCCCCGACCAGCCGGGCGCCTGGACCTGGACGCCCGAACAGGCGGTCGAGAAGGCCGCCGAGACCATGGCCACGTGGGGCGACGAGGTGACCGAGCTCCACATCGTGGGTGGGCTCCACCCCGAACTCCCGCTCTCGTACTACACCGATCTCCTGCGGGGCCTGAAGACCCGCTTCCCCCGTCTCCACCTCAAGGCCTTCACGGCCGTGGAACTCGAGTTCCTCTGCGAGATCTCGGGCCTGGGCATCCGGGAGGTGCTGGCGAAACTGGTCGAGGCCGGACTCGAGAGCCTGCCCGGGGGCGGGGCCGAGATCTTCGCCGACCGGGTGCGGGACGAACTCTGCGCCAACAAGATCTACGGCGACCGCTGGCTGGAGATCCACGAGATCGCCCATTCGATGGGCCTGAAGTCCACCTCCACCATGCTCTACGGCCACGTCGAGACCATGGAGGAGCGGGTCGACCACATGGTCCGCCTACGGGAGAGCCAGGACCGGACCGGCGGCTACACCGCCTTCATCCCCCTCTCCTTCCATCCCAAGGACACCGAGCTCGCCCATCTGCCGGGCCCCTCGGGCTATGACGACCTGAAGACCCTGGCGGTGTCCCGCCTGATGCTCGACAACTTCCCCCACATCAAGGTCTATTGGGTGATGACCGGCATGAAGATCGCCCAGCTCGGACTGCACTTCGGGGCCGACGACATCGACGGCACCGTGATCGACGAGCGGATCACCTACGCGGCCGGCGCCGAGAACGCCCGTGGCGTCGACCGCTCCGAACTCTGCCGGCTGGTGCGCGAGGCCGGCTTCGTCCCGGTCCAGCGCGATACCCTCTACAACGAGCTCCGGGTCGACTGAACGTCGGCGAGCGGACCGCGCCGGGCATGTCCACCCTCCCTGTCCTCGCTCCCCGGTGCCCGGTCTGCGGCGAGGATCTCGGGGACGGCGATGCCCGCCGCTGCGAGCGTTGCGACACGCCCCACCATCCCGAGTGCTGGGAGTACGTGCCGGGCTGCGCGGTCTTCGGCTGCGCCGACGAGGCGGGTCGGACCCTGCCGACCGAATCCTGGCCCGAGGCCCATGCCCTGGTGGTGCGCGGCATGCGCTGGGTCTCGCGGGCGGCGCTCTGGCTCCAGGCGATCCCCCTCTCCTTCGCCCTCGGGTTCGGGCTGCTGATCGCGGGAGCACCGGAGAGCCCCCTGCTGATGCTCCCCGCGGTGCTGGCCGCGCTCGCCACGGTGTTCTCCATGCAGAGGGCGTTCGCGGTCAAGGCGGAAGCCCAGCGCCTCGGCCTGTTCCGGGCCCTCGAGGAATCCGCGGCCCGAGGCGAGGAGCGACGGCTGGCCCGCGCCGTGGCCGAGCGCACCGGGCGCGTGCTGCCGTTCCCGCCCGGGATCCTGGCGCTGGCGCTCTCGTGCCTCACCTGGCTCGGGTACTACTGGCCGTCCGGGGGAAGGCTCGACGACGGTCTCCCGATGGCCTACCCGGTGCTGGTACTGGCGGCCATCTACTACGGGGCGCTGCGGCTGCCGGCCCGGTGGGTCGGATCCCAGCGCATCCTGGCGAACCGGCTGGGGGCCGCCATCGAGGCGGGGGCGCCGAGGAAGCAGATCCCCGGGGTGTGAGGCGGGGCGAGCCACCGAGCGACTCCCGGCGGCGGGGAGGGCTCCCGGCGCCGCCCCGCTCCTACACGGTCAGGACTCCCCGGAAGCCCCGGGCCGCGTAGTAGGACTCGGCGCCGTTGTGGTAGACGAAGACCTTGCCGAAGCGCCGGTCGCAGAAGAGGGCGCCCCCGAGCTGCCGGATCTCGGGCGGGGTCCGGACCCAGCTCGAGGTCGTGGTGTCGAACTCGCCGAGCTGCTGCAGTCGCCGGTACTGCTCTTCGGTGAGCAGTTCGATCCCCATGGCAGCGGCCGCCGCCACCGCGCTGCCGCTCGGCTTGTTGGCCTTGCGGGCGGCCAGGGCCGCCTCGTCGAAGCACAGGCTGCGGCGGCCCTTCGGGCTCTGCGGCGAGCAGTCGGCGAACTGGAGGATCCCCGCATCCCCGTCCAGGGCGACGACGTCGGGCTCGCCGCCACTCGTCTCCATCCGGTCGAGGACCGCGAGCTTCTCCGGGTCGGCCTCGAGTCTCGCCTGGACCCCGTCCCAGCGGGTCCCGGGGTGACGCGGGAGGTTCTCCTCGAAACGGGCCCGCAGGATCCCGAGCAGCTCCTGCCGCCGGGCCTGGGTCGGCGCAGTGGTGGTCGAGGTTTTCTTCACGGTGTCCTCCAGGGCGTCCCCCCACGCGGCCGCCGATCCGGCAGGCCACCCAGAGCCTTCAGAGCAGCTCGAGCACCCGCTCGGGCGGACGCCCGATCACCGCCCGCCCGCCCCGCATGGCCACGGGCCGCTCCAACAGGATCGGGTCCTCCATGATGGCCGAGATCGTGGCGGCCTGGCTGAGGGCGATGCCCGGGTACTTCTGCCGGTACACCGCCTCGCCGCGCCGGAGCAGCCCCTCGGTGGTCCCGAGGGCCTCGACCAGGCGGACCAGCTCGCCGCGTCGCAAGGGCTCGTCGAGGTAGCGGACCACGTCGAGCGGCACACCCCGCGCTTCGAGCAAGGCCAGTGCCTGGCGGCTCTTCCCGCAACGGGGGTTGTGGTAGAACCGGACGCGCCCAGCCTCGGCCTCGATCGGGACGGTGGCAGGCGTGCCCCGCCGGGAACCGACCGCCCGCTCCTGACCCGGACCCGCCGGCGTCCTGGCGTCCAGCTCCTTCACCAGACGCTTGGGTGCCTGGGCGCGATAGCTCTCCAGGATCCAGGCCTCCAGGATCTCGACCTCGGGCTCCTCGCCGAAGGGAAAGCTCCCCGTCACCCAGCCGCTCTTCCCCAGCCCGTACCCGGTCGGCTTGGTATGGGGCATGAGGAAGGCGCTACTCCCCGAGACGGGCAGCTTGCACGAGATCGAGAGCGGATCGCCCTCGAGTCCGAGGTAGCAGAAGGTCTTGTCCTTCACCGCCAGGTCGAGATGCCCCGGCCAGGGACTCTTGGTATGGGCCCCGGGGAGCGCCAGGCCGAAGGCGCGGAGCCGGAGCAGGATCTCGTCGGTGGCGGACTTCCTGGACCTGGCCATGTCCTTCCTTCCCAGGGCTCCGCCCTGTCGCGATCTCCGCGGGCGTTCGGGGCTTCCGCGGAATCCTCATCGCCCGGCGCGGGAACCGTGGAGATCCACGGCCTGGACGATGGTCCCGTCCGGGAACAGGTTGAACATCCGGAGGGTGAGGTGCTCGGGATCCCGGGTGTCGATCTCGATCCGCCATCCCCAGTCGGGTCCTTCTCCGGCCGGGTAGGTCCCGTAGAGAAGGACGACCCCGTCGGAGAGCCGACCATGGAAGGCCGTCTCGGTGGTCTGGTGCCACGAGTCCCGCCAATCCCCCCGCAGCGCGCCTGCCGGGCCCGAGAGTCTGAGGACCCCCTCCTGGGGCTTGCCCCGGAAGGACCAGGTGTAGGAGAGCCGATCCGGCCCTGCCTGGAGGCGGCCCTCCGAGCGCTCCGCCGGCTTCGCCTCCTCCCACCAGAGGCGGTTCTCCCCGACCCAGTTGCCATGGTGGCTCCCGGCGATCGGGCCCGATCCCACGGCCCGGATCCCTACCCGGCCGGCCCTGACCTGCTCGAGGCGCTTCCGGGCGACTTCGAAGCCGGTGGCCTCCTCGGCCGCCAACGGTCCAGCCAGCATCCCGAGCGCGACACCCACGCCGACCAGCCAGTGCCGTTCCATGGAGAGCCTCCCCTTCGCCCCTCCCCGGGGTACCCCTGTCGTAGCACCCGGCGAGGACTGCGGCAAGGCGAGGTCTGCTACCTGCGCCAGGGATGGAGCCAGCCGCCCGGACAACGGTCGAGGATCGCCGGATCCGGGGAGGCTCAGACCCACGAGGCCGTTCCCGCCGAGCGCAGGCCCGGGGATCGAGCACGGCACGGCCAACACGCCGCTGCGGCCGATGGGCTGGCGCCCACGGCCGAGCGGAGGGTTGGCCGGACCGTTACGGGCCGCCCCCTCACCGCCGGCCAGGCTGGGGGCGGGGCAAGCCCCG
>CAYOHP010000169.1:0-12832 GCA_964403795.1 uncultured bacterium | reverse complement strand
CCGGGACCGGCTGCGGGAGGGGACGGGATCGGCGGCGGACCTCCTCCTGCGCCTGGAGGCCGCGGAGGCCATGGGCCAGGGGCGGCTCGCCGACGCGGCCTCGGCCCTGGGTCGGGCTGCGCTGGCGGCCCGGGACGCCGGGGATCGACGGTCCGAGGTCGAGATCGCGCTGGAGACGGCCGAGCTGGCGGTGTTCGAGGGGCGCCCCGACCGGGCCCTCGGGATCCTGGCCGAGGCGGAGCGGTGGGCCAGGCAGGCAGGTCTCGGACATCTCGAACGCCGGGCCCGGGAGCTCCGGAGCGGGCGGCCCGACGACACGGCCTTCCTCCGCTTCATGCATGGGAGTGGGGAAGAGGTCGGCCCTCCGCCGACCCTGGGGGGCGTGCTCCGGAGCCTGCTGGTGCTGGCCACGGCGCGCTTCGCCCCGAGCTGGGTCGAGACCTTGTTCCGGACGGTCCCGGCGCCCGACCAGACCTGGGAGCAGCCGCTCGCCCGGCTGGCCGAGGGCGACCTCCCGGGGGCGCGGCAGGCCTCGCTCTCCCTGCTGGAGAAGGGAACCCGTACCGGGGCGATGTTCCCGCCGGTCTCGGCCCGCTTGCTCCACGCCGACGTCTGCCTCATGGACGGCCGCTTCGAGGAGGCCCTCCTGGTCCTGCGCCAGGCCGAGGAGGCCACCTCCCGGGTCTGGATGTTCGGGCTCGCCGGCCAGGTCCACCTGAAGTGCGCCCGGCTGGCCCTGCTGGTCGGCCGCTTCGCCGACTGCGCCCGGCACCTGGCCACGGCCCGGAGCGGCCTGCCGCTTCCCGCCGGACCCGGGGGCGGGCTCCTCGGCCTGGGGGCGTCGGACGGTCCGGTGGTCCACGACCCCGAACTCTTCGAACTCGAGATCCGGCTGGCGATCCGGGAAGGCCGGCTGGAGGAGGCCCGGCGGATCCTCGGGGAGGCGGAGGCGGCCTTCGAGACGGGTTCGCCGGGGCGCCGGTTGCTGCTGCCGATCGAACTCAAGCTGCTGGTGATCTCGGGGCGGCCCCGGGAAGCCCTGGAGCGGCTGGCCTCGGCGCCCGACCCGGGTCCGGGACCGGGAGCCGATCCCTTCCTGGCGAGCCTGAAACTGGCGGCCCTGCTGGCCGATCCCGAGACCCCGCTGCCCGAGGTGGCCCGGGAGGCCGACCGGCTGGAGCCGCTCCTCGGGCACGGCCACGATCCCTATCCCGTCGGGTACCTGGCGGAGGCGCTGGGACGGGTCCGGCTCGCCGAGGCGCGTGGCGACGAGGCGGAGCGCCTCCTCGGGGTCGCCCGGGAGAAGATGGTCCGGACCCGTTCCGTGGTGGGCGAGACCCTGGTGCTCGCCGGCCTGGCCGGGACCGCCCTGGCGGCAGGGCGCCGGGAGCGGGCCCGGGGGCTCCTGGCGGAGGCGCGCGATCTGGAGGGGGAGGTCCGGGACGCGGAGGGCTCGCTCGAACTCGACCTCCGGGAGGCGGACCTGGCCGCGGCCTGGGGCGACGGGGACGAGGCCGGAAGGCTCCGGGAGGCCGCCCTGGCGCGGGCCCGGGAGGCGGGCTTCTTCCTGGCGACCTTCCGGCGCTGAGCCGCGACGGGGTCAGTCGCTGGGGATGCCGCCGCCTTTGGCCAGGAAGTCGACCATCATGCGCTCGGTGTAGAACTCGACGGCTCCGTGGTCGTCGGTGAAGACCCGCTCCGGGTCGAAGTCGTCGAAGCGGCGGGTGTTGCGGACCGCCAGCGTGAACACGGTCCGGAAGCCGGCCACCCCGGAGGTGGCGACGATGCGGTCGATCGCCGGGTTCTTCTCGGGGTCCATGCGGTCCCAGGCCACCGGCCCCTTGCCCGCCATCACCACGTGGTTGTTGAAGGGCACCCCGTGGTTCTTCACGAGCACGTAGCGGACCTCGCCGAAGACCGCCGCCACCGTCGAGAGCAGGCGCCGGAAGATCTCGGCCCCCACGTCGATGGCACCCACGTTGATCGCCATGATCCCGCCGTCCTTGAGGCGGGAGCGCACCAGCTCGAAATACTCGCGGGTGGCGAGGTGGAAGGGGATGTAGGGCTGCTTGTAGGCATCGGTCAAGATGAGGTCGTAGCTCGCCTCGGGACGGCCGGCCAGGAAGACCCTCCCGTCCTCGGCCACCGCTTTGAGCCTTCCCCCGCGTTCGTCCTCTCCGATCGCGAAGTACTCGCGCCCGACCTCCAGGATCTCGGGATCGATCTCGGCCCCGTCGACCCGGAGGTCATGCTCCTTGCCCGCGAAGGTGAGCCACTGGTGGGAGACGGTCCCGGCCGCCAGCCCGATCACCGCCGCCTGCATGGGCCCCGGCCTGAGCGCCAGGACCAGGGGGACGTTCATGTAGTCCCAGACCGAGCCGACCAGGGGGGCGGCAGGCGAACCGGGATCGTGGATCGAGTGGACCGCCCGCCCCTCGTTCAGGACCAGGGCGTGGCGGACCCGGCCCGGCTCGCCGGGAACCTGGCGGCCCACCACCTGGATGAAGTTGTAGAGCGACTCCCGGGCGTGGACCAGGCCCGGGATCTGCTTCACGGGGGAGAGGAAGCCGGCGATGCCCACGCCGGCGGCCAGGGTGGCAGCAGCCCCGGCCCGGCTGCCGAGCCCCAGGAGCGCCACCCCGGCCACGGCCAGTCCGAAGCCGAGGATGGTGTGCTTGGTTCCCAGGAGCGGGATGGTCACGAAGCCGGGGAGGAAGGTCCCCAGGATGCTGCCGGCCGTCGAGAGGGCATAGATCGAACCCGCCGAGCGCCCCGCGTCGTCCTTGCCCTGGGCCACCAGGCGGATCGCGAACGGGCTCGTCATCCCGAGCACCGCCAGGGGCACCGCGAACAGGAGCGAGACCGCCACGAAGCTGCCGGCGACCACCCCGACCCGGCCCGAACCCAAGGTCGCCGAGAGCAGGGGGTGGGAGGCGAAGGGGATGGCCGCCACCAGCAGGCCTCCCGAGAGCAGGGCCTGGTAGAGGACCTCGGGCTGGGGGCGCCGGTCGGCGAGGCGTCCGCCCCACCAGTAGCCGACCGTGAGCGCCACCATGATGAGCCCGATCAAGGCCGTCCAGACGGTGAGCGCGGAGCCGAACCAGGGCGCCAGGAGCCGGCTGGCCGCCATCTCGACCCCCATGATGCTCATCCCCGAGACGAAGACCGCGAGGTACAGGATCCGGCTCTCCATGAGTCCTCCTGTACGGATCTTCGGTTCCGGGGGGCGAGGGGTTGAATCCGGACCGACAGAAGCCTTTGGCGGGGATCGGGTTTCGCGCTACCTTCCCCCGGCAGGACGGCACGGGTGCAGCGGACCGGTTGGATCCTCGGGTCGGTGGCCTTGCTGGCGGGAGTCCTTCCCTTGCTGGAGGATTCGTTCACCCGCGCCGCCCACCGCCTGCTGGCCAGGGGAGCGGCTCCCGAGGCGGCCGACCTGATCGCGGTCTTCGGGGGCGGGGGCGCCGGGCGGATCCTCCGGGGCCTCGAACTCCTGACCGAAGGCTATGCCCCCCGGGTCCTGTTCCTGGGGACCCAGCCCGAGATGCAGTGCGCCCACCTGGTGGCCAAGGCGACCCGGAGCTTCGGGCGGGGTCGGATCGCCTTCGGCGAGCGGGCCGTGGGGACCACCTCGGCCTCGGTCGACCACCTCGTCGAGTGGGTCCGCAAGCAAGGCGTGGCCCGGGTGATGATCGTGTCGGACGACTGGCATCTGGCCCGCATCTCGGTCTTCCTCTCCGGGCACGGCCCGCTCGGCTTCGAGCCGGTGCTGGTGCCGACCGCGCAGGGGACCGAGAAGGGACTCCCGGTCGAGGACCGCCCGGCTTCGGGGCGGATGCCCGAGACCCGGATCGCGCTGGCGACCAGCCAAGCCCTCGATCCGGGCCGGGTCGTCCTCCGGGAGCTCCTGGCATTGACCTGGGCCCGGGTCAGGACCCTGCTCGGGGCCTGAGCAACCTCGACGCCGGAGACGCTGGATCGGGCGAAGCCGAAGCGCCCCGGGTTCACCCCGGGGAAGCAGCGAAGGCGTAGCCCGCCCGCGAGCGAACCCCTTGGGGTGACCTGCAGACGAACTAGCGCAGCACCGCGAGTTTGAGCCGACGCCGCTCCCGGCCGCCCCCGATCCCCTGGATCTCCAGCTCGATCGGGTAGACGCCGTTGGCCACCTTGCGACCCCGTGAATCGGTGAGGTCCCAGGGCAGGTCGTTCCCACCGCCCGCGGCCGGGCCGTCGAGGATCCTCACCCGGCGTCCCGCGGCATCGAAGATCTGGACCCGGGAACGGATCGCGGTGCTCGCCAGCCGGAACCGGATCACGGCACGGTCGCGGGCCGGGTTGGGATAGGCGACGGCCTCCAGCACCGAGATGCCCGAAGCCGTGTTGAGCGGCAGCGAGAGGGTGCCGAGGTTGTCGACCCGGTCCCGGGCCGTGAACTCGAGCACCTCGCCGGGGCGGGCATCCCGGGGGACCTCGACGTAGAGGCGTCCCTCGTCGCGCTGGTAGCGGGCCGGCAGGTGCCGGGAGCCGAGCTTGACCGCGATCCCGTCGGGGGCGAGGCCGGAGCCGGCCTCGTGGAGGAGGACCGAGAGGAGCTTGCCGGGCTCGGCCGACTCCAGGGTGTGGGGCTCGAAGCGGGGCGGCACCGGGTCCCGCATCAGGAAGAAGGTGGAGAGCTCCGGGGAGCGGGCCCGGAGCACGCCGCCCTCGGTCCTTCCCGGGAGGTAGCGGAATCCCTTGCCGTCCTTGACGAAGAGCCCGAGCCCCTTCTCGGAGCCGGGTGCGGCCAGGCCGTAGCCCGCCAGCGGGATCTCGATCTCGGCGTCCCGGGAGAGCGGGATCCGGCCCGGGATGGGCCGATCGAGGCGGCGGACCAGCTCCAGGCCGCCTTCGCCCGGGCCCGGGCCCGGGCCCGGGCTCGGGCTCGGGCTCGGGCCGGTGCCCGAGGTTTCCCCTTCACCGGCAGGACCGGGTCCGAGGTCGTCGGGGTCCATGCGCAGCGGGAACATGGCGACCACCGTGTCCTGGGTCACCGCCCCGGCCGGGATCCGGACCTTGAGCGGCCCGGAGGCCACCCGGAGGAAATTCTGGTCGGCCCGCAGCAGCGCTGCCACCGAGAACCCCAGCGCCCTCCGTGAGGTGTTGCCCCGTTCGTCGGTGCCCTGGATCCGGATGGTGGCGTTCCCCGACCGGGTGGCGTCGACCTCGTAGGCCCCGTAGAACACCGAGCGTCCGAGGCGCTGGAGGTGGAGGAAGCGGGGATTGATCGCCCCCTCCTGCTGGATCGTGATGTCGGGGAGCCCGACCACCGATTCCAGTGGTCCCCGATCGGACTCGCGAGCCCGGAAGTAGAAGATGATCTCCCTCTTCAGGATGGGGTTGGCGAAGGCCCGCACCTCCCAGAAGGGACCGATGTCGACCTCGAGCTCTCGCCGGGTCTCGGCGATCGGGTTCCCGGCCCGGTCGAAGGCCTCCCGCACCACGATGGTGGCGAGCCCGTTCACATCCGGCTCGTCGACCGTGGCCGGGATGTCGACCGCGCCCCGCCACAGGCGACCCTGGTACTCGAGCTGCCGGACCGTCCTGGCCGGAGCCAGCGGGTTGGCGGGGTCGAAGAGGACCACCGGAGGCCTGGTCGTGTCCATGTCCTCGGAGAACTCGATGGCGATCCGGACCTGCCCGCCCAGGATCGAGCCGCCCCGGGCGTCGGGGGTAGTGGCGTCGAAGGGCTCCAGGCGGACCACCCGGGGCATCTCCTGGTCGACCTCGAACTGGCGCATGAAGGCGGGCTCGCCCGGGGCCCCCCGAGCGTCCAGGGCCCGGACCGTCCAGGTGTAGCGGCCGGCCGGGAAGGCCCCCAGGTTCACGTCCACGAAACGGAAGGGGAAGTCGGTGGTCCGGACGATCTCGTTCGCGTTCTCGTCCCGGATCCGGAGTTCGTAGCGGCTGGCCCCGTCCACGTGCTCCCAGTCGAACCGGACGACGGCCGCCGGCAGGGCCGCCCGATTGGGCGGCAGGAGCAGGCGAGGTGCCGGGAGCGGGTCGATGTCGAGGACCAGCTCCCGCACCAGGAAGGACTCGTTGCCGGCCATGTCCTCGACCCTGAGGATCAGGCGGGCGGGCCCCTCGTAGCTCGGGATCCGGCGATCGAAGCGCCAGGGCAAGGGGATCTCGGCATCGACCAGGGCAGGGTCGGGGGTGAGCACCGCGTCGGTGAAATCGATCAGGGGGAAGAGGGTGGTGACCGGGGAGGGCGTCACCGCTTCGAGGCGCACCTGGACCCGGCGGATCCCCTGCCCCCGATCGGTGGCGGTCTTGTCGTTGTCCCGGGCGGACCCGGAGAGCACCAGACGCGGACCGGTATAGACCCGGTCGTTCAGGATGGTGTCGAGGGTGACCACCGGAGGGACCGTGTCGTAGGTGAACCGGGTGGTGTTGACGGGTCCCCGGTTGCCGGCCCGGTCCACCGGGGAGACCCGGACCTCCCACTCCCCGTCGAAGGTCCCGTCGGCGGGGAGCCCGGCGGGGTCGCCGAGCACCGGATCGGTGAAGAGCGAGAGCAGGGCCCGGGTCCTGCGGATCCCCAGGAAGCAGGGCGAGAGCGCGGGATTGCCGAGTTCCTCGAAGCGGAGCGTGGAGATCGGGCTGGTGGCGGTCGAGAAGCCGAGCGGCGCGGTGGTGGTGGGATGGCGCCCCACCAGGGTGAGCACCAGGTCGGTGCCGGTCGTGGGTGCCACCCGGATCCCGGATCCGGTGAAGCCGTTCCCGGACACGCCGTCCTGGATGGTGGCACTGGCCTGGCGGAGCGGGCCGCGCACGATGCTGCGATCGGGCGGGAACAACAGCTGGTCGGTGGGGATCGGGCTCCCCGGCAGCGAGAGCTGGTTGCCGTCGAGCACCAGGGGCGGACGGGTGTCGAAGACGAAGCTGGCATTCTCGGGGAGCTGGAGGTTCCCGGCCGGGTCGGCGGGTCGGGCCTGGATGGTGTAGATCCCGTCGTCGGAACCGTCGGCCCGGAGGTTCCGGGTGAAGGTGAAGCGGCGGGAGTCGGGCAGCACCGTCGAGACCGTCCCGGCGACGTCGAAGGGCACCGGGCAGAAGTTCCGGACCGAGACCCGGGAGTTGGCCAGCGAGAGCTCGCCGGGGTCGGAGACGTCGAAGCGGACCTGCACGAACTGCCTCCCCGAGGCGTCGGTGGCGAGTCCGGTGGCGCCCACGGCGGTCCCGTCGGGAGGCGTGAAGGCCACCACGAAGTCCCGTTCCGGGGGGGTCCGGTCGAGCACGTAGACGAGCACGTGGGTGGTCAGGTTCCCGGCCCGGTCGGCGGCCTCGACCTCGACCTGGTAGGTGCCCTCCGCGGCGAACGCCCCGGCCAGAGGGTGGAACTCGAGGGTCTGGGAATCGAAGGCGTCGACCCGTCCCGGATTCAGGCGGGTCGGATCGGTCTCGATGGGGCCGAGCACCCGGATGGTGCTGGCGGAGACGTCGGGGCCGCTGGAGGGCGAGGCGGAATCCGCCGGCTCCACCAGGGTGACCACGATCGGGGCCGGGGCCGAGGTGAGGAGCGAGCCGTCCCGGGGAGAGGTCCGGATCGAGTCGATCACGGGGGGCCGGGTGTCGACCACGAAGGCGGCCTCGAAGTTGCGCTCGGGCAGCATCGGATTGCCGGCGAGGTCGGATCCGCCCACCACGGTGATGCGGACCGGGCCGTCGAAGGCGGTCCCGATCTCGGTGACCACCAGGTAGTCGAAGACGAAGCCGGGCACCCGGGCCACGTCGAAGACGGCCCGCACCGCGTCGTGGCCCTGCTGGGTCATGTAGACCTCGGGCGGCTCGGCCATGGCCTCGATCGAGCGGACCGTGAGCCGGACCAGCCGGGCCTCGCGGCGGAACAGGTTGCGCCCGGCCTGGGCATCGATCTCGTCGACCTTGAGTTCGGTCACGTCGGGCGGGGTCCGGTCGAGCTGGAACAGGAGGTTGCGCTGGCTGGCCGCGCTGGTGCGGCCCGAGGTGGCGATCACGGTGGAGAGCACCGAGAAGTCGCCGTCGCCCAGCGCCGACACGTCGAACACCACCCGGAGTTCGGCACCCGGGGCGATGGGGGTGGGGACCGTG
This sequence comes from uncultured bacterium, assembly GCA_964403795.1. Lineage (GTDB taxonomy): Bacteria > Muiribacteriota > UBA6191 > CAZXTJ01 > CAYOHP01 > CAYOHP01. The sequence goes on along the minus strand of CAYOHP010000169.1, from coordinate 4,720 downwards.
TCGATCAGCGGCGACGGACGGACCCGGATCCCGTTGAACTCGGTGAAGCGGACCCGGGAGAAGCGCTCGGCCGCCGCCTCCAGGGTGAAGCTGCCGGCCGCGAACCGGGGGACCCCGTCGAAGGCCGCGTCCAGCGGCACCACCGGAGGAGGATCGGCGACGTCCAGGAGCACGGTGCCCAGGAAGTGGACCTCCGAGGTGGCGGCGGTGGTCTCGACCTGGGCGTCGAAGCTCCAGGGCACGTCGACCCCGGGGGTGGTGGTGTCCCCGACCAGGATGGTGTCCTTCTGGAACGGGGTGGCGTCGCCGAGGACCGAGATCGTCTCCTCCAGGGCCGGGAGGGCGGCGCCGGCCCGGGCCCGGAAGCGGACGGTGTAGGGAGCCTGCCCCACCCCGGCCAGCCCGAACTGGTGGACCGCCACGTCGGGCGCCACCACGCTCCCGTCGAAGGGGGAGAGCCGGAGGAACTCGAAGCGGGGCACCACCGCGATCCGGGTCGCCGGCAGCGCCTGGGTGGGGGCCACGTTGCCGCCGTCGTCCCGGGCGTTCACCTGGTAGACGGTGGTGGTCGGGCCCGGCAGCACCAGCGGCAGCTCGACCCCGTTCAGGGAGAAGTTGCCGAGCGGGTCGGCCCGCTTCGAGACCACCGTCCCCTGCCCGTCGTCGATCCGGACGATGGCGAAGGGTTCGGTGTCGCCCTGGATGTTCACCACCGCCTGTCCGGTGGGAAGCGGGGGATTGGCCACGATCAGGTTGGTGATGGTCGGTGCGATGCTGTCTCGGACGATCCGGAGCACGTTCGAGGTCTCCATGGGATCGGTGGAGAAGGTGTCCGAGGAGGTGATCCGGACCCGGAAGAAGTTGTCCCCCTCGAGCAGCGGGACGTTCGGGATCCGCTGCTCGCCGCGAGCGAAGCCGGGGTTCAGCGAGACGATGATCCCGTTGCGCTCCACCTCGACCGCATAGCTCTCCGAGATGCCCCGGATGGTGAAGACCAGGGTGGCGGTGGCCGCCTGCGTCACCCGCTCGAACGGTTCGATCCGGTCGAGGCTCACGGTGGAGACGGTGGTCAGGAGGTCGCGGGTCACTACCGGCGAGACCGCCGAGGAGAGGGCGAAGGTCGGCTGGTTCAGGTCGACGGCCCTCACCGTGAAACTGTTCCCGCCCTCGACCAGGGGGACCACCACGGGATGGATCCGGGGGGTGCCGGGGGGATCCGGGTGCTCGACGTTCCGGGTGGAGACCCGGACCCCGGGAGTGGCTGCCGGGAAGACGTCGAGCCGGTAGCGGCTGGGCGAGGCGTCGAGCAGCACCCGGATCTCGGCCTGGGCAGCCCGGATCGGGGCGCCTTCCGCAGGCCGGAAGCCGGGGATCGCGAAGCCGACGGACTGGATCGCGGCGTGGGTGGCGGTGGCGCCGACCGCGGCGAGGCCGCAGGCGAGGCCGAACATCCGGGCGCGAAGTCGTCGCATCTCCCTCGGACCATCGGCAGGACCGGACAACTTCCCGAGGAGGCTGGGTGGTTCTGGTGCGGCCGGGGTCGAGCTGCCGGCTAGCGCCGTGCTGCGGTCACCGCAGCACGGCGATCTTCCCGCGCGCCCCCGCCCGCTCGGCGCCGCCCTCGACGTCGAGCTGGAAGAGGTAGACGCCGTTGGCGATCCGGTGCGGCGAGCGGGCCAGGTCCCAGACCACCTGGTTCACACCCAGGCCCGCCGGCCCCTGGAGCACCGCCACGGTGCGGCCGGCGGTGTCGAAGATACGGATCCGGGCCCGGTCCGCCGGCCGGGAGAGCCGGTAGCGCAAGGTCGCCTGGGAGGTCCGCACCGGGTTCGGCACCGCCAGGGCCTCGCTCACCGCCAGGGGTCCCGAGAGTTCCATGGAGACGGTGGCCACGATCTCGTTGCCGGCGTGGTCCCGCACCCGGACCGCCACGTCCCGGCGTCCTCGCCCGGTCAGCGCCCCGGCCGCCACCCGGACGACCCCGGAAGCCGGGTCGCGCTCGCCCGGGACCTCGCCCCCGGAACTCGACAGGAAGCGGATCGAGAGGGGGTCGACCCCGGATCCTCCGTCGGTCACCCGGACCGCCCCGGGCTCGTCGACCGGCTCGACCTTGGGAGGCGTGAGGTCGGCCATGATGGCGAAGCGACCCAGCCGGGTGGTCTCGCCCTTCAAGGTCGCCTGGTCGGCCACGGTGGGGAGCCGCTCCCAGCCTCCGCTCCCGGCCCGGTAGACCGAGAGCGCCTGGGTCGGGAAGAGTTCCAGGTTCCCCGGCTCGAGGGTGCCATGGACCAGCACGGGGCGGGTCAGGACCCCCTCGGCCGGCATCCAGGCGCCCAGGTCCTGGACGCTCACCAGCTCGGTGCCCGGGTCGGGTGCCTGGCCCGGGACCAGCGCACTCTCGATCCCGTAGACCCCCACGCCCTTCCTCAGCGCCCCGGCCGCCAGCCGGATCCCGGAGTTGCGCACCACGTTGGGGAAGACCACGCCCTCCTTGAGCAGCACCTCGGGGATGGCGGCCACCGAGAACCGGCGCTGGGCGGTGCGCCCGTCGGCGTCGGTGGCGTCGATCTCGAAGTCGAGGAACCCGATCAGGTTGGGGCTCACCGTGTAGCGGCCGTAGAAGGCGCTCTGGGGAGGCGTGGTCGAGGCCACCGGGTTCACCGACACGGTCTCGAACAGGGTGCGTCCCTGCTGCCGCACCCGGACCAGGGGATTGCGCGGCTCGGCCGCCGAGAACGGGATCGACTCGGCCGGGCCACCCTGGAAGCCGCGGGCCACGAAGGTGAAGAGCAGCTCCACCGGGTTCACCGGGTTGGGAGCGAGACGCAGGTCGAGGAAGGGTCCGATGTCGACGTTCACCGCGAACGAGCGCGGGTCCTGGCGGTTCCCGGCCAGGTCGAACCCGCCCTCGATGGTGAGCACCGCGGGGCCGTTGGGGTCGACCGCCACCCCCGGCACCGGCAGGGTGAGGACCCCGGTGGCCATCAGGCTGTTGGCGTAGGACAGGGGGACCTCGACCGGAGGGTGGCGGGGATCCCGGAGGATCAGGCGGGCACGCGGAGGGCGAGTCAGGTCCATCCCGGATTCGTCCGAGTAGTCGACCTGGATCGGGTTGGCCGCCGCCACCAGGGTCCCGCCCGCCGACACCGGGGTCCCGCCCACCAGGACCTCGCTCGCCACCGGCAGGTTCGGGTCGAGGGTGAACGAGAAGGGCGCCGAGAACGGTCCCGGGTTCCCGGACACGTCCCGGGCCCGGATCCGCCAGGTGAAGGCCGAGGCCACCGTGAGGGGAGCTCCGCCCGGCACCCGGGACGCGAAGAGCGGCAGGTCGACCTGGAGCGAGTCGGTCGGGAACCCGAGCACGAAGGTGGTGGTGGTGGTGAGGGCGGTGGGGGTCGCCCGGGTCAGCTCGAAGTCGTAGCGCCGGGCGGTCTCGACCGGGAGCCAGCGGAAGGTGACCACCTTCTCGTTGGTGAACCCAGCGTTCCCGGGCCGGAGCAGCACCGGCGGGGGCAGGCCGGCGCGCATCACGTCGATGCGGCGGTCGATGTCGCGGAAGTTCCCGGCCCCGTCGGTGACCCGTACCTGGAACAGCGCCAGCGCCCCGGGCGCGTCCGGGATCGTCCCGGTGAAGGTGAAGCGTCCCCGGGCCGAGATCCCGGTCCGGATCCCGGTGGTGATCTCGGTCACCTCGGCGGCCGGCTGGAAGTCGAAGAACGGCGCCACCGGGGGCAGGACCGGCTGCCCGGCCTCGTCCCGCCTCACGATCCGGCCCCGCACCGTGTCGGGGACGAAGGTCACCAGAGGACTCGCCAGGGCCGGGAAGCCGCAGGGACCGAAGTCCATGATCTCGCCCCGGACCGTGAAGCTGGTCCCGGCCAGCGACGAGGGATCCGGGAAGTCGGTGAGCACCACCTGCGGCTCCTGGGTGTCGTAGGCGAAGGTCGAGACATGGGTCCGGGTGTTCCCGGCCAGGTCCGAGATCCGGGCCTCGATCCGGTAGATGCCGTCCTCCCGCCCGTCCGAGGCCAGGCTCCGGGTCCTGCCCGCCTCGTCCAGGATCTCGAGCAGCGCCACCTCGACGGTGGTCCCGGGGGTGGTGCGGTAGGACACCCGGTGGGGGACCAGGGTGCCGGTGACGATCGTGCTCGGGAAGCTCGGACCCACCAGGCGGAGTTCGAGCAGGGTCGCACCGAGGTCCATGCCGGAGGAGAACACGCTGGTGGAGAGCAGGCTCGGAGGGTCGGCCAGCGTCACCTCGGTCAGGCGGAACGGGTCGTTCACGCAGGTGCCGGTGGCCGGGAACGAGAAGGCCACCGAAGGCGCGGTGGTGTCGAGGATGAACGGGCAGGTCACCTGGGGGGTGGCATTGCCGGCCGTGTCGACCACGTCGATGAGCACCGTGTAGCGACCGTCGCCCGAGCCGTCCAGGGCGATCGGCGGCACCGGCAGCGCGGCCAGGGTGCCGGGCGCGATCCGGGCGGTGCTGGTCGCCACCGTGTCGCCGTTCGAATTCAGGACCACGATGGTGCTGGCCGCCAGGTCGACGGTGGGATCCCGGATCTCGGCCACGATCGCCTGCTGGCCGAGCAGGGTCGGGAGCACGTTCACGAAGGAGCCGCAGCGCGGGTCGTTGCCGATGGCGGCCCGCGGGATCCCGGTGGTGTCGAAGACGAAGGTGCGGACGATGCGTCGCGAGTTGCCCACGTTGTCGACCGCG
>CAYOHP010000168.1:0-12863 GCA_964403795.1 uncultured bacterium | reverse complement strand
TCGCCTCGCCGACGCCGCCTCGCCCGAGACGATCGCACGGGCCGCACGCGAGGGCGGCAGCCGCAGCGTCGCGTTCACCTACAACGACCCGGTGATCTTCGCCGAGTACGCCATGGACGTCGCCGACGCCTGCCGGGAACAGGGCGTGGCGGCGGTGGCGGTCTCGGCCGGCTACATCTGCCCCGAGCCCAGGAGCGAGTTCTTCGGCCGGCTCGATGCCGTGAAGATCGACCTGAAGGCCTTCACCGAGGACTTCTACGCCAAGGTCACGATTTCGCATCTGGCCCCGGTGCTGGAGACCATCGAGTGGCTGGTCAAGGAGTCGAAGGCCTGGGTGGAGCTCGTCACCTTGCTGATCCCGGGCCGGAACGACTCGGAGGCCGAGGTCCGGGAACTCTCCGCCTGGGTGAGGGACCATGTCGGCACCGGGGTGCCGCTCCACTTCACGGCCTTCCACCCCGACTACAAAATGACCGACCTCCCCGCCACGCCCCGGAGCACGCTGGTGGCGGCCCGACGGATCGCCCTCGAGGAGGGCCTGAAGCACGTCTACACCGGGAACGTCCACGACCTGGAAGGCGACACCACCTCCTGCGGCGGTTGCGGGGCGCCCGTGATCGTGCGCGACTGGTACCGCATCCTCGAGTACCGCCTCGACCCGGAAGGCCGGTGTCGGGCGTGCGGGACGGCCCTGCCGGGTCGCTTCGACGCCGAGGCCGGCACCTGGGGTCGAAAGCGGCTGCCGGTCTCGCTGCGGGGGAACGCCCCGGGGACCTGATCCCGGCTCCGCCGGGACCGGCCGGCAACCCTCCGCGGGCATGGACCGGGACGGCATTCCTTGAACCCGGCGCCGCTATTGCGCACATTGGAGGTGGTCGGCGGGCGGCTGGCGGGTCGCCCGGGCGGAGACGGAGTCGGCTTGGCGTTCCTGGTCCAGATCGTCGAAGGGGTGCCCTCGGCGCGCTTCGAAGTCCCCGGGGGCGAGGGCATGACCATGGGTCGCCAGGCCGACAACCAGGTCGTGCTCAAGGACAGCCGGGTCAGCCGCAAGCACGCCCGGGTGGCGGCCGGGGCCGAGGGCGTGACCCTCTCGGACCTGGAGAGCGTGCACCTCACCTATCGCAACGGCGAGGCGGTGAGGACCTGCCTGCTCAAGCACGGCGACCGGATCTCGGTGGCCCAGATCTTCGACTTCCTGTTCTTCGACCGGGACGACCCCGAGCTCCTGGCCCAGCTGCTGGCCGGAGGCGCCTCGCCGGAGGAGGACCAGACCGGCTATTCCTCGGTGCTCACCCAGGAGATGGGCAACCTCTTCAACCAGCTCCGGGGGGACCAGCTCCTCGACAGCCAGGTGGCCCGCCAGCTGCAGACCAAGATGAACAAGGTCCTGCAGGAGCTCCGCAGCCTCTACGAGATCGGCAACGCCATCTCGATGGAGACCGACCTCTCCAAGGTGCTGGAGCTGGTGCTCGTCCATGTCCTCAAGGCCACCAAGGCCGAGCGCGGCTTCCTCATGCTGCTCGACGACAACGGGCGGCTGTTGCCGGTGGCGGCCCGGTCGGTCCAGGGCGAGCTCGACGAGAACGAGCGCAAGCAGTTCTCGACCACGCTCGCCAAGCGGGCCATCGAGACCGAGAACACCCTGGTCTCCAAGGACACCTCGACCGACCCGGCGCTGGCGACCAAGTCGGTCGTCGACTACAACATCCGCTCCTGCATCTGCGCCCCGCTGCGGGCCCGGTCGAAGATGATCGGGTGCCTCTACGTGGACGCCAAGGAGTCGATCAAGTCGTTCTCGGAGAAGGACGTCGACTTCTTCGAGGCCCTCACCGGGCAGGCGGCGGTGGCGATCCAGAACGCCCTGCTGGTGAAGCAGCTCACGGCCTCGAACCGGACCCTGCAGCGCAAGGTGAGCGAGCTCGAGGCGATGTTCGCGGTGAGCCAGAGCCTGTCCTTCGGGCAGGGCCAGACCGAGGTCCTCGAGACCGTGATCGACCAGACGCTCAAGGTCGTGGGGGCCGAGCGCGGCTCGGTGCTGCTCACCGATCCCGAGGGCGAGACCCTGCAGATGGCGGTGGCGCGCGGCCGGCTCGACCCGGGGGTCGGCCCCGCCACCGTGCTCAAGGTGGGCGAGGGGATCGCGGGAGTGGTGGCCCAGAAGGGGACCCCCTACATCGCCAACCAGGGAGCCAAGGACCCGGCCTTCGTGTCGCGCTCGCCCCGGGATGCCGACATCCGGAACCTGATGTGCGCCCCGCTGGCCGGCAAGGACGGGATCCTGGGCGTGATCACCACCGTGAACAAGAAGCAGGGGGAGTTCACGGGCGAGGACCTGCAGATCCTCTCGAACCTGGCCCACCACGCGGCGGCCTCGATCGAGAAGAGCCGCCTCTACAACATGGCGGTCTTCGACGGGCTCACCAAGCTCTACGTGAAGCGCTACTTCAACGCCTGGATGGAGCGCGAGGTCGGCAAGGCGCTGCGCTACGGCAACGAGATCTCGCTCTTGGTCTCGGACATCGACCACTTCAAGAAGTTCAACGACACCTACGGACACCACATCGGGGACCAGGTGCTGGTCGAGGTGGCCCAGATCTTCCGGGAGTCGGCCCGCGGCTCGGACCTGGTGGCCCGCTACGGCGGCGAGGAGTTCGTGGTGGCCCTCCCCGAGACCGACCTCCAGGGTGCCGAGATCTTCGCCGAACGCCTCCGGGCCAGGGTCGAGGCCCACCGGGTGAAGACCCCGACCCAGGAACTCAAGGTCACCATCTCGCTGGGGATCTGCACCATCCGGAACTCGGGGGTGCGCAACCCCGAGGAGATGTTCAAGGCCGCCGACTCCTGCCTCTACCAGGCCAAGGCACGGGGCCGGAACCAGTGGGTCTCGTTCAAGCCGGCCCTGTCCTCCCGGGAGCTCGCCGAGCAGGTGAAGCGCAAGATCACCTCGGCGATCCCGGCGGTCTCCCAGCCGGGGGGCGGCGACCCGGGGACCAGCCCGCCCGCAAAGTTGCGGGATCCCGGGGACTGACCACCAGGGCCGAGGCCGGCCTCGGGCCGTCGGGCCTTCAGACTCCGTCCAGCGCGATGGTCTTCCTGGGCGGCAGGTCGATCAGCCGGAATCCCGGCGCACGGGACCTGTCCTCGAGGGGGATCGCCAACCGGAATCCGACCCAGGGCGGGCGCTCGCCGGGTTCCACGGCGGGGCGGAGCGCGGGCCTCAGCTCCCTGGCCCGGGCGATCCAGGAGCCTCCCAGCAGGGCCGGCCGGCTGGGCCCTTCGGGAGACGGGACCTCGGCCCACTCGGCCACCGTCCCGCAGGTCTCCTCGAGCCCGAAGGGGCTGGCACCCTCGGGGTAGTTGCCCAGCGGGCGCAGGCAGGTCAGCCAGCTCTCCGGGTCCCGGGAGCGTCGAGGGGTGAAGCGGCTGGTCCGCACCGATCCGAGGGGGTCGAAGTTGGCGAGCCCGGGATGGGGCGAGTCCTCGCCCCAGGGATAGGTGGCTCCGTCGGGTCCCCGGGAGCCGGCCTCCCAGGCCGAGTCGAGAGGGATCCGGGCCCCCGCCCAGGCGGCGTAGTCCAGGGCGGTCCGGAGGTCGACCCGGGCGATCGGGAGATCTCGCGATCGATCCGGGACCTGGACGTCGGCGGCCTCGTCGAGCTCGAAACTCGGGTCGCAGCGTCCCGTCCGCGCCAGGAAGCGCCGGTACTGGCTGCGCCGGATCGGGAAGCGGTCGAGGTAGGTCCATCCCACCAGCTCGGTGCGGGCGTCCCGCCGCTCGCCCAGGCGGTACCGTCCCACCGGAACCAGCCGCATCTCGGCCAGGTCGGAACATCGCCGGACCGCCAGGGGCAGGCCCGAGAGCTGGTCGTAGGCTCCCTCGGGACTCGTTCCCAGGCGACCCGAGGTCTGCCACCAGCGCCCGGGTACGACAGGGGCCAGGGCCCCGTACCTCGAGGTGACCCCCAGCAGGGGGCCGAGGAGCGACATCGGGGTCCGGTCGCCCGGGCACTCCCGCCAGAGCAGCATGAGGAGCGAGGGCCGGAGTCCGGCGAGAGTCTCGCGGTCGACCGCCCGACCCTGGCGGGCCGCCAGCCGGGCCAGGGCGAGCCATGCCTCGGCGTCCTCGGGCTCCCGCTCGACCTCGCGAAGAGTCCTCTTCCAGTCGAGATCCTGCATCCGGGAATGGGACCGGTCCCGACGGCTGCTCGTTCCCCGCTCGCGGCGTCGACAGGGGAGCGGGGGGAAGGCTGGAAGCGGCTCCCCGGGGCCGGAGGCGGTCGGTCCCGGCTTGCCGGCACGGTTGCGCCGGGCCTGCCGGCTGGGATAGCTTTGGCCCCGACGGGCGATTAACTCAGCGGTAGAGTGCCACTTTCACACGGTGGAAGTCACTGGTTCAAATCCAGTATCGCCCATCGAGACCCGCTCCTGATGCGGGTCTCTTCGCGTCCGGGGGTCCGCGTCCGCTTCCGCTTCCGCCTCGGATCGCTGCCCCGAGGGGACCTGCCCGCCCGCGGACCTCTCCGCTCCCGCTCAGGCGCCCAGCCGGGTCCGGAACCGGCGCACCAGCTCCCGGGACACGCTGCCGAGCTCCCGCGCCGAGTCCTTGGTGATGGCGGTGTTCTCCTGGGCCCGGCGGATCAGGTAGGGGACGGCTTCGTCGAGCGGCCCGTAGGGCAGGTACTTGTGGCTGCGCACCCCCATGCGGGCGGCGTTGAAAGTGAGCGCGTCGGACATCCCGAGCAGCTGCGAGACCTCGACCCTCTCGTCGTCCCGGGCCAGGCCGCGCCGGTCGAGCTCGTCGAGGGTGTGCTGGATGCTGGCGCGGTTGTGGGTCGCCACCACCACCGCCACGTGTTCGAGCTCGTCGAGGCAGCGATCGACGGCGCGGTCGTAGGCCCGGTGGGTGTCCTCGATGGAGGCGTGGATCGGGTCCGGGTCGTTGTTGGCCCGCTCGAAATCGAGGTAGGCGCCCCGCACCAGCTTCAGCCCGAACCACCAGCCCTCGCGCCGGGACCGGGCCAGGATCTCCTCCAGATAGTCGAGCCGGTCCCGCCGGTACATCTGGAGGGTGTGGTAGACGACCGGGCGGGTGCGGTTGTGGCGGGCCATGAGCTCCACCACCATGCGGTCCACCTCGCCCTGCATGAAGATCCACTCGGCGTCCACGAAGAGGCGTACCCCGCGCTCGGCGGCCAGGTCGGCGAGCCGGGAGAGGCGATCGAAGCCGGCCCGGTGCCTCGTCTCTTCGTCGGGCGAGAGCGGGGTCCCCGCCGCCACCTTGCGGAGCACCTCGACGTCCATGAGGCCGCTGGGCTTGCAGGCTGCGAACCGCACTCCTCCCCGACCGCAGAACTCGAGGGTGCGGGCGATCTCCCGGGCGGTGCGCTCCCGGCCCGCCTCGTTGTCCTCGCCCTCGGCCATGAAATCGAGGATCCCTTGGGCCCGGTACTTGGCGAGGTGATCCAGGGTCTTCCGGCAGCCGCGCAGGTCCTCCCCGGCCAGGAAGAGGTCGAAGCTCCAGCGCACGAAGAACCTACCGAGCGGGTTCCCCAGGTTCCGTACCACCAGCTTCTGGACCAGGCCGTTGAGACCCGGCGAGCTCATGCCCGCGAAGGTGAGGAAACGCTTGAGGAGGCCGAGGGTGGACTCGTGGCGGAAGGCGGTCTCGGTGTCGTCGAGACCGGGCTCGCTCGAAGCCATGGGGCACCGTCCCGGATCTGCCGCACGGGGGACCCGTGCCGGATGGCCGGGATACTAGTCCGGGCTAGTCGGGCTGGCGAGCCCCTCTGGTACCGTGGGGGTCGAGGAGGAGGACCCGCTTGGATCCGATCACCGTGGTGTCGGGCGTGGCACTGGCTCTCGGGGTGATCTCGGTCACCTTCCCGTGGAAGGCCTGGAGCCATGCCCGGGCTGCCGGCCTGCCGGCCTCGCCGCTCGGGTACTACGCGGTCCGCCTGCGGGGGCGCGACCCTTCGGCCCTGGCCCGGGCCGTGGAGCTGGCGAAGTCCACCGGGGTCCCATTGGCTCCCGAGGAGCTGGCCCCGTGGTTCTACCGGGGGCTCGACGTGGAGAGGCTGGCCAGCGCCGCGGTGGAGGCGAAGCTGGCGAAGACCGGGGTCGGGGTCGGGAAGCTCGGCGAGATGCTCGCCAAGGGCGTGGACCCTCTCGAGTACGTCAAGGTCTCGACCCAGGAGACCCGGGTCGGCTGACCAGGCGCGGGGAACGGTCGCCTGGCGGCCCGGATGCCCGGACCCGGACGAGGCGCGGGCTCCCGGCCTTCCCTACACCAAGCGCTTGAGGAAGCCCAGGTTGCCGAGCAGGCGGGTCACGAAGTTGGCCCAGCCGGTGAGCTCCTCGTCGGGGCCGCAGAGGACCTCGGTGGAGCCGTCGGGACGGACCCGGATCCGGTACTCGGTCGAGACCGCCAGGTCCCGGGCGATGGCCAGCCGGTGCTCCCGGGTGAAGTCCCGGTCGTGGATCACCGAGACCACCTCGCTGTTGATGGCCTGGCTCATGGGGTCCATGTTGTAGGTCCCGATCACGCTCACCCGGTCGTCGATCAGGGTGACCTTGGCATGCACCGGGTTGGGTCCCGGCATGGCGAAGACCCGGGCCGTGGGCATGTCGCGGAGGATCTTCCTCCAGTCCCGGAGGAAGAAGGCCTGGGTGAAGTGGTTGTCGGTCGAGGCAGGCCCGTTGGTGTGGATCACGATCGCCACCCCCCGGGCCGAGGCCCGCTTCAGGGCCTCGCCGATGTCCCGGGTCAGGATGATGTAGGGGTTCTGCATCACGATGTGGTGTTCGGCGGCGTCGATCAGGCGCACCAGGTTGGGGGTGATGTCGTTGCGCCGGTTCCTGGCCAGGCTGTGCTTGTCGAGCATCATCACCGGCAGGTCCCGGTGGACCGGGAAGGCGTCGAAGCCCTGGAGACCGGGGAGCCGGGGCAGCGCCGAGAGCTCCTCGTGGAGCTGGCGGGCCAGCGGCCGGAGCTTCTCGCCGATGGCGGACTCGGACCAGAAGGTGCCCTCCCGGAGGTAGCGGTCCATCACCTGGCGGGCGAGTTCCAGCTTGGCGGTGGCCGGGGTCCAGCGATGGGTCTGGTCCTCCACCTCGTCGTTCTTCAGGAGGTGGAACTCCTCGTCGAAGGCCTGGCGGGCCCGGGCGGTGATGGCCGCGCCCCGCATCAGGATGTCGGTGTCCCGGAAGGCATCCTTGCGGTCCCGGGGATCCGCGAAGTACTCGACGCCGATGTTGCGTCCCCCGGTCAGCACCCACTCGTCGTCGACCAGCACCAGCTTGTCGTGGTTGGAGGCCATGACGTGGCGCAGGTCCTTGGGGAGCCTGAGGATCGCCCGGTGGAGCGGGTTGAAGACCCGGACGTCGACGTTCCGGCTCTTCGAGAGTTCCTTCAGGTAGCCCCGGCCCCACATCACCGAGCCCAGGTCCTTCGAGCCCCGGGAGTCGATCATGAAGCGGATCTTCACGCCCTGGCGGGCCTTCTGGGCGAGCAGTCCGAGCAGCGAGAGCCCGAACACGTCGCGCTCCACGATGAAGTAGGTGATGTCGATCGAGCGCTTGGCCTCGCTGAGCAGGAACCAGCGGATCCACCAGGCCTCGGTGTTGTCGGTGATGGCGCGGGCCGCGCCCCGGGAATAGCCCTCGCCGTCGACCCTGAGGGTCTCGAAGACCGAGGCCACCGCATCGGCCCGGGAGGCGGCGGCCCAGGCCGGATCGTCGATGGGGGAGAGCGGAGGGGCGGGGTCCGGGGTCCGTCCGGAGGTCGCCGCGGCCTTGGTCCCGGCCCCGTTCCGGCGGGGCAGGGCGGCGTCCCCCGGCCCGGCCAGGCCGAGCAGGAGGGCGAGGACCACCAGGAACGGGAGCGGACGGGCGACGAGCATCGGTGCCTGGGGAACGGTGGCCGGCGGGAGCCGGACCCGACCCCTTCCTTGTTCGCCAGCAGGATAGGGATCGTCCCGGGCTCGTCAAGTCATGGAATTGGGCTTCCGGGCCGGTCGGGAGCGGGTCTTGGGCCAGTGCGCCGGGGCCCCTGGGGGTAGGCTCCAGGGACGTCACGGCTTGGCCCGGGGATCCCCCGGGACCCGGTCCCGCGGGGCCGTGGCCACCGAAGGAGGAGGGGATGGGCTCCGAACTCCCGATCCCCGACCCCCATCCGGGGGCAGGGGTTTCGGTCAGGGTCGAGGCCGGCGCCCCGGAGGTCCTGGCCAGGCTGCTCCGTTTCGAGCGGGAGGTGGCGAGTGCCTCCTGGGTGCTGCCGCATCCGGTTCAAGGGGCGACCGGGATCCCGGGTCTCGCCCGCAGCCTGGGGGCCGCCACCCTGGCAGGTTTGGCCGGGCTGCTCATGGGCTGGGGAGCGGTCATGGCCTCGGGCGCGGCTGCCGTGGTGGCCGCGGTGGGCCTTGCGACCGCCCGGCCGACCGGTCCCGGGAACGCTCCGGGGGAGCCCACCGGGACCGAGCGCCGGGCCCGGGACGGCTCGCCCCGGTCCCAGCTCGAGGCGGCGGTGTTCCGCGACCGGCCTGCCCTGATGATGGAACTGGTCCAGGCGGTCTCGCCCTGGCTGGACCCCGGGTTCCCGCTCCGGGTCCACCTCGCCCCGCTCCGGGCCGAGGCGGGGCTGGAGGCCCGGCTCCCCGGCGGGCGGGTGCTCTCGCTGGCCTTCCGGATCGAGCCCTTGCCGACGGTCTGGAAGGACGGGGGCGAGCGGGTGGCGGACGGGATCCGGGTCGGCCTGCGCCCGGCGCCGGTGGGTGACCCCGACCTCCCGGAATCGCCCCGCCTCGCCTGCCGGCTGGAGCGTCCCGAGGGGGAGATCCGCCTGATCGGGCGTGGCCGCTGCCTGGAACTCGGCCGGGAAGCCGAGGACGGGATGCGCTCCGGGGACGCCCTGGCCCTGCTCGGCGCCCTGGGGTTGGGCACCGCACCGCCGGTCTGAGGGAGACGCCGGGGTGGGCCGGGACCCGCCCCCGCTCCGGGTCAATCGGGATACTGCTGCTCGAGCGCCCGCAGGGTCACGCTGGTCGCCATGCGGAGCTCCCGCTTGTCGCCTTCCTCGTCCTCGCTGCCCTCGACCTCCATGCCGAAGGTGAGGTTCACCGTCCGGGCCACCTCGCCGAGCTGGTGGTCCGGGATGGTGACCCGGAACTCGCCCACGCCCCGGGCCAGGACCTCCTTGGTCTTCTCGTTCAGGTCGACCCGGTAGAGGAGCCGCTCGGCGCCTTCCATCCGGGTGTAGAACATCACCGCCTTGCCGGAACGGTCGACGAACCCGACGCCTTCCTGGCTCTTGCCCCCGGGCGCCGGGAAGAACAGCTTGCGGGCCCCCTGCAGCTCGTGGACCATCGCCTGGAACTTGGCCCTGAGCGTCTTCTGCGCATCCAGGGTCCCGGCCACCCGGCGCGAGGTCCCGACCCCGTGCCCGAACAGGGTCCAGACCGCCCCCATCACGATCCCGATGACCAGGAGCACCACCAGGATCTCGACCACCGTGAAGCCGCGTCGGGGGGAAGGCCGGGAGGCGCGAGCCCGGCCGAAGGGCGCGGTCGCCCGGGTCGCCTCGAAGGGTCCGTGGGGCCTGCCGCGGGTCATTCCCGGCTCCCGGCCCTGAGGCCCGTCACCAGCGTGTAGAGCGAGGTCTCCCGCATGGACCCGCCGGGCGCCTCCCACTTCACGGTGACTCCGATCTCGGCCATGTCCTTCTCGTTGGCGCCGTTGCCGTCCGAGTCGAGGTAGCCGGAGGCCGAGGCGGTGTCGACCACCACGTCGCAGGCGAAGCGCGAGAGCTGGAGGAAGAGTTCGGGGTCGGTCTCCCGGGTGATGCCATGGAGCTGGGTGCCCTGGAGGTTCTCGAAGCGCACGAAGTACTTGCTGCGCTCCCCGTCGTTCTGGGTCGCCACCCTGGCCCCGGCCTCGGCCAGGTCCGAGAAGTCGATCTCGGGACCCGAAGACAGGGCGACCCGGCTCTTGATCTGTTCCATCACCGCCTGGCCGACGTAGACCGCGGCGGTCTGCCGGGTGGTGCGGTGCATCCCGCGGGTGAAGGTCCCGAACCCCTGCATCAGGGGAACGCCGACCACGGCCAGGATGACCGCGATGATCACGACCTCGAGGAGCGAGAGGCCCGCGCGCGCCCGGTCAGGGGCGGCGCCTGCCCCGAGTCCCGACCCCGCGTCGCGCTCCCGCATGGGACCAGGGTAACCCGAAGCCCGGCGTGGACCCAGCGAAGAAGCGCACGCTCCCACAAACCTCTGCACCGGGCGTGCTAGGATCCCGTACCCATGAAGCTCGCCATTCCCACCGAGACCGCACCCGGCGAGACCCGGGTCGGGCTCACCCCTGATGTCGTCGAACGACTCGTCAAGATGGGCCTGTCGGTCTCGGTCCAGGCTGGCGCCGGTACCCGGGCCAGCTTCCCGGACGCGGCCTATCGCGAGGCCGGCGCCGAAGTGATCGAGAGCGCCTCCGACCTGCTGGGTGCCGCCGACCTGGTGGTCAAGGTCGCACCGCCCCGGCAGCTCTCCGGGGAGCGCCACGAGGTGGACCTCCTGAAGGAGGGCTCGATCTTCGTCGGCTACCTGTTCCCGCTCACCGCCAAGGAACTGGTCGGCCGTCTGGCGGCCCGCAAGGTCACCGCCCTCGCCATGGACCAGGTGCCCCGGATCTCCCGGGCCCAGAGCATGGACAGCCTCTCTTCCCAGGCCACCGTGGCCGGTTACAAGGCCGTGCTGCTGGCGGCCTGCGAGTCGCCCAAGTTCTTCCCCATGCTGACCACCGCGGCCGGCACCATCCCTCCCGCCAAGGTGGTGGTGCTGGGCGCCGGGGTGGCCGGCCTCCAGGCCATCGCCACGGCCCGCCGGCTGGGTGCCCAGGTCAGGGCCTACGACATCCGCAAGGCCACCAAGGAGCAGGTGGCCAGCCTGGGGGCGACCTTCATCGACATGCCCGAGGAGGCCGGGGACGCCGAGGGCGCGGGCGGGTACGCCAAGCAGCTCGACGAGGCCCGCCAGGCCCGGGAGCGGGAGCACCTGACGAAGTTCATCGCCGAGGCCGACGTGGTGATCACCACCGCGTTGATCCCCGGCAAGCCCGCACCCCGCCTGATGACCCGGGAGATGGTGCTCGCCATGAAGCCCGGCAGCGTGGTCATGGACCTGGCGGCCGAGGCCGGCGGCAACTGCGAGCTGACCCGGGCCGGGGAGACGGTCGAGGTCGAGGGCGTCAAGGTCGTTGGGCCCCCGAACCTCCCGGCCACCATGCCCGTCCACGCCAGCCGCATGTACGCCCGCAACGTGCTCGAGCTGCTGAAGCTGCTGGCGCCCAAGGGCGAACTCAAGATCGACTTCCAGGACGAGATCGTCAAGGGCAGCTGTATCACCCGCGACGGCGAGGTCGTCCACGAGGCCACCCGGGCCGCGCTCGGGTAGGCGGAGGAGGCAACCCATGTCCCCGAGCGGATTCATGGTCGCTCTCTGGATCTTCGTGCTCTCGGTGTTCCTGGGCGTCGAGCTCATCAACAAGGTGCCGCCCACCCTGCACACCCCGCTGATGTCGGGTTCCAACGCCATCTCCGGCATCGCCGTGATCGGCGCCCTGCTGGTCGCCGGCACCCGGGACGGCGGGATCCCCCACTGGCTCGGGATGTTGGCGGTGGTGCTCGCCATGGTCAACGTGGTCGGCGGGTTCCTGGTCACCGACCGCATGCTCCAGATGTTCCGGCGCGACGCCCAGGGAGGACGCTCGTGAGCTTCGAGACGCTCCGCCAGCACGGCCCGGTCCTGATCCCGCTCGGCTACCTGGTCGCGACCGCCCTCTTCGTGATCGGCCTGAAGCGGCTCTCCAGTCCCGCCACCGCCCGCAACGGGAACATGGTGGGGGCGACGGGGATGCTCTTGGCGATCGTGGTCACCCTGCTCGACCGGAGCGTCCTGGACTTCTCCTCCCTGGGCATCGCCATGGCGATCGGTGCGGGCATCGGCGTCTACGCCGCCCGGGTGGTCCAGATGACCGAGATGCCGCAGATGGTGGCGCTCCTGAACGGCCTGGGCGGCGCCGCCTCGGCCCTGGTGTCGATCGGCGAGTTCATGAGGGCGGATGCGGTACCGCGGGCCTCGGGGGTCGCCGCCCTGGCGTTCGACGCCCACCTGAGCGTCCTGCTCGGCACCGTGATCGGGGCCGTGACCCTGACCGGGAGCCTCCTCGCCTTCGCCAAGCTGCAGGAGCTGATGACCACCGCCCCGGTCACCTACCCGGGCCAGAACCTGGTCAACGCCGGGATCTTCCTGGGCCAGTTGGCGCTCATGGCCTACCTGATCGAGTCCGGCGGCTCGTCCATGCTGCTCGGCCTGCTCTCGGTCCTGTCGCTGGTCTTCGGGGTGCTCCTGGTCCTCCCCATCGGAGGCGCCGACATGCCGGTGGTGATCGCCCTGCTGAACTCGTACTCCGGGATCGCCGCCGGGATGGCCGGGTTCGCCCTGGGCAACTACGTGCTGATCACCTCGGGCGCCCTGGTCGGGGCCTCCGGGCTCATCCTCACCGACATCATGTGCAAGGCCATGAACCGGTCCATCTGGAACGTGATGTTCGGGGCCTTCGGGGCGGCGGCGGAGGGCGGCCCGGCGGCCGCCGGCGGCAAGGACCTGTCCTACCGCTCGGCCACCCACGAGGACGTGGCGGTGATGCTCGGCTACGCCCAGACCGTGGTGGTGGTCCCCGGGTACGGCATGGCCGTGGCCCAGGCCCAGCACGAGGTCCGGGAGCTCTCGGAGCTGCTCGAGGCCCGGGGCGTCACCACCCGCTTCGCGGTCCACCCGGTGGCCGGCCGCATGCCGGGCCACATGAACGTGCTGC
>CAYOHP010000167.1:0-13021 GCA_964403795.1 uncultured bacterium | reverse complement strand
GGGCCAGGGACTCCTCCACGATCGGAGCCACCCCCAGTTTCAGGAACCCCTTGGGCTCCTGTCGTCCCCGCGCCCCGAGGCGGGAACCGAGACCGGCCGCCAGGATCACCGCGGTCCCGACGGCCCCCGCGCCGATCACCCCGGCCCCTTTGCCAGGTGCCTCCGGAAGCGGGCCGCCACCTCGACGGGGGAAACCTTGGGCCGGGGAAGCTTCTCCATGACCCCGCAGGCGATCGGGACGTGGAGCATCCGCAGCCCCGGCTCCCGGTCGGAGATCGCCTCGGCGAGTTCCTCGGGCGAGACGATCCGGGCACCGCGCCCATAGCCGAGTGCCAGGGCCGCCCCCAGGAGGTCGGCCGAGTCGGAGACCGTGGCCTGTCCGCCGGTCGACTCGTAACTCGTGTTGTCGAGCACCACATGCACCAGGTTGCGAGGCGCCTCGTGGGCGATGGCGGCCAGCGCGCCCAGGTGCATCAAGGCCGCTCCGTCGCCGTCCACCACGATCACGCGACGCGCCGGCTGGGCAAGGGCCAGCCCCAGCCCGAAGCTCGAGGCGCACCCCATCGAGCCCACCATGTAGAACTGGTTGGGCCGGTCCTCGAGGGCGGCCAGCTCCCGTCCCGTGTACCCGGTGGTGGCCACCACGAGATCTCCAGGCCCGGTCGCCGCCTGGAGCGCCGCCAGCATCCGGGCCCGGGTGGCGAGGCTCGGCACCCGACGCTTCCCGGGGACGACCACGGACTCCGGGGTCGCCGTCATCGGGCAGATCCCGTTCCCGGGACCCGCGGCCACCGCGCCGTGGCGCATCACCAGGGCGAACGGCCGGCTCTCGCCCTCGAAATGCGCTTCGGCCTCCGCCAGGGCGGGCTCTACCTCGGCGTCGACCTCCGGGAACCAGCGCCAGGGGATCTCCATGAGCTCGAGCATCCGGGTGGTGATCCGGCCCATCAGCTCGTGCTGGGGCTCGTCGGGCCGCCCCCCCGGTTCCGCCCGCAGTGTCACCACCAGGAGGAGCGGGAGGCGGAAGACCCAGGCCAGCGAGGTGAGCGGGTTCACCGCGTTGCCGAGCCCGGAGTTCTGGAACATCGCCACGCCCCGACACCCCCCCAGCCCCGAGCCGGCCGCGATCGCCACCGCATGCGCCTCGTTCACGGCGTTCACGTACCGGGTCGCCGGCGAGCCGATCACATGGTCGATGAGCGGCTGGAGGTAGGAGCAGGGCACCGCCGACCAGGTGGAGAAGCCCCTCTCCACCGCCGCGCCCACGAAGCGCTCGGCCTCGATCACGGCAGGGCGACCGCTCCGTGGGCGACGTCCTCCAGGCTGTCCACGTCGAGCCAGTTGCCGCTGGTGTAGACCACCCGGATCTGCTCCCCCGCGGCCAGGAGCGCCGAGATCAGGCCCGGCATCTTGGCCAGCCGCTGGCCGGGATCCGCGAGCAGCCCGGCGAGGGCCTTGCGCAGCACCGGCAGCCCCAGGGGAGAGACCTTGAGGAAGCCCATCCACTCGCCGTCGATGGCATCCTCGGGCAGCCGATCCGCGATCGCCACCAGCCGGGCCGGCGTGAAGTAGCTGCGCCGGCTGGTCCCGGGGAGACTGCAGCGGACCAGGTCGGCCTGACGGTCCCGGTTGGCGCTCTCCCGCCAGTTGGTGTCGACCGCGATCGCGAACCGGTCCGGGGTCTCGATCAGGGCCTCGGGGATGTAGCGCCGGAACAGCACGTCGCCGTAGGAGACGACCAGGGGCCGATCGTCCCCCAGGGCCGCCAGTCCCTTCGAGAGCGAGACCAGTTCGCCGGAGTCCTCGTACTCGGGGTTGTCGACATAGCGGGCATGGGGTACGTCCACGGTCTCGGCCCGGTAGCCCCGCACCACCGTGACCTCCCGGACCCCCCCCTGCCGGTAGGCCTCCACGATGTGGCCGAGCAGCGGCTTCTCGCCGATCTTCACCATGGCCTTGGGGCGATCGCGGGTGAGCTCGCCGAGCTCGTGGCCCCGGGATGCCGCCAGCACCAGGGCCCGGGGACCGGCCTCCGCGCGCGGCAGGTAACGGGCCTCGGCCGCCTCCAGCTCGTCGGCGCCCTGGAGCCGGAACACCTCGGCGAGGCTGGCCACCCGGTCCTCGACCGTGAGGAGGTTCTCCTCCTTGTGGATCTGGCGGGTGATCGCGGTCATCGCCGAGATCGACGCCCTGAGCTGGTGGTTGGCCCAGATCACGGCCGCGAACCCCTCGGCCCGGAACACCTCGGTCGGCGTCGTGTAGTACTTGGTCGGGACGATCACCACCGGACAGCGATCGCCCCACTCGGCCTTGAAGGCCAGGATCTCGTCCGGGACCTTCTTGGCCGAGTGGATCAGGATCGCGTCGGCGCCCGCGGCGTGGTACGCCTCGGCCCGCCGGAGCGCCTCCTCGAGCCCGCGCCTGGCGATGAAGGCCTCGACCCGGGCCACCACCACGAAGTCGGGATCCTCCTGGGCGTCCTTGGCGGCGCGGATCTTGCCGGCGAACTCCTCGATCCCGGCCAGCTCCTGGGGCTCGGTACCTAGGAAGCTGTTGGTCTTGGGGAAGAGCTTGTCCTCCAGACAGACCCCGGCGACGTTGCGTTGCTCCAGCTTCCGCACCAGGCGACGCACGTTGTTGAAGTTCCCGTAGCCGGTGTCCCCGTCGAGCAGGATCGGCACCGTGGTGGCGTCGCTCATGAACTCGAGCATCTCGAGGACCTGGGTCCAGCTGGCCTCGTTGGAATCGCGGACCCCGAACTGGGCCGACATGGAGAGTCCGCTGGCCCAGATCGCCTTGAAGCCCGCCTCCTCGGCGATCCGCGCCGAGAGGCCGTTGTGGGCCTCCATCAGGAACTGCAGCGTTCCCGACCCGAGCAGCCGCTTCAGGGCCGTGGTCCTGCGTTCCATGGGCCTAGCCTCTCCCCAGGAGCCCGAACTCCCGGCCGGCCACCTCGAAGAGTTCGAGGGCCCGGTCGATTTGGGCCTCGGTGTGGGTGGCCATGAGGCTGACCCGCACCAGCTCGTGGCCCGGGAGCACCGCCGGCGCCACCACCGGATTCACGAACACCCCGAGTTCCTCGAGGCGCTTGCAGAAGCGGAAGGTCTCGAGCCGGCCCCGCACGTAGACCGGCAGCACCGGACTCTCGGACTCGCCGAGGTCGAAGCCGCTCCGGGCCAGTCCCTGCTTCATGCGCTCGGTGTTCTGCCACAACCGGACCTGGCGCTCCGGCTCCCGGCGCATCACCGCCAGGGCGGCCAGGGCGGCGGCGGCATTGGCCGGGCTCATGCTGGCGCTGAAGATCAGGGTCCGGGAATGGTGGCGCAGGAAGTCGATGGTGGAGGCGTCGCCGGCCACGAAGCCCCCGAGGCTGGCCAGCGACTTCGAGAAGGTCCCCACGATCAGGTGGACCTGGTCGTTCAGGCCGAAGTGCGAGGGCGTCCCGGCGCCTCCCGGTCCGAGTACGCCGATGGCGTGGGCGTCGTCGACCATGAGCGCGGCCCCGTGGCGGCGGCAGATCTCGGCCACCCGGGGCAGCGGGATCACGTCGCCCTCCATGCTGAAGACCCCGTCGACCACCACCAGCTTGCCGGCCTCGGGCTCGAGTTCGGCGAGCCGGGCATCGAGGGCGTCCATGTCCTTGTGGGGGAAGCGGACCATCTTGCCGAACGAGAGCCGGCAGCCGTCGATGATCGAGGCGTGGTCGCTCTTGTCCACCACCGCGTACTCGCCCTTGCCGACCAGGGCGGAGAGCGCCCCGAGGTTGGCCTGGTATCCGGTCGAGAAGAGCAGCACCGCCTCCTTGCCGACCAGGCGGGAGAGCTCGTGCTCCAACTGGAGGTGCAGGTCGAGGGCACCGTTCAAGAACCGGGAGCCGGCGCAACCGGTCCCGTACTTCTCGATGGCGTCCTTCGCGGCTTGCTTCAACTCGGGGTGGTTGGTGAGCCCGAGGTAGCTGTTCGAGCCCAGCATGAGCACGGTCCGCCCGTCGATCTCGACCTCGGTGTCCTGGGCCGACGACAGGGTACGGAAGTAGGGGTAGCAGCCCATGGCGCGCACCGCGGGGGCCTCGGAGTAGCTCCTGGCCTTGGCGAGCACCGCAAGACCGGCGGCTCCCTCGGGGTGGCCCGGACCCGATCGGGACGCGACCGGGGAGGTCGATGCGGCTCCCGCGAGCCGGGCCGGAGCGCCGGCAGGGGGATCCATCGCCCCGGCGGGATCCGCGTGGGGACGGGCCATGGGGCCTGTGTCTTCCCGGCGGCTCATGGGCAGGACTCGAGTCTATCAGGAGCAGGCAGCGTTTCCAACGCCTGCGGAGCGCTCGGCGACAGTGCCCAGCCCAGTTTCCTTGACCGCCCCGCCGCCCGCTCCCGAAGATGGAGTCCCCATGAGGATCCTGACCGGCGCCGACCACCGGTACTTCCGTTGCCTGCTCCAGTTCCTGCGGAGCGCCCGGCGAACCGGCATCGACCCCTCGGAACTCAGGATCTACGACCTGGGGATGACCCGGGACCAGCTCGCGGTCCTCGCCCGGGAGGCCCCCGGGACGACCCGCATCCGCTTCCCCTTCGAGGCCCATCCGGAGCACGTCCGCATGGAGCGGGGCACCTTCGCCTGGAAGCCGATCCTGATCGCGGCCGAGGCCGAGAGGGATCCGAGCCCCTTGCTCTGGCTGGACAGCGCCACCCTGCTCCTCGATCGTCTCGATCCCATCCGGGAGGCGGTCGACCGGACCGGCCTCTACACCCCCTTCGGAGGTGGCGGCCTGGCGCGATCGGACCCCGAGACCCGGAGCCAACTCCGTCGGCGGGGGATCGATCCGGTCTGGGAGACGTTCCGGGCGCGGGCGGCGGGGGTGGTGGCGTTCGACCCGGGACGCCCGGTCATCGCCGACCTGATCCGGACCTGGCGGGATCTGGCCATGGTCCCCGAGGTCATCGCCCCCGGGACCGTCGAGCCCGGGCTCCACAACTTCGACCAGACCCTGCTCACCGCCCTGCTCTACGACGGAGCTTCCCGGGGTCGCTTCACCCTCACCCGGGACGAACTGGGCATCAGCTCGTCGCGGCCGGTCCCCTTCCTGATCGCCCGCGCCAAGGTCCCTGAATGGCTGCCCCTTGGCCTGGATCCCCTGGCCACCACCTGGTTCCGGATCCGTGCCCGACTCGACGCCTGGCACTGGCGCCTCCGGCGCTTCGGGACCAGGCCTCCCCCCACTCCCGACCACCCCATCCGGTAGCCCGCCTCGGGTCCGGGTGGCTCACCCCAGGAGCGATCGCAGCCAGAACCAGGGGTCGCGCACCCTCCGCTTGCCGTCGATCACCAGACCGTCCGGCTCCACCACCAGGTGGTGCAAGCCGTCCGGCCAAGGCCCTTCCCGATCCGGTTCCATGCGCACCACCGGCACCTCCCGGAACCGGGTCGGCGTGAGCTCCTCGATCCGGGACACCACCACCGCCCCGCCGTAGGTCGCGGAGCAGTCCTGGCCGGGGCGGTACAGGCCTTCCCCCAGACGGAACACGGGGCCCGCGGGACGTCCCCCGACCAGGTCGCGCACCAGCGGGTTCCAGGGATGGGGGGTCCACCCGCCTTCCAGCGCCTCCGCGTACCAGGCCGAGAGCCGGCAATGGCCGCCGTCCCCGGTGTCGGAGGCGAAGATCCACCAGCGCCCCTGGTGGCGGAACACGGTCGGGTCCACGAACGGTGAGCCCGTGAGCAGCGTCCGTGCGAACTGCCATCGGTCGCCGGCTCGCCGGTAGAGCCGCACGCTCCCGGCCTGGTAGCTCTCGGGCACGCAGCAGGTCCCGCCGGCATCGTCCCGGACCAGTCCCGGGTAGGAGACGTGGAACTCCTCCTCCAGCCCGGGCTCGGGCGCCACGCCCCCCGGCCCGACCCGGACGATCTGCCCTCGCCCACCCCGAGCGTAGGAGTACTCCTCGGCCAGGAACTCGCCGGATCCGATCGGGAAGGGATCGGCCAGGTAGCGAAGCGGTGGCCGGGGCGGCAGCCAGCGGACCGGTCCGGCTCCCGCCAGGTGCTCGGGCCGGGTGACCGCCAGGGCCACCGTCCCCACGTTCCAGAGGTCGTACTCGAAGAGGTCCTCGGCGAGGTCCCGGAGGCGCCGGCCCAAGGCACGCCAGACGAGACGCACCCGGCCAGGGACCCGCCCTATGGTCCCGGGGACGGGCTCCCGGCCTTCCCCGGGCAGCTGTCCGCGCTCGCGGAGCTCGACGAAGACCCGCACCGGGAGTTCGGCCGCCACCCCCAGGGCGATGGCCCGCGACGCCGCCAAAGAGGGGCGGACCCGCAGGCGAGCCCGGTGGAGCACTCGCCCCTCCGAGACCACCCTCACCTGCTGCACCCCGCCGCTCCCTGCGAACGCCACCTCGGTGTCCCACCCGACCCGCCAGCACCCGAAGGGCGCTCGCGGTCCCGGGCCGGTCCCGTCGGCCCGCAGGTCGAGCCAGAAGTCGGGGGCTCCGCCCGCGGCCTCGTCGAGGAGCTCTCCGCCGTCGACCAGGCCCGGCCCGCGGCCGGGACGAGGTCCGGACCTCGTCCCGACGACCCGGGCCAGGACCGCCCCTCCGGCCTGCAGGCCTCGGGTCGCGGCGAGGCCCCAGGAAGGCAGGCGCAGCCCCTCTCCGGCCACCAGCCCGAAGCGCCAGGTCCTCACCGCGGGACGCTCCGGACCCTCCGGGGAGCGTGGTAGCGTGGCCGGGTGGCGGAGCGCGGCAGCCCGTGATCGACCCCGGCGCACCGGTGGACGCCGTCTACACCTGGGTGGACGGCGAGCGACCCGAGTACCGCGATCTCGTGGCCCGCTACGCGGGACGGCCCCGCGACCGGAACCCCGAGCGCACCCGCGACGGCTACGACCTGCTGCGCTACAGCCTGCGCTCGCTCTCCCGGTACGCACCCTGGATCCGCAACGTGGTGCTGTTCACGGCCCGCCCCCATGTCCCCGCCTGGCTGGCCGACCACCCGAGGATCCGGGTCGTCCATCACGACGAGGTCATGGACCCCGCGATCCTCCCGACCTTCAACTCCCGCTGCATCGAGAGCCACCTGCACCTCGTCCCGGGTCTCTCCGAGACCTTCCTCTACGTGAACGACGACTACCTCTTCGGGGCGCCCACCACCCTGGAAGACTTCTTCGAGGGCGGCCGGCTCCGGGTGATGGGCACGCTCCTCGGCGAGCGCCTCCCGTTCATGATCTACGAGGAACGCTTCGCCCTCTACTCGTTCGGCCTGGGCCACACGCCGCTGCTCGTCCACAAGCCGTGGTGGGAGGAAATGCTGGCGGCCTACGCCCCCCAGGTGGCGGCCACCCGGGGCCATCGCTTCCGTCGCCCCGACAGCCTCTCCTTCGAGCGCCTGTACTGCTACTGGCACCTGTCGCGCCCGGAGATCCCGACCGAAGTCGTGCCCATCTGGCGCCTCTACGGCTTCCACCGGTTCCACAAGCTGACCAACTCGGTGGCGGCCCAGCGCCGGGGTCTCGCCGCTCTGGAGCGGGACCGGCCCAAGTTCTATTGCCTGAACGACGACCAGGGCGATCATCCCGATCCCGAGGTCGTGGCCCTGGTCCGCGACTTCCTCGACCGCACCTATCCCGAACCCTCGGTCTTCGAACGATGAGGGGGAAGGAGGCCACGGTAGATCCCGATCCACGTGGCGGCGATCCTGGGCCACGAGTACTGGCTTGCGAGGGTCGCGCCCCGGGCTGCCATGGCCTCCCGGGCCTTGCGGTCCGCGGCCAGCTCCTCGAGCACCCCTGCCAGCGCCGCCTCGTCCCCGGGGGGGACCAGGCGGGCCGTTCCCTCCATCCAGGCGCGGTAGCCGAGGATCGAGGTCGCCACCACCGGGGTCCCGTGCGCCATGGCTTCCAGCGCCACCAGGCCGAAGCTCTCTCCCCCGAGGCTCGGCACCACCGCCAGTTCGGCGCGGCGGTACTCGGTCGCGAGCCCCGCCTCGTCGAGTTCGCCCGCGAATTCGACCGGGAGTCGTTCCGCCTCGACCCGGGCGGTGTGGGCTTCCCGGCCCCGGCCTACCGCGACGAGCCGGAGGGTGCCGGGGTGCGCGGCCTCGACCCGGGCCAGCGCCCCGAGCAGGATCGAGAAGCCCTTGCGGGGCTCGTCCATGCGGCCCACGAAGAGGATCCGGAGCGGACCCTCTGGCGTCGGGACGGGCCGGAGCGGGAGGTCCGGGGCCGGGAGGTCGAGGGCGTTGGGCACGATGTGGAATTCTGCCGCGTGGTATCGGGTGGCGAACTCCCGGGCCGCCTCCGAGACCGCCACCCGGAGGTCGAGCCGGGACCAGACCGCCCGCACCCAGGGCCAGGCATAGAGGTAGCCCCGGCTCGTCTCGCTGTAGGTATGGAAGGTCCCGATCTTCCGGGCCCGGGACGGAGCCAGCCAGAGCAGGGCCGCCGAGGGCAGCGGCACCACCGGCTCCTGGACGTGGACCACGTCGGGCGGGAAGTCGGCCAGCAGGCGCCGCAGGGCGGAGACCATCCGAGGGTCCAGCGAGACCGGGGAGGCGGCTCCGTTCAGGGGGATGCGGGTGACCGGCCCGAGCGGCACGATCCGGGGGTCGTCGCCCGGGACGGGTCCCGAACAGGGCCCGGCCAGCCGGACCTCGAAACCTTCCCGGGTCAGCGGATCGAGGAGCCCCAGGGGCTGACGGTTGGCTCCGCCGGGGACCGAGAGGTCGTAGGGCGTGGCCAGGAGGATCCGCACCGGCCCGACGGTACCGGATCGGCGGAGCCGACGCCCATGGGGACGGTCGCCGGGAGCCGGGTCCCGGATGCATGGCGCCGGCGCTCCGAGGACGCCCCATGACCCGCAGCGGTCCCGTCCTGCTGATCGGGGGAACCGGGTTCGTGGGCTCGGCCGTGGCCCGCCGGCTGGCGGCAGAGGGGATCCCGATCCGGTGCCTGGTGCGGCCGCGCTCCGACCGTTCGCGCCTGGCCGGCCTCGAAGTCGACTTCCGCCCCGGTGACCTCACCGAGCCGGAGTCGGTGGCGGCGGCCCTGGAGGGATGCGGCGGCGTGGTCCACCTGGCCAGCCCCTCGGCCTGGAGCGAGATCGACTCGCCCCGGCTCCCGAGCGTGGTGGTCGAGGGGACCCGCAGCCTGCTCGCACTCCTGACGCGAACCGGATCCCCGGCGATGGTCTTCGTCTCCACCATGGCGGCGGTGAACGGCTCCGACGAACCCCGGGTCTTCGACGAGGAGAGCGCCTTCACCCTGGACGGGTGCGGCCTCGCCTACGCCGAGGCCAAGCGGGAGGCCGAGGCCCTGTGCCGGGCGGCGGCGGCGGGGGGAAAGCGGGTCGTGATCGTGAACCCCGCCGAGGTGTACGGACCCGGGGACGTCGCCGGGATCACCTCCGGGAACCTGGTCGACGTGGCCCGCTCCTGGCCGGTGGTCCTCGCCTGCCGGGGAGGGACCAGCGTGGTGCATGTCGACGACGTGGCCCAGGGGATCGCGGCCGCGCTGCGGTCGGGTCGGAGCGGGGAGCGCTACATCCTGGGCGGCGACAACCTCTCGGTGGTGGAGCTGGCCCGGTTGGTCCTGGACCACCTTGCGCTGGCCACCCCGGTCCTGGTCCTTCCTCGCTCCCTGGTCCGCGGCCTCGGTCGGATGGCCCTCGCTTGCGGCCTTCCCCTGCCCCTGGAACCCCGCATGCTGCCCTACGCCACCCGGTACTGGTTCGCCGACTCGGGGAAGGCCCGGCGGGAGCTCGGGTTCACGGCCCGGCCGGCCCGGGAGGTCCTGGGCGCGACCGTGGACTGGCTGGTGGAGAGCGGGCGACTCCCCCGGGGATAGG
The DNA here is from genome assembly GCA_964403795.1 of uncultured bacterium. Taxonomy (GTDB): domain Bacteria; phylum Muiribacteriota; class UBA6191; order CAZXTJ01; family CAYOHP01; genus CAYOHP01. The sequence goes on along the minus strand of CAYOHP010000167.1, from coordinate 3,191 downwards.
CGGGACCTCTCTTCTCCCGGGGGGGCTAGGCGATCCCGGAATTTTCAGGCAAGATTCGCCCGGTGGGCCAGGCAACCGCAGCTGCGGAGCCGGCGCCCCCCCTCGGGACTCGTGGTGCCGCTCTGGAGGTCCTCCGCATGCGACGTGGATCCTTGGGAACCCTCGCTGCCCTCGCCCTGGTGCTGACCCTGCCTTCCGCCGACGCCCAGAGCTGGCGGGACGACGACGACGGCGCCTTCTTCGGCATGCCGGTCACTTCCAAGGCGTTCCGGATCCAGACCGACGGTCCCACCCCGCCCTTCGACCCCAATGCCCCCACCGGGGTCGGGCCCAACGTGCTCGACGTCTCCCGGATCACCACCCTCGAGCAGGCGGCGGCCGAGCGGACCCGGATCGAAGGCGAACTGGCTGCGGTCGCCACCCGGGCCCAGGAACTGGCCGACCGGGAGCGCACCACCACGGAGGGCTTCGCCAAGGACCAGGAGACCCGCCGGGCGACCCTGACCACCAATCGCGACCAGGCCTTGGCCGAGCTCCAGACCTACGAGGCCGAGCAGGTGAAGCTCCTGGAGGAGAACGGGCGCCAGCGGGACGCCTCGATCCAGCGCTTCGAGACCGACATCCAGACCTTCGTGACCACCGAGACCCAGCGCATCCAGTCCCAGGCCCAGCAGTCGCGCACCGCCATCCAGCAGGCGGTGGCGGCCGGCCAGATCACCCAGGACGTGGCCAGCCAGCAGCTCCAGGCGCTGGACCAGCAGATGCAGACGGCGCTCCGGCAGGTGGAGGAAACCGCCCGGAGCCGTCGGGACGAGGTCCAGCGGCAGATCGCCACCGAGCGGACCGGGATGGAAGAGGCCCGGAAGAAGCTCACCGAGGACATCACCAAGCGCCGGGCCGATATCGAGAAGACCTTCACCGACGGGATCGCCGCCCTCGACAAGGAGAAGACCGAGCGGGAAGCCGCCACCAAGGCCGAGTTCGACAAGGAGCGGGCGGCCATCGATTTCGAGAAGCAGCGGCTGGAAGGCGACCTCCAGCGCCTGACCGCCCGGGAGGCCGAGCTCCGCGGCGGCGACGGCGCTCCCTCGACCGACTCGGCCACCGCCTCGACCACCCCGACCGGGACCGGATCGCCCAACGACCCGGCCAGCGCTTCGACCCCCCGGGGAGGCTCCCCGGCCGCCCCGACTGCCGGCACGCCCCCCAACCCCCAAGCCCAGGCCGAGGCGGAGCTGAACGCCGAGCTCGCCAAGAACGGGGGCAACCCCTGGGGCCTGATCCCGATCCTGCCGATGGGCCAGATCCAGAGCCGACTCCAGGCCGCCTGCCAGTCCGAGGCCCCGGCCGGCTTCTCCTGCAACGAGCACGGCCAGCTGATCGGCGGCAACGTGAAGGCCCGGGGCAAGCCCGACGTCTCGCTCTGGTCGCCGGGTGCCATCTCCAAGGTCCAGGCCGAGCTCACCAAGCTGCGGGAGGAGCGCCTGGCGGCCCTGGTGGCCAAGTACACCGCCGCCGCCAAGCCGGCCTCGACGGGGTCCGGGACCGCCACCGCCGCCCAGCGGGGCAGCCCCGCCTCGGTAGCCGCCGCTCGCCAGTAGAGCCGGCCCGACCGACCGCCGCCCGGTCAGCCTGGCTTCGATGCCACGACCCGGGTTCGACCGTCGTCGCCGACTGGCTACGCCTCTCCGGCCAGGAAGTCCTCGGTCGCCCGCCGGGCCGCGTCGTTGGTGCTGGCCGGGCGGGGCGGGTGCTTGCAGAAGTAGGACGACGGTCCGTAGAGGACCCCGCCCTGCTCCCGCTGGAGGGCCACCTTCACGCAGCGGATGGCGTCGATCCCGACCCCGGCCGAGTTCGGCGAGTCCTGGACCGACATGCGGACCTCGATGTCGATGGGGGCGTCCCCGAAACCCCGGCCCTCGAGCCGCATGAAGCAGACCTTGTTGTCCCGCTGCCAGGGCACGTAGTCGCTCGGCCCCACGTGGATGTCCCGGGGCGCCAGGCGCCGGGAGGTCACCGACTGCACCGCCTCGGTCTTGGAGACCTTCTTGGATGCCAGCCGGGTCCGGTTCAGCATGTTCAGGAAGTCGGTGTTCCCGCCGGTGTTCAACTGGTAGGTGCGGTCCAGCGCCAGGCCCCGGCTGGTGAAGAGTTCGGCCAGCGCCCGGTGGGTGATGGTGGCCCCGAGCTGCGACATGATGTCGTCCCCGATCAGGGGCAGCCGCTTCTCGGCGAAGCGGGCGGCATAGCCGGCGTCGCTGGCGATCATCACCGGGATGTTGTTCACGAACCCGATCCCGGCCTCGAGCGCGCAGTCGGCGTAGAACCGGGTGGCCGCCTCGGACCCCACCGGCAGGTAGTTCAGCAGCATCTCGGCCCCCGAGTCCCGCAGGACCCGCACGATCTCGGCCCGGCTCGGATCCGGCCCCTCGACCGGCAGGAAGGTCTCGTCCTCGGGGTAGTCCCGCAGGTGCTCCGAGAACCCGTCCAGGATCGGCCCCCGGGTCACCAGGGTTCCGGACTCCGGCAGGTCGGCGGCGAAGACCCGCACGCAGTTGGGGGCCGCGAAGACCGCCTCGGCGAAGTCCCGCCCGACCTTGCGCCGGTCGATGTCGAAGGCCGCCACCACCTCGATGTCGAAGGGCCGGTACCCGGCGATCGCCCAGTGCATGAGCCCGATCGCGTCCTCGGGGGCGGCATCCCGGTAGTAGCGGATGCCCTGCGCCAGGGCACTGGCGCAATTCCCCACGCCCGCGATCGCGATCCGGATCTTCTCCACGACAGGCCTCCTGAGAGGCCGATACTAGCCCCTCTTCCCTCCCGGCAGCATGGGAAGGCGGCCAGCCCGCGTCCCCAGCCACCCAGCCCCGGTCCCCGAGGCTCGAGATCCCGCTCCCCGCTCCGGGGACCGGCTCGCGCGAAGATCGCGGTCCCTCGCGAGTCCTGCCCATCCAGTGCCCTTGGCCCTCGCCCTGCTTCCCTGGGGAGCCGCTTGGAGAGGGGATCCGGCTTCTTCGGAAGGCTGGCACGCCCCCTGCTTGCGAGGTCCTCGGGAGGTCTTCGATGCGCAACCCCGAACGGATTGTCCGCTATCTCTCCGAAGCCGATCGGGTCCTGTCCCTGGTGCCGAGCGTCGATGCCGTGCGCCGGTTCCTGGAGGGAGGTCCCTACCCCGGGCTCGCCACCGTGAT
>CAYOHP010000166.1:0-13122 GCA_964403795.1 uncultured bacterium | reverse complement strand
GCGGCCCCCGGGGGCCTCCGGAGTGGCCTTCGCGAGGGGCCTCCCCGCTGGAACCCCTCTCGCCCCGCGGCTCCGCCGGGCCTAGGCTGCCCTCGCCGGGAGCTACCTCCCGAGTCTCGCCCTGGGACCCTTCACCAGCGCCCTCGGGCCGGGGGGCACCGTCGTCCCGCCTCGGTCCCCGCCGACGCCGCCGGCGTCGCCGCCCGGCTTCGCCCTCGGGTCGGGGTCCCCGCTCGCCGTCCGGGCGCGCCGGTCGGACCTCGGCGGTCGCCCCCTCGATGGGGTCGACGACAGCTGCCTCGGGGCCGATGGCTACCGCGTCGGGTGCCGATCCGGCATCCCGGGGGCGATCCCGGTCCCGGCCGCGATCGCGATCGCGATCGCGGTCGCGTCCCCGACCTCGATCCCGATCCCGACCTCGGTCGCGGTCCCCGCTACGGTCGCGGTCGCGGCCCCGGTCGCGATCCCGACCCCGGGGCCGGTCGCGATCCCGGTCCCGGTCGCGGTCCCCGCCGCGGTCTCGATCGCGGCCCCGGTCCTCGGAGCGGGACCGTCGGGCCCTCGCCGGAGTCGGACGCAACTCCACGCCTCCCACGGTCTTGCCGTCCAGGGCGTTGAGGGCGTCGGCCGCGCCCTCGGTGGAGACCTGGACGAACCCGAAGTCGTCGAGCAGCTCGCCGTGCAGGAAGGCCGCCTCGGGAAGGCCCGAGACCTTGGCCAGTTCGGCCGCCAGCGTCTCGGGGGCCAGGCCGTGCTTCTTCCCCACGTTCAGGTGGAGGCGTACCAGGCCTGCTTCGGCACCGGTATCCCCGAAGCCTTCGGCATCCTTCTTCCCGCTGTCGGGATGGAGCTTCAGGTAGGCCTCCCGCACGAACCAGGCCACGGCCTGTTCGGCGCCCCCGGCCGCCTCGATCAGCTTGCGGGCACCCTCGAGGTAGGGCTCGAGTTCACTGGGCTCGAGCTTCTCCGCCATGGCCAACGCCACTTTGATCCGACGCCCCGCTTCCAGCTCCGCCTCCTTGGGGAGTTCGCGGCGTTCGATCACGGCGTCGGCCCGCTCCTGGATGGTCACCAGCTCGTGGTAGGCGGCGGGATCGACCAGGGTGATGGCGCAGCCGTCGGCGCCCATGCGGGCGGTGCGACCGATCCGGTGCACGTAGATCTCGGGGTCCTGGGGCAGGTGGTAGTTGATCACGTGGGTGACCCCGCTGATGTCGAGGCCGCGGCTCGCCACATCGGTTGCGACCAGCAGGTCGAGCCGGCCTTCGCGGAACGCCTCCATCACCCGGTTCCGGGTCGTCTGGGGGAGATCGCCGTGGATCACCTCGACCTCGAAGCCGCGCTCCCGGAGCCGCGAGCCGAGCATGTCGGTCTGCCAGCGGGTGCGGCAGAAGACCAGCGCCTGGTCGATGTCCTCGTGCTCGAGGAGCAGGGTGAGCGCCCGCACCTTGTCGCGCTCCGGGACCTCGTAGAAGACCTGGGTCACGGATTCGACGGTGAGCCGCTTGCCCGAGGTGTGGATCACCCGGGGATCGCGCATGTTGGAGCGGGCCAGGCGCCGGATGGTGGCCGGGAAGGTCGCCGAGAACAGTGCGGTCTGGCGTTCCCTGGGGGTCTGCCGCAGGATGAAGCGGATGTCGTCGATGAAGCCCATGTCGAGCATCTCGTCGGCCTCGTCGAGGACCGCGTACTTGATCTCGGAGAGGTCCAGGAAGCCCCGGCGGGTCATGTCGATGACCCGCCCCGGGGTCCCGACCACGACCTTCGGCTCTTCCCGGAGCGCTTCGATCTGGCGGGGAATGGGCTGTCCGCCGTAGATCGCCACCGCCTTGTGCAGGCTGTACTTGGCGAACTTCTCGAACTCGGCCGTGACCTGGAGGCAGAGCTCGCGGGTGGGGCAGAGGACCAGGACCTGGGGCTTCCCCGGACCGGCCTCGGTGCGGGCCAGCGCCGGCAGGCCGAAGGCCGCGGTCTTCCCGGTCCCGGTCTTGGCCTGGCCCATCAGGTCGTCGCCCGCCAGGAGGGCCGGGATGGCCGCCGCCTGGATCAGGGTGGGCTCCTGGAAGCCGAGATCCCTCACCGCCTGGAGGACCGGCTCGGGGAGCCCCAGGTCCTCGAACCGGGTGGCGAGGTCGCCCCGCTCGGTGTGCGTCTCCTCGGGGCGTTCCCCGACCGACTCCTCGCGCTCGGCCTCGATGGTGTCGTCGAGGATCGCGGGCCAGACTTCCTGTCCTCCGCCGGTGCGGCTGTCGCGGAGCCCTCCGAACGTGCGGATCCTCCTGCTGATCGCCATGGGCGAAATCCCTCCTCCTGCCCGCGGTGCGGGCTCTCGTGACCCGGGTCGACGGCCTCGCCGGACCTAGCAGGTCGGGCGACACTACTCCCGCCGGAGAACGCCTGTAAACAGGAGGCGCCCGACACTTCCCGGGCTACCTTGTCCGGGTGGAAGGGTCCGACCGTTCGCTCCCCCGGTCGCTCCGGTCCCGGTACGAAATCCTGCGCCAGCTCGGCGCCGGGGCCTTCGGCCGGGTCGTGCAGGCCAGGGACCTGGCCCTGGACCGATCGGTCGCCATCAAGTTGTTGGCGGTCGACGACGAGGGCGTGAGGGCCCGCTTCCGGCGAGAGGCCCGGGTCACGGCCCAGCTCGACCATCCCGGGATCGTGCGGGTCCTCGACGTCGGGCTGACCGAGGAAGGCGTAGGCGACACCCCGGGCCAGGCTTGGATCGTCTACGAGTACCTCGAGGGGCGGAGCCTGGAGGCGGTTCTCAGGGACCCTGCCGGGCTCGCTCCCCGCTCCGTGCTCGCCTGGGCGGTGGCAGGAGCCGAAGCCCTCGCGGCCGCGCACGAGGCGGGTGTGATCCACCGGGACGTGAAGCCGGCCAATGTGATGATCCGGCCCGACGGGCGGCTGGTGGTCTGCGACTTCGGGTTGGCCGCCTGGACCGACGCAGCCACCGTCACCCGACTCACCCGCACCGGGAGCGTCGTGGGTACCCCCTACTACCTGCCACCGGAGACATGGGACGGGGTCGCGGCCTCGCCCCGCGGGGACCAATACGCCTGGGGCCTGGTGGTCTTCCAGCTGGCCTACCGGTCGGATCCATTCCGCGGCATGGACTTCCAGGAGCGCTTGGCGCGCCGCCTGGAAGGTCCCCGCATCGAGATCCCGGAGGCGTTCCGGGGGCGGGCACCCGGCTTCGAGTCGGCCCTGCTCCGTGCCCTCGAGCCGGTCCCCGATCTGCGTTTCCCCACCATGGTCGAGCTGGCCCGGGCCCTCCAGGCAGAGGGGTGTGGCCCTGGGGCAGGCGGTCGGGGCGGACCGGCTCCCGCTCGAGCCCGGGAGCTCGACGGTGAGGCGAGCGCGGGATCCGGGGCCGATACCCGGGCCCTTCCCGTGGCGGCCGCGGGCAGACGGGATCCGGACCTGTTGCCTGCTCTCGGCGAGAGACCGCTTCCCGGTCCGCCCGCCCCGGTGGGGACCCGCCACTGGCGGATCCATGGCCCGGGCTTCCTCTGTCTCCTCGGCCTGCTGATGGCGGGTGCCCTGGCGATCGGTACGGGGAGGATCCGGGGTGGGGTCGAACCGGCATCCGGAGGGACCGAGGTCCCCCGGTCCGGTCCGGTCTTCTCCCCGGCCTTCGGCCCCGAACTCGATGCCCTGGCGAGTTCCGTCCGGGACCTGGGGAGTACCCTCCTCGGCCCTCCTCTGCACCTGCCCCGGGGGCCCACCCGCCAGTTCGCCCGCCTCCAGGATCGGGAGGTCGTGGATGCCCTGGTGGATGCCCGCTTCCCGGTGCGGGCCCGCCGGTACTTCGATGCCCTGGAGGCCTGGCTCGAGGTCCTCCGCTCATGTCCACCCGGGCAGGGGCTGGACGAACCGGCGGTCCGGGCCGGCTTCGAGGAACTGGTACTGGCGCCGACCGGAGACCTGATCGGTCTCACCCGGGCGCTCGACTCCTACCTGCGGCGCTTCTCGCTCCCGGGCGCCGGCGATCGGACCGGGTACCTGGGGATCGATCCCCGGGAGGTCCTGGACATCTGGCCGGACCGGCACGGCGAGTTCCTGGACCGGCTGGCGCTGCTGGCCGACCGCGTGGCCGGTTGGCAGGGATCCCAGGCGGCGCCGCTGGCGGTGCTGAAGGCCATGGTCGAGGCCGCAGCCGGACGTCCCGGAGCCGGGGCCGGGCTACCCGACCTGGAAGCGCTCCTGGATCGGGGTGAGGAACCGCGGCTCTGGCTCTTGATCGCCCTCGACTTCGTGCTGGCGGCCACCCCGCAGGAGCTCGTCCTCTCCTGCCGGGATCGGGTGGAGCGCCTGGCCCGGACCGTGGCCAGGGTGCAGTCGGAGGCCGGAGGACTCGGGGCCGAGGATCGGCTCTGGTTCCTTTCCCGGGCCCTGGTGGTCGCGGTCCTCCACCTCAACTGGTGCGGGGACTCGGGCGGGCCGGACCTTCCGGACCTGGCGGGACGGCTGGTCGACGGGTTGGCAGGGGCCGGTCCCGAGGCGGGCCCGGTGGTGGCCCGCGCGGTGTCGGAGATCCGCTACATCACCGACGTGCAGGGTTTCGACATCACCCGGCCCAGCATCGAGCTGCCGTCCCTGCTGGCCCGGATCCGGGAGCTGGGGAGAGGAGACGGTCGCGGGCCCGGGCCGACCGCGAGGTTGCGGACCCGCGAGACCCCGTCTATGGTGGGAGGGAAGGGACCGTGATGTCGATCTGGGACGAACTCAAGACCAAGGCGGCGTGGGCGGCGGGAGCCGTGGGCGAGACCCTCCACGAGGTCAAGGAACGCACCGGGACCGAGCTCGCGGTCCTCAAGGCCAAGCGTCAGATCGGCCAGATCGACGAAGAGGTCGAGGGTCTCTACACTCGTATGGGCAAGCGCGCCTTCGAACTGGCGACCCAGGGGAGCCTGACCGACCCCGAGCTCCGAGGCCTCTCCGAGGAGATCCAGGCGAAGAAGGCGAAGATCGCCGAGGTGGAGGCCGAGATCGAGAAGATCCGGGCCGAGGCCGAGGAGGAGCGCCGACGCCGGGAAGAGGCCGGTGCCAAGGCGGATCCCGGCGAGACCAAGAAGGACGCAGACAAGACCGACTCCCAGGCCGTCTGGGAGGATGGCGACGAGGGTACGCCCCCGCCTCCCGGAACCTGATCCAGGGGGCCGGGCTCGGTTCCGTCGGCCCGGGGACGCACTCCCGGCCTTCCCTCCGCGACCTTCCCTGGCCTACGATCACGAACCAGTGATCGGGCCGCCGCGCGGTCGGCCTGGGCGCATCGAGATGCGCGGAAAGGGATAGGTCGCATGCGACGGTTCGGATCTCTCCTCCTCGCCTTGGCGCTGGTGCCGGGGCTCCAGGCCGGAGGCTTCGGGGGCATGTTCAAGAACTTCGCGAAGAACAAGGCCAAGGAGGAAGCCAAGCGCCGGGCCAAGCAGGAGGCCGCCAAGGCCGTCTCCAACGCGGTGGGTGCGGACGTGGCCGGAGTCGTGGCGGGCGCGGTCGAGGGTGGGGGAGGAGGCTTCGGTGCCGGAGCCATGGGCGGCAAGGGCATGGCCCAGATGAACGCCCACATCGCCCTCGAGCAGGCCATCGGCGGCCAGAAGCCGACCGGTCTCGCCGGTCTCGGCGACTGGAAGACGCCCTCGGGGATCTCCGTGGGACAGTTCCAGGGCCGGGATCGAGCCTCCATCGAGGCCCAGCTCCGCGAGCAGATCATGGCCGAGCAGGGGATCACCAAGTTCAGCCCCCGCGACAAGGTGACGGCCGCCAACAACCTCGCCCGGACCCGGGCCGAGGAGGTCCTGGCCTCCATCAAGGCCGGTGCCGGCGGTGCCCCGGTCTCCGCCATGGGGATCGCCCAGCACCTCGGCAAGGCCGCCGCCGAGGGCGCCAAGGTCGTGGGTGCCCAGCAGGGTGCCGAGGCCCAGGAGGCTGCGGGGATGCTGAGCGACATGGGCCAGTCGATGTCCCAGGGCGAGATGCCCGACATGAGCAAGGCGATCTCCGCCGCCCCGGTCGATCCGGTGGCGCTCCGGGCCCAGATCGAGGCCGAGGTCAACGGCCAGCTCGGGATCACCCGCTTCAGCCCGATCGCCCAGCGCAAGCGGGCCGAGCTCATGATCGAGAAGAAGATGCGGGACGCCATGGGCGGCAACTGATCCGCTGACCGTCCGACTCCGAGGGACCGGGTCCGCCCTCCTGGGTAGGCCCGGTCCTTCGGATTCCGGGGGAAGGCCGGGAGCCGCGTCTTCGCCCGGGTACCCGGAGCCAGGCTGCCGGAACTGCCCCGGACAGATGTCGCATTCGGCTCCAGGGAGGTGGCCTGGGTTCCGAACTGGCCGGAGCAGAGTGCTTCACCGTCGCCCGGCGCCTTCGACTACGGGGCCCGAGACCTTGATCCCTGGCGGAGCTCTCTCACGATGTCCTGCTTGGCATCGAACCTGCAATCACGGGTTCCGACCCAGGAAGGCAGGTGGGAGATGCGACCCGAGAAGCAGGTCCGGTCGGCCCGGGCCCTTTGTCTGACCGTGGTGTTCCTGACCGAGACCCTCTTCGGGAGCCAGTCCGGCTTCGCGATGAGCCAGCCCCCCGGACTCTTCCGGTCGGCCTCCGACCGCCAGCCGGTCGGCCTCGAGATCCTCGTGGGCGGCAAGGCCCACCGGATCTCCCTGGATCCCGCCGGTCTCGAGGCCGCCAGGCAGTTGCTCCTCGGCGTCTACGGCAGCGCCGGTGGGACGCCTCTCTACACCGTGTCCAACACCTGGAAGGTCGTCCAGCAGATGATGGACCCCGGCTTCCGTGCCCAGCTCCAGCTGGAGGCCGCCTCCAACGGGGTGGACCAGCTGACGGTCCGGGTGGTGGCCGACGAGGGGCGCTACGGCCTGGCCCCCGGCGAGATCCTGAACCTGCCCGGCGGCAGGACCTTCACGGTGCCGGCCGGAGGGGCTAGCCTCCACGCCCTGGCGATCCAGGAGCGGACCACCATGGCGGCCCTCAAGGCGGCCAACCCGAATCGCTTCGAGGTCGAGCCGGGTTCCTCCGACCACCGGATCGACGATGGGAACCGGCGCACCGTGACCCTGGGCGAGCGGTCCGGGGCTCCGGTGGTGGGCGGGTCTTGGGGCGATCGCTTGAACCGGCCCGGGGACGGGACGGTGCGGGCCGCGATCTCCGGTCTGGCGGCGGGGCGGTTCGCTCCGTTGGCTCCCCGGGTCGCCAAGGCTCCGGGATCCGAGGGCGGGAACGATCCCGACCGGGACTGGCCCTCGCCGAGCCCCGAGCCGGTGGTTGGCAAGCCGGTCGTGTCGAAGCCGGCCCCGAAGGGGTCTCCCAAGCCGGCTCCGGTGGCGCCCGCCCCCGCCCCCGCCCCGGCTCCCGTGGCCCCGACCCCTGCGCCGACCCCGGTGGCCCCGACCCCTGCGCCGACCCCGGTGGGCCCGACCCCGGCTCCGACTCCGGTGGCCCCGACCCCGGTTCCGACCCGGCCCGAGCCCGTGGTCGCCGCGCCGGTCCAGGTCAGCGACTGCAGTGCGACCCGGGTCGAGGACCGGACCGGCCCGTGGCGTCGGACCAATCCCCAGGTCGCCTTCGAAAAGGGCTGGCGGTCCTCTCGCCAGGCGCTGGTCGACCCGGACCACCGCCGGCTGCTCGAGCGGCACGGATCCCAGCTGCATGTGGTCGCCCCGGCCGGCCTGCGGGACAACGCCGAACTGACCCTCGACGAGGTCCTCTCCACCGAGATCTACGTGGCCGCCGCCCTGCTGCGGATGCACGACCAGGCCGACGAGACCGGCCGGCTCCGCCTGCTCCTCGCCCGAAGCGTGCTCCGCATGGACGAGGCCGGCGCCACCCGCACCCGGGCGGGCAGCACCGCCCCCGGTGGGGCCCACTTCGCCCGCTTCCTGCAGATCTTCCGCTCGATCGACCCGGCCGTGGTGGAGCAGGGGATCCGGGACGGGATGACCGGAGACGAGGCCCGGGCCGGGATGATCCGGGAGCTGTCCAAGGCCAAGCAGGGCGAGGAGGTCTCCGACTCGGTGGCGGTCTCCGCCGGGTTCGCAGAGGCCGGGGTCAAGGGCCAGTGGATCCGGAACCAGCAGCGCAATGCCACCTGGTGGGGCAAGGTGCTCGGCAACGTCCAGGACTCGATCGAGCAGCGCGATCGAGCCCGGGAGGAGTCCGGGAGTGCCACCGAGGACCTGCTCCCGGACTCGTACAACCGGGTCGCCCTCAACACGCTCCGCTACTTCGGGGCGCACTCGGTCGAGTACCGGGCCCTCAAGGACTTCGGCGGTCGCCTCTGGTCCAACGCCGAGCTGGACCGGCTGGCCGCCGGCCTGATGGTGGCGCCCTCAGAGTGCGAAGGTCGGATCCCGGACCCGGCCCCTGTGCCGGTGGTCCCGGCCGCTCCGGTGGTCCGGGCCGATGCCTCCGACTCGAATCCCTACGGGATCAAGTGAATCTCTCCACGGAGGCTTGACGGTTCCTGCCCCGTCCCTACACTCGAAGAGTCTCCGACCAACAGACCGTTCCTTCCGCCAAACTGCGAACCCCCGGTCCCGCCGACCGGGGGTTCGTTTTTTCGTGGCGGCGGGAGGACCCCTACTTCCGCAGGATCTTCTCCATGGGCCGGCCCTTGGCCAGCTCGTCGACCAGCTTGTCGAGATAGCGGACCTGCCGCATCAGGGGATCCTCGATCTCCTCGATGCGGACGCCGCAAATGGTGCCGGTGATCTTCCCGGCGGCGGGATTCAACCCGGGAGCCTCCCCGAAGAAGGTTCTGATGTCGACCTGGCGGGCGATCTGTGCCGCCAGCTGCTCCCGCGAGTAGCCGGTCAGCCAGCAGATGACCTCGTCGACTTCCCGTGCCTCCCGCCCCTTCTTCGCCGCCTTCTGCAGGTAGAGGGGGTAGACCTTCGAGAAGTGCATGGAGAAGACCCGTTCGAACTTCTCCGGATCCGCCGCGCCCGAGTTCATCCCGCTCCTCACATCATGCGGCTCGGGTCGTCGGGTCCCCGGGGTCCGGGCCGGAAGGGGCGGGGTTCGTCCTCGTCCCGCGCCTTCTTCTTGCCCTTCTTGCCGCGCTGACGCCCCTTGGCCTGGGGCGCCACCTTGCTCGGGTTGACCCGGTAGACCTCCCGCACCTCGGCCAGCGACCCGATGGTCCGGAGCAGGTTCCCGAGCTGGAGCCCGTCCTTGATCTCGAGGCCGTAGCGCAGGACGCCGACGCCCTGCTTGTTCACCCTGGCCACGGCCGAGTGGATGTTGATCTTGAAGTTGGCGATGACGTTGGTCACCCGGGAGAGGACGTTGGGCTGGTCGTTGGTCTGGACCTCGATCTCGGCCAGGTAGCTGGCGCTCTTGTCGTGGAGCGAGCGCTCGTCCCATCCGACGTCGACCTGGCGGGCCTCGTCCCCGGTAAGGTTCTCGACGTTGGGGCAGTCGCTGCGGTGCACCGACACACCCCGTCCCCGGGTGATGTACCCGAGGATCTCGTCGCCGATCACCGGATTGCAGCACTTCGAGAGTCGGACCAACATGTCGCCCTGCCCGCCGACCAGGACGCCTCCGGGAGCCGCCGGTCGGGGCGCGGCCGGTCGCTTGGACACCACGTCCTGGGCCTGGAGGGGGGCCTCCGGGGGCTTCAGGATCTCGACCTTGTACAGGAGCTGGGAAGGCTGGCAGTCACCCCTCCCGATGGCGATCTGGGCATCCCGCAGTTCCGGGTATCCGGCCGCCACCAGCACGGCCTGGAAGTCCTCGTGCTTCAGGACCTGGGGAATCGTCAGGGACCGGTCCTTGGGCAGCGCCTTCAACCGCTTCTCGATCTCCGCTTCCAGGAGCTCGGCGCCCTTGTCGACGAAGTCGTCCCGGTTCTGCTTGCGGAGGAACTGGCGGATCTTGTTCTTGGCCCTCGAGGTGAAGGCCATCTCCAACCAGTCCCGCCCCGGGCCCCGGGAGGTCTTCGAGGTGAGCACCGAGACGACCTGGGCGTTCTTGAGCGGAGTGTCCAGGGGGATCATGCGACCGTCGACCTGGACCCCGACGCAGTTGTGCCCCACGTCGGTGTGGATGTGATAGGCGAAGTCGAGGGCCGTGGCCCCGGCGGGCATCTCGATCACCGTGCCCTTGGGGGTGAAGACGTAGACCTGGTCGCGGAACAGGTCCAGCTTCACGTTCTCCAGGAACTGGCCCGAGTCGGTGGTCTCCTCGTGCCAGCCGACGATCTGCTTCAGCCAGGTCAGCTTGCGCTTGGCGACCTCCTGCGGATCCAGTCCTTCCTTGTAGACCCAGTGGGCGGCCACGCCGCGCTCGGCGAGCTCGTCCATCTCGTGGGTCCGGATCTGGACCTCGAAGACCTGGCCCTCGGGGTGGATCACGGTGGTGTGGAGGCTCTGGTAGAGGTTCGACTTGGGGACCGCGATGTAGTCCTTGAAGCGGTTCTGCAGCGGCTTCCACTGCTTGTGGACGATCCCCAGGGCGGCGTAGCAGTCCTTGACCTCGGAGACCAGGATCCGGATCCCGGCCAGGTCGTAGACCTCGTTCAGGTTCTTGTTGTGCTCGAGGGTCTTCTTGTAGATCGAGTAGAAGCTCTTGGGCCGGCCCTTCACGACCCCGTCGATGCCGTTCTCGACCAGGGCCTTCTGGACTTCCTCCTTGAGGAGCTCCACGAACTTCTCCCGCGAGGCCCGCTTCTGCGCCACCTTGCGCACCAGGTCGAAGTAGACGTTGGGATTCATGTACCGGAGGCAGGAGTCCTCCAGGGCCCACTGGATCTTGGAGATCCCCAGGCGCCGCGCCAGGGGGGCGTAGATCTCGAGGGTCTCCCGGGCGATCCTCTGCTGCTTCTCGACCGGCATGTGCTGGAGGGTCGAGATGTTATGGAGGCGATCCGCCAGCTTGATGAGGATGACCCGGAGGTCGGTGGTCATCGCCAGCATCATCTTCCGGATGTTCTCTGCCTGGGCTGCCGCCTTGGACTCGAACTGGAGCTTGCCGATCTTCGAGACCCCGTCGACCAGGGCAGAGACGGTCTTGCCGAACCGCTCGGTCAGGTCCTCGGGGGTGGTCCCGCAATCCTCGACGGTGTCGTGGAGCAGGGCGGCACAGATGGTGTCGGTGTCCAGGTTCTCCTGGATCAGCAGGGCCGCCACCCCCATGGGATGCGAGATGTAGGGGTCCCCGCTCTTGCGCTTCTGATCGCAGTGGGCGTCCCGGGCGTAGGCCAGCGCCCGCAGGATCTTCTCGCGGTCGAGGCCGGGCTGGGCATCGCCGAGGATGGCCTCGAAGTCCTTCTCGTCGAGGACGCGGTGCAGGAGATCCCGCTGGGTCGGTGGGGCGCGGCGGTCTGCGGATTCGGGTTCGGGCTGGCTCATGGGCCGCCCTCCTCTAAGGCGGACCTCGGCGTCCTCGGCGCGTCAACATCCTCGTGAGAAGCGCGCTCTCCGGGAAGCCCCCTCCATACAGTAATGCCAGATAGACGCCCCCGAGCAAAGGCGGGGCGACCAGGGGCGAGGTCCGGGCGGCTTCGGGCAGGAGACCGACAGGAACGGCCGCCAGCACCGAGAGAAGCGTCAATCGGACGGCCGGGAGACCGGCACCGCACCGCACCAGATCGTGACGCAACGACCATGCGAGCCACAGGACGTGGACCAGCAGCGCCACCGAAGCCGCCGCGGCCAGGCCTCCCACCTGGTAGGGTCCGACCCAGGCGTAGGCCAGGGCCACGTTCACGGCCACCGCCACGATGCCGCCGCGCACCACCACGCCCTGGAGCTTCTTGGCGTAGAGCGCCCGGGACAGGAGCTGGAAGACCCCGCCGAGGGCCAGGCCGGGGCTGTATCCGGCCAACGCCGAGGCGGTCAAGGCGACTTCCCGGTTCCCGAAGGCGCCCCCCTTGAACAGGCCGGCCAGCGACTCCGGGAAGACCGTGCCCAGGACGGTGATCGGCATCCCGACCACCAGGGTCAGGCCCAGGCCGTCTCGCAGGGCGACCCCGAAGCCGGCCTCGTCCCCCCGGGCGTGGGCTTCGGCGAGGGCCGAGAAGTAGACCGTGGCCACCCCCACTCCGGTGAGCCCGAGCACCGCGGTGTGGATGAGGAAGGCGTAGTTCAGGCACGAGAGCGAGCCGGTGGCAAGGCCGCTGGCGAAGCGGACGTCGATCACGGTGTTCACCCGCATCAGGAAGACTCCTGCGAGGGTGGGGACGGTGAGTCGGACGACCTCTCCCAGGTGCGGATCTCGAAGCCCGAGGGGGCCTGGATGGAAGAGCGGGATGCCCCGGCGGGCCGCTGCCCACGCCAGCCAGCCGGCCTGCAGGAATCCCCCCAGGACGACCCCGGCCGCGAACGCCATGGTCGGGGTCGGGAACCAGGAGGTGACCAGGGCCAGGGCCAGGATCGCCAGGTTGAAGAGCAGGGGATGGGCGGCGGTGGGAAGGAAGACCCGGAGCGCCTGGAGCGGGGTCATCAGGACCGAGGCGACCCCGATGCATGCGAGATAGGGGCTCATCCACCAGGTGAGCCGGGCGGTCAGACGGTGGCCGGCCTCCGGCAGGTCGGGAACGTAGAGCCGCAGCAAGGGCTCCAGGCAGACCAGCAACACCCCCGTCAGGACCAGGCACAGGAGCAAGGTCAGCCGGACCGCCCGGGCGGCCAGCTCCCGGGCCTCGGACCGGTTCCTGACCTCGAGGTCCTGGAGCACCGGCATCAGGGCGTGGCCCACCGCACCCTCGCCCAGGAAGAGACGGAAGAAGTTGACCAGTTTGAAGGCGGCCCAGAAGGCATCGGCTCCCAGGGTGCCGCCCAGGACCCGGGCCATGGCGTAGGACCGGAGCAGCCCCAGGAGCCGGGAGGCGCCGGTCAGGATCGTGAACAGGCCGGCGTCCCGCATGTCCTGGTCCTGCCGGTCGGTCCGGTCGGTGGGCACCGGGTCTTGGGCGGGGGCGGGAGGGCCGGAGGGACCCGTGGTGCCGGGGGTGAGGGTCGCGTCGGCGGCCGGACCCGCCGACTCGGCTCCGTCCTCGGGTACCGGGCGATCCTCGCGGCTCAAGTCGTGGGTGGGGGAGGGGGCTCCGTCCCGCTCCCCGACCCGGCTCCCGGCGGAATTCCGGGCTCGTCG
>CAYOHP010000165.1:0-13310 GCA_964403795.1 uncultured bacterium | reverse complement strand
CCCCCCCCCCCCCCCGCCCCCCCCCCCCCCCCCCCCCCCCCCCCCCCCCCCCCCGGCCCCGGGGGGTTCCCCGCGTCCGGAGGTCCGGCCCCATACCTCCGGGATTACTGGAACCCGGGAGGGACAGGGCTAGCCGTCACCGCCCGATCGCCACGCACCCGAAGTAGGGCTTGCGGTTCTTGGCGGTGACCACCAGCTTGGCGCTGCCGCTCGCCGGCACGCCGGTCAGCGGCAGGTCGACCACGCCGTCGGCACCGGTGACCCCGGCGGCCAGCAGGGAGCCGTCGAGGGTGAGGCCCACGTACGACCCGGCCGCGGCCTTGACCTGGTAGGTCGACTCCGAAGCCACGATGGTGCCGGTGTGCTCCACCGCGTTCTCCGAGGGCAGACCCATGAAGATCTGCAGCGAGGGGTCGCCGAAGAGGTGGTAGACCTCCCAGTAGTAGAGCTTCCGGTCGCTGTTGGACTGCTCCACGGCCAGGTTGCCGACCAGCATCATCGAAGCCGCGGTGGCATTGGGATCCTGGAAGGTCACGTCGTAGGCGCCCACGCCGGTGTCCTCCCGGTTCGGGGGCTCGCCCTCCTCGTTGGGATGGGCGATGGCGTAGAAGCCGTTGCCCCACCACAGGTCCTCGTCCCAGTAGGTGTTGTTGGAACCACCGATGTAGCCGATGGCGCCCCGGTCCGCGGCCCGGAGCCAGGACTCGCCGAAGCAGGTCCCGACCGAGAAGGCCGAGGTCTGGCAGCAGTTGGCGACCACGAAGGGGTACTTGCCGGCGTTGCCGAGGGCCTCGACGTCGGAGATCTCGAAGCCGGGGTCGGCCCAGCTGGTCGAGCTGCCGTGCGCCGTGTAGTTCACGAAGGCGGCACCCTGGCCGACCTGGGCGATGATCTCGGCGGCGTTCTGGTCGGAAGCCGAGGACAGGAAGGTCGAGACCTCGGTGAAGCCGTTGTCGGCGTTGAAGTAGTACTTGTTGGCGTACTTGATCTGGGGCCAGCCCCACTCGACGGCCTTGCTGTAGTCCCAGCCGGCGGTCATCACCGCTTCCTTCAGGAAGGAAGGATCCGGCATCTCGAACCGCTCGTACTGCACGGTCTTCTGGACCTGGGGCCGGAGCTCCTCGGCGTTCCGGGCCGAGAACCGCCCGTAGAGGATGTCGGGCAGGTAGTCGCCCTCGGTGACCGCCGCGTAGTCGAGGTCGGAGAGGTGGCTGGACCAGCCGCCCTCGCCCTTGTCGTTCGACGGCAGGTTGTCATGATCGCCGACGAGCAGCAGGAAGTCCGGGGCGCCATGGCCCTCGCCCGGGTTCTTGTAGAGCCCGTGCACGTGGGTCTGGATGGCCGAGGCGTCGGCCGCCACCGTGTCGGTGTTGGCCACGATCACGTCGAAGCCCTGCTCCTTCTTCCACGCCACGAACGGGGCGAGCTCGGCCTCGAGGGCCTTGTCGACCACGATCGCGTAGGTGCGGGGCCGGGGCGAAGCCGGATCCAGCGCCCGGAGCGACTCGGGAGCCAGGACCTGGGCGCGCAGCCCGGCGAAGAAGGGCGAGAAGTAGCGGGCCTTGTGTTCCGCAGTGGCGCGCAGGTCGGCGTCCTGGATGCGGACCTTCACCTGGATGTCGTTCTGGACCTCGAGGGCGCCGGTGGTCGGGTCGTAGGCGACCGGGGCCACCCGCACCAGCACGAGGCGCATGTCGCGGAGCGTGCCGATCTCCTCGACCCGGGCCAGGGCCTCCTGCTGGAGTCCGGGAGCCAGGTAGGCCTGCCGCTGCCAGGCGAAGGGGACCACGCTGCCGTCCTTGGGCTGCGGGGGCTGGCGGGGGAAGACCGGGGCCGACAGGCCGTTGGCCGCCAGGTCGACCCGGGTGCGGGTGCTGGACACGACCTCGATCTCGACCTTGCCGCCCAGCGGGACCTCGACGATCCGGTTCATCACGGGAAGGCTGGGGGCGCCGATGTCGCCGGTCTGCTGGAAGCCCGGGATGTTCAGGTAGGTGAACTCGCCGGCCTCGGTCTTCAGGGTGGTGGCGGTGAGGCGGGAGACGGTGGCGGAGAGATCGATCTCCGAGCCGCCCTCCCGGTAGAGGCCGTCGGCCTCGATCCACACGCCATTGCCGCGACCCCGCTCGTTCCCGAGCGGCAGGTCGATCGCCAGGACGGCCGGGACTCCGGTCAGGAGCCAGGCCAGTGCGATGAGCTTCTTCATACTCGACTCCCCTTTGTCGGATGCGGGCGGTGCTTCCGCCTGGCACCCGTCTACTCCCATGCGAAAAGCCGGGGAGGCTAGCACGCGGGGGAGGAAGGCCGACAAGTTTCCTCTGGGCAGCCTGGGTTGAGGCCGTACCCGTCCCCGTCCCCAGGCTCCGGATCCCGGGACCCATGATGGCAAGTCCATTGTCATTATCCCGGATCATCCCCCGATCCCTCCTGGAGGTCGTCTCCGATGTACGGAATTCTCTCCCTCTCCCGGCACTCCGTGATGGTCCTCCTGCTGCTGGGTCCGACCCGCCTGGTCATCTGGAGCCTCGCTTGGCTGGTCGGGATCTCCGACCTGGGTGGGATGATCCGGCTCCACGAGGTCCTCGGCGTGATCGCAGGAATCGCTTGGCTGGTGGCCCTGGGTAGCCTGGTCCGCGCCCTCGGACGCGACCGAGGCACGGCGTCTTCGTTCCCGCTGGCCCGGACGGTCCTGGTCGCCGGCACCGCCTCGTCGGCGGTGGCGATGGCCCTCTCCCGGGAGGCTCTCTCTGCGGTGGAGCACATCCATGTCGGCCCCTTCTTCCCCGGCATCGTCGTCGCCTCGCTGATCTACGGCATCCTGCTGGCGATCGCAGCCCGACTCCTGGACCGGGGTCTGGATGCGATCCGCTCCCGCCCCCCCGGTGCCCGGATCCACCCGGCCTGGGCCTCCTGCCTGGCGCTCGCCCCCTTCGCCCTCCTGGGAGCCGTCGCCCGCCCCACTGCGATCACCCCGATCTTCAGCCTGACCGGATCCACGGTGGAGCGGACCGAACGAGGCCACTTCCCGGAGGTCCCCGACGCTACCGGCCCGGCCTTCCCGACTCCGACGCCGGGTGGATGGCTTGACGGTCCCGACCGGAGTTCGCCCTGGGGTGGCGAGGCCCGCTTCGAGGCCCTCACCCTCCGCACGGCTCGCCCGGGGTACTGCCCGGTCGACGGCCTGGCCTGGGGCCCGGACGAGCGCTGGGTGGCGGTCGCCGACGACGACGAGATCGAGGTCCTGGACCTGGACGGACGCTGCCTCGCTGCCTACCGGTTCGGCCAGGACGGGCTCCCTGCGAAGGGATCCCTTGGCCGCGGTCTGCTGCCCGATCCGAGCGGAACCCGGCTCCTCGCCCTCTCCCACACCGGAACCGGGTTCCGCCTGCTCTCGCTCGCCACCTCCCGGACTGCGATCGAGGGGTCCCGGGAGCTCCGGCTGCCGGAACCCTGGCTCGACACGATCGGCTTCGACTCGGTCCGGCTCCAGCGGGTCGGTACCGGTGGACTCCTGCTCGTCACCAGGGACTGGAACACCCGGGCGGCGATCTTCGCTCCCGACCAGGCGGATCCGCTCGTGGAGACGGAGGGCTTCCAGGGCATGCGCGAGCTCGCCGCCTGGCTGGTCGGGCAGGCGGGACTCGGGAGGGGAGAGGGGGTCCTGCTCGGGAGCGGCACCTGGCTCCTCCCCGACTCGCGGAGGATCCTGACCACCTGGGGCCACGCCGGTCTTTCCGTCCGGGAGTTCACCGGGGAGGCTGTCCTGGGCTCGATCAGGCCCCAGGACCTCTCGCCCCATCGCCCCGAGGTGACCGGCGACGGCCGCCTGGTGTCGGCGGGGGACGAGCACACCGCCACCGTCCACCGGCTCGACACCGGAGCCGAGGTGGTCCGGTTCCGCCGGTACCAGGGCCACCATGCCCTGGCGCCGTCCCGGGACGGCTCGATGCTCGCCACCGGAGGCCGCCACGGCTCGGAGGTCGTCTGGCGCCGGGTGCCTTGAGCATGCGACGCCCTCCCGGGACCCGGAAGCGGCGGTACTCTGCCGGGAGCCTGACGAGGAGGCTCCCCGCTCCATGGAGAGCGTCTACTGGGTCTTCACCCTGCGGTGCAACGACACCTGCGACCACTGCTACAACGACAGCTCGCCCCAGGGCGAGGCGATCGACACCGCCGAGCTCCTGAGGGTCGTCCCCAACCTCCCCGAGGCCCCGGGCCGGATCATCCTCTCGGGCGGGGAGCCCACCGTCGAGATGGAGAAGCTCGCCGCCGTCTGCGGGGCGATCCGGGAACGCTACGGACGGGAACTCCCGCTCTGGCTCCAGTCCAACGGCGACCTGCTCGACGACCGTCGGCTCGACCGGGTGCTCGCCATGGGGATCGACCGCATCGACATCGTCTCGATCGATCGCTACCACAAGCACCAGGGTCGGCACGCCGAGGCGCTCAGGGCCCGCTTCGTCGCCCGCGGCATGGTGGACGCCCAGGTCCCCGAGGCGGGGACCGGAGGAGGCGAACCGGGCGCGGGCTCCCCGCCTTCCCCCCAATTCGCGTTCTGGGGTGCCACCGACGATCTGTGGCTGAAGGGCAACTGGGCCCGGGGACGGGCCATCCCCAACAAGCTCGCCAAGCTCGATCCCGAGCACAACTTCTGCAACATGTGGTCGGGGGCCCTGGGGTTCCTGGACGACGGCTCCGACCAGCAGGAGGTCCACATCCAGCTCTACCGGCTCTACCCGTGCTGCCCCGGCACCTACTACGCCCTGGGCGACGTGCGGAGCGAGCCGGTGGCATCGATCCTCGACCGGTACCGGGGCAACCGGGACTGGCAGGCCCTGAACCGTGGCCAGCCCAAGGATCTCGGGGTCTGGCGGGGCCTCGATCCCGAGCACGTGCGGCGACGGATCCAGGAGCTCGGCGACGTGTGCCTGTGGTGCGACGAGTACTTCCGGCGCTACTACGACGGGCCGCAGGGCGAGCCCAGGAAGCGCGAGCACCGCACCCCGATGGACGTGTGAGGCCGCCGGCGAAGCGGGGTAGGGCGTCGCCCTTGACGGTGTCGGCAGGGTCCCTAGACTGGTGACCACGGGGACGGACCGCGGGTCCGGATACCCGAATGCGGGACACGACGTTCGGAGGACACCCCCCATGCGCGCCCACGTTGCTTCGCGGTTCCCGGCCCTGTGTCTGGCTCTCGTCTTCGGCGCCGGGTCCGCCCTGGCGGCCCCGCCGGAGAGCGCCCGGACTGCCCGTACCGACGGTGGCGCGGGACCCGCCTTCGCCAACCGGGCCGAGCGCATGGTCCACACCTTCCGGATCCGCGACCTGCTGCGGGGCATCGTCGACGACGGGGCCGTCAAGGTTCCGGGCCGCCCGATCGAAGGCGGGGCCACCGGTCCCCGGGCGCCCTCGAGCGGGAACGGTCCCGCAGCCCCGGGCGGCATCACCGACTGGGCCAAGTTCTCGCGCTTCCTCCGCATGGGGATCGAGGCCTCCGGCGGCCAGTCCTACGAAGCCGCCACCAAGGCGCTGCGCACCACCCTCGACGCGGTGGCTCAGGTGGGCGGCCTCCCGGTCGGCATCGACCTCTGCTTCCGCACCTCCCGCAAGGCCGCCGACATGGCGCCCACCTGGGAGATCGCCTACACCATCACGGCCCGCACCATGCGCCAGATCGCCGACGACCCGCAGCGCTACGCCGGCGACGGACCGGCCTTCGTCCGGACCTTCCTCTCGATGGGGCGCGAGGCCGCCGCCGGCCAGAGCTACGAGAACGCGGTGAAGACCCTGGTGCTCTACGTCGATTCGCTGGCCGAGGCTCCGCTCGGGGCCTTCCAGCCGATGGACGCCCTGGTGATCCGGAACACCAAGGCGATCGCCCAGCAGGTCGCGACCTGGGAGCGCGCCTGGAACGCCTGGACCGTGACCTTCCAGTCGCTGCACGAGCGCCTGGGCAACCACCAGGCCAAGGACCTGCTCCGGCTCTCGCTCGCCTGGGGAGCAGGGTCGAGCTACGAGATCGCCACCAAGGCGATGCAGACCGTGGTGGAGAACCTGGCGGGCGCCAACCTGCTCGACGCCTTCGACAAGCTGGCGCTGCAGACCGCCATCCAGCAGGGCAAGCAGGCCAGCACCTGGCAGCAGGCCTACGAGATCCTCCGCAAGGTGGTGCTCGAGATCTCGGGGTGAGCCGCGGCGGCGGGCCGGCAGGGAACCCTTCCCCGGCCCGCTACCCCAGCTCGCCGGCGCGATAGAGGTCGCGGTACTCGCCGGGCCGGCCCACGAGTTCCAGGTGGGTCCCGATCTGGGTGGCCGTCCCGCTCGCCGAGAGCACCACGATCCGATCGACCCGGGCCAGCACCGGGATGCGGTGCGTGACCATCACGATCGCGGTCCCCGGGAGTTCCCGGGCCAGGTCCTCCCAGACCGCTTCCTCGGTGGCGGCGTCGAGGCTGGCGGTGCAGTCGTCCATCACCAGGAGCGACGGTCCTCCGGCCAGGGCCCGGGCCAGCGCCAGCCGCTGCTTCTGCCCGCCCGAGAGCCGGGTGCCGCGAGGACCCACCGGGGTGTCGAGACCCTGGGGGAAGGCCCCCATGTCCTGGGAGAGTCGGGAGGCCCGGGCCGCCCACTCGACCCGGGCCGGATCGATCCCCGGGCGGCCGAAGACGATGTTGTCCCGGAGCGACTCGGAGAGGATCACCGGATCCTGGGGCACGTAGCCCACACCGGCCCGGGCCTCCACCAGCGGCAGGCAGGCGAACGGCCGGCCGCGGCGCAGGATCCTGCCGGCCGTCGGATCCATGAGCCGGACCAGGAGCCGGAGCAGGGTGCTCTTCCCGGACCCGACCCGTCCCACCACCGCCACCCGCTCGCCGGGAGCCACCTCGAAGGAGACACCGGTCAGGACCGGGCGATCCGACCGGTAGGCGAAGCCGATCGATTCCAGCCTCAGCCCGTCCCGAGACGAACCCGACTCGGCGCCAGGGCTGCCGCCGACTTCCGGACCCGTGCCGTCGACGACATCGGGCGGCCACTCCTCGATCTCCCGGAGCCGGTCGATGATGGCGGAGTTCTGCCCCAGCTTGGCGACGAAGTTCCCCAGCTCGAAGATCGGGAAGGCGAGGGTGAAGGCGTAGGCATTGAAGGCCATGAGGTCGCCCAGCGACATGGTCCCCTCGATCACCCGGGAACCGCCGAGCAGCAGCACGAGCACGATGAGCCCCTGGGCCGCTCCCTCGTGGAAGACCTGGAGGCCCACCTCGGCGCGGAGCATCGAGAGCTCGGCCTCCCGGCGTACCCCGATCGCCCGACCGAAGGCGTCGTCGCGCTCGGTCTCGGCGCCCGAGGCCTGGACCAGTCGGATCCCCTGCAGGCTCTGGTCGAGTTCGGCTCCCACGGCCGAGATCGCCTCCTGCATGCGTCGGGAGCGGTCCTGGAGGGTACCCGAGACCAGGCCGAAGGCGATTCCCAGGAGCGGGACCGGGACCAGGCACGCCAAGGCCAGGGACGGGGAGATCCAGAAGCAGCCGGCCGCCACCAGCACGAAGTTGGACGCGGCCTCGAGGGCCCGGAAGATCCCCGAGCAGAGGAACCAGGGGAGGCGGGAGTCGGGACCGATGTCGTTGGTCAGCCGGGTGAGGGTGTCGCCGGTGGCGTGTCGGGTGTGGAACGAGGGCCCCAGGCGGAGCAACCGGGAGAAGGCCCGGGACCTGAGCTCATGCTCGAAACGGTGGTTCCCGTAGGCCCGCAGGGTCTGGAGACTCGCATAGACCACGAACCGCAACGCCGCCACCAGCCCCAGGACCCACAGCGCCGAGCCCACTTCCGGCCAGACCGAACCGGCCTGGAGCCGGTCGAAGACCCGCTTCAGGGCCAGGGGCTGGACCAGGGCGATCCCGGCGTGGACCAGCGTGAGGCCGAGGAGCAGTGCCGCCAGGCCGACGCGGGGGCGCCAGGCGGAGACGATCCAGGCCAGGTGGGAGCGCGTCATGACGCGGCACCGAGCGCGGCATGGAGGCGGGCGTAGGCGCCTTTCCTGCCGATCAGGTCGCGGTGGTTCCCGGCCTCCGCGATCCGCCCGCCTTCCACCACCAGGATGCGGTGAGCCGATTCCACCGTCGAGAGCCGGTGGGCCACCACCAGGGCGGTCCGTCCCGCCAGCAGTCCCGCCAGGGATGCCTGGATCCGGCGCTCGGTCTCGGGATCGACCGAGGCCGTGGCCTCGTCGAGCACCAGCACCGCAGGGTCCCGGGCCAGGGCGCGGGCGAAGGCGATGAGCTGGCGTTCCCCGGTCGAGAGGTCGACGCCGCGTTCGGCCAGGCGGGTGGCATAGCCCTGGGGGAGTCGGGAGATGAACTCGTCGGCACCCACCCGGCGAGCCGCCTCCCGGACCGCCGCATCGTCGAGGCCCGGCCACCCCATGCGGATGTTGTCGGCCACCGTCCCCGGGAAGATCTGAGGGTCCTGGAGCACCAGGGCCATGGGACGACGCAGGTCAAAGAGCGCGATCCGCCGCAGGTCGACACCGTCCCGGAGCACCCTCCCGGAGGTCGGGTCGTAGAAGCGGAGCAGCAGGTGGACCAGGGTCGACTTGCCGCCCCCGGTCGGACCCACCAGGGCCTGGACCTCGCCGCGGGGGATCCGGAACGACACGCCCTGGACCACCGGTTCGGAGCCGTCCCTCCGGTAGGAGAACGAGACGTCCTCGAACTCGAGGACCTCGGGCACCGGCGCCACCCGGACAGGTTCGGGAGGGTCGACCACCACGGGCCGGGCCTCGAGCAGGTCGACGACCCGGGTAGCGCCGACCCAGGCCCGCTGGAGCGCCGAGATCTGCTCCGAGAGACGGGCCACCGGCATGAAGAGGGCCCGGATGTACTCGCAGAAGAGGACCAGGGTCCCGAGGCTCACGCTCCCCGCCAGCACGTCCTGCCCGCCCCACCAGAGGCAGACGCAGATCCCGACCTGCTCGACCAGGACCAGCAGGTTGTAGAAGCCGTTCCAGAGGAGGCTGCCCCTCCAGTCGGCCTCGAATTTGGCACGGCTCCTCGCCTCCTGGGCCCCGGCCTGGTGGTCCTCCCGGCCGTAGACCTGGATCACCCCGACCGCCTGCAGGCGTTCCTGGAGGAAGGCCATCACCCCCGCGTTGCGTTCCCTGCCGGTGCGGAAGAGCTCCCGGCCGACCCGCTGGACGTACATCGAGAAGACCGCGATGGCCGCCAGGACCACGGCCATCAGCGCGGCCAGCCCCGCATGGAGGCTCGCCATCACCACCAGGGCGGCGGCCACCTTGAGGACGTCCCCGACCACCACCAGGACGGCGAAGGTGAAGAGCTGGCGCATGGACTCGGCGTCGCCGTCGATCCGGGCGATCAGGGCCCCCACCGGCGTCCGGTCGTGGAACTCGAGCGAGAGCCCCATGGCATGGGCGAAGGCCCGCCTCCGGACCTCGGCGACCACATCGAGCCCGACCGTCTCGAGGCGGAGCCGGAGCCGGCAGTGGACCGCCACCATGAGGGCCTGGACCGCGGCGTAGCAGGCCACCACCCGGAGCAGGCGGTCCGGATCCTTCGCCGGGAGGACCTCGTCGACCGCGATCCGGAGCAGGAGCGGACCTGCCTGGAAGAGCCCGACCGAGACGAGGAGCAGCAGCCCCGCCCGGGCGAGCGCTCCCAGATGGGGACGGAACCAGGCGAGGACCCGACGGAGGACCAGGCCTCCGGGCAGGTCGGGGACGGGCGGCGACGGTGGATCGAGGTCCAAGGAGGCTCCACCCCCCCGGGGGGGAAGAGCCTAGCAGGAAGGCCCGGTCGCGGGTCGCCGGCGCCGGAACCGGAGGAGGCACAATGGTCGCGGCCAGGAGCCGGGGCCGAGGAAGGGATCCGGGACCGATGTCGAGCGGGGTCGCTCCGGGAGTCGTCGCCTGCGTGCGCTGTCCCGCCACCCTCGC
The DNA here is from genome assembly GCA_964403795.1 of uncultured bacterium. Lineage (GTDB taxonomy): Bacteria > Muiribacteriota > UBA6191 > CAZXTJ01 > CAYOHP01 > CAYOHP01. Next base: position 3,361 of record CAYOHP010000165.1, on the reverse strand, counting down.
GGGCGAGTCCCTGCTCCGGTGCCGGGAGTGCGGCGCTCACGCCCATCCCGACTGCCTCTTCGTGCTCGCCGGCCACTCCACCCCGGAGTGCCGGAGTCACCGGTTCGAGCCCTTCGGACTCGCCACCTCGACCTGGCCGGTCGGTGCCCCGCCGAGGGTGCCGCGGCTCCGGCCCTCCGATCTGGCTCCCGGGGAGGACGCCGCCACCCAACTGGCCGGGGGCGAGATCGATTTCGCTCCCGGGGTCGTGGAGTTCCCGGTGGCGTGGCGAGGGGACCCCGCCGGACTCGGCCTCCTCGACCTGCTCCAGCTGGTGGGGCTGGCCACGGCCGGGATCGCGGCGGTCCATCCCGGGGTCCAGTTCCTGGCCCCGGGCCTGCTCGCCCTGGTCCTCGCCTCGACCGTCCCCGAGCCGGCAGGCGAGAACTTCGTCCGGATCGAGCGGAATCCCTTCCGGGTGCTGCACCTCTGCCGTCGCGGCAGCGAGGTCGAACGTCTCTCGGAGCGGGCACTCTGGCAACTCGGGGGGATCCAGGTCCGCGACTCGACCCTGGGACGCGAACACGGTCGGCGGGTCCGCTTCCTGGTTGCCGGTGGGGACGGCGGCGGTCTGCCGGCAAGTCCCGATCCGCTGCCTCCCGGCTCGGCCGAATGCCGAGCCCGGGCCCTGTCCTGGTTCCTGGGAGCGCCCCTGGCCTCCGGGCCCCGGACCGAGGCCTATTCCTCCGTCGCCGGGCCCCTGGCCCAGGTTCGTCGCACCCCTTCGGGCCGGGTCCTGGATCTCGAGCTGCTCCTGGTGGCGCGCCGCCCGATCTCGGGGCGCTTCACCGTGGAGGCGAGGCTGCGCGGCCTGGACGGTCGCTGGATCCCCTCGCTCCTGCCCGAGCGGTGCGGCCGCGACGGGGAGATCCTGGCGACCGGCCACGCCGAGCCCGAGGCGCCCGGTACCGACCGGGAAACCCGCATCCGGGTCTCGATCCCGATCGAGGCCATCCCGATCGGCCCCGGAGACGGTCCGAGGGAGCTGCGCCCGACGCTCTCGATCCGCGACGCAGCCGGCCTGCTCGGCGAGGAGAACTGGCTGGTGCCCTTCCTCCCCGAACCGGACGAGATCGTCGCCGACCTCCACGCCCGCCTCGAGGGACGACGCCGGGCACTCGCGGAGGCGAGCGCAGGGCCCGGAATCGTCGAGGATCCCGGGGAGGATCCAGGTGTGGTCTTCCTGGGCGCCTCCGGCCCGGGTGCTCCCGAGCCCGCCGCGATGCCCGCCGAGGACTTGCGGGAAGTCGCGGACGCACCCCGGAGCGCACCCGGCGCAGGCTTCGGGTACCTCCCTGTCCCCGAGGCGACGCTCCCGGTTCCCCTGGAGGCACGACCCCACGCGCTCGTGCTCCCGGCGGGGGCCAGCCGCCTCTCGCTGGCGGCCCGCCAGCGGATCGGATACCGGGCCGAGGACACCCTCGAGGTGGAGACGCCCACCGAAGCCTGGATCGCCTCCCGGGCGGAGAAGAGTTCCTGGGTGGGGGGCCTGTGCCTGGCGGCTCTCATGCTCCCCTTGCCGATGGGCGCGACCACCGGCAGCGTGCTGGCCCTGGTCGGGATCCTCTGCCTCGCCTTCGCGGCGCTGGCGCGGGCCTCGGTCGACGAGTTCCTGTGGCTGGACGACTCCACGGAGCAGGTCTGCCTGGTGAGCTCGACTCTCGTGTTCGAACGGGTGCGGCCTCTGGTCCGGTACGCCCAGGTGGAGAGGATCGAGGTTCCCTGGCACGACGCCACCCACCGGCCGGTGCAGCTCTGCGTCCGGGGCTCGCCGCCGCTCCCGGTCCAGGACCTCTCGGCGATCCCCGCGACGGCCCGCGAGCTGGGAAGCCGCCTGGCCGAACGCCTGGGAACCCGGGTCGACGACCGCCCCTCGGGGGACGCGGCCTGGGATCCCGTGACCATCGAGGACGTCCGGGTAATCCTGGCACGCCTGCGGGGCAGGCGGGGTCTCGAGATCCGGGTACCGCTGCGCACCGCGGGGATGGTGGGCCGGTCGGTCACGGTCGAGGTCCGGGTGCGCGGCCTCGACGGGTGGCCGGTCCTCGGCATGCTCGCAAGCTACCGGGCCGAGGACGGCTCCGCCCGGGTGCGGCGACGGACCCCGCAGGTGGAGACCCAACGGGAAGCCTTCCCCGATCTGTGGCTCTTCCTGCCGACCCGGGCCATGGCGATTCCGCCGGACACCGGGATCTTCCGGGGGATGGTCGAGGCGACCGCCTCGCTCCCCGGGGTCCGCGACGACCGGCGCAGGGCGCGCTTCGGGTTTTTCGTGATCCCGGAGGACCTCGAGCGAGAGGGACCCGGGCTCTCGCACGAACCCAGGATCGAAGCGACCGCGGGACCCGCGACCGGCGCGGCAGCTTGCCCGGTCTGTGCCGAGGCCGTCGGGCCCGAGGCCTGGGCCTGCCCGGCCTGCCTCACCCCCCATCACCCCGAGTGCCACGAGTATCTCGGAGGATGCGCCACCTACGGGTGCGCGGGGAGCCCCCCGATCCGGGCCAGGCGATGACGATCGTCCCCGACCCGGATCAGGGCACCCTCGCCTTCCGGTCCTTGCCGGTCTTCGCTCCCGACGAGGCGGAGCGCATCGCGGCGCTGGTCATGGCGTGCTCGGAGCACTGGACCCGCCGCGATCCCGACAACCCCTTCTTCACCCTGGGCGCGGCCAGCTACCTCGACGGTGCCGACGCCTACCGGGAGCGCTCCCTCCGGGACAACCCGCTGCTCGAGACCGGGTTCGGCGCCTGGTGGGAGGCGGTGCGTGCCGCCTTGGAGGCCACCCTGGGCGAGCCTGTCGAAGTGCGTCCCGACGCCGCCCGGCCCGGTTTCCACCTCCACGGCTGGTGCCCGCTCTTCGAGTTCCAGGCGGGCCGCATCCACACCGATCGCCAGTACCAGCGCCTCGCCTGGGACGCCGCGGACAGACCCGACTTCTCCCGCCCGCTCTCCTTCACCCTGCCGGTGCGCCTGCCGCGCGGCGGAGGCGGTCTCGATCTCTGGCCGCTCCAGCTCCACGAGATCGAGGGACGCTCCGCCGAGGAGCTGCGGCCCCTGTTCCGGGCCCGCCCCCCGGTGTTCCATCCCTATCAGGTGGGCCACCTGGTCGTCCACTCGGGCCACCAGGTCCACCGGATCGCGGCCCTCCCCAAGGGCGAGCGCGATGCCTGGAGGATCGCTTGGCAGGGCCACGGGATCCGATGCCGCGGCACCTGGCGCGTGTACTGGTAAGCCTGCAGCTCGCCCGCAAGGGGCTCGCTAGCGACGGCCTCGTCGGGTAGCCGGGGGCGGTTGCCCGCCCCCGGCTCCCACAGAACCGTAC
>CAYOHP010000164.1:0-13525 GCA_964403795.1 uncultured bacterium | reverse complement strand
GCTCGTGCAGCCGGGTGGCCAGGGCCCCCAGGGAATCGGTCCAGTGCCCGGGGCTGATGGCGAACACCAGGGAGACCACGATCAGGTCGAAGGCGAGCACGGCCAGGATCGCTCCCCAGAGTCGGACCCGCTCGTCGTCGCCCGGTCCGTGCTCTCGCAACCAGTCCTCGACCGAGCGCCCGGACAGGTACTCGTAGACGATCCAGGAGCTGCCGCCGGCCTCGGCACCGAAGTCGTACACCGCCACCACGCCCGGATGGCGCAAGCCGGCCGTGAGGCGTGCCTCGCGCTCGAAGCGGCGCCGGCTCTCGAGGTCGGGGAGCGAGTCACGGAGGAGCTTGATCGCCACCCGGCGATCGAGTTCCCGATCGTGGGCCAGGATCACCCGTCCGAAGCCGCCGCCGCCGAGCATGCGCTCGGCCCGGTACCGGCCCGCCAGGGATCGGGGGAGTTCGGGGTCCATGGGACCATTGTGCTCCGGGAGGGCCGCAGTCTGCCGGGGAGGTTCCGAGCCGCCTACACTGACCCGGTGACGGTCCCGAGTCTCCCGCAAGAGCTGGTCGAGCGCTTCGAACCCCTGGAACTCCTCGGAGCCGGGGGGATGGGCACGGTAGTGCGCGCCCGGGACCGGCACCTCGACCGGATCGTGGCCGTGAAGTTGATGCAGGCCGGGGTCCCGCCCGAGGCTCGCGATCGGTTCCGACGGGAAGCCCAGACCCTTTCGCGGCTGCGCCACCCGGGAGTCCTCCAGCTCTACGCCTACGGGGTGAGCCGGGCCGGGGAGCCCTGGCTGGTGCTCGAGTACGTCCCCGGGGAGAGCCTGGAGAAGCGGATCCCCGACCCGGGGTCGGTCCCGGCCCTGCTCGAGGTCGCCGAGGCCCTCGACGCGGTCCATGCCGCGGGCCTGGTCCACCGCGACGTGAAGCCTGCCAACATCCTGGTCCTCCCGGACGGCAGCGCCCGGCTCATCGACTTCGGCTTCGCCCTCGATCCCTCGCGCACCGCGCTCACCGCCGACGGGTTCGTGGTCGGGACGCTGGCCTACATGGCCCCGGAGGTGGTCCGGGGCGGACCGGCTACTCCGGCCGCCGACTGGTTCGGCTGGGGAGCCACGTTGTTCGCGGCCCTGGAAGGACGTACACCCTTCTCCTGGGACGAGACGATCGGGTACGGCAACGGCGGGGCCCCGCCGCAGCTGCGCTTCGGGCGGGTAGCGCCCGCTTCGAGGGAGGCCGCCCTGCTGGCGAGGGTGCTGGCGGTGGATCCGGCAACCCGGCTGCAGGGAGCGGCGGCGGTCGCCGAGGTGCTGGGGACGAGAGGAAGGACGACCCGGGTTCCATCGGCTCCGGCCGAGGAGGCGGTCCGGGTCCCGGAGGTCGGCCCGGAACCGGGTGTCGCGCCGCGGCCGGGCCCGCGCCGCGCCATGGCGGTGGGCCTGGGAGTCCTCTGCATGCTTGCGGCCGCGGCCTGGCGGGGAGGCTCCGGCCGGGGAGCGCCGGACGAGGGGAAGGCAGCCGACGCGCCCTCCGGACCCGTTCCGGAAGTCCGGCGTCGCGGGACCGATCCCGGCAGCGAGACCGACGAGCTCCTGGTCAGCCTGGTGACGCGGCATGGCGAGCTCGTGAGAGGGCACGCGGTCGACGACCGCACGGTGTGGCTCACTACCACTCCTTCGCTGCGGCGCGAGCGCGATCGCTCCCATGTCGAGGAGCTCCGGGCCAGGCTACCCGAGACGGGCTTCCAGGATGCCTGGGACGGGTATCTCGAAGCCCTGCTTGCATGGCTGCAAGGTCTGAGCGACTGGGAGGTCCGCACCGGGCGGCGAGGTGCCGCCTTCGCCGACCCGGCGGTCCGGGCGGCCTTCGACGAGGTGGTCTTCGGGGGCGGACTCCATGTGCTCGAGGACCTACGGATCTTCGAGGACGTCACGGTGGTCGATCCCTCGAGCCGGATGACCAGCATCGAGGACCTGCACCGCTCAGCCGAGGTCCCGGCGCAGCTGGGCTTCTACCGGGAGGCGGTCCGCGGCTTCCGGGAGAGGCTCGGGCCGGTCGCGGATCTCCCGGACCCGGTGCTGGCACTGGTGACCGCCATGGTCTACCTCGATGCCATCAACGCCGAGGACCCCGACGACGTGCTGGGGAAGCTGGCCGGACGACTGGCGGGTGCGGAGGCACCGGTTCCCGCCTACTGGATGGCCAAGGCCATCCTCTACGCGCTCACCACCTGCCAGAGTTCCCGCGCCATGCCGCCGGCCCGGGCGATCGGCCTGATCTCGGCGGTCGAGGCGCGTCTCGAAGGGTCCCTCGCCTGGCCCGAAGGACCGGAGCGGGACCGCATCGCGGCCAAGCTGCTGGTGCAGGAGGTGCGGGCCCGGAGGTTGACCCTCGAGCCCGGGGATCCGGCTCCCGACGGAACCCGGGCGCTCGCCATGACGCGCCGCCTCCCCGATCTCATGACGCGTCGTCCCGAGGAGACAAGGGGCGCGGTACGCCATGCCCTGGCGGCGATCCGCCTGCCGCTCTCCATCTATTTCGACCCTCGACCCTCGCCGCCCTTCCTCCGGGAGGTCGAGACCGCGCTGGCCGCCTTCCCCTGAAACATCTGTTCACTTCTCGACCCGCCCGGTGGTAGCCTGGAAGGGCTTCGGGGGCGGAACCTGCGGAGGGTCGCATGAGGGAGCACGACAAGCTCACGGTGGTCGGCGCGGCCGAGCACAACCTGAAGGACGTGTCGGTCGAGATCCCCAAGAACCGGCTGGTGGTCTTCACCGGCGTCTCGGGATCGGGCAAGTCGAGCCTGGCCTTCGACACCATCTTCGCGGAGGGGCAGCGGCGCTACGTCGAGAGCCTCTCCTCGTATGCCCGGCAGTTCCTCGGGCAGCTCGACAAGCCCAAGTACGAGTCGATCTCGGGGCTGTCGCCGACCATCTCCATCGAGCAGAAGGCGGCCAGCCGCAACCCCCGCTCGACGGTCGGGACCATCACCGAGATCTACGACTACCTGAGGGTGCTCTTCGCCCGGCTCGGTCGCCAGCACTGCCACCGTTGCGAGCGCCCGGTCGAGGCCCAGACCGCCGAACAGGTGACCAGCGAGATCATGGGGCTCGAGGAGGGGACGAAGTTCTCGATCCTGGCGCCCGTGGTCGTGAACCGCAAGGGCGAGCACCGCGACGTGATCGAGGACCTGAAGGCGAGCGGCTTCGCCCGGGCCCGCATCAACGGTGTTCCGGTCGGCCTCGAGGAGGACATCAAGCTCGAGAAGCACAAGAAGCACACCATCGAGGTGATCGTCGACCGCCTGAAGATGAAGCCCGACCTGCGCTCGCGCCTGAACGAATCGGTCGAGACCGGGCTGCGCCATGGCAAGGGGAGTCTGACCGTGGTGGTCGAGGAGGGCGAGGAGCGGGTGTTCTCGGAGCACCGGGCATGTACCCACTGCGGGCTCTCGTTCCCGGAACTCTCCCCCCAGTCGTTCTCGTTCAACTCGCCGCTCGGGATGTGCAAGGAATGCAACGGGCTCGGGAACCGACTCGAGATGGATCCCGAGAAGGTGGTCCCCGACCGCACCAAGAGCCTCCGGGACGGGGCCATCGTCCCCTGGACCGGGGTCGAGGGCGCCTGGATGGGGTCGATCCTGGAGGTGCTCGAGACCGAGGTGGGCCTGGACCTCGACAAGCCCTTCGGGCGGCTCTCCAAGGAGCACCAGGACCTGCTCCTCTACGGGTCGGGCTCGCGCCGGTTCAAGGTGGAGTGGAAGCGGAAGCACCGCCAGGGCAGCTCCAACGTGCGGATCGAGGGCGTGATGAACACCCTCGAGCGGCGCTTCAAGACCACCACCAGCGAGTCGGCCAAGGCCTACTACGCCAAGTTCATGCACGAGACCCCGTGCCGGGAATGCGAGGGGACCCGGATCCGCGAGGAGTCGCGCTCGGTGTTCTTCCAGGGAAGGACCCTGCAGGGGCTGTGCTCGCTGCCGGTCGACCTGCTCACGGCCTTCTTCGAGGCGGTCGAACTCAAGGGCGGCGAGGCGCTGATCGGACGGGAGCTCCTGCGGGAGATCCGCAACCGGCTGCGCTTCCTGCGCGACGTGGGCCTCGGCTACCTCTCGCTGGGTCGGGTCGGGCCCACCCTCTCGGGCGGCGAGGCCCAGCGGATCCGGCTGGCGAGCCAGATCGGGAGCGAGCTGACCGGCGTGCTCTACGTGCTCGACGAGCCTTCCATCGGTCTCCACCAGAAGGACAACCAGCGGCTCCTGGATGCCCTGCTCCACCTGCGGGACCTCGGGAACACCGTGCTCGTGGTCGAGCACGACGAGGACACCATGAGGGCCGCCGACCACATGGTCGACTTCGGACCCGGTGCGGGGCGTAAGGGCGGCGAGGTGGTGGCGCAGGGGACCCCGGTCGAGGTGATGGCCGAGCCCCGCTCGCTCACCGGGCAGTACCTCAAGGGTGCGCTCTCGATCGCGGTCCCGGCGACCCGCCGGGAGCGGGCTGGGCGCAAGGTCCTGGCGCTCGAGGGCGTGACCCACCACAACCTGAAGCTCGACCGGGTCGAGATCCCGCTCGGGCTGTTCGTGGCCGTGACCGGGGTCTCGGGGGCCGGCAAGTCGAGCCTGGTGAACGGGGTGCTCTACCCGCTGCTGGCGAAGACGCTCTACGACGCCTCGGCCCCGGTGGGCGCCTACCGGAAGCTCGAGGGTCTGGCCTATGTCGACAAGGTGATCGACATCGACCAGAGCCCGATCGGCCGGACACCGCGGTCCAACCCCGCCACCTATACCGGGGTCTGGGGCCCGATCCGGGATGTGTTCTCGAACCTGAGGGAATCGAAGGTGCGGGGCTACGAGCCGGGGCGGTTCTCCTTCAACGTGAAGGGCGGACGCTGCGAGACCTGCCAAGGGGACGGGGTGGTGCAGGTGGAGATGCACTTCCTGGCCGACGTCTACGTGAAGTGCGAGGCCTGCAACGGGCGGCGCTTCAACGAGGCGACGCTGGAGGTGCGCTACAAGGGCGCCAATGTCCACGAGGTGCTCGAGATGCCGGTGTCCCAGGCCCGGGAGCACTTCGAGGCCCACCGGGGTGTGGTCCGGGTCCTCGAGACCCTGGAGCGGGTCGGACTCGGCTACATCCATCTCGGGCAGTCCTCGCCGACGCTGTCGGGAGGCGAGGCGCAGAGGATCAAGCTCTCCCGCGAGCTCTCCAAGCGGGGAACCGGGAACACCCTCTACATCCTCGACGAACCCACCACCGGGCTCCACTTCCACGACATCAAGGGCCTGCTCGGGGTGCTCCAGGAGCTGGTCGACCAGGGCAACTCGGTGGTCGTGATCGAGCACAACCTCGACGTCATCAAGTGCGCCGACTGGGTGGTGGACCTGGGGCCGGACGGGGGCGAGGCCGGAGGCCGGATCGTGGCCCAGGGCACCCCGGAGGAAGTGGCGGCGGTGGAAGCCAGCCACACCGGGCGCTTCCTGCGGCGGGCCCTGGCGGGTCCCGTCGAGGTGGCGAGCGTGGCCGAGGCCGCGATTCCCGACGCCCCCCGCGGGCGGGAGCGCCGGGTCCGGGCATCCTGAATCCCGGGCTCGGGTCCGGTCCTGCCCAGGGACCCGCCCGCGGGGCACCTCCCGTGTGATGGGCGACCGCCCGACCGGATCCCCGGCGAGGTCCGTGAATCCTCCCTCCGGGTAGCATGGAGGGGATGGCCCCCTCTCCCCCACGCTGGTTGCCGACCGGCCTCGCCCATCGCCTTCGAGAGCTGGAGCTGCTCGGCGAGGGCGGGTTCGGCCGGGTGGTCCGGGCCCGCGACCTGCGGCTGGGCCGCGACGTGGCCGTCAAGATCCTCCGGGCTTCCCTTCCCGACCTCGCCTCGCGGGCACGTTTCGAACGGGAGGCCCGGGTCACGGCATCCCTCCGCCATCCCCATGTGGTGTCGGTCTTCGACTTCGGGGTGGACGAGGACGGGACGGCCTGGATCGTCTACGAGTACCTGGCGGGAACCTCGCTCGCCGCCCTGGCGGCCACCGGTCCCCTGCCGGCCGTCCGGGTGACCCCATGGCTCACCCAGCTCGCCGACGCCCTGGGCGCAGCCCATGCGATGGGCGTCGTCCACCGGGACGTGAAGCCGGAGAACGTCCTGGTCCGGGAGGACGATGCGGCGGTCCTGGTGGACTTCGGGATCGCCCGCAAGGACCAGGGGACGACCGTCGAGACCGGGGTGGGCCTGGTCCTGGGGACCCCGGCGTACATGGCCCCGGAGGCGCTGCTCCGGGGAGAGATCGCACCCGCCGCCGACCAGTTCGCCCTCGGCGTGCTCGGCTACCGGCTGCTCTCCGGCCGCCTCCCATGGGGCGCCGGCGTGACCGAACGCCTCGACGCCCTCCGGTCGGGAACTCCCCCGATCCCCTTCGAGCCCGCGGATCGGGATGCCTGGGGGCTCACGGCTCCCCTGCTGCGCGCCATGGCGTCGCAGCCCAACGAGCGATTCCCGGACCTTGCCGCGTTCGCGGCGGCCATCGTCGACGGGTCCGGATCGCGAGCGACAGTCCGGCTCAAGCGGCCCACCTCGGGCGAACGGTCCGGGGAGGGGGCAGGTCCACTGGCGGGATCCTCTCCGACCGCGATCTCCGCTGCGCCCGCTGCACTTCCCGGAAGGCGAAGCACGGCTCGCCGGATCTGGGCCGGTTCCGGGCTGGTCGCCTTCGGCCTGGCGATCGGGATTGGGCTCGGGCTCGGGCTCGGGCGCGACCCGGACCCCGGGTCGCCGGCAGGGTCCTCGGGTCCTTCGCAGGATCCTCCTTCCCGCCCAGACCCCCTTCCCGTCCTGCTCGCCGGTCTCCGTTCCGAGACCCAAGCCCTGGCCCGGAGACTCGGGGATCCCGAGGGTCCCGGGGGCCTGCAGGTCACGGACCTGTCCGACGCGCTCCAGGTGGAGACCCTGACCGGCATGCTGCCGTCGCTGCCGGGCACGCTGCGGGAGGTGACGGCGCATCTGGCCGGTGCGGGGCTCGATCGGGACCTCCAGGACGATCTCGCAGGCATCGACGAGAGTCTCGAATCCCTGGGCCTGGAAGCACCCTTCGCCTTCGGCGCCGGTCCGCCACCGGGCACGCGGGACCGCTCCATGCCGTCACGTCTGCGAAGTCTGGTAGAGGCGGTTCGATGGCACGAGGATGCGGTCCCGGAGTCCGCTTCCGGCTGGGCAGGCGAGGTCTTCGAGGCCATGGAGACGTGCCTGGATCTACGCCAGGAGCTGGAGGAGGTGCTCCTCTCGGACCAGGCGATCGAAGGGTTGCCGCCGCTCCTCGTCCGCCTGCGCCCGCTGGTCCGCTTCTCCGACCAGCCGCTCTCCAAGGTCACGGGCGGCATGCTCCGCTCCCCGGCTGATCGGGCCGCCATCTTCACCTGGTTGCGACCCGCCACCAGGGCGTTCCGCCGGGCCGTGATGGCCGCCTCGGTCGCTGCCCTCGACCCGAACCAGGGTTGGGCCGCACTGCTGGTCCACTTGAAGCCCCACCTGGTCGGACCCCTCCTCATGTCCCAGGCCCTGTTCGGACCGGAGCGTGGATGGTTGGCACCCGGCCCCGACACTCCTGCCCGGGACCTCATCGCCGGATCCATCCTGTACCGCACCGCCGACATCCTCGAGGGCTGGGCCGAGGACCACCTGGTCCGCCGCCGCGAGGGCATCTCCCGACTCCTGCGGGTGGCTCGCGCCGCGGGAGACGACCCGGCGACCCGACGTCTCCGGGGCGCGGCGATCCTCGAACTCGTTTCCGATCGGAGTCGCCAGGTCGCCCCCGAGGTCCTCCGCGAGCTGCTCATCCCGCTCGCGCGACCGGAGATCTCCCTGCATCCGCTCGATCGAGCCCGGATCCTGCTCGCGACGTTCTCCGTCGGGACGGGGCTCGAGGCCCTCGGACCGGATGCGGCGCGGCTGCTCCAGACGCTGAGGAGCCTGGACGGCAAGATCCTCCCGGCCTGGTTCCATCGCGAGCTGGCCGAGGTCGAGACCGGGATCGTGATCGGGCGGATCTCGCTTCCCGCCTCCGGGGATGGCTGACCAGGGGACGACCTGGCCGGTGCCGGCTCAGCGTCCGGGGCCGAGCTCCAGGATCCGGAGCGCCTGGGTCGAGCCGTCGGTGCCGATCAGGCGGGCCTTGGGCGGACTGGTGCGCTCCAGGATCACCGAGAACTGCGAGCCATCGCCGAGGGTCACCACGAAGCGGCTGGTGGTGGGGGAGTCGCTCTCCTGTTCGGCCCGGTAGACGTGGCGTTCGGCCTGGCCGGGCCGGTAGAGCATGACCAGGGTCTCGAGACCGCCCCGCCGCGAGCCCCAGTGCGAGACCAGGACGTGGTCCCGGTTGCCCGCCGCGATCAGCTCGTCGGAGGGGAAGACCATCGGATAGAGCTCGACCGGCGTCGCGGCGGGAACTTCGTGGGTACGGATCCGGGCCGAGCCGATGCCGCCACCCTGGGAGGTGGCGACTTCGAGGCTGGCCGAGAAGCCGAGCGCCTCGGCGAGGTAGGTGAGCTTGCCCTCGCCCTGCTCCTGGACCTTCTTGACCGGGAGGTAGAGGCAGGTGGTCTCGCCGACCTCTTCGAGGACGACGTAGGGATCCAGGCGGGAGCCGATGCCCGTGTACTCGAGTCGGACCAGCTTGCCCGGGGCGTACTGGCCGATCAGCTTCACGTCGGTGGCGGCGGGGACGGCGCCGGCCAGCAGGCCGGCGAGAGGGATGGCGGCGAAAGTGCGGAACATGCGATGCAAGGCGGATCCTCCTCGATGATGCGCCACCCTGGTGAAGGTGCCGGGATGCTAGGGAGGGAGGAGGAGACCGGCAATGCGAATAATCGCGTCCCGAGGCCATGCGTCACGGGCGCGTCAAGGGGATCCGGACGCGAGTCCGCCCGGGCGTCGGCCCGGGCGGGCACCAGGGTGAGGGAAGGCGGGGGGGCGGAACAACACCCCCCCCGGGGGCAGGGTGTGGTGGCCACGGTCACCAGGCCCCACAGGCCCCGCTTCACGACCTGCTCCACCCGGTCGGGCCGGTAGTAGCAGCCGGCCGGGAAGGGCCGCCGGTTGAAGCGGGCGCCGTTGGTGTAGAGGTAGCGCTCGAAGTGCGAGGCCCGGGCGTTCCACTCCATGGCCCTGCGATGCCGGGCGATCCAGGCCTGCTTGCGGGCCATGCGGGCCTGGTGCTCCATCTGTCGCTGGTAGGCGATCTGCTGCTGGCGGGCGATCATCGCCTGCTGCTGGGCGAACATCGCCTGGCGCTGCATGTGGTTCTGGGTGGGGTACGGGTTGCCGACGTAGGGATTGGGCTGGGGATAGACCGGGCGGACCACCGGGGGTGCGATCACCACGGGACGGACCACCGGTCGGACCACCGGAGGAGCGACCACCACCGGGCGGACCACCGGGCGGACCACCACGGGCCGGGTCACCACGACCGGGCGGTGGGTGACGACGTCGGGCCGGTGGCCGCGGAAACCGCCGCCACCGTTGCGCCCTCCGTGGGACGGCCCGCCGCGGCCGCCGAAGCCGCCGCGACCGTCGCGGCCGTCATGACCGCCTCGGCCGTTGCCGCCTCCGTGGTCACGTCGGCCGCGACCCTCGCCGCGATCCCAGCCTCCGGGCGCCTGGGGGGCGTCGGAGGGGGCATCCTCGGAGAGTCCCGCCCCGGCAGGGGCACCCGGCGAGGCCTCGGCTTCGGCGTCGGTCAGGTCGGGCGCGAAGCTGGCGTCGGCCGCCGCGCCCGGGGCCTCGTCCTCCAGGTTCGAGACCAGGTTCGCCTCCTCGGTCGCCAGGTCGCGCAGCGCGAGCCCGAAGGAAGCGGAGAGCCGCGCGTCATCCTCGCTGGCGAGGGTCGCCTGCAGCTGGCCGCCGACCTCGGAGAGGCGGCGCTCCAGCCGGGAGTGCAGGGCGTTGCGGGCAGTCTCGGGATCGGCCGACAGTAGGCTCCTTGCGAAGTCGCTCTCGGCGCCGTTCTTCTCCGCCATGGCTTCGAGCCAGGACTGGAGGTGACCCTCGGCGACGATCTGGTCGATCATCTCGTGGGCCTCGGTGCGGGACCGGTCGAGGGTCGAGGTCAGGTCGCTCGCGAACGAAGCCTTGCCGCGTGCCAGGGAACCCTGGAAAACGGCGAGCCGGCTGGCGAGGCCTCCGGCCACCGGCTCGAGAGCGGTGGGGGCGGCGGGATTGGCAAGGGCAGAGGCGGCGCTTCCCAGGGAAGCGACGGCAACGATGGCACGGATGGTGCGCATAGCATTCCTCCTGGATACTTCTCACTCGATTCTCGGACTGGTGGACCCTTCTGGATTCTCTGGTTGGTCCACGGGTCGCCATCATGAGGAGCCCTCGCCGAACGTCAAGCGGCCGGGATGGAATTTTCTCTCTCGGGCATCGACACCCGTCGGACGTGCCCTCCCTGGGCCAGGTACGCGGTACGGCCGTCGGGGGAGATGGCGATGTCGCCGGGAACGCAGAGGTCGTCGAGTGCGATCCGCACCGGTCGGTCCGGGTCGCGCTCCGGATCCATGATCTCCACCGCACCGGCCGCCACCCGGAGGAGCGATCGGCCATCGGGCATGAGCCATGCACCCGAGTACGGGATGCTGCCGGCCGCGACCAGGGGACCCGAGGCCCCCGTACCGAGGGAGAGCAGGGTCGGCACGCAGTGGCCATGGACGATCAGGGCGTCGGGCGGACGGGCCCGGAACCCGAGCGTCGTCCAGTCGGAGAAGACGCCGGCGTCAGGGAAGCGATTCCAGCCGCGAAGGCCGGAACCGTCGAGTCGCAGTACCGAGAGGTACTCCTTGTCGGGGTCGCCCACGACCAGGGCTCCTGGATCACCGGTCACCGGCGCAAGCAGCGGTCGATCGACGGTGACGCCGAGGTTGCCGCGGGGATCCAGCCCGGCGAGGCCGAGGCGTTCCGGCAGCCGACCGGCTCTCGCTACCACGAGGTCTCCGGACGAGAACCGGACCAGGGCAGCCGCCGGTTCGTCGGGATCGATGGGCAGAGTCCATGCCGGGCCACCCGCGAGGGTGCGGAGCCGATGGAGCCCGGCGCGATCGAAGACCACCGGGCCGGACCCGTCCTCCGGGACCCAGGGCACTGCCCGGCAGCCCTCGAACCTCGCGAGGAGCACTCCCGTCGCGGTGTCGAGGATGGTCGCTCCTCCTTCGGCATCGAGGGTGGACAGCCGGATCCCCGAGTCGGAGAGGCGCAGTGCGACGACGGGAGCCGCATGGTGGGCGCCGGGGATGGCCTCGCCCCGCGGGTCGTCCAGGTAACGTCGCAGGATCCACGGCGACGAAGGTGGTTCCACCTCCGATCGCCAGCGACTTCGCGGCAGGAAGGTCGCAGCCAGGGCGAACAGCCTCGCTCCCCGGTCCGCTCCCACCGGCTCGGCGCCACGAGACCAGGACGGGAGGGCCCATTCCCATGTCCTCTCCAGGGTGGCGGAGTCGAGGCCCAGGATGCGATCTTCCGAGGTGACGACCAGGCCCGGCCCCGAAGGGTCTGCCTGGAGGCGAAAGGGAGCGCTCCCGACCGGCAGGGCGCGGGACGCGAGCGGGATCAGGGTCCTCCCGGCTCCGAAGACCCAGAGGGAGGTGCGGTCGGGCTCCGAGACCGTGCCGGAACCGACCCGGAGCACGGCCAGACGTCGTCCCGCGTCGAGCGGAGTCCAGTCGTAGGAATCGAACCCCGGTTCCGACCAGAGGAGGGAGACCTGGCCCGTTCCGGGCGCGAAGCCCAGGACGCGGTCGTCGCCGGGGATCACGTCGGGCGTGGCGTGGACCACCTCCCGCATCGGGAAGAGGACCATCGGGAGCGATGGGAGGAAGATCGGCACGGGTCGCATCGGCCCCTCGGGGATCCGGACCGCCCGCTGCCAGGGAACCTGGACCCAGGGGCGGGATCCGGCGCGGGGGTTCGGGTCGTCGCCGGTTTCCGACAATGGACCGATGTGGAGGATCCCGGCGTCGGCGATGTGTCGATCGGCACCGTAGGCAACTGCCGTCTGCTCCACCACGGCGATCCAGCGGCCATCCGGGGACAGCCACGGGAGGCACGTCTGCCAGTCGATCGGTTCGAAGCCCGGGGTAGGCTCCCGGGAGCTCGGCGGCGGGAGGTCCAGGTCCAGGACGCGGGACGGTGCGGCGGGCTCCTCCGGCCGGAACCAGGCGAGGCGGACCCTTCGGTCCGGGAGGGCGGCTGCCGTCAAGGCGTCCCCACTCCCGGTGGCGACGAGGCGCGAGGACCAGGCGCAGCCCGTGACCGACGAGACCAAGGCCGCGCCCGGATGTCCGGAGGCAGTCAGCCGGTGGGGTCCGGTCCGGATCCCCAGGACCATGCGTGGATCGATCCCGCTGGCTCCGAAGTGGGAGGCCCAGGAACCGCGTCCGGCCCCGGTACGACCTTCGAGGCGCCACGAGAGTTCCTGGAGCAGAGGCATCGCCTGGGCTCCCAGCGAGGATGGATCCGCCTGTCCCTGGAGCACCGCCAGGGCTTCGGGATCGAGCCCGCGCCGATGCAAGGCCAGGACCAGGTCGAGTGTGCCTGCCGGGTCGGCGGGAGCACGCCGGTGCCGGGCCCTCAGTTCGTCGAGGCTGGGTTCGACCAATCCCGCGCTCTCGGCCTCAGCTGGCCGTCACGGACTCGAGGCACCACCGGTCCGGGGAGCGGAAGACCCGGGACAGGAAGCGCTCCCGCTCGAACTGGAGCTCCCGGGGGAGCCTGTCGCCGAAGCGGGTGAACCATTCCTCCTGCTCCACGGCCTCGGCCCGGGCGGCTTCCCGGTCGATGCCCATGATCTCGTAGAAGCGGTCCTTGGTGAAGTCGAGGCCCGTCCAGTTCAGCTCCTCGTAGGAGGGCACCCACCCGAGCGGGCTCTCGATGCCCACTGCCCGACCGCGGCATCGGTCCACGATCCACTCGAGGACCCGCATGTTCTCGCCGAAGCCGGGCCAGATGAACTTGCCGTTGGCGTCCTTGCGGAACCAATTGACCCGGAAGATGCGGGGCGGGGTGGCGACGTTGGCGCGTCCGATCTTGAGCCAGTGCTTCCAGTACTCCGCCATGTTGTAGCCGCAGAACGGGAGCATCGCCATCGGGTCCCGACGCATGGCTGCCTGGCCCACCGCCGCGGCGGTCGCCTCGCTGCCCATGGTGGCGGCCAGGTAGACGCCGTGATCCCAGTCGTACGCCTGGAACACCAGGGGGAAGTTCTTGCTCACCCGTCCCCCGAAGATGAAGGCGCTGATCGGGACGCCCTGGGGGTTCTCCCAGTCCCGGTCGATCGAGGGGCACTGGCTGGCCGGGGCGGTGAAGCGGGCATTGGGATGGGCCGCGGGCCGGCCGCAGCCGGCGGTCCATGCCTTGCCTTGCCAGTCGGTGAGCTTGGCGGGGGGGGTCGGTGTCATGCCTTCCCACCAGACGTCGCCGTCGTCGGTGAGGGCCACGTTGGTGAAGATGCAGTTGGCCGAGAGGGTCGCCATGGCGTTGGGGTTCGATTC
>CAYOHP010000163.1:0-13669 GCA_964403795.1 uncultured bacterium | reverse complement strand
ACTCCCCGCCTGGCAGAGCCAGGCCCGGCCGGAGGCAGGTCGCCGGGCGACGGCTGCGGCCCGGCTGGCCAGCAGGGTCCGGGACCTCCGGATCCTGCTGCTCGCGAGAGGGGATGCCCGGGCGGCGCTGGCTGCGGCCCGGCTCGCCGAAGCTCTCACGGCGCTCGCCGAGGCCGAGCCGGCCGGCGTGGATGCCCGGGAGGAAGTGGTCTGGGGAAGGCTGCGACGAGTGCTCTCCGACCTGGCGACCGCCGCGGAAGCGCCCCCTGCAGGGCTCGGCGATCTCTCCGACATGGCGCGGCGCCGGCTGGTCGATGCCGGAGGCAGGTTCGCGGTCCTGGTCTCCCCGGCCGTGGACGTGCGGCGCAGCGAGGAGGCCCGCCGCTTCAACCAGGAACTCGCCCGGGTGGCCGCCGACACCGGGGCCACCCTCACCGGCAGCGTGCTCCTGACCGAGCACATGGTCGGCCTGCTCGAACAGGGCTACCGGGACACCTGCCTCTACACGGTGCTAGCGATCCTGGTCCTGATCGGGCTCGATTTCCGGCGCCTGGATGCCATGGCGGTGACCCTGGCCTCGGTGGTGGTGGGAGTAGTGCTCACCCGGGCCAGCATGGCGGCGGCCGGAATGGCCGTCAATCCCGCCAACTTCGTGACCGTGCCCTTGCTCCTCGGGGTGGGCATCGACAATGCGGTCCACCTGGTCCACGCCTGGCTCCGGGGTGCGGGTCCCGAGGAGGCGGTGGGGCACGCCGCCCGTCCCCTGGTCCTGAACGCGCTGACTTCGATCGTGGGGTTCGGGGGCCTGCTGGTGGGCCGCCACCAGGGCCTGTATTCGCTGGGCTGGGCCATGGCGGTGGGGGTCTTCTGGTGTGCCGCCTCGGCCTTCCTGGTGGTGCCGGGGCTCGAGGTGACGCTGGGGCGGAGGCGCCAGGACTGGGACCGGGCCCTGGAGTCCGCCCTGGACCACCGGCCGCGCTGAAGACCTCGCGGCGCCAGCTCTCCCCCCGCCCTCGAAACTGGCCCCGTCGGGTGCGCCCGGGCTACCGTGGCGCCGGGGCCGGATGGGGAGCCCCGACCCGAGGAGGATCGATGAGTGCGAGGGGCGTCGAGGCGCGAGGATCGGGCGTACGGATCTGGGTCTTCCTCTGCCTCGGGTTGGTCCTGGGGCTCGGCATCCTCCACGGGACCGGACTCGCCCAGACCGGAGGCACCGAGGCAGTCGCCGCCGGGGGCCAGCTGGCCGACGTGGCGGCCCAGACCAAGGCATTGAAGGCCGGCGGGGTCCATTCCACCCCGGGGCAACGCATGATGAGCGCGCTGGCCCTGGTCTGCTTCCTGGGGATCGCCTACGCCCTCTCCTGGAACCGCTCGAAGATCAACTGGCGGACGGTGGGATGGGGCACCGCGCTCCAGCTCCTGTTCGGGCTGCTGATCCTGAAGACCGGTCCGGGCCAGTTCGCCTTCAACCGGATCGGGGCCTTCTTCGAGGTGCTGATCGGGTTCACCGCCAAGGGCTCGGAGTTCGTGCTCGGCTCGGTCGCCAACCCGGGAGGCCCGGTGGGCTTCGTGTTCGCCTTCGCGGTGCTGCCCTCGATCATCTTCTTCTCGTCGCTGATGGCCGTCGGGTACTACCTCGGGATCGTCCAGGTCTTCGTCCGGGTCATGGCGAAGATCATGGCGGCCACCATGGATGTCAGCGGCGCCGAGGCCCTCTCGGCGTCGGCCAACGTCTTCGTCGGCCAGACCGAAGCGCCGCTGGTGGTCAAGCCCTTCGTGGCCCGCATGACCTTCTCGGAACTCCACGCCCTGATGTGCGGAGGCATGGCCACCATCGCCGGCGGGGTGATGGCTGCCTATGTCCAGATGGGAGTCTCCGCCGAACACCTGCTCTCGGCCTCGGTGATGTCGGCGCCCGCGGCCCTGGTGATGGCGAAGATGCTGGTCCCCGAGGAGTCCGAACCGGAGACCAAGGGCGTAGTCCACATCAAGATGGACAACGTCGACGCCAACGTGATCGACGCCGCCGCCCGGGGCGCCAGCGAGGGTCTCCAGCTGGCGCTGAACGTGGGCGCCATGCTGCTCGCCTTCATCGGGCTCCTGGCCCTGGTCAATCACCTGTTCGGCCTGATCCACCAGGTGATCCCGGTCTTCCCCAAGACCCTCGAGGACCTCTGCGCCTACCTCTTCTACCCCACGGCCTGGATCCTGGGGGTGGCCGAGAAGGACACCTGGGCCTTGTCCAAGATCTTCGGGATCAAGACCATCGTCAACGAATTCGTGGGCTATGCCCAGCTCTCCCAGCAGATCGCGACCCTCGACCCGCGCTCCACCATCCTCGCCACCTACGTGCTCTGCGGGTTCGCCAACTTCAGCTCGATCGCCATCCAGATCGGGGGCCTGGGGACCATGGCCCCGAGCCGCCGCCCCGACATCGCCAAGCTGGGCATCTGGTGCCTGATCGGCGGGACCCTGGCCTGCTACATGACCGCCGCCGTGGCAGGAATTCTGCTGTAGGCTCTGCAGCTCCTACCGGTCGACCGGGCCCCGGCGTTGTAGCATCGAGGTCCCCATGGACATCGATCTGCTCGATCTCGTGCTCCACGTCGACCGGCACCTCTCGGTGCTGGTCCAGCACTACGGTCCCTGGATCTACGGGATCCTGTTCGCGGTCGTCTTCTGCGAGACCGGACTGGTGGTGACGCCCTTCCTGCCGGGCGACTCGCTCCTGTTCGCGATCGGCGCCCTGGCCGGGGCCGGGGCCCTGGATCTGCCCATCGTGCTGGTGCTGATCCTGGTGGCCGCCATCCTGGGCGATGCCGTCAACTACCGGATCGGCGCCTGGATCGGCGATCGGGTCTTCCACGAGGACATGCGCTGGGTGAACCGCAAGCACCTCGAGAAGACCCGGCGCTTCTACGCCCGCCACGGCGCCAAGGCGATCGTGCTCGCCCGCTTCGTCCCCATCGTCCGGACCTTCGCACCGTTCGTCGCCGGGATCGCCCGTATGCATTACCCGACCTTCCTGACCTACAACGTGGCCGGCGGCTTCGTGTGGGTCTTCGGCCTGGTGCTGGCGGGCTACGCCTTCGGCGGGATCCCGGTGGTGAAGCAGAACTTCGGCCTGGTCACCCTGGGGATCATCGGGGTCTCGCTCCTGCCCCTGCTGCTGTTCCGGGACTCGCCCGAGGCCGAGGCGGGAACCGCTCCCACCCCCGGTGCCGAGCCCGCGCCCGGGGCCTAGGGGCATGCTACTTTCGTCCGTGTCGACCACCTTCCTCGCCGGGTCCGGCCTGCTGCTGGCCGCCTACCTCTGGCTGACCCGCGAGCTCCGGCCGGCCGCCCGCCGACGCCGCCCGCTCTTCGAGGGCGGACCCGGCACCGAGATCCCCGACGAGGGCACGGCACTCGCCGAGATCGCCAGGGCCTCGACCCGGGCTCCGCTCTGGGAGGGCGATCCCGACGAGCAGATCCGCCGCCTGAAGCGGATCGCCGGGGAGCGGGGCGAGGACGCCGTCCCGCTCCTGGCGGCCCGACTCGGCGACCCGGTCCCGGAGATCGCGGCCGCCGCCGCCGAGTGCCTGGCCGGGATCGGTGGTGCGGCGGCCCTCTCCGCCCTGCTCTCGGCCGACGGCAAGGCAGCTGCGATCCAGGACCGCCGACCAGGGCGCCTGCCGGTCGCCGAGGCGCCCGCCGGCGACTACGACCTGGAACGCCTCGACGCCGCCCCGGGGGCCCCGCCTCCTTCCGCCACGGACTCGAACCGGGCTGCCGGCCGGTCCCAGGGCCCCGCCCGAGGCGCAGCCGCCCATCGGCTCCCCGAGCCCCTGGCCAAGAGCGGCTACCGGGCGCTCCACCGCTATACGCCCCACGACCCCGAGACCCTGACCGAAGCCGAGCTGGTCCGGGTCCTCACCGCCATGGCGGGGAGCGCCGAGGAGCGCCCGGCGCTGCGCTACTACGCCCTGCGCAGCCTGGATGCCTTCCGGGCCACCGGAATCGGCGAGAGCCTCGTCGACCTGCTCTCCGATCCCCTCCCCCTGGTCCGCTACGCAGCGGCCGAGAGCCTGGCGACCCACGGCGATGGGGACTCCGTGCCCTGGCTGGTCGGGGCGCTCTCCGATCCCGAGCCCAACGTCCGGGCCTCGGCGGCCCACAGCCTGGCGGTGCTGGGCGGCGACCGCGCCATCCGCCCCCTGCTCGACCTCCGGGACGATCCGGACCCGACGGTCCGCTATGCGGTCCGCCGGGCGCTCGAGGAGATCGGCCGCCGGAAGAAGATGGGGAACCTCCTGGGAGGGGTCGAGGCGGGATAGCCGGACCGGTGGACTTCAGGTCCTCCGACGGGCCTCCCAGGCCTCCGCCACGATCCGGGCGAATCCTTCGCGGAAGGCCGGGATCGAGAACCGTTCGGCGTTCGCCCGGATCCTCCCCGGGTCCCAGGCAACGGTCTCGGCCCGGGCCACCGCGTCGACCAGGGCGTCGACCGACTGTTCCTCGAAGAGCACTGCGGTCTCGCCTTCCACCTGGGTCTCGCCCAGGCCGCCCCGGGCGTAGCCGACCACCGGTCGCCCCACCGCGTTGGCCTCCAGGGGGACCAGGCCGAAGTCCTCCTCCCCGGGGAAGAGCAGCGCCCGGCACCCGGCCAGGAGCGACCCCCTCTCGGAGTCGTCGATCCGCCCCAGGAACCGCACCCGATCCCCGGCCATGCGTCGCAGCCGCGTCTCTTCCTGGCCGGTCCCGGCCACCACCAGCGGATACGGCAGGCGGGGTGCGGCCCGGACCGCCAGGTCGATCCGCTTGTAGGGGACCAGGGCCGAGAACACCAGGTAGTAGTCCCCGGGCCCCCGTTCGCCCGGCATCGGGAAGGCGGAGAGGTCGACCGGGGCCGGGAGCACCAGGGCGTCGCGCCGGTAGTGGCGCCGGATCCGGGCCGCGGTGTGTCCGGAGATCGCCACCAGCACATCGGGGCGGGCGGCGGTGGCCGCATCCCAGGTCCGGAGGCCGGCCATCACCAGGTCCCAGATGGGCCGGAGCCAGGCCGGGCGCACCGCGGCCCGGTAGACCGGCCCCTGGTCGTAGGCGTAGCGCATGGGACTGAAGCAGTAGCAGACATGCACGGCGTCGGGTGCAGCCAGCACGCTCTTGGCGACGCAGTGGCTGGTCGAGACCACCAGGTCAAAGCCGGTCAGGTCGAAGCCCTCGATGGCCATCGGGTAGAGCGGGAGCCAGACCGGCTTGCCCCGGTGGGCGAAGGGCAGGCGGTCGACGAAGGAGGTGTGGAGGGGGCGCTCGGAGATCTTCGGGCTCACGCTGCCCGGGACGTGGATCAGGGTGAAGATCTCGGCCCGGGGCCAGAGGTCGAGCATCACCTCGAGGACGCGCTCCCCGCCGCGCATCCCGGTGAGCCAGTCGTGGACCAGGGCCACCCGTCTCGGCTCGGAGCCTTTCTGCATGGTCCCGCCTGGCCTCGATCAGCGATCGGGCCCAGCCTCCCGCACCGGAGCCCCCGGGACCACGGCGGGTCCCGGAGTCTCCACAGGACCGAAGGCCCCGCCCGGGTTCGGGGCAGGAGTCCCGGGGTTGGCTCCCGGCGCCCCCGGGATCGGCGCAGTGGCCGGCAGGGCCGCCAGCTTGTTCCGGGCCTCCACGACCAGGGTCTCGCCGGGAGGAGCCTCGGCGACCACCCGGGCGTACTCCCGCCGGGCGTCCTGGATGTGGCCCCCGAGCTCCAGGGCTCTGGCATAGGTGAACCGGGTCGGCCAATCGGTCGGCACCGAGTTCAGGATGTTCTTGGCCTCCTGGGCGGCAGGCCCCACATGCCCGGCAGCCAGCAGACTGGCGGCGTAGTTGCGCCGGACCTCGAGGTTGTTGGGCTCGGTCATGGCCCGTTCGCCCCATCGGGCCAGGTACACGAGGCCGAGCTTCTGCTTGACCAGCGCCTCTTCGCCCTTGAAGGCCAGCGCCTTCTGGAAGGCGGCCTCGGCCTCGTCGAGCTTCTTCAGGTTGTACTTCACGGTGCCGGCGTTGATCCACACCGAGGCCTTGTCCGGGTTCTTGGCGGTGACCTCGTCGAAGTAGGTCTCGGACCTGGCGAAGTCCCCGAGCTTGGCGTGCAGGACCGCCAGCGAGGTGGCGAAGCTGATGTTGGTCCTGCGGTAGAGGCTGTAGCCGAGTTCGAGCAGGGGCAGGGCCTCATCGTCCCGGCCGGTGGACAGGTAGAGGTAGGCGAGATTGGCGAGCGACTGCTCGTAGATCTCGTTCAGGAAGATGGCCTTCTGGTAGTGGCGCTCGCTGGCCGCCACGTCGCCTTCCTTGTAGTGGCAGAGGGCCATGTTGTGGTCGTTGGCCGGGTCCACGAAGGTGTGCTTGGCCTGCTCGAAGACCTTGATGGCGGGCCGGTTCCGGTTCGAATCCATGAGGGCCCGGCCGAAGTCGAAGAGGACCTCCCCCTTGGTCGGGTCGGCGCTGATCGCCTTCTCGTAGTCGAGGAAGGACTCCTCGAAGCGGCGGGCCCGGAACTTGAGGAACCCGTCCCGCCAGTACATGTCGGCCAGGATCTGGTTCGCCAGCGACGAGACGAGCGAGATCTGCACCATGCCGACCACAAGCAGGCCCGGAACCAGCCAGGGATTGCCGGTCCGGCCCACCGCCAGCTGGAGCGGGGGCACCGGGATCCCCAGGTGCTCGAGCTCGGCCCGGTAGCTGCCCGGAATCTCCGGGAGCGTCGCCTCGAGGTAGCCCGGCTGGCTCTCGGTGACGTCGGTCTTGGCGCCCTCGGGGCCGATCAGGACGAGCACCGGGCTGCCCCGCCCCGGGGGCTCCACGAAGGCCCGGGCCACGACCTGGCCGTCCAGGCGTTCGAGCTCCAGGTCGACCCGGACCCCCTGGGACTCGGTGGCGGAGGCGGAGTGCTCGGCCCAGGACCAGATCCGGAACTCGCCGTCGGACTGCGCCAGCACGATGCCGAGCAGGGCGAAGAAGATCCCGCCCGAATACGGGAGATGGAAGTCGAAGGTGAAGAAGTTGTGCGTCCCGGTGGCGATCAGGGAACTCGCCATCCCCAGGAACATCAGGTTCGGGACCCCCGGCGGCTCCTGGCGGAGCCGGGTGTGGGCCGACTTCCCGATCTGGTAGAAGCACGCCCACAGGAGCAGCAGGCCGACCAGGCCCACCTCCGACCAGTAGTGCCAGTACTCGTTGTGGGCATAGATCGACTTGTTGAGCATCGGGAGGTACTTGCGGTTGGCGGGCTGCTTGACCACCTCCCGCTGGGCCGGCATGTAGTGGAGGCCGAAGGTCCCGATCCCGGTCCCGAACAGGCAGTTCACGGGGTGGTCGAAGATGATCGCCCAGGTGGTCCGGTAGATGAGGGCCCGCTGGAAGGCGGATCCCGCCTGGATGTTCAGGGTCTCGGCCATGCGGCTGCCGGCCGACTGGACGTGGCGGTTGAAGGGATTGGTGACCAGTCCGTAGTAGGGGATCTCCATCCGCTTCCAGCCGAAGAGCACCACCACCAGCGCCATGGCCCCGAAGACCGGGACCAGGAGGCCCTGGGGCCGAAACGGCATGTACTTGACCAGCACCCAGACCGAGAGGAACGAGAGGCTGACGATGGCCCCGATCCAGGCTCCCCGGGTATGGGTCAGCATCAGGACCACGGTCAGGAGGGTGATGGTCGCCAGGTAGACGAGCAGGCGCCAGGTCCGCCGCCACCGGTCGGACTCCCCCACCGGGACCACGCACCAGACGGCCAGCAGCCGGACCACGGCCAGCGGGAGGACCGCGATCAGGAACCCGCCGAGGTAGTTCCGGTGGCCCATGAACGAGTAGACCTTGACGGCCTCGTCGGGCTTGATCGGGAGCACCAGGAAGGCCAGGTTCCAGGCCTGCATCCAGGCCGTGATCCCGACCGCGATCAGACCGGCCCCCAGCAGGGTGGCGCCCGAGGTCCGGCCCTCGCTCTCGGCCTCCTCGTCGAAGAGGATGGCGGCGCTGAGCAGGAGCAGGCACTGCCCGTTCACGAGGCGCGACAGGATCAGGGCGAGTACCCCCAGGACGAGCCGCATCCCCAGGTTGAGGGCGCTCTGGCGGTCGTCGAGCCAGCGGTAGTAGAACCATGCAGCCGTGACCAGGAGTCCGGTCACCTGGACCCCGGCCTCGTCGAATCCGGCCCCCATCCCGGCAAGCAGCGCCAGCGGCAAGGTCGGGCGCCGGGGATCGAGCAGGGCGACCAGGCCATCGGAGAGGAGCGCCGCCCTCAGCGATCGCCGCCGGGGATCGAGCGCCGAGCCGATGGCGTCCGCGGCACCACCCGCAGAGGCGCCCGCCCCCACCAGGACCACACCGAAGAAGACCAGCCAAGGACCCACGTCGATCCGGGGCAGGATCTTCTCGTCGAACTCGTAGAACTGGAGCAGGCCGAAGGCCGCCGCCAGCACCCCGGCCGCGATCGGGAAATGGAGCAGGTTGTCGACCCGTTCCTCCTCCCGGCCGTAGACGAAGGCCCCGAGGAAGATCGCGGCCATGGCGGCCTGGTAGCCGAAGTCCCGCAGCGCCACCGCCATGTCCGAGGACCACAGGAGCGAGACCCCGGCCCAGGCGGTGAACCCGAAGAGGTACCAGGCCCCCCGGTGGGCCGGCATCCGGACCCGCCGTTCGAAGAGCCAGTCGACCGCCAGCATGCTGAAGATGAACACCGCCACGAACCCGACCAGGGCGTACTTGGGGGTGTTGAAGACCTGCTTCAGTCGGGTCGAGATGATGAGCGGAGAGGCCAGGAAGAGGACCATCAACAGGATCTCGAGACCCCGGGTGAGCGGGGCCGAGACGCGTCCTCTGCGGATCAAGGGCGTCCCCTCGGGGTGAGCCCGGGGACGATTCCGGTCCAGAGCGACCAGAGCGCCCGACCGAGCCTCCCGGCATGCTTTGCCAGGTAGCGGCTTCGTCCCTCCCGGTAGGCCGCCCGACGGGCGCCCTCGTCCCGGAACGAGACCCCGCCGCGATGCGGCAGCTCGACCCGGGGGACCAGCATCGAGAGCCAGCCCCGGTGGCGGAATCGCTCGCCGAGGTCGGCATCCTCGCAGTAGAGGAAGAAGCCCCGGTCGAAGCCGCCCACCGCCTCGAAGGCGCTCCGGCGGACCAGCAGGCAGGTGGCCGCCAACCAATCGACGGGGCGGGGCGAGCCGCCTTGCCGGCGCGGCCGGTCGAAACCGCGCAAGAACGACTGGAGCCGCACCCCGTGGCTGCGGTCCTCCCGGCCGTCGTGCCGCACCAGCCGGGGACCCACCGCCGCGATCCGGGGGGAACGGTGAGCCACGGCCAGCAGCTCCTCGAGCGCCGAAGGGCCGAGCCGGCAATCCGGATTCAGGAACAGGATCCAGGGCGCCCGGCCCGCCTCCGCTCCGCGATTGGCTGCGGCCCCGAAACCGGGATTGTCGGGAAGCCCCAGACGGGTCACCCCGGGCAGGCTCCGGCCAGGGGTCGGGCTCGCCACGTCGACCAGCACCCTGGTCTTCACCCGGGGATGGACGAGGGCGGTCACCGCGGCCTCGGCCAGGTCCGGGGTCCGGAACTGTACGCAGACCAGATCCACGTCCACGCGGTTAGGCCGACCTCTCGGGAAGGTCAAGGTGACCGCCCCGTCGCGGGGCGGTCCTCGAGGACATCAGATCTTCAGGTCGTACTTGATGACGAGGCGCTTGGGGCCCACGCCGGCGAAGTCGACCGTCATCCGGTGGTGGCCGTCTCCGGTGACACCGACCTCGGTCACGGGGCCCTCGTCCTGCCACTTGGGGTGGTAGACGAGCTCATCCACTTTGTAGGACTGGGAGGGGTCGTAGACCCGCGCCTTGCTCGACGCCGCCTTGGCGTCGCCGGTCGTCTTCTTCTCCCTGAGAGCACCCTTCTTGGGGGCCTTCTTGCTGGTGGCCATGGATCGACTCTCCCTCCCGAACGCCCGATCCTAGCCGATCGCCCCCCTCTCGTGCCACTCTGCCCCGGTGCGCTTGGCCCTCGACCTGACCGACCGCTCGGGCCGCCCCACCGGAATCGGGGTGTTCGCGGCCTCGCTGGCCGAGGCCCTGGCCGGTCTCCCGGGCCTCGAGGTGATCCCCCTCTCGCCTCCCTGGAACCGGATGACGGTGCCCCGGCGGGTCCTCTGGGAACAGGTCCTCCTGCCCTTGGCCGCTCGCCGCGCCGGGGCCGAACTGCTCCACCACACCGGGTTCGCGGCCTCGCGGGTGGCCGGTCTCCCCCGGGTGCTCACGGTCCACGACCTCTTGCCCCTGGAACACCCGGACGAGTTCCCGGGCCTGGCGGCGCGGAGCTACTGGAGCCGGTACCTGCCTTCCACCTTGGGTGCGGCCTCGCTCCTGGTCTGCGATTCGGCCTATACCCGCAGCCGGGTCCTGGCCTATCGACCAGGCCTGGCGCCCCGGACCCTGGTGGTGCCCCTGGCCGCACCGCTCCGGCCCGACCGGCGTCCGACCGCCGAGGTGACCTCCCGCCTGCGCCTGCCGCTCCGCTTCGTGCTGGCGGTCGGCAGCCAGCTCCCCCGGAAGGACCACCGGGTGTTGGTCGAAGCCTTCGCCCGGCTGGTGCAGGGCGGCGCCCACCCCGACCTCGCCCTGGTGCTGGCCGGGCCCGACGGTCCCGCCACCCCGGCGATCCGGGAGGCGATCCGGGCCCGGCGCCTGGAAGGCCGCCTGGTCCGGCTCCCCTGGGTCGAGGACCGTGACCTGCCCGGGCTGTACCGGGCCGCCACGGTGCTGGCGTTCCCGTCCCGGGGCGAGGGATTCGGCCTTCCGCCGCTGGAAGCCATGGCGGAAGGCACCCCGGTCGTTGCTGCCGACGCCACCAGTGTGCCGGAGATCGTGGGCGACGGTGCGGTACGGGTGCCTCCCGGGGATCCCACGGCCCTGGCCGAGGCGCTGGCCAGGGTGCTCGGCGATGAGGACCTCCGGGCCCGCTTGATCGCCCGGGGAAGGCGGCGAGCCCGCGCCTTCGCCTGGTCGGAGGTGGCCCAGGGCTACCTCAGGGCGTACCGGCGGGCGCTCGGCCCGGGCTAGGGTCGAGGACCTCGGCCACTTTTCGCCAGGCCGGCACGTCCAGGGTCTCGGCCCGGACCCCGGGGTCGATCCCGGCCGCCATGAGCCGAGCCTCGACCTCCCGAGGGTCCTGCCCGAGCCCACCCGAGAGCGAGTTGCGGACCGTCTTCCGGCGCATCGAGAAGCCGGCCCGGACCACCCGCTCGAGCCAGGACCCGAGCTCGACCCAGGGGCTCGTCGGGTCCCGCCGGATGCGGATCGCCATGCTCTCGACCCGGGGCCGGGGCCGGTAGCTCGAGCCCGGGATCTTGAAGAGCTTCTCGACCCGCCCGAAGGCCCGGGCCATGACCGTGAGGCTGCCGAAGTCCTTGCCGCCGGGGGGCGCCGCCAGCCGCTCCGCGACCTCCCGCTGGAGCCCCAGGACCAGGGTGCGTCCCGGCCACGCCCCCCCCAGGAGCCGGGCCAGGAGCGGCCCCGAGATCGAGTACGGGACGTTCGAGAGGACGTCGAGGGTCTCGCCGGAGGCCAGTCCCAGGGAGTCGGGTGCGAACTGCAGGAAGTCGGCGTGATGGACGGTGAGCCCGGGCCGGCCCCAGGCCGAGAGGGCGTGTGCGAGCTCGTCCTGGATCTCGACCGCGTCCACCCGGGCCCCGGCCTCGAGCAGCAGACCGGTGAGCGCCCCCTTGCCGGGACCGATCTCGAGCACCCGGTCCCCGGGCGAGGCGCCGAGGGCCGCGACCAGCTTGCGCGCCAGGTTCGGGTCGACCAGGAAGTTCTGCCCCCGGCTCTTGCCCGGGACGAAGCCCGCGGCGTCGGGAGGCGGAGGCCCCTTCACCGGCGGGTCCGCTTGCCCCGTCGTCCGGCCGCCCTCGGGGGGGCGCGCCCCAGGGACTCGAGCCCGGCCGCGGCCCTGAGCGCGGCGTCGGCCTTGTGGCGGGTCTCCTCGTACTCCTTGACGGGGACCGAATCGAAGACGATCCCGGCGCCCGCCTGGATGCTGGCCGGCCCGCCGTAGGAGACGACGCTCCGGAGCACGATGCAGGAATCGAGGTCGCCGCCGTCCCCGGCGTAGACCACGGCTCCCGAATAGAGGCCGCGGGCCTCGGGCTCGAGCCCGGCCAGGAGTTCCATGGCCCGGATCTTGGGGGCACCGCTGACGGTGCCGGCGGGGAAGGCGGCCACCAGCGCATCCAGGGCGTCGAGGTCGGCCCTGAGCTCGCCCCGCACACTCGAGACGAGGTGCATGACCCGGGAATAGCGCTCCACGACGGCGAAGTCCCGGACCGCCACGGTGCCCGGCCGGCAGACCCTGCCGAGGTCGTTGCGCCCCAGGTCGACGAGCATCACGTGCTCGGCGTTCTCCTTCTCGTCGCCGCGGAGCTCGGCCTCCAGTTCGAGGTCGCGTTCCCGGTCCTGGCCCCGGGGCCGGGTGCCGGCGATGGGCCGGACCTCGGCGATCCCGTCCCGCACCGAGACCAGCGATTCGGGCGAGGTCCCCGCCACCTCCAGGTGGTCGGTCCTGAGGTGGAACATATAGGGGGAAGGATTGGTGGCCCGCATCACCCGGTAGAGGTCGAGGATGTCGGTCGGCTCGCCCGGTAGCTGGTAACGGCAGGAGAGCACCGCCTGGAAGATGTCCCCGGCCCGGAGGTGCTCCTTCAGGCGGGCCACCCCCGCCAGGTACTCCTCCCGGGAGAAGCAGGTCGTCGGCTCGACCGGGGGCGGGGCCTCGGGGAACCAGGGATCGGGCATGAGTTCGGGCCGGCCCACCCGGCGCACCTCGTCCTCCAGGGCGTCGAGGCGCCGCTGGGCGCGCTCCCAAGCCTCCTCCGGGTCGGAGCCCACCTCCACCGAGACCACCGCGTCGAGGCGGTGGCGGTGGTGGTCGAAGACGAAGAACTCGTCGACGTCCATGAACTCGATCCGGGGACAGGGCAAAGGGCCGGCCTCGGGAAGGGTCTCGAAGAGTCCCGCGGCTTCGTAGGCGAGGTAGCCGAGGCAGCCCCCGGGGAAGGGTCCCTCGCCGCCGGCGGCTTCCGCCCGACGCTTGCGGATGCGGTCGAAGGGGTGGACGTCGGGGTCCGGGAAGGCCTTGCCCCCGGCGTCGATCCCGAAGGTCCCGGGCGAGCCGCGCCCCAGGAACGAGTAGCGGGTGGCGTGCTCCGGGCCGTCGCCCGACTCGAGCAGGAAGACGTGGCCGGGGGTCTTCGCCAGGGCCAGGTGGAGGGCGATCGGGGTCAGCGGATCCGAGAGGAAGCGTCGGCGCAGCGAGACCCGACCGTGGCGAGCGGCGAGGGCCAGGAAGCCCTCGCGGTCTGGGTGGCAGGGCCGGTGGGTGGGATGAGGCATGGGGGCCGGGAGGGGCCCGCCACGCCGCCGGAAGGCGCTCGGGGAGCGGCTTTCGGGAGGTGGGTGGTAGTCACGGAGAGATTTGAACTCTCGACCCCTACCATGTCAAGGTAGTGCTCTACCCCTGAGCTACGTGACTACGGGTCCCGAGCGGAGCCTATCACGAGCGCGGCGAGCCGGTAAAGCGGGCGGCCCAACCTTGTCGCGGCCCGTTCCCGGGGGCTCCCCGACCGGCCGTTCGCCTCGCTTCGCCCGAGAGCGAGCCAGGCACC
>CAYOHP010000162.1:0-13709 GCA_964403795.1 uncultured bacterium | reverse complement strand
TATCTGGCCAAGGCCCCGTCGTTCGCGGCCAAGGTGCGCAGCCTCTCCGAGACTTTCGACGCCTGTCGGGTCGTGATGCCGCTGCGCACTCCCGACGAGGTCGCCCCCTCGGTCCTCTCGCTGGCCCGCCACCTGGGGCAGGCCACCGCCAACCGGGAGCTCACCCATCCCGAGGACCTCGAGCCGGTGCTCGCCATGCTGGAGCACCTCTACCTGCACCCCGCCGAGGTCGGGCCTCGCGCCCTTGGCGATCGCTTCCGGTTGGTACGGTACCGAGACATGCAAAGCAGCCTCGAGAGCGAGCTCGAGGCCGTGTACCGCGTGCTCGGGGCGCCGGTGCCCTCCGGCTTCGCGCCCCACCTGGCGACCGAGGCCGAGGCTGCGAGGCGCTACCGGAGCCGCCACCGCTACTCCCTCGAGGAGTTCGGGCTCGATCCGGAGCGCCTCCGCACCCGGTTGGCCCGGGTCTACCAGCGCTTCGGGTTCGAGGCCTGTGCCGGCTCCGCCCCGGACCCGACGCCCTCACCCGCCGGGCCTTGACGCAGAGACCCACCTCCCGGAGACAGCCGGAACCTTGACGATCGTCTCCGCCTCCCTAGACGGATCGGGCCAGCGCCCCATGAGAAGAGTGCGGCCGTTCGGACTCGTCTCGCAGGGACATCCCGATCCCCATCCGGAAGGTCCCGCCATGTCGCTCCGCCGCCCCCTCGCCCTGCTCCTGGCGCTTCTCGCCGCGCCCGCCGGCCTGTTCGCCGATCCCCCGAGCCTCAACGAGATCGGGCAGAGAATCACCTTCAGGGCGCTGGACAAGAACGACCCCGAGATCCTGAAGGCGGTCGCCACCATCGTCCAGAGGGGCTTCCTGGCCGACGTGGTCGAGGTCGTCCGCGAATCCTCGGCAGCCCAGCCCAGCCCGGTCCCGGTCCCGGTCCCGGTCCCGGTCCCGGCAACGCCGATGCGCAGGCCATGAGCCAGAAACTCCAGACCCTGGCGGTGAAGCACGCAGGTCGGGAGGAGTTCCCTGTCCGCTGCAACGGCGGCTACACCCGCCTCAGGCGGGTCGACGAGGTCGCGGTGGTCCGCCTCGACTGGACCCCGGGCCGCCCCCAGGCCACCGTGTTCCTCCGGCTCCGGGTCAAGGAAGGCATCTTCGACTGCCACCATGGCGTCGAGTTCCGCCGGGTGGCGGTGGATGTGGCCCCCCAGACCGTGACCTCCTTCGACAAGGTCCAGGAGCACGAACTCACCCGTACCAAGCAGGACGGCTGAACCGTAGCCCGCCGACCGGAGGCTCCGAGCCGTTGCCCGCCCGGGCGACAGCCCGGGCAGGTGCGGGAGGTGCATACTGGCGCCATGCCGCCGGACCCTCCGATCTCGCCTAGCGTCCCAGGGGATCCTCCGCCGCCCGGGGAGGGGGCGGGCGGCATCCGCGACTCCGAGGCCGGTTCTCGACCGGCGACCCGCACTCGCCGCTTCGGCTGCCTGGCCTTCCTGCTCGGATCGGCGCTCGCCGGGGTGATCGGCGAGGTGGCGCTCCGGCTCTGGGACCATCCGTTTTCGAATCGTCGCGAGCGGATCCGGTTCCTGCGGGCCTCGGAGATCCCCGGTCTCGACTACGAGCTGATCCCCGGGATCCGCGGCGAGGCGTGGCTCACCCCGGTGCGCCTCAACTCCCACGGCTTCCGCGGTCCTGACTGGCCGGCCGGGCCACCCGCCCCGGGTGGGCCGAAGCGGGTGCTGGTGCTCGGGGACTCGGTCAGCTTCGGGATGTTCGTGCCGGAGGAGGACGCATGGCCTTCCCGGCTGGTGGGGGAGGCCGCCCGCCATGGCCAGGACCTCGAGGTGAGGAACCTGTCCGTGACCGGGTACGACCCGGTCTCCGAGGCCCTCGTCCTGGAGCACCGGGGAATCGCCATGCAGCCTTCCCTGGTGCTGCTCGGGCTCTGCCTGAACGACATCGCCCTGGCCCGCGACGACCTCACGGCGCGGGAGCGTATCGATCGCTGGCACGCCTCCCCGGTGGCGGCGTCCCGGCTCCTGGAGCTCGGCATCTACGGGCTCGAGGTCGGCTACCTCTGCCTCGACTACCTGCTGGTCAACCGACCGAAGGCATTCCGCCGGCGGTTCGGGGACTGGATCCGGCCTCTGCCCGACGACCCCGGACTCGAGGAGCTGAGGGCCCGGGCCGGGACCAGGAACCCCACCCTCGCCGACCACTGGCAGGATGTCGAGAAGCTCGGGCGGCTGCACGGCGCCTTCACCGCCCTCGGGGAGATGGGCCGCACCCACGGCTTCGAGGTCGCAGTGGTGATCCTCCCCTACCTGGTCGACGGATCGCCGCGATACCCGTTCGAGCCGCAGCACGCCCTGGCGGCGCGGCTGGCGACCCGGGCCGGGTTGGGCGTCGTCGACCTGGCCCCTCTGCTGGCCCCGGGCGGCCTGCGCAGGCACCGGGTGCTGCCTTTCGACGACATCCATCCCGATCCCGCCGGCCACCACCGGATCGCGGCCGCGGTAGCCGAGCACCTCTGGGGCGGCTCCCGACCATGACGCGGGCGCTCCTCTTCCGGTGCGGGGCCGTCATGTTCGGACTGGGCGCGGCATGGCTCCTCCTCGAGGTCGCGCTGCGCGCCTTCGGCTACCGGCTGGACGCCGATCGCCCCCGGGCCACCGTGCTTAGGGCGAGCCCCGACCCCGAGCTCGGCTGGGAGATGGTGCCCGGCACCGAGGGCTACGCCTGGGTCACCGAGGTGCGAATCCATGGGGAAGGCTTCCGGGGCGCTCCCTGGCCCCCGGGTCCGAAGGCCCGGCCGAGGGTCCTGGCGCTCGGCGACTCGTTGACGCTCGGCGTCTTCGTGCCCGAGACCGACACCTGGCCGGTCCGTCTGGAGCGGGAGCTCGCTGCCGCCGGATCCCCCGCCGAGGTCCGCAACCTGGGCGTGACCGGTTACGACACCCTCCAGGAGATCCGGCTGCTCGAATCCCGGGGACTCGCCATGGATCCGGATGCGATCCTCGTCGGGTTCTGCCTGAACGACGTGGCGGTGGCCGCCGAGTACGTGGGTCCCCGGGACCTCGCCGACCGGCTCCACAACTCGCCGCTCGCCGCCTCCAGGGCCCTGCGCCTCGGGATCCACGCCTTCGAGGCCGCCTACGCCATCGCCGGGTTCCTGGCGGACAATCGTCCCGCGGCCTTCCGCCGCAGTTTCGGGGACCGCATCCTGCCGGTGCCGGGGGAGGACCGCGAGCTGGCGGAGCGCATGGCGGCGGCCCGGTTGCGCCATCCCGTGATCGGCGGGTGGTACCAGGACCGCGACAAGGTGGGACGCCTGGCCTGGGCGTTCGCCCGACTCGGTGAGCTCGGCCGCGAGCGTGCGCTCCCCATCCTGGTGGCGATCTTCCCGCTCCTGGAGGGGACCCGGGACCGGTACGCGTACCGGGCCGCCCACGACCTGGTGACCTGGCTGGCGCAGCGGGAGGGACTGGGGACCATCGACCTGCTCCCCGCCATGGCGGAGGAAGGCAGCCTCGAGGCCCTCCGGGTCTTCGCCATCGACGACCTGCACCCTTCCGGGGAGGGCTACCGGCGGGCAGCCGCGGCCCTGGTGGAGCCGGTACGTCGGATGCTCCCCGGAGGGCTCTGGTCCGGGGCGACCACGCCGCACCCTCTCCCTGGGGCTACTCCCGTCGCCGCACCCTGAGTCGGATCGGTCGCGACGGGCGCAGGGTGAGGCCGGGGCGCGGCTCGGGGAGGGTCGGTTCCACCGGCTCCACCGTGAAGCGCGACAGCAGGGCAGCCAAGAGCAGACGGGTGTCGAGCCAGGCGAAGGCCTGCCCGATGCAGACATGCCCACCGATCCCGAAGGGGAAGTAGGCGCCGGCCGGCAGGCTCTCCGGGACCCCGCCCAGGAAACGCTCCGGGGCGAAGACCTCGGGTCGGTCCCAGAATCCGGGATGCCGGTGGGTCACCCACTGGGAGACCACCACATAGGTCCCGGCACGGACCCGGTAGCCGGCGAGCACGTCGTCCTCGGCGGCCTGGCGCACCAGTCCGTAGACGGGAGGTCGCAGGCGCAGCGCTTCGTGGAGCACCGCCGAGAGCCAGGGGAGCCGATCCAGGTCGGCGGGCTCCGGGAACCGATCGGCGAGGACCGAGGCCAGCTCCGCCTCCAGGCGTCCCAGGGCCTCCGGGTGATGCGCCAGGAGACCGAGCGTCCAGGCCAGTCCCAGCCCGGTGGTGTCATGGGCCGCACCCGCGACCGTCACGATCTCGTCCCGGAGTTCCCGGGGCGTGAGTCCCTTCCCCGTCTCCTCGTCCCGCACCGCCACCAGGCGTGCCACCAGGTCGGCGGCCTCGGCGCCCCGTGCCCCGGCCCCCGAGATCGCCTCGCCGACCAGCCCGTCGAGCAGCGCCAGGGCCTGCCGGAACCGGCGATGACGCGGCAGCGGCAGCCACACGGGCAGCGAGAGCGGATTGGCGACCCGCGCCATGGTCTCGGCCAGGATCGTCTCCATGGCCGCTTCCAGGTCCCGCATCCAACGGTCCGACAGCTCGGCACCCAGCATGGTGACGGCCCCGATCCGGAGCGAGAGGCGCACCATCTCGCGATCGAGGTCGAGCACCGCTCCCTCGGGTGGCAGCTCCCCCCAGCCCGCCAGGAAACCCTCGATGGCGGAACCCATCAGGGGGAAGTAGCGTTCCACGGCGCGGCCCACGAAGAGCGGCTGCAGCAGACGCCGTCTCCTGCGCCAGACCTCGCCGTCGACGGTCGCCAGGCCGAGGCCCTGGACCAGCTTCAGGACCTCGATGGGATGCCCCTGGCGGGGATAGCGCGCCTGGCGGGTCTTGAGCACCGCCTCGACGGCCTCCGGGTGGAAGGCCAGGTGGAAGCGCTGGGCACCGAGGTCGAGCCGCACCGAGTCGCCGTGTTCGGTCCGCCAGCGCTCCCAGGAGGGGAGCGGGTTCCTGGCGTAGCAGAGGAGGTTCCCGAGCAGGCCCAGCCGGGAAGGGTGGGGCGCCAGCGGTGCCTTTCCCGGGTCGGTGCCCGACTCCCCATCCCGGGGAGCCACGCTAGTCCTTGCCGTCCGGGCCGCCCTTGATCCGGACCGCGGGGTTGCCCGCCCAGACCTCGTCGGCCCCGATCACGGTGCCGGGGACCACCACGGAATGGGCGTGGACCCGGGCCCGGGGCCCGATCGTCACGTCCCCGTAGACGATCGCGAAGCCGCCTACCATGGCATCCTCGGCGAGCTCGATGGGTCCAAGACGGAGGGTGTTGCGACGGGGGAAGACGTGGGGCGAGAGCACCGCGCCGTCGCCCAGCACCACCCGGTCGCCCAGGGTCACGAAGTAGGGATCGAGGACCACGGCCCGCGAAGGGATCACGGTGCCGGTGCCGAGCTTGGCACCGGCCAGCCGGAAGTAGGGTCCCGCCGGCAGCGGGAAGACGTTCACGAAGGACCAGACCGGGGAGCGGTAGGGCAGGCTCGAGAGGTTGAACGCCAGGAGCCAGCGGGCGAAGTCCGGCTCGGCGGTACCGGCCGACGGGTCATGGCGATGCCGCCCCCGCTCGGGCTTGGCGACCAGCGAGGTGGCGAAACCGGCGGTCACCACCAGGGCGATCGAGAAGCTCGCCAGGGAGAGGAACAGGAAGGCCGTGAACCGAACCGGGGAAGCCGGGGCGTCGAGCCCGAACCAAAGGCCCGCCACCGGGGTCATGGCGACGAGGTAGACGCCCATCTCGGCGAACCAGGCCCGGAGCATGGTGGAAGAGAGGGACACCGAACCTCGGGTGCGCCCGGAACCGCGACCGGGCGGGGTTCTCCCCGAGAGTCCTGGCCCGTCCTCCCCGTCGCTCGCGTCCATGCCCCCAAGCTAGCAGCCGAGCGGACCTCCGGGCCATGGCCCGGCCTCCGTCGGCAGCGGGACGTGAACCTCTTCACTCCCGGGTCGCGGGGCATGGGGTCCTGTTCGAGGTCGAGGTCCCGGGTTGCCGCTCCGGGCGCACCGCCGGCTCGAGGCAACCGGCGGCCAGGAGGTGCGGCTACTGCGGCTGGCCGCGGCGGGCGATGGCCGCGAGTAGGCGTTTCCCGAAGGTCCCGGCGAGGCGGGGCAGGCCCGAGGTCGGGAAGCCTCGCACCGGGGCGAACCAGACCACGGGCGGATCGGTGGCCGCCCGGGCGAGGGCGTCGGCCTGACCCGCCGCCCGGGCCGCCAGGGTCTGCTTCAGCTCCTCGAGGGCGGCGACCAGGCTGTCCCGGGATTCGGCCCGGGCCATCAGGTCGCTGCGTTCCTCGGGGGTGAGGCGGCCTTCGAGCACGCCCACTGCGGCATAGAGTTCGAGCCGCCTGGAGGCGGATCTCGCCCTGGCGATCGCGGTGTCCACCAGGGCCGTGTCGGCCTGGGCCGCAGGCTCCGACCCCGGGGGGGCTCCCGCCCCGGCAGGGGTCTTCACCGCCAACCGGTGCACGTCCACGAACCAGGCGAGCCCTCCGTATTCCACCGCCAGCTCGATGAAGGCCCGGGCGGGCTCGGTGGCCTCGCCGTACCCGCCCTCGTCGAGGACCAGCGCCAGCGCAGCCAGGCCGGCCTTCAGGCGCAGCAAGGCCAGGAGTCCGCCGGCGGCGGCCGGCACCACGTCCCGGGCGAAGCCGGCCGGATCGCCATAGGTCACCAGGTAGGCGCTGCCATCGGCAGCCGCCTCCCCCCCCTGCTTGGCGGCCAGGGCCGCCTCCAGCCTGGCGCGAGCGTCCCCGGCGTTGGAGCGGGCCATGCGGACCAGGGTTGCGACTTCGCCCTCGAGCACGGCCTTGGCTTCGGCGGGAACCGGCTGGACCGGCCCCAGGTCGGGGAGCGCCGGGGCGCCCGCTGCGGCTCCCGCGAAGATCGCCCGGGGTGCCCCGGGAGCGGCGCCGGTGAAGCCCTCGGGCACCTCGACCTCGATCGACCGCGCCCGGCACCAGGCCCCGAGGTCGGCCGCCATCACCTGGAGGCGCACCAGTTCGGCAGCCTCGATGGCCCTCTGGAGGCGGGACCGGGAGCCGTCTGCCACCCTCCGGGAGAGTTCCCCGATGGCGGCGTCGACCATGGCGGCCAGGCCCTGGCGGCCGCCTTCCCCCGCGATCTCCGCGGCCGCCGTGGCCGCGTCCCGGGCGGCCGGACCGAAGGGCACCTTGAAGCGATCGGCGGTCTGGGTGCGGCTGCTGGTGAAGATCCGTCGGTAGCGCTCGGCCCATTCCTCCGCCAGCGGTTCGAGCCCTGCGAGTTCGGGGATCTGGACCACCGGAACCAGGGCCGGCGCGGGCCTCGAGGCGCTGCCGCCGGACGGACGCAGGCCGGGGCGCGCCCCGGGATCCGCACCCTGGCCGAAGAGATCGCCCGAGTCGCCGGCGCCGGGCGCGCTGCCGGTGCCGGTGGATTGGGCGCAGGCCGGCAGACCCAGACCGAGGGCGACGAGCACCACGGCGGCGAGCCGGGCCTGGGAAGCGCGAGCGAGCGAGAAGAAGCGATGCACCGAGGGACCCCTCTCCGGACGGAGTCCTCGACCGCAAGCATCGCGCCAGAAACACCGGAGGGCGTCCGTAGGCTGCCGCAGCCTTCGGCACCAGGGTCCCCGTGCCCCCGCGAGTGTTCCCCCCGGAGCACAGACGCGGCTACCAGCCTTCTCGTGACCCCGGCCGGACACCGGGATCCACCACTCGCCTCTCGGAGACCTACCTGCGACGACTCGCGACGGACTCCGAGCGCAGCGAGGCGGGAGGTTTGGGGGGAGTCCCCCCAAATCGATCCGCGGCAACCCGAAGGGTTGCCTCGGGATGTTCGGGCCTGGGCGATGCGCCTGGCCCGGACTTCCCGTGCCGGGTCCGGGGGATCTCTCCCCCGTGACCCCGGCCGGACACCGAACCTCCTCGAGGCTCGTCACAGCGCCCCCCCGCGGCGGACATTCGAGGAGTACCGCGACTCCCTCGTTCGGCCGAAGGGGGTCCGGGGGATCTCTCCCCCGTGACCTCAGGTCCAGCGCTGCCAGAAATACTGGCCCTTCGAGGACTCCTCGATCTCGATCCCGGCAAGGGTTCCGGCCAGCTTGCGGAGCGCCTTGGCAAGCTCGGCCTCGGGGGCCGAGTGGAGCAGCAGCCGACCCGAGTCCAGGGAATCCCGAGCGGCCTCGTCGTAGGGCAGCACCGCCGCCAGCTTGCCGGGCAGCCGGACCTTCATCATCCCGGGGGCTCCGGCATCCCGCTCCGTGAGCTTGTTGGCGACGATGTTCAGGTTCTCCATGGGGAGCCCCACCCGCCCGATCGCCTCGCTCCAGCGCACCGCGTTGCGCAGGCTGGTGACCTCGGGTCCGAGCACCAGGACCTGGGCGGCCGCCCGCTCGAACAGGTCGAGCGTCCAGACCGAGATGCGCCTGCTGGTGTCGCAGAGGATGTAGTCGTAGCGCTCGGACAGGGCCGAGAGGATCCGGTCGACGAAGTCGTGCGGTGCGAACTCGCCTTCCTCCGGGCGATTCGGCGCCTGGTAGACCTCGACGCCTCCCCGGACCTTCTGGGCGATCGCCGTCACGGTGGCGGTGTCCATGGGATCGGCGAGCATGAGCTCGGCCAGGGTGGGGCCGCCGTCGAGCCCGAAGTGCATGCCTACGTCCCCGAACATGAGGTCGAGGTCGAGAACCGCCACTTCCTTTCCGGTGAGTTCACGGAGAAAGCCCGCCAGATTGGCGGTCACGGTGGTGGCACCTCCTCCGCCGCAGGCTGCGAACACCGGGAGGATGCGGGCCCTGGTCTTCTGCCGGGCCAGCCGGCGCGCCTCCCGGGCCTCGTCGGCCCTGAACCGCCCCACCATGGTCTGGAGCAAGGCGCTCTTCACATTGGGGAACTCCTCGATCAAGGCCAGGAAGGCTTCGCCCCGCATCTCCACCAGCTCGCCGGGACCCTCGGCAACCGCGGTGGCGGTGCGGTCGACCCGGGAGAGCACCCCGATCTCGCCGAGCAGGCCGCCCACGGTCAGGCTGGTATAGGTCTCCTCCTGCCCGTCGTGGACCGCATAGACCCGCACCTTGCCGCGCCGCACGATGTAGACGTGGCTCGACTTGTCGCCCTGGCGGAAGATCAGATCGCCATCGGCCACCTGACGCTCCCGCATGATCCCGGAGAGCCGGTCGAGTTCCTGGTCGGAGAGTCCCTGGAAGTAGGGGATCTGGCGCAGTCGGTTCGATGTCATCGGGGTGCCCCTCCTCGGCGGCCGGCCGGGACCGAGACTACATCGGATCGCGGGTTCCGGCTCTCCGCCTTGGAACCCCTGGGCTTCCCACCGTCCCCCGGGAGGCGCTAGCGTGTCCCGCTCCCGGGAAGGAGCCTGAGGAATGGTTGCCATGACCGACTCCGTCGACTGGTCCGCCGAGGACGCCGAGGCCTTCCTCACCGACCTGATCCGGGAAGGCATCAAGTACGGTCTCGAGCACTTCCGGCTCCTGCTCGACCAGCTGGAGCACCCCGAGGCCCAAAACCCCTGGATCCACGTGGCCGGCACCAACGGGAAGGGCTCGACCACCGCCATGGTCGAGGCCATCCTCCGGGCCCACGGACTCGCCACCACCATGTTCACCTCGCCCCACCTGGTCTCGGTGCGGGAGCGCTTCCGGGTCGACGGCCGCACCGTGCCCGGCGACCTGTTCGCGGCCGCGGCCGCACCCGTGGCCCGGGCCAGCAGTCGCCTCGTCGACCTCGGCCAGGACCGGCCGACCTTCTTCGAAGCCAATACCGCGCTGGTCTTCGAGCTGGCGGCCCGGCGGAGCGGATCCTGGGGGGTCGCCGAGGTCGGCCTGGGGGGGAGACTCGACGCCACCAACGTGCTCACGCCCGAGGCCGCCGCCATCACCTCGATCGGGCTCGATCACATGAAGACCCTGGGCCCCACCCGGGAGCGGATCGCCTACGAGAAGGCCGGGGTGGCCAAGCCCGGCATCCCGCTCCTGGTCGCCGACGTGGGTCCCGGACCGCTGTCCGTGATCGAGGCCGAGGCCGCCCGGAGGGGCGCCCCGGTCGAGGTGGTGCGGCCCCGCACCGAAGGCGTGCGACTCGACCGGGAGGCCCGCCGGCTGGTTTTCGACCTCCACAGCGGGGAACGCCGCTACCCCGGGATCCGCCTGCCCTTGCTCGGGGCCCATCAGCTCTCGAACACCGCGCTCGCGGTGCGCCTGGTCGAGGTGGCCTTCGCCCGACGGGGACTGGCGATCGACGCCGAGGCGGTGGTCGCCGGATTGTCGGAGGTCTGGTGGCCCGCCCGGTTCGACATCCGGGAAGGTGACCCGCAGACGGTCCTGGACGCGGTCCACAATCCCGAGGGCATGGTCGCCTTCGAGGGTGCCTGGCGGGAGGTCTTCGGGAACACCCGGGCCGTAGTGCTCTTCGGGGCCTGCGGCGACAAGAGCCTCACGGCCATGCTCTCGCCGCTGGCCCGGATCGCCAGCACCATGGTCTTCGCCCAGTCCGGGGTGAAGCGGGCTGCACCCGCCTCCGACCTGCTGGCGCGCTGGCACCAGGAAGGCCACGGCTACGTCCCCGCCAAGGCCGAGGCCGACCTCCAGACCGCCTGGGACAAGGCCAGGACGATCGCCCGCAACGAAGGTCGTCCCCTGGTGGTCTGCGGTTCGCTCTACCTGCTCGGCGACCTGATGAAACTCCCCGACGGACCGCCGGTCGATCGGCCGCTGCCGCGGCCCTCCACCCGGGTGGCGTAGTCCGGCTACCCGAGCAGGTTCCAGAGCGAGAAGCTGCGCTCGGGGGTCTCTTCCCGAGGGGCCGCCGAGAGGGTCTGACGCACGAAGCGGGTGATGTCGGTGGCGGCGGGGCACCGGGGGGTGCGCTTCACCAGCGGGACGCCTTCGTTGGCAGCCTCGACGGCCAGGGCATGGTCGAACTCGATCCGACCGGTGACCGGCCGCTGGAACCGCTCTTCCAGGGTCTGGGGCCGGAACCCCACGTGGGCGTGGAACTTGTTCTGGACCAGCCGGATCCGGGGTGCCAGGCCGGTCGAGGCCAGCGAGCGCACCACCGGCAGCGCCCTTCCCACCGAGACGATGTCCCCCCCGAAGACCACATGCAGGAGATCGCTCTTCTCGAAGAGCGCCCGGTTCACCGGCGTGAGGGCGCTGGTGGTGTCGATGAGCACGTAGTCGTAGGCCTCCCGGGCGGCCTCCACCACCTTGAGGACCCGTTCCGGAGTCGCATGGCTGGGGGGCGGCACGCCAGGGCCGCCGATCAGGTCGACCCCCAGGTGCAACCGCTCGGCGGCTTCCACGACCCGCTCGGTGTTGACCTCGGGCCGGGCCAGCAGGGCGGGCAGCCGGCCCTGCCCGGCGCCCAGGTAGAGGTGCTGGGTGGGAGCCTCCAGATCGAGGTCGAGGATCACCACGCGCCTTCGGGTGAGGTCCCGGACCTTGAGGGCGGCGTTCGCCACCAGGAAGGACGCCCCGGAACCCGCTCCGGCACCGTAGAACAGGAGCACATGAGGATCCTGGCTGGCCGCCTCGCTCGCCTTCTCGGCGGCCTTGCGGGCCTCCTCGACCTCGGCGGCCCGCCCCATGAAGGCGACCATGACCTTCTCGGCGAGCTCGTCGTCGACCGCCATCAACTGGTCGAACGCCGGGGCGTCGATCCGCACCAGCACCGAGTCCTCGGCCACCACCGCGCTCGCCATGCGAGGCGTGCCCCGCATCACGCCCATCTCGCCGAAGAACTTCCCGGGACCGAGCAGGACCTCCCGCTCGGGACTGCCGGGGGCGGCCGGGATCCGGATCGAGACCTTGCCCCGGGCGACCACGTAGAAGCAGTCCGAGGGATCGCCGGTGGCGAAGAGCGGCATGCCTGCCAGGTAGCCCTTCACACCGGCCAGGGCCACGACCTTGGCGAACTCGTCCTCGGAGAGGGCCGCGAACAGCGGCACGCCCCGGAGCATCTTCTCGATCATCGCGTCCCGCCTCCCGTCGCCGTCGCCGGCGAGGCCGCCAGCGCCATGGGGTCGATCCTGGCCCGCAGCCACTGCAGGCCCCAGTGCAGGTGCGCCCCGGTGACCCGTCCGGTGGCACCCACCGCCCCGATCCGGGCGCCCCTGCCCACCGTTTCGCCTTCCCGGACCGAGACCTCGGAGAGGTGCATATAGGTCGTCATCCAGCCCGAGCCGTGGTCCAGGAACACGGTCCATCCGCTGTAGAACATGTCGTCGACCAGGCGGACCACGCCGGGAGCGGCGGCTCTCACCGGGGTTCCGGTCGGGGCTGCGATGTCGGTCCCCCCGTGCGGACTCTTCGGGATCCCGTTCAGGATCCGGCGCCGCCCGAAGGACGACGAGAGCCGCCCCTCGGCCGGGACGTCGAGGACCCCGCCGAAGGGATGGTCCCGGTCGGTGAGACCAGCCTCCTTCGCCCGCTGCTGGTCCCGCTGGATCCGGGCCAGCACCTCGGGAGCCGTGGGCGAGACCTTCTCGGGGGGCAGGGTCAGCCGCTCCACTTCGTACTTCCCCGGGACCACCGGGACCTTGTGGTTCCGGCTCTCCCCGCCGGCCATGACCAGGAGGGCACCGGCGCCCGCGCCCAGGTCGAGATCGGCCCCGGCCAGGGCCCACCAGGCGCCCAGGCTCGCCCCCTGGAAGAACCGGAGCGACTTCCCGGCGAAGCTGCCGGTGGGCCGGCCGAGATCCTCGGGACCCGTCACGGTGATCCGGAGGACCTGGCCCTGGGCCACCCGAGGCGGATCCCAGGCCAGCTCGAAGCCCGCGACCGAGCCCATCAGCCCCAGGAACATCACGCAGGGGAAGGCAGGGAAGCGCACCATGGAGGTCTCCACCGTACCAGGCCGGCCGGCCATCCCCCGGATGCCGCCGTGTGCGAAGATGCGACCCGGCATCGGAGGTCCCGTGACCCACGTCGAACCGGCCCGTCCCTGGGGCGATCCGCTCCCGGTGCTGGCCCGTACCGAGGACCTGCTGGTGGTCGACAAGCCCCACGGGGTGGTCTCGGTGCCGGGCCGGGGCGAGACCGGAGCGACCGCCCTGGAGCGGGTCTGGGCCCAACTCGGAGGCGGGCCAGGGGACCGGCCTCACGTGCTTCATCGCCTCGACAAGGACACCTCGGGGGCCATGGCCTTCGCCTTGACTCCCGAGGCCCAGAGCCGCTGGGGGAAGGCCTTCACGGCCGGCACGATCGGCAAGCGCTACCTGCTGCTGGTCACCGGCGTCCCGGACTGGGAAACCCGGGAGGCCACCTTCCCGCTGGCTCCGGTCCGGAAGAAGCCCGGCCGCTGGACCGTGGACCTCCGGGAGGGCAAGCCCTCCCTCACGCGCTTTCGGGTCCTGGAGAGATTCCGTACCTACGCCTGGCTCGAGGCCGAGCTCGAGACCGGGCGCACCCACCAGATCCGCCTGCATGCCAAGGCCCTGGGCTTCCCGCTGGCGGTCGATCCGTTCTACGGGAGGGTGGATCCGATCCTGCTCTCGACGATCAAGACGGACTACCGCCCCGGCGGACACGGGAGACCGGAGGCGCCGTGGCTGGCGCGCCTGCCCCTGCATGCCTCCCGGCTCGAGCTCCGGGCCGAGGGCCGCCCCGAACTGGTGGTGGATTGCCCGCTCCCCAAGGAACTCGCCCGGGTCCTGCGGGATCTGCGTCGCTACGGACGCTGAAAGCGGGTTGCCGCGGACTGCTTTGGGGGTC
>CAYOHP010000161.1:0-13948 GCA_964403795.1 uncultured bacterium | reverse complement strand
CGACCCGATTGATGGCGCCGACGAAGTACCCGTTGGCCACGGCGTGCGCCGGCTGCTCGATCTTCCACAGGTAGGCCGAGAGGCCCTTCACGGTAGCGCTCGGGTTGAAGATGATCTCGGCGCCGTTGAGGCCCAGGGCCCTGGCTCCCTCGGGGAAGTGGCGGTCATAGCAGATGTAGACGCCGACCCGGCCGATGGCGGTCTCGAACACCGGGTACCCGAGGTTGCCGGGCCGGAAGTAGAACTTCTCCCAGAACCCCTTCACCTGCGGGATGTGGTTCTTGCGGTAGATCCCCAGGAGCGTCCCGTCGGGATCGATCACGCCCGCGGTGTTGTAGAGCTCGCCCTCCTGGACCTTCTCGTACATCGGGACCAC
Organism: uncultured bacterium; assembly: GCA_964403795.1. Lineage (GTDB taxonomy): Bacteria > Muiribacteriota > UBA6191 > CAZXTJ01 > CAYOHP01 > CAYOHP01. Next base: position 13,572 of record CAYOHP010000161.1, on the reverse strand, counting down.
CAGCACGATCCCGAGCTCCTTGGCGAGATCGCACATGCGGTCCATGGTGGGGCCAGGGATCTCCTCGGCCCAGTCGTACCACTTGGTCTCCTGCTCGGCGCAGAAGTAAGGGCCGTAGAAGAGCTCCTGGAGGCAGACGATCTGGGCGCCCTGCTTGGCGGCATCCCGGATCATCTTCTCGTGCTTCTGGATGGCCTTCTCCTTGTCGTACTCGGTCTTGGCTTGGATCAGGCCGGCCCTCACGATGTGCGCCATGGGTCTCCCCTTCGTCTGCCGCGCTACCCCGGACCGGACGGACCAGGGCCTCGGGCGCCATGGTGTGGGAGGTCTCCACCCGGACGCAAGGGTCGTCTGGACCCGCGCTACCATCGGGATCCGTGGAAGTCCGATCGGTGGAAGACCGGGAGCCGCCCGACCTGCTCCGCCTCCTGGCGCGCACGCTCCTCTACCTGGGCCTCCTGGCCCTGGTGCTGCGCACGGCATGGATCTCGGACGACGCCAGGATCAGCTTCCGCACCATCCTGAACTTCGTCCACGGCTTCGGCCTCCGCTACAACCCGATCGAGCGGGTCCAGACCTTCACCCACCCGCTCTGGGTGCTGGTCTGCTCCGCCGGTCGCTGGCTGACCGGGGAGCTCCACCTCACGGTGCTGGCGATCTCGCTGGTCTGCTCCCTGGGGGCCTTCGCGATCCTGGAGCGGGTGGTGGGTCGGAGAGGCGCCTGGGGCTGGATCGCATGCCTCGCCCTCCTCGGCTCGAAGGCCTGGCTCGATTACACCACCTCGGCGCTCGAGAACCCGCTCTCCTACCTGCTGGTGGCGGCCTGCTTCGCGGTCGCGGCCGAGTCGGATCGATGCCCGCGGCTCCGCCTGGGCGGCGTCACCGCGCTGGCGGCGCTGGTCTTCGTCAATCGCATGGACCTGGTGCTGGTGGTCGCCCCGCTGGTCCTGTGGAGCGCCTGGGAACTCGGGTCACCCCGCCGGGCCGCGGCGCCCCTCCTGGTCGGCTCCCTACCCGCACTCGCATGGCTCGGGTTCTCGCTCCTCTACTACGGGGTCCCGTTCCCGAACACCGCCTACGCCAAGCTCCAGACCGGGATCCCGCGCTCGGAGTACCTGGCACAGGGACTTCTCTACTACCTCGAGTCGCTGGACCGCGACCCGATCACGCTGCTGGTGCTGGCCACCTCCCTGGTGGCCGGGATCCGGTTCGGACGCGGTCCGGACCGGGCGCTCGGCACCGGGATCGGCGCCTACCTGGCCTACACCCTGTGGATCGGCGGCGACTTCATGAGCGGGCGTTTCTTCTCGGTCCCGCTGCTGGCGACGGCCCTCCTGATCGCCCGCTTCCCGCCCGTCCCGGGGCCGGCCGCAGCCGGGGTGGCGGTCCTGGTCGTGGCCCTGGGCCTCCTGTCCCGGGGGGCCAATCTCCGTTCCGACAGCACCTACCTGGAGCACCACCGGGAGCACCGCTGGCCTCCCCACCTGATCGTGGACGAGCGGGCCTACTACTGGGACGAGACCCGCCTGCTGGACCGCAAGCGCTCCGGCTTCCGCCAGCCCGCCTGGCCCGACGCCCCCGCCCGCGAGCTCCGCCCCTCCGACTTCAAGGTCGACCTCACGACCGCGGCCGGGCAGCCCGGGCTCGAAGCCGGTCCCTACGCCCACCAGGTCGACTACTTCGGACTCCTCGACCCGCTGGTGGCCCGGATCCCCATGCGGCCGAATCCCGCCTGGCGGATCGGACACATCGAGCGTTTCATCCCCGAGGGCTATGTCGAGACCCTGAAGTCCGGGGTGAACCGGATCGTCGACCAGGGCCTTGCCGAGTACTGGGACAAGCTCCGCATCGTCACCCGGGACCCGGTCTTCGATCGCCGCCGTCTCCGTACCGTGCTGGCGCTGAACCTGGGGATGTTCGAGCACCACCTGAAGCGGTCCGGGCCCAAGGAGGACGCCGCCAAGGTACCGGGCCTGGGAGAGACCCGGGTCGCCCTGGAGACCCTCTCGATCCCCAAGCCCTCGGGCTCGCCATGGGATGCACCGGGGAACGCGGTCTTCCCGTCGCGCCTCCTGGTCCTGCTCGAGTCGCGGCGGACGGGTGCCAGGGTGCTGGACGTGAGCCTCGACAACAACGATCTCTACAGCCTCGAGTTCCGGGACGGCAGCCGGATCGTGGCCGCCCTGGAGGCCGAGTGCGAAGTGCTGGCCGGGGGCGGCCTCCGCCGCCAGCGGATCGAGCTCCCCGAGCCGGCCACCGAGATGGGGTTCGACCGGATCCTGATCCGCCCGATCTGGGGCGACGGCAAATACTCGGTGGGACACCTGCTCCTGGAGTGATCCGGTCCGGGACCCAGGCTCAGTTCCCAGGCGGCAACCAGCGCTCGAACCAGGCCAACGCCTCCCCCCAGGTGGCGTCCCAGTCGGCCTCCGGCATGAAGTGGGGGACGCCGGGCCGCTCCCGATAGACGGGGGCGGCGCAGCCCGGTCTGCCTTGGGCGAGGCCCGCATGGAAGCGACGAGCCGGGTCCGGGGGGACGTTTTGGTCCTCGCCGGCGGTGAGCGAGAGGAGGGCCCGGTCGGCAAAGGCGTCGGAACGCCGGTGCGGACTCCTCGGGTGGTCCCATTGCGGGTTCCCCAGGAGCGCCACCGCCACCCGGATCCGCGGCTCCGCGACCAGGGCCGCATAGGTGGCGTAGCCGCCCATCGAGATCCCGGCGAGCCCGAACCCCTCGACCCGACCGAGGCCCATGGCGAGGATCCCGTCGACGAGACCAGGAGTCTCGTCGGCGGTGGCCAGCACGGTCGCGAGGAAGGGAGAGTCCTTCCCCTGGAAGGGACCCCGGAATCGGGCCTCGAAGTCGTTCGCACGGCGAACCCCGTGGGCCACCGCGTCCACCCCCACCGCCATGAACCCGCGGGACGCCAGACCGAGCAGCTCCTTGGACTGGCCCGCGATCGAGGCCCCGAACCCGTGGTGGAAGAGGACCACCCCATGCCAGGCCGCCCTGCCGGGATCGCCCGACCAGACCCTCCGCACCGGGACCCCGGCCACCACTTCCCTCAGGTCGTGCACGTCGCTCCTCTAGTCCCCGACCCGGACCAGCAGGACGCCTCCCCGGGGCGGGATCACGGCATCCCTCCACACCCCCGAGCCGTCCACCCGATGGACACCGCCCAGCAGGTCCCGGTACCACCCGGGGACGAGACCCGCGGCCAGGCCCGCCGACCGGAAACCCTGGCCCGACTTGTCCAGGCCCGCCAGCAAGGTAGCGCCTCGGGTCCAGACCAGTCGATCCGGCTCCAGGTGGACCCATCGCATGGGTTGACCCAGGGCCAGGGTGTGGAAGCGGAGCGCCTCCTTCACCAGCGCCGAGCGCAGGTCGGGGAAGTAGAGCAGCGGAGTCCCGTCCTGTCGCCCGAGCACGTAGAGGTGGGCAAGTTCCCGATCCCGACGGTCTCCGACCCGGAAGGCGGCGAAGGCACGCGGGTGCCGCACCAGGTCGTGGTGGTTCACGAACGGGATCGAGGACGGTCCCCAGAGCGCCTGGCCCCGGTCCTCGGGACGCACCAGCTCCCGGAGATCGCCACCCGGTGCGAAGGCCCTCCGCATGGCGTGCGCCAGCGGGAAGTCGTAGCTCCGCATCGACGCCAGGTGGGCCCGGGACACGTGGGAGGCGTGGGTGGCGATCAGCTCTCCGAAGCAGAGGAGACCGGGGAGTCCCGAGAGCACCGCGGGGAAGAAATCGGGTTCGATGTGGGAGGCGGCATCGAAGCGGAAGCCCCGGACCCCGATCCCGACCAGCATCCCCAGATAGGTCCGGAGCTCGGCGCGAACCCATTCCGTGTCGGTACGCAGCTCCGGGAGGCGGGCACCCCGGGCCACCCTGCGTCGGCCGGCTTCGGGACCGTGGAAGTCCTGGACCCCGAACCGGGGGAACCCCGAGGCCACGACCCTCGCCCCTCGCATCCGGACCCAGGAGGGGTGGTTGGACATGTGGTTCAGGACCGCGTCCGCCACCACCGCCATGCCGCGCCTGCTCGCGGCCTGGCACAGGCGCCAGAGGTCCTCTCCCGACCCCAGGGGTCCCGCCACGAACCGGAAGTCGACGGGCTGGTAGCGCGCCCACCACTTCGACGAGGGATGGCTCTGCTGGGGAGGCGAGACCAGGACGTGGGAGACCCCCAGCCGGTCCAGCCGGGGCAGGGCGCGTTCGACCCGATGGAAGGGCATGTCGAACATCTGCACGATGGCGTCCCGGGGCACCCGTCCTTGGTACCACGGAATCGGCCCGGGATCCCCGGGCTCCCTCCGGCCCGGCCCCCCGGCCGGTGCTACCCTCGCCCCCGTGGACTCCACCCGGCACTCCGGCTCCCAGGATGCCCCGCCCCCCACCCCTGCCGGACGGGAAGCGAGGTGGATGGCGCGCTCGGTGGCACTGGTCTGGCTCGTCACGGCAGTGGGCATCCTCGATCCCCGCTACCGCGCCGTCGGTGCCGACTACCTCGGCCGACTCGGCCTCGCCGACTGGTGGATGCCGGCAGCCTGCGCCGGAGAGCTGGTCCTCGGTCTCCGGATCTGGCTCGGACCACCCACCGTGTTCCTGGCAGGACTCCAGGTCTCGGCCATCGCCTTCTTCACCGCGGTGCTCGCCTGGGTCGACCCGATGCTCCTGGTCCACCCCTTCGGGGTCCTCACCAAGAACCTTCCCCTGGTCGTCCTGCTCCTGGTCCATCGCCGCGTCATGGCGGGGGGATGGGACGAGGTCGCGATCCGGGGTCTGCGCGCCGGGATGGCGGTGATCTGGCTGACCGAGGGGATCTTCCCCAAGATCCTCTTCCAGCAGCCATGGGAGGTCGAAGTGGTCCGTCGATCAGGACTCGTCCCCATCGATCCCGCCGCCTTCCTGGTCCTGCTGGGCCTGGCACAGGCGGCGTCCGGCGTCCTGGCGCTCTCCGGGAGCGAACGGGTGGTGCGGGGCGTGCTCGTGGTGCAGGCCCTCGCCCTGGTGGTCCTTCCCCTCCTGGTGGCGAGCCAGGATCCCTTCCTCTGGCTCCACCCCTTCGGCCCGCTGACCAAGAACGTCCCGATCCTGGCAGGTACGGTGATCCTCGCATGTCGCCCCTGGTCCCGCTCGGCCTGAAGGCCTTCCACGTGACCTGCGCCTGCTTCTACCTGGGCGGGGGCATGGTGAGCGCCTGGTACGCGCTGCGCGCCCCCCGCTCCGGCGACCTCAGGGTGGTGGCCTGGGTCCACCGGGAACTTGTGGTGGTCGACTGGGTCTTCACCCTGCCGGCGGCCCTGGGACTCCTGGCCAGCGGACTGGGGATGGTCCTGCTCCACGGACATGACCCGACGACCCCCTGGATCGCGGTCGGGCTCGCCAGCTACGGGGTGGCAGGCGCCTGCTGGATCCCCGCCCTCTTCCTCCAGTTGCGGATGCGCGAGCAGAGCCGCCGGTCCGCCGAGGAGGGGACCCCGCTGCCGGCCGAGTTCCATCGGATCCGCCGGATCTGGATGGCGCTCGGGTTCCCGGCCTTCGGGGCGGCCCTCCTGGCGATCTGGGCCATGACGACGAAGAACCTGTGGATCGGCTGATGGCGGGCGATCCGGCCCCGCGCTACAGTGCCCGCGGGGAGCCGGAGGATCTCCTTCGGACCGCCCCCGGGAGGACCATGTCGATCCGAGCGAGCGGCGCCTGGAAGGCCCTGGCCGAACATGCCGCGACCATGCGGGGAGCCAGCCTGCGGACCCTGCTCGCCGACGGGCGCCGGGCCCGGGCCATGCGCCTCGAGGCCGAGGGCGTCCTGCTCGACTACAGCCGCCAGCTCGCCACCCCGGAGACCATGTCCCGGCTGCTGGCACTTGCCAAGGCCGCCGGGGTCGGTCCCCGGATCCGGGCCATGGCACGGGGGGATCGCATCAACTCCACCGAGGACCGCCCCGTCCTCCACGTCGCGCTGCGCGCCCGCGCCGGCGACGGCTTCCGGGTCGACGGGCGCGACGTGGTCGGCGACGTGCTGGAGGTGCAGCGCCGGATCCGGGCCTTCGCGTCCGCCGTCCGGAACGGGAGGCGGACCGGGATCACCGGGCGACGCCTCGACCAGGTGGTGGCCATCGGCATCGGCGGGAGCTACCTGGGCCCCGAGTTCGTGGCCGAGGCGATGCGGACCGAGCCGGCCGCGGCCCGAGCCGCCCGGGGCCGCACCCTGCGCTTCCTGGCCAACGTGGACCCGATCGACGCGGTGCGGGCCCTCGAGGGTCTCGATCCCGAGCGCACCTTGGTGGTCGTCGTCTCCAAGACCTTCACCACCGCCGAGACCGTCCTGAACGCCCGGACCGTCCGCCAGTGGCTGGTGGCGAAGCTGGGAGCCGCGGCCGTGGCGAGTCACATGGTAGCGGTGTCGACCAACCTCGAGGAGGTCGCCCGCTTCGGAATCGACCCGGCCGAGACCTTCGGGTTCTGGGACTGGGTGGGCGGACGCTACAGCGTGACCAGCGCCGTCGGCCTGCTGCCGCTGGCGCTGCATTTCGGGTGGACCCCGGTGGCCCGCTTCCTGGATGGCGCCCGCTCCATGGACCGGCACTTCCTGGAGACACCCGCGGCCCGGAACCTCCCGGTGGTGATGGGCCTCCTGTCGGTCTGGAACGTGAGCTTCCTCGACCTCCCGGTCCAAGCACTCCTGCCCTATTGCCAGGCGCTCCATCGCTTTCCCGCCCACATCCAGCAGGTGGAGATGGAGTCGAACGGCAAGCGGGTGCTCCTCGATGGCACGGTCGCTCCCTACTCCACGGGCGGGATCGTGTTCGGCGAGCCCGGGACCAACGGCCAGCACTCCTTCTACCAGCTCCTGCACCAGGGCAGGGTGGTGCCGGCCGACTTCCTGGGCTTCGTGCGTTCCCAGCAGCCGCTCAAGGTCAAGGGCCACCCGGTCCCCAACCACGACGAGCTGATGGCCAACTTCTTCGCCCAGCCCGATGCCCTGGCCCTGGGGCGGACCGAGGAGGAGGTCCGGGCCGCCGGGGTCCCCGAGGCCCTGGTCCCCCACAAGGTCTTCCCCGGCAACCGACCCTCCAACGTGCTGCTGATGGAGCGCCTCGACGCCGAGGCGATCGGCCGCCTGCTGGCCCTCTACGAGCACCGTACCGCCGTGCAGGGCTTCGTCTGGGGCCTCGACTCCTTCGATCAGTGGGGGGTCGAGCTCGGGAAGGTGCTCGCCAAGGACGTTCGCGAGCAGCTGGTCCGGGCCCGCTCGAAGCTCCCCCTCCGCCTCGCTTCCTTCACCCCCTCGACCCGCGCCCTCTTGGCGCGCTATCTGGGATAGACCGTGGCCACCCGTTCGGAACGAGGTTGGAGCCCTTCGGCCGAGCGGGCGGTGGCGCGCTTCGACCCGACCTACACCTCGACCGGATGGTTCGTGACCCGCTTCATCTACTGGGGCTCCATCCTGCTCATGCGATTCGGGAACCGGGTCCGCTTCCATGGGGCCGAACGACTGCGGGAGGCCCGCTCCCGGGGCCGCGGCCTGCTCACGTTCTCGAACCATGTGAGCCTGTTCGATGATCCCTGGCTGACCGCCTGCCTGTGCACGCCCGACCGGAACGACTGGCGGTGGATCGCGGCGGATGCCCTGAACTTCTTCGGGGGCGACGTGCGAGCGGTGCTCTTCAACGCCGGAAAATGCGTGCCGGTGATCCGAGGGGCCGGACTCGACCAGCCGGGCATGGACTTCCTCGCCGAGCGCCTGGAGGCCGGCGAGTGGGTCCACGTGTTCCCGGAAGGCGGGCGGACGCGTTCCCCGCTGGCTCGGCTGCGGACCCCGATGAAGCCGGGTCTCGCCCACCTGGTGCGGCGGAGCCGCCCCCTCCTCCTGCCCTTCTACCATGTGGGCATGCAGGCGGTGCTTCCCATCGGCTCCCTCGTCCCTCGGATCGGCCGCTCCATCTCCGTGCACTTCGGCGACTGCGTGGACTCGGTCCCGGAGCTGGCCGACGGGAGTCTCGAGGCGATCACCGAGTGGGTCGAGCGGACCCTCCTGGCCATGGAGACCGAGATCCGCGGCCCGGCTCCCGAGGGGTGCGGGTCTCCCTCGGGGTGCGGTGCCCCTGCCGAAGCGACCGCCGCGGAGCCCCCATGAGCCGACGGGGCACGCCCGGACGCCGACCTCGCATCACCCGCCGCGATTTCCTCCAGGGAGTGGCCTTCTCGGGCGTCGCCCTGGCGGGCTCGCCGGGCCGGACCCTGGCAGCGTCCGGTGCCGCGACGGCCGCCTCGCCTTCCGGGTCGAGCTACCCTCCGTCCCTGGGAGGCCTGCGCGGCAACCACGCCGGCGCCTTCGAGATCGCTCACGCGCTGCGCGACGGGTTCTTCTGGGAGACCGCCCCGGAGCCGACCGCCACCGGGGAGGAGTACGACCTGGTGGTGGTGGGCGGAGGCATCTCCGGGCTCTCGGCCGCCTTCTTCCATCGGGAGCGGGCAGCCTCGGGAGCACGGATCCTGGTCCTCGACAACCACGACGACGTGGGGGGCCATGCCCGCCGCAACGAGTTCCGGATCGGCGCCCGGATGCTGCTGGGCTTCGGCGGGAGCTACGCCATCGAGAGTCCTGCTCCGCTGGGCCCGGTGACACTGGGCATCCTCTCCCAGCTCGGCGTCGACCTCCGGCGCGGCGCCCAGGTCACCGATCGCACCTACTACGGCTCCCGAGGACTGGGGCGGGCCATGTTCCTCGACCAGGAGACCTTCGGGGCCGACCGCCTGGTGCCGGATCCCCTCGGGGACAGCGGCGGCGAGGCCAACGACCATCTGCCGGCAGGATGGAATCCTTGGCCTGGGTTCATGGCCGACGCTCCACTCCCCGAAGCCCTGAAACAGGCCTTCCGGAAGCTGGTCACCGACCCCGGCGACCCCCTGTCAGGGTCCAGCCTGGCCGAAAAGCTCTCGCTGCTCGAGGAGACCAGCTACGCCCGCTTCCTCACCGACCACCTGCGGGTCGATCCCCTGATCCTGCGCCTGCTCCAGAACCGGACCCATGCCAAGTTCGCGGTCGGGATCGACGCGGTCTCGGCGCTCGAAGCGCACCACTCCTGCCTCCCCGGGCTCTCGGGAATGGCCCTGGACGGCGTGGTCCGGCGCTCGGGTTCCAAGGGAGCTGCTTGCCACGCCTACGACGGCGGGTCGGAGTTCGTCCACTACCCGGACGGCAACGCCACCTTCGTCCGCCTGCTGGTCCGCAGCCTGGTCCCCGGCAGCCTTCCCCCCGGCGATCCCGAGTCGCTGCTCCCCGTCCCCCTCGACTACCGCCGCCTCGACCGGAGCGGGAACCCGGTGCGGATCCGGCTCTCGTCCACGGTGGTCCGGGTCCGGCACCTGGGGGATCCGACTGCGGCCGAGACGGTCGAGGTGGCCTACGTCCACGGCGGCGAGCTCCGCTCGGTCCGGGCCCGGCAGGTGGTCATGGCCTGCTGGAACGGGATCATCCCGCACCTCATGCCCGAGCTCCCCGACGAGCAGAAGGAAGCCCTGCGCTACGGCGTGAAGGCCCCGCTGGTCTACGCCAGTGTCCTGGTCTCGGACTGGAAGGCCTTCGAGTCCGCCCGGGCCTTCTCGATCGCCAGCCCGACCGGCTACTTCTCCACCATCGACCTGGGCCGGGCGGTGCGGACCTCGTCCTACCGCGCAGCCCTGAGGCCCGAGGAGCCCATGGTGCTGCACATGGTGCGAACGCCCTGCTGGCCCGGGCTCCCGGCCCGCCAGCAACACCGCACCGGGAGGATCGAGCTGCTCTCGACCAGCTTCGAGGACTACGAGGAGCGGATCCGCGACCAGCTGTCCCGCGCCCTGGGAGCCCACGGCTTCGACCCGAACCGGAAGATCCGTGGCATCACCATCAACCGGTGGGCCCATGGCTACTCCTACGAGTACAGCACCCTGTGGGACCGCGAAGCGCTGGCGGCGCCCGAGCTTCCCTGCGTCCGGGGCCGGCGTCGCTTCGGACGGGTGGCCATCGCCAACGCCGACGCCGGGGCCCATGCCTACATGGACGGCGCCATCGAGCAGGCGCACCGGGCGGTGGACGACCTCTGGAACACCGGATGACCGGCTTCGACCTGGAGCGCCCGCTCTCCACCGCGTTCCTGCTCGAGCCCGGCCTCGTCTACCTGAACCACGGCTCCTACGGTGCCTGCCCGATCCCGGTCCTGGAGGCCCAGACCGGGTGGCGAACCCGGCTCGAGCGCCAGCCGGTACGGTTCTTCTCCCGGGAGTTCGAGGCGGCCCTCGACAGGTGCCGGGAGCGCCTGGCGTCGACGGTGGGCGCCCGCCCCGAGGATCTGGTCCCGGTGCGCAACGCCACCGCCGCCGTGAACGCGGTGGTGCGGTCGCAGAAGCTCGCCCCCGGCGACCGCCTGCTGACGACCGACCATGTCTACAACGCCTGCGGGAACGTGCTCGACCTGATGACCTGCTCCACCGGAGCCGAGGTGGTCCGGGTGCACCTTCCCTGGCCGGTCACCGATCCCGAGGAGATCGTGTCCCGGGTGGTGGCGGCCGTCGACTCCCGTACCCGGCTGGCCCTCCTCGATCATGTGACCAGCCCCACCGCCCTGGTGCTGCCGCTGGAGAAACTGGTCCCCGCCCTCGAAGCGCGAGGCGTCCCGGTGCTGGTCGACGGGGCCCACGCCCCGGGCCAGATCCCTCTGGACCTCGATTCGCTGGGCGCCTCCTACTACACCGGAAACGCCCACAAGTGGTTCTGCACGCCGCGAGGTGCCGGCTTCCTGCACGCCCGGGAGGACCGCCAGCCGGGCCTTGTCCCCGCCATCCTGAGCCACGGCTGGAACCTGGACCGGCCAGGCCGTTCCCGGTTCCAGGACCTCTTCGACTGGACCGGGACCGACGACCCTTCCGCCTTCCTCTGCCTGCCCGACGCCCTCGACTTCCTCGCCTCCCTCCACCCCGGGGGCATCCCCGCGGTCATGGAGCGAAACCATGCCCTGGTCCTCGCCGGGGCGCGGATCCTGGAGGAGGAGGCCGGAGCCCGTCGCATGGCGCCGCCGACCATGAACGGGTCCATGGCGACCCTGGAGATCGCGGCCGATCCCGTGAGCGAGGGATCCCGCGACCCCTCTACCTTCCCGGGCGCAGGCGTGTCCCTGGGCAGCGACCTCTGGAACCAGGACCGGATCGAAGTCCCGATCGGGTACTGGCCGGCCGTGCCGCGCCGCACCGTCCGCATCTCGGCCCAGGTCTACAACCGCCTCGACGACTACCGCGCCCTGGCCGCGGCGCTGGTGCGCCACGGGGCCGGACGGAGCCAGCCCAAGGTCAGACCAGCGGCTCGACCTTGAAGGCGTGGGGTTCGAGCGACCGGTCGCCCTTCAACTCCACCCGCTCGAGGATATGGGCCAGCTCCCGGCGGACCCGGGGGATCATCTCGGGTGCGAGCACGGCCTTGACCCGGGAGACCCCGGTGCGCTCGAGCAGCGCCAGGCACGACGAGGCGGCCCGCTCCGCCACCCGTCCGGGACTGTCCACCCGGCCCGATCCGCGACAGGTCGGACAGGTCCGGCACAGCAGCCTATGGAGCGGCATCCGGCGCCGGCGGCGGGACATGATCATGAGCCCGAGTTCGGTCCATCCGTGGATCCTGGGATTGGCCCGGTCGCGGAGCAGGCAGCGCTCCAGGGCCTCTTGCACCTGCTGACGGGCGGCGTCGGTTCCCAGGTCGATGAAGTCGACGACCAGGATGCCGCCGAGATCCCGCAGGCGGAGCTGGCGAGCCACCACCCGGGTGGCCTCGAGGTTGGTCTGCAGGGCCGTGGCCTCGAGGTCGGGACCGCCCTTGGCCCCGCCCGAGTTCACGTCGATCGACACCAGCGCCTCGGTCGGCTCGATCACCAGGTGGCCCCCCGAAGGCAGCGGGACCCGTGCCCCCAGCGCCCGGAGGACCTCGCGCTCGATCCCCTCGCGCCGGAAAGGTTCCTCCTCGACGCGGATCCGGGCCAGCAGTTCGTCGGGAGCCGAGAAGGCCGCGGAGCGGATCTCGGAAGCCAGCTCGGGAGACCCGGCGACCACCTCTTCGACCTCGTGGGTCAGATGGTCCCGCACCACCCGGGCGGCCGCTCCCGGCTCCCGCTGCAGCAGGACCGGCGCTTTGGAGGCGCCGGCCTTGGCGAGGATCTGCCGGTGGAGGAGCCGGAGCGCCTCGACGTCCCCGACGAGCTCCTCCTGGCTGCGTCCCACCGAAGCGGTGCGCAGGATCAGTCCGCCGGCTCCGGAGGCTCCCTCCACCAGCGCGGACCCGACCGTCTGCAACCGGATCCGTTCCGGACCGTCGGGGATCCTCCGGGAGATCCGGGCCCGGTCGCCACCCGGCAGCCAGACCAGATACCGTCCCGCCAGGGCCAGCCTACAGGTGACCCGGGCTCCCTTGTCCCCGATGGCATCCTTCTGGACCTGGACCACCACGGCCTCGCCGGGGCGCAGCGCATCGCGGTCCCATTCGACCTCCGGGAGGAAGCCGTCGACCTGGGTACCGAGGTCGACGAAGGCGGCCTCGACGCCGGGGGCGAGCTTCTGGACCCTGGCCAGGTAGACGTCCCCGACCTGGGTGGCCCGGTCCTCGTGCTGGGAAGGGATGTACTCGACCAGGGCCCCGTCCTCGAGGATCGCCACCCGGCAGTCCTCGGGAGGACCCTCGACCAGGATCCGGACCGAGGCCGGAGGCGGGGCCGGTCGGCCTGGGACCGGCATCTCGAACGGTTCTTCCTCGGCTTCGTCGGTCATCGATCGTAGATCTCGGGCTTCAGGACCCCGATGTAAGGCAGGTTCCGGTACCGCTCCGCGTAGTCGAGCCCGTACCCCACCACGAACTCCGGGGGGACCTCGAAGCCCGTGAAGTCGATGGGGACCTCCACCTGGCGGGTGGCGGGCTTCGAGAGGAGGGTCGCGACCCGCAGGCTTGCCGGGCTGTGGCTGCCCAGGTGCCGGAGCAGGAACTGGAGGGTGAGCCCGGTGTCGACGATGTCCTCGACGATCAGGGCGTGCTGGCCCTGGAGGTCCCTCTGCAGGTCCTTGATGATCCGGACCGTGCCCGAGGACTCGGTAGAGGCCCCGTAGGACGACACCGCCATGAAATCCACCGAGAGGTCGGCGGGGGTGTGGCGGACCAGATCGGAGAGGAAGACGAAGGCACCCTTCAGGATGCAGATCATCTTCACCGACTGGCCCCGGTAGGCTGCGGCGATCTCGGCACCCAGGCTCTGGCAGCGGGCCCGGATCGTCTCCTCGGAGAACATGATCTTCTCGATGTCGGGGTGGATCAAGAGGCGGAGCCCCTCCTCGGGAGCGGTTCCGGGAACGGCCGCGGGCCGCCCCTCCGGGGTTCGGAGGGAGTGGAGCGCGAGACGAGGTTCGAACTCGCGACAACCAGCTTGGAAGGCTGGAGCTCTACCAGCTGAGCTACTCGCGCTCGGAAACGATCGGCCGACCCAGATTCGAACTGGGGACCACCTGGTCCCAAACCAGGTGCGCTACCAGGCTGCGCTACCGGCCGAGCCGGGGAGCGAGCC
>CAYOHP010000160.1:0-13983 GCA_964403795.1 uncultured bacterium | reverse complement strand
TCGGGCACTGCGACCGCGGTGCGGCGCATGCCCAGGCCGGAGAGCACGTCGGCCAGGCTCATGGCGGCTCCCGTCGCATGGCTATACGATTCGATCCCGCCCAATATACTTGGGCCGGATGCGACCGCTTCGCGCTGGGACGGTTCTGGTCGGGGTGGCCTTCGCCATCCTTCCGGGCCGGGTCCCAGCCGAGGAGCCTTCCGCTCCCCTTTCCGCATCGGCGGACGGGGCGGAGCCGTCCAACTCCGGCGCCGTCGAACCCGGCTACTACACCCGCTTCGGGGATCCCGAGCTGATGGCCCATTCCCCGCCCGTGGCCGCCGACATGCCGTTCCTGGGCGAGGTGAAGGCCCGGTTCGCGACCGAGACCCCGATCGCCGCCTTCCGCCCGCTCCGGGACGGATCGGTGATGATCCTGGACGCGTCCGTACCTCGACTGATCGAGCTCGAGGGGGACGTGGTCCGCCGGGAGCTCGTCCTGGGGGGCGGCGCCTTCGACCCGGGCGAGGCCCGCCTGGTCGACTTCGAACCGTTGGCCGACGGCGGGTTCGCCCTGCTCGACACCAACGTGGGGACCCTCTGGATCGCAACCTTCTCGGGCCGGATCGAGGCCCGCCACGGACTCTTCGTGGCCGCCACCCAGGTTGCCCGGGGTGCCGACGGCAACCTCTACGTGGAGGATCCCGGTAATCAGAGCGTGGTGGGTTTCACTCCCGACTTCGCCAGGATCTGGTCGCGACGGGGCAGCGGGCACTCGCCCCATGCCACCCGGGACGGGGCCCTGCCCTTCGTCCGGATCCGGGGCGGCAACGCCTCCACCGGCCTCATCCCCTCCCGGGGAGAGGGCGCCCGCCCTTCGTTGCTGGGCCGGATCACCACCCCGGAAGGCGAAGAGATCCTGGGTGCCGAGGTGCTCGGCCAGGCTCGCGACCGGGTGATGGTGCTGGTCGACTCACGGCGCCGCAGCGACGAACGCCCCCGCCGCACCATGCTCTGGGCCCTCCCGATCTCCGGCGGGATCGCCTCCTCCCGGCGGGTTCCCACCCCGTTCACGTACTGTGCCGACTGCGGACCGAGCTACCGGCTCGGACCCGACGGTGCGCTCTGGGGCTTCGCCTGGAACCAGGCCGGCTATCAGGTCCTCCGCTTCGAGGCCCAGGGAGGCATCCCGTGATCCGATGGACCGGTCCCAAGCGGCCCTTCCTGGTCCTGGCCTGGCTCGCCTCCCTGGTCGTCCGGGTAGAGGCGGGGGGCGGGCCGGCTCCGATCGGCCCCGGCGGCCCGGTCTACCCCGGGACCCCCGGGGGACCCGGAAGCCTCCCCTACGCCGGGACCGGGGGCGACCTGCTCGGCCAGGGTCCCACCGTCGGCACGGCCTTCGACCAGGGTCGCCAGGGACGGACCCTGCCGCCTCCGGCCCTGCCGCCACCGATCGCTCCCATGATCCCTCCCGGGAAGGGGCCCGTCGGAGGCACCTACACGGTGGTCCGGGGCGACTCCCTTTGGAAGATCGCAGAGCGGTTCTGCGGCTCCGGACAGCGCTGGCGCGAGATCTTCCAGGCCAACCGGTCCCGGATCCGCGACCCCCACTGGATCTACCCGGGACAGGTCTTCACGATCCCCTGCGGAGGCGGACCGGCGCTGGCCCCGACCATGCCCGATTTCGGTGCCCCCAAGGGCAAGCCCGCGGGACCCGGCACCGGGATCCCCCCAGGCCAGCCCCCGGGACCGGGAGGCGTCCTGCCCAATGGCCAGGGCTTCCTCACCAACCCGCCACTCAGGCCCGGCACGTATCGGATCTCCGACCACTTCGGAGCGGCCCGCTCCTACGGGGGCCACGCCGGCATCGACTTGGCGGCCCAGCGGGGCACGCCGATCTTCGCGGCAGGACCGGGCGTGGTCACCCAGGCCGGCTGGGTCCGCGGCTACGGCTACATGGTCACCATCCGCCATCCCAACGGGTATGAGACCCGCTACGCCCACATGCGGGAGCAGCCGTCGGTGCAGAAGGGCCAGCAGGTCGGAGGCGGCACCTTCCTGGGACCGGTGAACTCGACCGGGATCTCGACCGGCGACCACCTGCACTTCGAGGTGCGGGCGCCCAACGGAACCGCCAAGAACCCGGCGCATTTCTGCCGGCTGTGACCGGACCCCGATGGCAGCCTTCCCTTCCCGACCGGGCACCCGCAAGGACCGCGCCCTCCGCACCATGAGGCTCCTTCGCCTCGGTCTCGGTCTCGGTCTCGTCCTGGTCGCTGCCCCCACCGCCCTCCGGGCCTACGGTCCCGAGACCCATGCCTTCGTGGCGGCCCTGGCCCGGCCCCGGCTGGCGACCAGACCCGACACCGCCTTCCTGGGCGAACGGGCCCCGGCGCACGCCTTCGTCCGGGCAGCCCGGTCTCCCGATCTGGCCTTCGACCCGGCCCGGGGCGGGAAGAGCGACCCCGAGCTCAACGCCATCCTCCATGACCGGGCCTTCCTCTTCCGGGTCGTGGCCATGGCCCGGCGGCGCGGGGATCCGGTGGAACTGGCCGCAGCCCTCGGGATGGTGGCCCACCTGGCCGGGGACGAAATCGGCAACACCGCGGAGGCCGCCCTGTCCCGGAACACCCTGGGATGGCCGACCGACCGTGACCTCGCCGGCCGGCCGGTGGGGGATCCCTCGCGGGGAACTTCCGCAGACCTCCACGTGGCGACCACCGCCATCAACAAGCTGGTCTACGACGCGGCACTCCGACGGCACCGCCCGGCGGGGGTCCGACGGGCACCCTTCGTCCCCCGTGCCCTGCTCGACGCTGCGCTCCGGGCCTCGCTCCCGACCGGGACTCCGACCGGAGGCATTCCCCCACCAGGCCCGGCAGGGGAACCGGAGTCGTCCTGGGCGGATCCCGAGACCCGGGTGAAGCGCTTCCGGGCCTCGGCCCGGCGTTTCGAGCTCCTGGGGCACCGCCTGCTCTCGGGTCTGGAGCGGCGCCTCGAGTCGAAGGCCGAACTCTTCCCGGGCTTCCTGGCCGCGATCGGCACCGGCCCGGGCGCCTCCGCCGACGAGCACCCCGAACTCGCGACCGCCGCCGCCGCCATCGAGGCCGCGGTGCGTTCCGCCCTGGAGGCCGCCGACCGGACCGACGGCGGAGACCCGCCGCGAGCCGATCCCGGCGAGCCCGAGCCCCCCCGCGGCTTGGCTGCCGCCTGCCTCGATCCCAGCCTCAGCACCGCCTTCGAGGCGTTCCCCGGAGACGACGAGAGCGAGGAGGCGCAGAGGGGCGACTCCGAGGACGAAGACGAGGACGATCCGCTGACGTCGGCCTCGGCACTCCCACAGGCCGACCTCGAACCGGTCCCCCCCGAGGCGATCCCGTCCCCCTCGGCCGGCTCACAGCCCGGCGACGAGCCCCCTCCCGCCCCGCCCGCCGGCCCAGGCGATCCCGCCGACCCCAGCAACCCGGGCGCCACCACCCGGAAGGTCCTGATCCGCTTCGCCCTCGAGGCGGCCAGGCCGCGCCGGCTGGTCTTCGAGGGGTTGCGCCCGGTCCTCCGGGGTCCGGACTGGGAAGAGTTCGCAGCCCGGATCCGGGGCGCTGCGGATCTGCCGCCCCCGAGCCCATCCGCCACCCCCGAGCCGGCCTGGGCCGGGATGGAAGCGCGCTAGCCTCACCCGTCCACCCGCCGCGCCACGCTGCGCTGGCGCCCGAGCGGGTGGGGCGTCCCGGGAGGGTCCTCCCGCCAGATCGAGTCCTCCGGGGTGGGCTCGTGGCGGGCGTCGACGGCGAGCCCCTTGCCCGAGAGGCCCCGGTCCTCGGGGAACCACTTCCCGGTGGGCTCGGCCCGCTCGCTGCGATGCTGATCCAGGATCCACCGGTAGGCCTGCGACGGGTCCCACATCTGGAGCATGACCCCGGGCTCGTCGTTCCTCGCCCAGTCCCGTCCCAGGCTGACCCATTCCAGCAGGGACCAGGCCGAGACGAAGCGGCCGGTCCCCGGTCCCCCGAACATGTCGGCCGGGATCCGCTCGACCACCCCCCAGGCCTGGTCGAGCTCCGACGAGAGCAGCCCGGCGACCTCCAGGAAGCTCACCGCGTAGGACCCGCAGCCACCCCCCTCGCCGTGGCGCGGCCGGTTGGCGCCGCCGTAATGGGCCCCCGCGCCCCGCGCCTCGTACCCGGTCATGTACTCCTCGAGCCGCCGTCCGGTGGCCTCCGACACCAGGAACCGCATGAAGGCGATCCCGCCCCTCTCCAGCTTCCGCCTCACCACCGCCTCGGTCCGCTCGCCCCCGTGCAGCCTCCCCGCCACATCGGCGGCCAGCACCCCGAGCCCGTAGCCGTGATCCTTCACCAGCGACAGCATCTCCCGGGGATCGGCGTCGCTCATCCCGCTCCACTTCCCCTGCGGGTTCCCGGCGGTCCGCAGGTGCACGAACATGTGGCCCATATCGAGCCCACCCTCGACACGGGTCTTCAGGTGCGAGAGCAGGTAGGTCCGGATCAGCGAGGCCGCGCTCCGCCACGAGATCTCGCCCACCGAGGGCGAGGTCCAGATCGTCAGTTGCCATGGCCAGTCCTGGGGCAGGCGCACCCGCTGGAGCGGAACCGGCCCCCTCGGTTCGCCCCCGGGCGCCTCCTCCCCCTGCCCCAGCAGCGGCTCTGCGTGGGCCCCCGCCAGGCCGGAAACCAGGATCGCCAGTGCCCACCAGCTACGTCGCAACCGCATCGAGGACCTCCGGGCCCGCTCTCGCAATGCCCGTTCCAAGCTCGTGGGGAAGGCCCAAAGCCGCGCCCCGAGCCCCGTCCCGGTCAGCCTGACCCGTCGATCCGACCGGTCACCGGGGCGCGGCCGAGCCGGGACCCCGCGTCCACCCGGCTCGCCGCGCCTCCGCTGGCACGCCGGTTGCATCTCTCCTCCACCGGGGAGCCCGCCCCTGCCCATGGGCCGGCCCTCCGCGAAAGGAGTCCTCCCATGGCCGCCGGCCGATCCGTCCCCTCTGCACCTCTCGGGGCGATCCTGGCGGCGGGCCTGCTGCTGACCCCGATGGTCTCCGGCTCCGAGGCTCCCCGAGCCGAATCCAGACCCGTCGCCTCCCCGGCCTCCGACCCCGACTACCGGGCCGCCCTGGAGCGAGCGCTCACGAGATACGGCGCCGCCGACAAGGTTCCCGAAGCGAGCCGCACCTGGCTGGCCCGCCGCTACCGAATCCCGGTTTCGGGAATCCTCTCCGACCTGCGGGAAGTCGCCTGCGGTGTCGGCCACCCGGACGAGCCGATCTCGGTGGTCTTCACCGAGACCTGTCGGGGCTGCCACACCATGTCCGGGGCCGGAGATCGCGAGATGGCAGACGTCTTCGGGGTCCCTGTCGAGCGGATGAACCTGCTCTCGGAACGGACCCGGTCCCGCACCGACGCCGAGCTCCGGGCCATCCTGGTCAACGGCCGGCACGAGATGCCTCCCTACGGTGCGGCCCTCGACGACCACCAGCTCTCCGCCCTGATCGCCTTCCTGCGGACGCTCCAGTCCGGCTGCCCGACGCCGGCCGCTCCCGGTGCCCCATGACCCGCTCCACGCTGGCCCTGGCCATCACCGCCATCCTGGCTGCCGGTCTGGTCGCCTCCTGCCTCCGGGCCGAGGATCCCCACCACGCCCCCCCCTCCGGCCCGACCCCCGACGCGGCGCTCGCCCTGCTGGTCGAGGGCAACCGGCGCTTCGCCGAGGGGACGCCCCAGCGCCCCCATCAGGATGCCACCACCCGGGCCGCCCTGGCCCGCTCCCAGAAGCCGATCGCGGTGCTCGTCTCATGCTCCGATTCGCGGGTGCCCCCGGCCGTGGTCTTCGACCAGGGTCTGGGCGATCTCTTCGAGATCCGCAGCGCCGGCCACATGGTCGACACCGCCGGCCTCGGGAGCATCGAATACGCGGTGGCCCACCTGGGAACGCCGCTGGTCGTCGTGATGGGACACGAACGTTGCGGGGCCGTGACCGCGGCGCTCCACCACGAAGCCCACGAGGGCCACCTCGGTGCCCTGGTCCGGGCGATCCGTCCTTCCGTGGAGGCCATCCTCCACAACACCACCCGCCCGGGGGCGCGCTGGCGCAGCGACCGGCCCACCCACCTCGACCTCACCCGGGAGCCGGGCAACTTCCTGGTCCGGGCCATCGTGGAGAACGTGGAGCGTACCGTCGACAGCCTGGCGACGCGGTCCGAGCCGATCCGCGAGGCGATGGCCAACGGCAAGGTCAAGGTCGTGGGCGCCTACTACGACCTGGACACCGGGCTGGTCGACCTGCGCTGGTAAGTCTGCTTGGCTACACTGGCGCCGTGGAGCCTTCCCAGATCTATGCATGGATGGCCGCTGCCTCGGCGTTGGGCGCGGCCGGGACCGCCTACGCAGGCTTCAGCGCTTCGAACACCGCCGACGCCATCCGGGACACCCCGACCACGCCGGTCCCCGGGATCCGCGAGCCGGGCTACTACGAGGTGGTCGCCGAGGTGGCCTGCCGGGAGCCCCTGACCCTCCCCGACACGGGGGTGCCTTGCGTCCACTTCGTGCACCAGCTGCTGGAGCGCTGGGAGGAGACCTGGAACGACCGGGGCCGTACCCGCACCCGGACCTACGACACGGTGGTGCACGAGGAGCGGGCCTCCATCCCCTTCACGCTGCGCCAGGGCGGCTCCGAGCTGGCCGTCGACCCGACCGGCGCCACCATCGAGGCCGAGGTGCTGGTGAACCGGGCGCTCAAGGACTCGACCCCGGACTTCAAGGGCCTGGCTCCGCCGCCCCTGATCGGGAGCAACAAGCGACTGCTCGACCGGCGCCGCAACGTGGTGGGGATCACGGTGGGGCAACGGATCTACGCCCTGGGGCCGGTGATCGGCACCGCCGACGGGCTGCTCATGGGCGGACGCGACCCCGAGGGCCGGCCCTTCCTCCTCTCGGCCCGCTCCGAGTCCGAGCAGCTGACGAGCCTGGGTCGCACCCACTGGTTCCTGCACTTGGCGGCCCTGCTCTTCGCCGGACTCGCCCTGCTGTTCACGGGCCTCTGGCTCTACGCCCCGGTGCGCTGAGAATCTGTCCCATCCCGGGACACGGATCCCGACCCGGCACCCACCGGTGTCCCGGAGCGGGGCACCCGGGCGCCCCGCTCCGCTCCCCAGCCGCCTGGCACGGGGCCTGCGTTCCACCAGGTGACCCGGCCCGGCGGCCGGGATCGAAAGGCGGTTCTCGATGCGGCGCTCCCTCCTCCTCCTCGCCCTGCTGGTCGGCCTGGTCCCGGGAACCCTGGTGGCCCGGCCGATCGAGCCGATGGATCCCTTCCTTCCCGACCCCGATCCCGGTCCCGGTCCTGTTCCCTACGGGCCGGAATGGACGCCCTTCACCCTCGCGGACCTCTTCCTCGAGCCCTCGGACTTCGGGACCTTCCTCGATCCCTCCGGGCCCGCGCCGCGCGCCGAGATCGTCGACCTCGACCCGCTCCCGGTCGCGACCCCGGAGATCCTCCCCGCTCCCGCCGAAGTCGTCCCCCTTGCGTCCCCGACCGCACCGGTCCAGAACGTCGATCCGCTCCCGGACAGCCCGAGCCCGTCTCTCGCCCAGGCCCCGAACCACGACGCTCCCTGCGACTCGACGGCGTTCTTCGGTCAAGAAGGCCTCTGCCAGGGCTCGGCTCCCGTTCCGACCCTCCAGGACCTCCCGACTCACCCTTCGGTCCAGGTCGAGCCTGCCCCCTCCCCCACGATCGTCGCCTCGGTCGACACCCTGTTCTCCCTGTCCCGGAGCGCCGCTTCCCGGGCGGCCCGCACCCTGATCCCCGAGTCGATCCAGGGAAAGCTCCCCGACCCCCGGAAGCTCGCCAAGGGCGACCGCAAGCACGTCGCCCGGGAGGCCGAGCGCGGGGCGAAGATCCACGAGGTCCTCACGGGTCTGGGGTTCCTCCCCGGCTCCCCCTCCTTCTCGCTCGCCGAGACCGCGGTGCGGCACGGCCAGGAACGCGCCGCGGCCAGCCTGCGAGCGGCCAGCCGGGGTCCCGAGACCTCGCTCGAGGAAGCGGTGGTCTTCCCCTACCAGGAGCAGCTGGAACGACGGCTCGTCGAGATCGCCGCCCGGGGCGTGGACTCGGAGGCCTAGGAACTCCGCACCACCTCGGCGACCCGCTCCCGGGCGACGCCCAGGACCTGGGCGAGGCGGGCCACAAGCTGGCGACTGCTCGGGCCGACCCTCCCGGTCCGACGGGCACCCGCCACCGCCTCCCGGAGGACGGCCTCGGGGTCGAGGGGCCCGGCCTGCGACGGCCGCGGCTCCCCGCTCACCTCACGCCACAGTTCCGCCAGCCGGTCCCGTCCCACCGGGAAGGCCTGGGCGAGCAGCCGAAGGACCCTGCGCTCGGCCTCGTCGATGCGCCCGTCGGCCGCCACCGCCCGCATCACCGACCTGGCCAGCTCCTCGGGATCGAGTTCGCTGGGCGCCGGCGCCGCCTCGGCGTCTGCGCCCGGCATCCCCAGGCGCGCCAGGGCAGCCCGGGCGGCCTCGCAGTCGGAGGCCTGGAAGGCCCTGCGAGCCGCCTCCCGATCCCCGGCCTCCAGCGCCGCCACTGCCCGCGCGTAGTGGCCTTCGCAGTCGAGGCCGGGCGAGACCAGCTCGAGGTCCCGACCCGGTCCGCAGCGATGGCTGGAGACCTCCCGGGCCCCGAGCCCTTCGAGGCCCCGCCGGGCCAGGATCTCCCGGAGCCAGCGGAACACCTCGCCCGGCAGCGGCGGGGAACGGTAGAGGATCCTTCCCGAACCGGGATCCAGCAGCGCCAGGGCCGGCCCGCTCCCCGGACCCTTCCCGGCGAAGACGAGGACCGGCGAGACCGCGGTGCCCGGGAGGGAGTCCCCCGGCCTGACCCGGACCTCGAGCCCGAGCCGCTCCCCGTCCCGGTCCCGATGGAACCGGAAGTCCACCGCCTCGATCGCCATGGCTCCCACCCTCCTGGCCGCGCTGCTGCGAGGGTACACGCTGCGCTCCGGTCGCCAGGGAAGCCGCTCCGGAGCAGAGACCTCCCTCGGGGGAACCCGGAGTATCCTTCCGCCGGGAGGTCCCCCTGCGCGTCCCGGCATGCCCGATCTGCGGCGATCCCTCCGAGACGGAGGTCTCGGTGGCCTGCGTGCGCTGCGGGACCAGTTGCCACCTCGAGTGCTGGGTCTACTCCGGCACCTGCTCGACCTTCGGCTGCGGGTCGCGCCAGGCGGAACGGACCGGGTTCACGATCGACGCCTTCGGGCGCGTGTCCCGGTTCATGCACCGCCAGAAGTCCCTCCCGGGCCTGGAGGTCCCCGCAGACTGTCGGCTGTGCCGCAAGGGCTGGCGGGACGAGGACGGGATCGAGTGCCCGACCTGCGAGGCCCTCTTCCACCAGGCCTGCTGGTCGGCCCAGGGAGGCTGCCTCCTCCATCGCTGCCGGGAAGCTCTCGCGGAGGCACCCGCGGACCGGGGCCCGATCCTGGTGCCGAGCGTGGGAGCCTTCCTGTGCCGGATCTGCGAAGCCCACCTCGACACCCGGCCCAGCCTCCGGTGCCCGGGTTGCGGTCGTCCCTACCACCAGGGCTGCTACACCGCCAACCAGGGCTGCGTGTTCTTCTGGTGCCGGAAGGGCAAGGCGAAGGGTTCCCCGCGCCAGGCGGAGTTCGCCACCCGATGAGCGGGACCTCCGCGACCGGGGCGGAAGGCGAAGGCAAGAAGTCCGCGCCCGCCGAGGCAGGGGCCATCGAAGTCGTCGCCGACGCCGACGCCCTGGTGGACCTGGTGGCCGGGTGGGGTCCCTGGGAGCCGCTCGGGCAGACGCTGGCCGCCTTCCGCCGTACCCCGGGCTTCTGGCTCGCTCTGGCGTCCGCCCAGACCCTTCCCTTCGTGGCGGCCCAGGCCCTGCCGCACCAGACCTGGATCCTCTGGACCCTGCCCCTGATGCCGCTGATCTCGACGCTCGCCATCGACGCTTCCTCCCGGGCCCTGGTAGGGCGCCCGGAGCCACCCGTGCTCTCGCTCCCGGGGGCCCTGTTCCGGAATTTCCTGGGCCTGACCCACGTGCTCCTGGCGGCGGGCCTGTGGTTCACGATGAGCGTGTTCACCCTGCCGATGGTGGTGGCCCTGGCCGCCGTGGCGGGGGTCGAGTTCCTGGGGCCGACGGTGGGCGTGGAGCTCGCCCCCTGGCTGGTCGGCGTCCCGGTGGCCCTCGGCCTCACGGCGTGGTTCCTGCGCAGCCTGGTGGCGCTCTTCCTCTCGGTGCCGGCGGTCTGCCTGGGCGAAGGCGGCGAGGCGGCCTACCGTCGCTGCTTCCTCATCGCCCGCCACGGATCGCTCGCCCGTTTCCTCCCGATGCTCCCGGTGCTGGCGCTCACCGGGGCCGCGGTGCTCCTGGCCGGATGGCTGGCGAGCCCGCTGGGGCTGGCCGCGCTGTTCCCGATCTTCGCGGCGGTGAACCTGGGCCTCTCGGTCTGGACCCTTTCCTACCTGCGGGAGCTGAACCTCTGGTTGGGCACCCTGACCCCCCGGAGGGACCAGCTCACCGACCGCGACCTCGGCGACGCCCGGCCGGCGATCGCAGCCCGGCAGTAGCCAGCGAGCCACCGGATCCGTCCGCCCCTCCAGTCCCCCGCCTCCCGTTGCCGGCGTCCCGGCGCGACGCGGTAGGGTGGATCCGCCATGGACATCATCGAGCTCCTCTCCAAGGCGGTGAAGCAGCAGGGGTCCGACATCCTCTTCTCGGTCGGCTCCCCTCCGATGGTCCGCTTCCAGGGCCGCCTCCGGCCCTACGGCAAGGAGGTGCTCACCCCCGAGCTCTCCAAGCGCATGGTCTACAGCCTGCTCGACGACGAGCAGAAGGCGGTCTTCGAGGAGCGCCTGGAGCTCGACCTCTCGATCTCGATCCAGGGCGTGGGGCGCTTCCGGGTGAACTGCTACCGGCAGCAGGGCTACGTGGGCGCGGCCTTCCGCGTCATCATGGCCGAGATCCCCACCTGCGACCAGCTCCAGCTCCCCGCCGTGGTGCGCCAGATGTGCCATTACCCCAACGGCCTGGTGCTGGTGACCGGACCCACCGGGAGCGGCAAGTCGACCACGCTCGCCGCCATGGTCAACGAGATCAACGAGTCCTACGCCTACCACGTGGTCACCATCGAGGACCCGGTCGAGTTCGTGCACACCCACAAGCGCGGGCTGATGGACCAGCGCGAGGTCGGCGTCGACACGCTCTCGTTCCAGAACGCGCTCAAGTACGTGCTGCGCCAGAATCCCGACGTGATCATGGTCGGCGAGATGCGCGACCTCGAGACGATCGCGGCCGCCCTCACCCTGGCCGAGACCGGCCACCTGGTCTTCTCGACCTTGCACACCACCTCGGCGGCCTCCACCGTGGACCGGGTCGTGGACGTGTTCCCGCCCTACCAGCAGCAGCAGATCCGGGTGCAGCTCTCGCTCACGCTGCGGGCGGTCGTCTCCCAGCTCCTCTTGCCGTCCAACGACAACTTCTCCCGGGTGGCGGTGCGCGAGGTCCTGGTGAACACGCCGGCCACCGGCAACCTGATCCGCGAGGGCAAGAGCCACATGCTGACCAACGTGATCCAGACCCAGGGTCAACTGGGGATGATCACCATGGACGACTCGATCCTGCAGGCGGTGGGTGCCGGCAAGGTCACCAAGGAGACCGCCATGGCCCGGCTCACCGAGAACGGGCGCAAGCGCCTCGAGGGCGCCCCCGGCCCCGTGGTCCGCCGGGGCTTGTAGGACCTACCCCTTCGCCTTGGTCGATGCCAAGAGCCGGTTCTGCACCGTGTCGACGAAGAGCAGGCGCTCCCGGGTGGCGGCCCACAGCACCATCAGCGTGCCGACCCCGAGCAGGGTCCAGACCGCGAACGCGGCGCCGCTCACCCAGTGGGGGGCGATCGACCAGAGCCAGGCACACCAGCCCAGGTAGACGAGCGGCAGGAAATCGAGCACCAGCATGGCGGGACCCTCCCGGTCGGTCATCTCGGTGTGGTCGAGCATGCGACGCAATCCATGACGCGGCGGCGTCAACTTCACCTCGAGGGTCGCCTCCAGGCGCTTGCGGGTAGCCACCACCGGTCCCCACAGGACCAGCCAGGCGAAGAGGCCCAGCGAAAAGCCTTCCAGCAGCCAGGATGCGATCCCGCCCCGCATCATCCCGGCCGCCATCGGCATGAAGGCCACCGCCATCACCGTGGTGACCACCAGCGCCCACCACTGGGCCCGGAACAGCTTGGCCCAGATGCGGATCCCGCTGGCCGCCTCGGCCAGGCGGTGCTCGGCGGGCGAGGCCGGGAGGTGGCCATGGACCTCCCCGTCGCCCTCGCCTTCCCCGACTCCGGCGGCCCCGCCCCCCGACACCGCCCCTGGCAGCGCGTTCCCGCCGGGCGGCCGGGCACGGCACCCGAAGATGGCGCAGTCGCCGACGTACTCCCAGCACTCGGCGTGGTGGGGCGTGTCGCAGCGCCCGCAGACGCGCACCGCTCCTGAAATCGAAGAGCCGCAGACCGGGCAGTCGGCGGCACCCTCTGCCACCACCTCGGACCCGGAGCCCTCCCCCCTCCCGCCGGCCCCGTCCTCGCCGGCAGGACCCCCGTCCCCGGGAGCCGGCCCGGTCACGCCGCGCTCCTGGCCGCACCCCGCTCCGGAGCCAGGGCCGCCGCCAGCCAGCCGCGCACCTCGGCGAGGGTCGCCTCCGGGAGCACCGCAGCCCGTGCCTCCCAGCGCTCCGCTCCTCCCGGATTCCCCGACCGGCGATGGGCCTCGGCGGCCGCCAGGCACAGCAGGGCCCGACCCTGGGGATCCAGGTTCCCTCCGGTCTCGGGCACGGTCTCCAGCTTGGCGAGGGCCGTCACCGGATCCCGACCGGCCACCAGCTCGGCCAGGCCGAGGACCGCCCTGGCGGAGTCCCCGGCCGCACCGATCCGCTCCGCCTGCCGGGCCCAGGTCAGCGCCAACGCCGGCTTGCCCCCGCCCAGCGCCGAACCCCAGGCCAGCTTCCCGAACCAGCGGGCCAGCAGTCGGGGCGGAACCCGGTCGACCGGGAGGCGACCCAGCCGCTCCAGGCCCTCGGCGAACCTGCCCATCTGGTAGAGGGCTTGCACCCGGTTGCCGTGGAGTACCGCCGCGATCTCGGGAGCCGGCTCGCCCGGGACCGCCTCGGCGGCCTCGATCATGGAGAGCGCGGTCGGACCGTCCCCCGCCTGCCAGGCCAGCTCCGAGAGGTGGATCCACTGGAGCCGCCGGTGTTCGTCGGGAAGTTGTGCGTCTTCCCGGTCGGCCTCCAGCTCCTTGACGGCGTGCTTGGCCTCTTCCAGCCGCCCCGAGGCGAGCAAGGCCGCCACCTGGTTCAGGCGCTGGGCATGGCCCGACCGGGAGCGCCCGAAGCGCTCCGCCAGGGAACCCGAGAGCCTGGCCGCCGGCCGGTACCAGCCCAGGCGCATCAACGCCCAGGGGACCAAGTCGAGCCCGAACACGAGGATCCCCGCTCCGAGCACCATGGCCGCCACCCAGGGGATCCCGGATGCCCACCAGCCGAGCCCCGCCACCCCGGCCGCCACCACCAGCGGGGCCCGGAGCCGGAGATCCGCCAGCCAGGCGTTCACTTCACCGCCGGCCCGTCCGCAGGGAGAGCTCGAGCTCGTCGCGCCGGCTGGCGTTCTCGAGCGCCACGTCCCGGCTCACCACCCCGGCCTCGACGTACTTCTGCAGCACCTGGTTGAAGGTCTGCATCCCCTCGGTGCCGCCTTCCTGGATGGTCTTGTAGAGCTTCTGGATCTCGCCGTCGAGGATCTGCTTGCGGACCGAGGGAGTCGAGACCATGATCTCGAGCGCGGCCACCCGACCCTTGCCGTCCTGGCGCGGCAGCAGGCGCTGCGAGATCACCGCCCGGAGGTTCAGCGAGAGCTGCAAGCGCACCTGCTCGTGGAGCTGGGGAGGGTAGCTGTTCAGGATCCGCTCCACGGTCTGGCTG
>CAYOHP010000159.1:0-14041 GCA_964403795.1 uncultured bacterium | reverse complement strand
GGGAGGCGGCCCTCGAGGATGCGGTCGGACAGGCCGCCAGTCTGCTCGCCGGACAGCTCCAGGCCAGGGCCATCGTCGCCTTCACCACCTCGGGCGCCTCGGCCCGCCGGGTCTCCAAGTGGCGACCGGGCTGCGCCATCTACGCGGCCACGCCCTCGATCCACACCGCCCGGGCGCTGACCCTGATCTGGGGTGTCTCGCCCATGCTGGTCCCCCAGGCCCGGGACGTCGACAGCATGATCGTGGCCGCCGAGGGGACCGCCATGCGGCTCGGCCTCCTCGATCTCGGCGACACCTGCGTGTTCACCGCCGGCGTGCCCGTCGGCCTGTCGGGCTCCACCAACATGCTGAAGGTCCACCAGGTGAGACGGTGAGCCTCCCGGGCTCCGGAGCGGCCGGCATGGTTCCCGGCCCGGCGGCTCCCGGCGCATGAAGCCGACCCGGAGGCGGGGCATGGACTCCGCCATGCCTTCGGCAGAGCGCGGCATCCATCCCGAGGACCGGGTCTACTGCTGTCGCAAGCTCAAGATGAGCCGGATCCGGGCCATCGGCTTCGACATGGACCACACCCTGGCGATCTACAAGCGGGAGATCGAGGACCTGGCCTACCGCTGCACCATCGAGGAGATGGTCCGGCGGGGCTATCCGGACGAGATCCGCCAGCTCCGCTACGACCGGGAACTCGCCATCCGCGGCCTGGTGGTGGACAAGAAGCTCGGCAACCTGATCAAGCTCGACCGCTACAAGTACGTCACCGACGCCTACCACGGCACCCGGCGCCTGGGGTACGAGGAGCGCAAGGCATCCTACTCGAACCGCCGGCTGGACCTTGCGGACCCGGCCTTCCACAACCTCGATACTCTGTTCACGATCCCCGAGGCGGTGCTCTACGCCCAGATGATCGACCTGGCCGAGCAGGGTCGGGACACGCCGCTGTGGAACTTCCGCCAGCTGTTCGACGACATCCGGGAGGCGATCGACACCGCCCACCGCGACGGGTCGCTCAAGTCCGTGGTGGTCTCCCACCTCCCCGACTACTTCGTGGTCGACCCTCGCCTGGCCGATACCCTCGCCCGCATGCGCGCGGCCGGCAAGAAGGTCTTCCTGCTCACCAACTCGGAACCCGCCTACACCGATGCGGTGATGCGCTACATCCTCCCGGCCTCGGACGGACACCCGAGCTGGAAGGACCACTTCGACGTGATCGCCATGCAGGCCCGGAAGCCCGGGTTCTTCCTCGAAGGCACGCCCATGGAGATCGTCGAGACCGGCGAGCACTACCGTATGATCACGGGGGGCAACGTCGAGAAGCTCGAGGCGCTCCTGGGGGTGAGCGGCGAGGCCGTCCTCTACTTCGGCGACCATACCTACGGCGACATCATGAAGAGCAAGAAGATGAGCCTGTGGCGCACCGCCATGGTGGTCGAGGAGCTCGACCATGAGCTGAAGGCGCTCCGCAAGGCCAGGCGCACCATCCTCAGGCTCGACCGCCTCTACACCCAGAAGAGCGAGCTCCAGGACCAGATCGCCAGGGAGCAGGAGGTCCTCGACCACCTGCGGGCCCGCAAGCTCGGCGAGCGAAGTCCCCGCCCCGCCACCCGGGATCTCGCCGCCATCGACCAGCGGATCGCGGCCTCCGAGAAGATCCTCCGCAACCTCGACAAACGCCTCACCATGAACCTGACCCGGATCCGCACCCACGAGGTGCAGATCTACCAGGCCCACAATCGCTACTGGGGACCGCTCTTCCGCGCCGGCACCGAGAAGTCGCGGATCGGGGACCAGATCGAGGACTTCGCCTGCCTCTACACCTCGAAGGTCTCGAACTTCCTGTCCTACCCGGTGAACAAGTACTTCGTGTCGAGCCGGGACCGCATGGTCCACGAGATCGGGTAGCCGGCCGGGCGTCGGATCCGCTCCCTACTACCGGGCGTAGTAGAGGATGTGGGTGTTGCCCGGTCCCATGCCCGCCAGGGTGGCGTTCCCGGGCCGGTCGGGACTGCGTTCGAGCCGATAGTCCCCCTCCTCCCGGAAGGCCCTTACCACCAGCCCGTCGAAGCCCTGCCCGACCTCCCACCGACCCAGGGTGCGTACCGCCCCGTCCTGGTGGCTCCAGGTGCCGTCGCCGGAGAGCGTCAGGATCCCGAACTCGGTCTTGAGCGGTGCGATCCGCTTGCGGGTCAAGGTCCAGGCCCGGGTGAAGTATCCGACCTCGGTCTTCATCGAGAGATCGAGCCGGCTGGGGTCGGGAGCCCGCCAGCCCACGAACCCGGCACCGCCGGCCGGGAAGGCCTGGAGCATGATCTCGTCCTCGCCCTTGGGAGAGAGCACCATGTCCGGACCCCAGCCGGTGGCCTCGTCGGCCCCTTCGAGCACGATCCCCCCGGCCGGGAAGTACGGCTCCTGGTGGGTCTTCCAACGCCCCGTGAACTTCTTGCCCGAAGGTGCGAGCCGGAAGAACGTGCCGTCCGCCCGCACTTCGACGTGCCCACCCACGTGCCCGCCGCCGACCTCCTTGGTCTGCCGGATATGGGTCGAGTCGACCCGTTCCTCCTTGACCACGTTCACCACGGTGTGGCCGGCGGTGAGCCAGACGCCCACCAGCCGGGTACGGGGGTCGGGGGCCGCGACCCGCACCGGAGCCGGGGCGAGGGTCGGGGTAGCCGGTGTCCGTGTCGGTGCCGGTGCCGGTGCCGGGGGAAGGCGGGGAGCGCTGACCGGACCGGCAACGGGTGCCGGCACGGCAGCCTTCACGGGGCTGGCCGAGGGTGCGGGAGGCGCGGGGATCCCGGTTGGGCGGGGCCGCACCTGGGTGCCGGGGACTCCTGCGATCACGTACGAGGTGCTGGGGTCGTAGCGTCCGTCGGCCAGCGGCAGCATGACCATGACCTGGGTGTCGCTCAGGCTGGCGACCCTTCCGTCCAACCACTCGCCCCAGCGCAGCAGTTGGACCTCCTGGCCGACCTGGTAGCCGGAGGTGGCCGTGACCTTGGGAGGGGTCGGTCCGACCCGGGGGCGGACCTCGGTGTGCGGCAGCGCCGCGATCACGAAGGACGTGTTCGGGTCATAGCGACCGTCGGCCAGCGGGAGCATGACCATGACCTGGGTGTCGCTCAGTCTGGCGACCCGCCCGTCCAGCCATTCGCCGAAACGGAGCAACTGGACTTCCTGGCCGACCTTGAAATCGGCGACCCCGGCGGCGATCACCGAGGCCGCCCCACCGAGCAGGATCGGCAACACCCGGAAGAGCACGGATCGACGCACGGCTCGCCCCCTTCGCGAGGGTAGGATTCCTCGTCGAGGGGATGCTGGCATGGCGAAGATCCAAATTCCATCCCAGGTGGGGCGCACCCTCGCCGGGGCGCACCGGTTAGTGGCCCTGACCGGCGCCGGAATCTCGGCGGAGTCCGGGGTGCCCACCTTCCGGGGCGCAGGCGGTCTCTGGTCGGGGCGGGATCCGACCGAGCTGGCCACCCCCGAGGCCTTCGATGCCGACCCCGCGCTGGTCTGGGACTGGTACGCATGGAGGCGCCGGAAGGTGGCCTCGGTCCGCCCCAACCCCGGGCATCTCGCCCTGGTGGAACTGGAGCGGAGGGTTCCCGGATTCCTGCTGGTCACCCAGAACGTCGACGGCCTGCACCGGGCGGCCGGCTCGTCCCGCATGGTCGAACTCCACGGCGACCTCTGGACCACCTCCTGTCGGAAAGCCTGCGGCTACGCCCGGCGGGAGGATGGCCCCCCGCCCGAACTCGGTCCCGAGGCCGGCACCGACGACCGTACCGGGACCGTTCGCACCCCGCCCCGGGTCGCGGGACTCCCCCGCTGCCCTTGCGGCGCCCTGCTCCGCCCCGGGGTGGTCTGGTTCGGGGAGGCGCTCCCGGAGGGTGCCTTCGAGACCGCCTCCCGGGCTGCCCGGTCCGCCCAGGTCGTTCTGGTGATCGGCACTTCGAGCCTGGTCTGGCCGGCAGCCGGCCTCTCCGGGATGGCGCTCTCAGCCGGGGCGGAGGTGATCGAGGTCAATCCCGAACCCCGGCTCTCCGGCCCCGGTGTCACCTGCCTGGCGGGCCCGGCCGGCGAGATCCTTCCCCAGCTCGCCGAGAGCCTCGCTCCCGCCAAGGGTTGGTACCGGGCGGAGCCGTAGCGCCCCCGGCTCCGCCGGGGGGAGCAGCGCAGGCGTAGCCCACTGCGAGCGAGGCCCTTGCGCCCGAGCTGCAGACAACTAGTGAAGGTCGGCCGAGTCCAGGTCGGGATCGACCTGCTTCCCGGTCCCCTCGTCGACGCCCCGCCCCGGGGGTAGCGCCAGGGTCGCCGGGCTCGGACCCGGGAATGCCTCCGGGGCCTCGGTACCGGCCAGCCCTGGAGCGACCGGATCGGCACCCAGCAGGGTCCCTTCCGGGATCGATTCCGGGGCGAGCTCGGGGAGACGCACCATGATGGCGGCCGAGAACAGGACCAGGGCCACGAAGACCCGGTAGACCTCGGCCGGTGGGGTGGCCAGGCGATCGAGCGACCCGAAGACCAACCGGGCTCCCAGCTCGCCGCCGGGCAGCGCCGCCAGGGCCCCGTGGAGGGATCCCGGGAGCACGTACCGGAAGACCACCAGCACCAGGGCGACTCCGGCGGCCAGGCCGAAGACCTTGGAGCGGTCCCGGACCCGCGACGAGACCAGCGCCACCAGGCCCACGCCCAGTACCGCCACCGGACGCAGCAGGCCCGAGTCCGGCAGCAGGCCCGACATCAGCCCCGAGGCCGCGGCCGCCACCAGCACCAGGTGGACGCACTCCCTGAGGGTCCGGTGCAGGTCGGGATTCTCCGGGTCCTGGGGCACAGGGACGGATCGGGAAGGGATCCAGGCACCGGTCAGCACCAGGCCGAGCAGCAGGCACTCGATCGGGAGGTCCCGGAACTCGATCCGGCCGGGCCAGGGATAGCCGGGACCGGGGGCGAACGAGGTGGCACCCAGGAGCCCGGACCCCAGCGCGAAGACCCCACCCAACAGGAAGCGCAGCGGAGGGTCGAGAGCCAGGAGCAAGCCCACCATCAGCCTAGCCATCGGTCCCCCAGGTCCGCCACGAGGCGGGCGCGGCCAGCAGGTCGAGCTCCCGACGGGCCTCCTTGGCGACGTGCGGCGGAGTGCCGGGAGCCTCCGCCAGCCCGGTGAGTCGGGTCCTGGCAACCTCCAGGTCCCCGGGCAAGGCCCGCCGCACCAGGGCCCGGGCCTGCTTGTAGGCCAAGAGCGCGGCCTCGTTGGCGAGACCGGACTCGAGCTCCGAGAGGGCCCGCTCCGGGACCTCCAGGCTGGGCTCCCTCGGGACCTCGCTTCGGGCCTGGCGGATCCAGCCTTCCGCCTCCTCCACCAGGGAGAGCACCCGGGGCGGATCCTCGGCCTGCTGGCTGGCGCTCCGCCCCAGGGTCCGGGCCCGGGCCAGCGCCACCTGGGCCGCCATCATGCGGGCCCGGGGCCAATCGCGACGGGTCCCCAGGGCCGAGAGCAGGTACTCCCAGGCGAACTCCAGGCGGACCCGCTCCTCCATGTCGAGTCGGGATCGTCCCCTCTCGGCCCATTGGAAGTGGAGCTGGGCCAGCTCCAGGGCGAGAGCCGGCTGGCCGGGCTGCTTCTCCCGGGCCTCGCAGAGGACCTGCCAGGCTCCCCGGAAGTTCCCCTCATGGCGAAGGCGGACCGCCTCCCCCAGGGCCTGGGAGAGTTCGCTCCCCTCCCCCGTGGCGGAACTCGTCCCCCCCTCCCCGGCGAGGTCCACACCCCCTCCGACCGCCATGCCCAGTCCCCCGGCCAGGGCTGCGACCAGCAGCAGGTACCCGAGGACCCCGGAGGGCGGTCGCCGCGGATCCCCGAATTCGGTGGCCGGGCTCACAGCGCCTCCCGGAGCTTCAGGGCCTCGGGGTGGGCGGGGTCCAGGGCCAGGGCCCGGGCTACGTGCTGGCCCGCCCGCCGGATCGCCTCCTGGTCCCCGAGCGGGTTCCACAACCGTCGCCGGCCCTTCTCGTAGAAGGCGGTGCCGAGCAGCACCTGGACGTCCACATCCTGGCCCTCGGGATCCACGCTCAGGAAGAGCTCGATGGCGGCGTCGAACCGGCTCTCGGCGAGCAGCAGGCCGGCCAGCTGGCGGTCGAAGCGGCGCACATCGGCGCCCAGGTCCCGGGCCCTCCGGCGGGCCGCCGCCCCCCCGGTCCGGTCCCCGCTGCGAAGGCGCGCCTCGGCCAGCCGGGCGAAGCCCCGCCCCTCGTCGGGGGAGACGACCACGGCCCGCTCCAGCCAGCGGACCGCCTCGGTCACCCGTCCCTCGTCCAGGAGCAGCTCGCCGAGCTCCTGGTTGAACTGGGCGTGGTCGGGGACCTCGGTCAGCAGGCGCCGGTAGAAGGCCTCGCCGCGGGCCAGGGCCCCGTCCTGGACCAGGCTGCGGGCCGCCGCGTGGCGGGCGTTGGCGGCCGGGGTGGGAGGAGCTTCCCGTCTCGGCGGAGCCGCCCTCCCGGTGCGAGCGACCGCCAACACCCCGTCCCAGGTGGCCGGACGCTCCCGGACCAGCCGGAACGACACCGTGAAGGCTCCGGCCAGGCCGACCCAGGCGAGGAGCCAGCCGAACATGCGCAGCCCCATCAGGAACGGCAGCCAGCCCCCCCAGGCGGCACCGTTCCGGGACGGGCTCACGGCTCGTCCTTCCCCGGGGGGAGCGCCGGGCGCCGCCCGGCGGACCAGGCCGACAGCCAGCGACCGGCCGCGGTGGCGTCGAATCCCCAGTAGGAGCACGCCAGGAGGAGCAGGGCGGTGGCGCCGGCCTCGTCGAGGTTCCCGACGAAGGGGAAGGCGTCGGGGATGAGTTCGACCACCCCGGCGTTGGGCATGACCAGATAGAGAAGCGCGGTGGCGCCCATGCCGGTGACCATCAGCCCGACCGAGAGCCGAGCCAGCCAATGAGGCCGGGGACGGGTCTCCCCCACCGGGCCCCGATCCAGGACCAGGGCGTTTCGGTCCGATCCCGCCCGGTTCCCGCCCTGCGACACGCCCATGTGCGCTTCCTCCACTCCCTACTGTATCCATAGTCCGCCACCGAAGCCCGGCCACGTGCTAGCTTGCACCGCCCATGAGCGTCGAAGGACTGTTCTTCTCCGAGACCTTCGAGGACGCCCGCAACGACCGGATGAGCCTGGGGATCCGTCCCGGGGACCGGGTCCTGGCGATCACCTCGGCGGGATGCACGCCCCTGGCGATGCTGCTCGACGATCCCTCCCGGGTCGTCTGTGTCGACATCAATCCCTGCCAGACCCACGTCTTCCGTCTGAAGATCGAGGCCCTCCGGGTCCTCGATCACCCCGATCTCCTCCGTTTCCTCGGGATCCGCCGCCTGGGTCGGGACCCTCTCCCGAAGGACCTCACCCCCTCCCCGGCCGAGGCTGCCTTCCGGGCCGAGGTCTACCGGAGCCTGGCCGACCGGCTCCCCGACGACACACGGGAGTTCTGGAACTCGCATGGCAAGGCAATCGCCCGGGGTATCCAGGATGTGGGCCGCCTCTCGGGCTACTTCGAGAAGTTCGGGGGCACCCTCCGGCACTATGTCTACGGCGACCGGATGCTGTTCCGCTTCTTCGAGATCGACGACCTGGCCGTGCAGGAGCGCTTCTACCACGACCACTTCAACAGCCGGTTGGTGGACCTCCTCGAGTGGCTGGTCTTCCCCTTCTTCACCAGTCCCTGGGCGCTGCGCCGCCTGCTCCCCGGGGCCTTCACGGAGAACCTCGAACGGGAGAACCTCGGCTCCTACCTGAGGGCCCGGGCCCGTTTCACCCTCTGCCGGGTGCCGATCAAGGACAACTACTTCATGTCCCGGATCTTCCTCGGCTGCTACCTCTCGAGCGACGACGGGGTCCCTGCCTACCTTCGCCCCGAGAACCTCCCCGTGATCCGGGAGCGGCTCGATCGGCTCGAGATCGTGACCGGGTCGATCGACGAGGTGCTCCGCACCGTGCCGGAGGCGAGCTTCGATCGCTTCCAGCTCTCCAACGTCTTCGAGTGGATGAACGGCGAACCGCTGGCCGAAGCCTTCCGCCAGGTCCACCGGGCCGGCCGGCCGGGAGCCCGGATGTTCTTCCGGAACTTCATGGCCCGGCGGGACGTGCCGCCTTCGGTCCGGGACCGCTTCGCCTTCGATGCGGAGGCCTCCACCCAGGCCCGGGACCGGGAGCGGGCGCTGCTCTACGACGACTTCTACGTCTGGAGCCGGACCGAGGGGTCGCAGGCCGCGGCGTCGGCCTGACCTCGGTCCGCACCGCGCTACCCTCCCCGGGGACCCCGATCCCGGAGCCGGAGATCCCCCGAACCGGCGTTTCCCTCGGCTACGCCACGGGCTCCATGCGA
Organism: uncultured bacterium; assembly: GCA_964403795.1. Classification (GTDB taxonomy): domain Bacteria; phylum Muiribacteriota; class UBA6191; order CAZXTJ01; family CAYOHP01; genus CAYOHP01. The sequence continues at coordinate 5,670 of CAYOHP010000159.1, read as the reverse complement.
TCCAGATCGAGGAGTTCGACGTCGGCGTCGGGCGTCGACCCGATCCGGCCGTCGAGGAAGAGCATCCTCCCCTCGCCGGGCCTGCGGTCCTGGATCCCCCGGGCATACCGGGTGCGGTCCGGCCCGGAGACCAGGCTGCGCACCGGTCCCTCCTTGCTGGGTTCCGCCCGGCACCAGGCTCCGAGCCGCTCCCGGCACCGGAAGTCCCGCACATGCCCGACGACCTGGTCGAGATCCGGCGGGATCGCCCTGGGGTCGAACCAGTCGACCCGATCGGGCGGCCCCGGCTCCCATGCCTTGATCTCGGGGTTCGCAGGGTTCCAGCACATGATCCCGCGGGCCGGCCGCCCCAGGGCCCCGGGCCGGTACAGCCCGGGGACCTCGAGCGGCTGGTCCTCCACCCGGGCGCGCCAGGCCGCTTCCAGATGTTCCTGGAGCCGGGCCGCGATCGGTGCCGCCCGATGCTCTCCCCCGAGGCCAAGCGCCGCCACCACCTCCCGGGTGATCCCCGCATGGGTGAGCAGGCGGTCGGGAGCGATCACCGCCGCCAGGGTGAGACGACCCGCCTCGAGCAGGGCCGCCACCAGTTCCCGCTGTTCCGTGCCGTAGGCAGCGAGATCCCGGCGGGCTTCCAGGCTCGAGGGGAAGGCGGGGAAGCGCGCCCCGAACCCGGTCTCGCCTTCGGCCTGCCGTTGTGGGCCCTCGACGGCCACGGCCAGGGCGGCCTCCACCGCGCTCTCCATCATGGAGTCATTGACGCCCCAGAGCTCCCCGACCCGGGCCAGATCGTGGTTCCCGGCCACCAGCACCACGGCTCCCGGAGGGTGGGCCGCCAGCCAGGCCAGGAGCGCGGTGCCCTCGATCAGGTTCCGGGGCCGCTCCTTGGCACCGCCCCAGTCGAGGTGGTCGCCGACCGAGTGGAGCACCACTCCGGGGGCGAGCCGTCCGGTCTCGCCGAGGAGCCCGTGGCGCTCCAGGATCCCGAAGATCGTGGCGAGCGGCGCCTGGGGGTCGCCGATCGCCACCCGGAGCCGCGGTCCGTCCGGGCAGGCTGTTGCCTGGCCGCGGCCGACGTGGGCCTCGGGCGCCCGGCAAGCGGCTTCCCGATCCTCCAGAGCGAGTGCCAAGGCCCTCTCGACCCGGGGCGGGAGTGGACTCGTCGAGGGCGTGTTCATGGCTCCATCGAAGCAGGTCGACCCCCGAGTTTGAACCGGAGGACGAGGCCACCCGTCGATCCTCTCGAACGGCCCCGAGAGGAGGATCGTGATCCAGCCCCGCTGCCCGGTGTGCAGCACCCCGGTCCTCGGGCCCACGGCCCGGTGCCACCGCTGCTGCACCCCGCACCACGGGGACTGCTGGTCCTTCAACGGGGGCTGCGGGATCTACGCCTGTCGCGGCGACCGGAGGGTCTCCGCCATGCCACTGGCCCCGGACTTCGACGAGACGCGGGCCCGGGTCCAAGCCGCCATGCTCACCGTCCTCATCCTGTTCCTGGGCCTGGGTCGGAGTGCGCTCGCCTCCCTGATCCTGGGCCGCTGACCCCCATCCGGAAGGAGACCCCGTGTCCGCCTGGTTGAAGGCCGGAGCGCGCCTGGTGATCCAGTGCTGCGCCCTCTACCTGATCTCGATCCTGTTCCTGCTGCTCGGCGTCCACTTCGCCATGCAGAGCCCGCTGCTCGGAGGCACCGGCGTCTCCGCCGACCTCCCGCTGCTGGCGGTGATGAACCTCTACGACGTGGCCCTGCTCGGGGTCCTCGGGTTCCTCTTCGCCCGGCCCGAACGCCGGGAGGACGGCTACTACGTGGCCATGGCGGCGGTCGGTCTCACCCTAGACCCGACCTTCTTCAACCACCGCCTCTACACCCACGACGCCTGGTACGGGTTGTCGGGCAACGCCCTGTTGCTCATGGCCTCGGTGGCGAAGCTCCTGGTGCTCGCGTGGGGCTGCAGGGTGCCCTTGTCGCGGCCTCAGCTCGTGACCCTGCTCGGAGCCCTGGGATTCGTCTACCTGGGCCCGGCACCGTTCTCGTTCCCGGGCCTCTGCGAACCCCGGCTCTGGCTCTACGCCCTGTCCTGGACGCCGCTGTTGCTCGCCTTCGTGGCACCCACCCCCGACGACATGGTTCCCGACCCCGACGACCCGACCGAGACCGCCAGCATCCGGGCTCGCGAGTTCCGGATCGTGGCGTGGTTCCTGCCGTTCGTGGCGGTGGCCCGCCACCTCTGGCAGATGCCGCTCATCTACGACGTGCCGCTGGACTGGGCCCATGCCGCCGGCATGCTGCTCGCCCTGGTGGTCGCCTGCGCCCGCACCTGGCCCGAGGAGGCCGCCAACCTGCTCCCCGGACTCGGCATGCTGGCCGCCGGCAGCCTGTGGGTCAGCCTCCCCGAAACCGGCTCCCCGGGCTTCCGGATGCTGGGTGTCGAAGTCTCGACCTTCCGGCTGGCCCTGCTCGGGAACGTGCTGGTCGGCGGTTACCTCGCCACCCGCTTCCGGGGCCTCGGCTTCCGCCTCCACGCCGTCCTCTCGGTGGCCGCCTTCCTGTTCGGGGGGAGCCCGCATGAGATCATGGAGTTCCTGGCCGGACCCGGCGGCTGGCTGGTGCTGGGCTCGCTGTCGGTGGGTCTCCTGGTGCGCAAGCGGAGCGCAGGCCCGGCCCTGATGGCGTGGGTCTCGGCGACCTGCCTGGTGGCCGAGGTGACCGCGGGCCGGCCGTTCACCCCGGGGAGCCTGCACGCCCTCCTGCTGGGGATCGTGTTCCTTCCCCACGCCTTCCCTGAGGATGCGGAGGCCACCGACATCCTCTCCTCGATGGCGCTGGGTGGACTGCTCGCCCACTCCTTCGGCGCCGGGTGGGTCCGGGGCGACCTGGGGTACCAGGTGATGCTCGGTCTCGAGATGGCGGGCTGTGCGGTGGGCTGGGCCCTGACAGGTTGGACCCGCTACAAGGCACCCTGCCTGGCCGCGGTCGGGGTCGGGACGCTCCGCTCCCCGCTGCTCGGCTGGATGGCCCGCCACGCCGCCGTCTCGGGCCTGGTGCTGGCGTTCGGAACCCTGGCCGGCGGCTTCTGGGTCAGCCTCCACAAGGACGAGCTGCTCGGTCGACTCGGTACCGACGGGGCCTGAGCCGACCCGATGAGAGCACGAGAGCCCGCCCCGAGAGGGGCGGGCTCTCGCATCGTTGGAGGTGGGGAGAGTCGAACTCCCGTCCGAAGCGTCTTCGACCCGAGCGTCTACGATCGTATCCCGCGTTTGGATCTCGTCCCGGGCTCGCCCACGGGCGGGCAACGCATCGGGACCAGCCCCTGTTTCTCGCCCCCCGGGCCGGGACCTACCCGGGGGGCCAGCCTGATTTACTTGATCCCGCTTCCCGGGCCTACAGGCTCGGCTCGGGGGCGAGACTGGCTAGCGCTTAGGCAGCCAGAGCAAGGTTGTGGTCAGCAGTTGTGGTGCTGGACTCAGTTTGATGACGCAGGGTGAGCCACCTGCGGAGCGCAACCCGGACCTCGTCCGCCCCGTCGAAACCCGTCACCCCCTAGGGGACATCGATTCCTCCCGAGATTAGCACGACCCCGGGCCGGAGCCCGGGGTCGTGCGTCCTCGCAGCTTGGAAGCCGACGGACTCAGGGGTCCTGGAAGACCTCCAGGTCGTTGGCGATGTGCAGGAGCGCAGCACCGTCTTGGTAGCTGGTATAGCCCGAGACCAGGGCGTTCACGCCCAGGTTGGTCCAGGTGCTCCCCAGGTACACGTCATCGTTCAGCGTGTCGACATCCACGCCATCGACGAACAGCGTGTTGGTGGTGTCGGAGAGGTCGAGGACATCTCCCACACCGAGGGTGAGCACCGTTCCGCTGTCGGTACCTAGGTCGATGACCTCGATCCCCTGGATCTTGTTGTTGGCCATCGAGCCCAGCTGGAAGTTCCCGCCCACGATGCCGGAAAGATCCAAGGTGTCGTTCCCGCTCCCGCCGTCGATCTGGAAGAAGCCCAGATCCCCGATCAGGATCACATCGTCGCCGGCACCGGCATTGATCACGTCGGCACCGCCGTTGCCGGTCACCGTATCGTTCCCCGCCGTGCCCACCAGGATGTCGGCCCCGGCCGTCCCTGTGGCCGACGAGCCCTGGGCGGTGACCTCCTGACGGTAGTCGGAGCCGAAGATCACATAGGTTGAGCCCGAGATCGAACCGAAGTGGCTCGTCCGGGCCGCGACGACGAGATCGTCGAACCCGTCGCCATTCAGGTCCCCGGCCGAACGGATACCGCCGTCGCTCAGGGCGTTGTTGCTCGCCACGCCATCGATCCGGAAGCCATTGGTGCCATCCAGGTCGGTGAGTTCGATCGAACTGGCAAACCCAGTGGAGGTGCCGAAGATGACATACCCGGCACCCTCGTTCCCGAAGCCATTGGGATCCGCACCCGTCGCTCCGATCAAGAGGTCGTCGTAGCCGTCGGCATTGAAGTCACCCGCCGACGAGACCTTGTAGCCCGCCCGATCCGAACTGACGCCGCCATCGATCCGGAAGCCGTTCGTGCCATCCAGGCTCGAGGCGTCCAGGATGCCTCCTCCGATGGAGGCCGTGCTGCCGAAGACCACATAGCTGGAGCCTGCCACCGCCACCCCATCGGGCGTGAACTGGTTCGCACCCACGATGAGGTCCGCCAGTCCGTCGCCGTTCAGATCACCGGCGGCCCCCAGGGACCGACCGAAGGCGCCGCCCGACCCCTCGATCCGGAACCCATTGGTGCCGTCGAGCGAAGTGACACTCAACACCGACGAGAAGCTCCCGCCGGTACCGAAGACCACGAAGGCGGCACCGGTGTCCGTCCCGTTGTAGTCCGCGCCATAGGCGCCGACCACCAGGTCATCGAACCCGTCCCCGTTCATGTCCCCGATCGAGGCCGCCGACGTGTGGGTACGGCCGAAGCTGATCCCGGATGCCCCGCCGTCCAATCGGAAGCCGTCGGACGACGAGAAGGTGCTCACGTCGATCGAGGCAGAGAAGCCCGCCGACCTGCCGAAGTACACGTAGGCCGACCCCAGGCCTCCACTCGCACCGGACCCGGTGGCCAGCACATCGTCGTACCCGTCGCCGTTCCAGTCCCCGGCAGAGGATACCCCGATCCCCAGGAGGTCCAAGCCTCCGGTGGCGTTCAGCCGGAAACCGTTGCTCCCCGTCAGGGTCGTGACATCCAGGCTCGCTCCGAAGGCCGAAGCTCCGAAGACCACGTAGGCCCGTCCGCCCCCGCCGTCCGTAGGGGCGCCCACCACGAAGTCGGCTCGCCCGTCGCCGTTGATGTCGCCGATAGCATCGGTCGAGTAGCCACCGAAACCGGACATTCCGGTCACCTTGAAGCCGTCGGCACCACTCAAGGCGCTCGAGTTCATGGTCGCTGCGAACCCCGCCGAGGCCCCGAAGACCACATAGGCGTTGGGCTGGCCCCTCGCCCCGATGATCAGGTCGGAGAAGCCGTCCCCGTTGAAGTCGGCACCCATACCGGTGCCGTACCCGAACAGGCCGCTGGTCACGTTGCCATCCACCCGGAACCCGTTGCTCCCGTCCAGATCCGAGAGGTCGAAGCTCGGAGGCGACTCCTCCAGGTCATTCACGCTGATCGTGAAGGTCTGGCTGTAGCTGGCATCGGAGTCCGCCACCTGCACGGTCAC
>CAYOHP010000158.1:0-14665 GCA_964403795.1 uncultured bacterium | reverse complement strand
CCCCCAGGCCGCGCGCCGCGAACAGTCCCACCTGCCGAGGGCCGGCTGCCAGGATGCGAGCCAAGGACTCGGGAGTCAGGGCTCCGACCCGGTCCCGGCCTGGGCTCTCGCTGCCATCCTCACCTCTCTCGGCACGGGTCCACCGGACCGCGCCGCGCTCCCGAGCGGCATCGGCGTCTCCTCCGGATCCGTGGGCCGACCGTACCCTACCGCGCACTCCGGGCGCGCCCGTCCGGGATCGGCCTCCGTGGCCTGTTCCTGCCTGGTACCCTGGGACCGTGCAGGGGGGCGCGAACCGAGGCGGCAGTCCGGTGCTGGAGTTCCTGACCGGGCGTCTTCGCAGGTTCCTCCGGAGCCGGAGGTCCCTGCCGGCGGGGACGAAGTTCGTGTGGAGCAAGGGCTTCGCCCTCGGCGCGGACCGTCCCGGGCCGGGCGCCGCCGCCTACGTCAATGGCGACTGGCGGGCCCGGTTCCCGGAGGGGCGGTACCAGGGGATCCGGGCGGGCGAGGTCCTCTGGGTCCGTGCGAGCGATCTCGGCCGATTCGTGTCTCGGGTCCTGCCCCGGATCCGGGAGCCGTTCGTCCTCGTCAGCGGGGACGAGGATGTGGGCCATCCTGTCGATCCGATGTTGGACGGCACCCGTTTCGGCCTCGATCCCGGGGAGCGAGCCGCGATCCGCTCCATGTTGGAGGATCCCCGCCTGCTCGCCTGGTTCGCACAGAACGCGGTCGGAGAGGCCTGCCGGTCGAGTCGGGGCAAGCTCCGATTCCTCCCGATCGGCCTGGACCTGCACAGCGCCTACCTGCGAGGAGCCTGGGGAGTCGCGGAGGGCACTCCTCCCGAGGTCCAGGAACGGGACCTGGAGGCAGTCCGGCGTGCCGCAGCTCCCCTGGACCGGCGCCGGCCCAGGGTGCTGGCGGCCTGGAGCAACAACCACAGCGAAGGCTGCGGGCTCCACGGTCTCCTCGACCGTCGCCAGCTCGCCCAGGCGCTGACGGGAAACCCCGTGGTGGACCTCGAGCTCGGCCGGTCCTGGGATCGCATGGAGTACTGGCAGGCGATGGCCGGGTACCGGTTCGTGTTGGCACCTGTCGGGCATGGGCTCGACACCCACCGCGTCTGGGAGGCCCTCCTGTTGGGCTGCATCGTCCTGGTCCAGGAATCCGCGATTTCTTCGGGATACCAGGATCTGCCCGTGGTGCCGATCCGGGAGGTCGCGGACATCACCCCCGGCCGTCTTGCGGACTGGCAGCGGGAACATGGCGAGGCCGCGGCCTCGTCCTCCGATCTCCCGGAGGTCCGGATGGAGACATGGTGGAGGCGCATTCGCGAGGCGGCGGGGAGGGAGGGGCGCCCCTGACCGGAGGACCCCGCATCCTCTCAGCCCGGATCCGGAGACGGCGGCGCCGTTCCCTCCGGGCTCCCTCCCGTCGCCCCGAGGTGCCGAAAGATCGTATCGAGGATTCTCCCGCCGGCAACGAAGACCTTCCGCCGGTTGATCGGATTCCGATCGAAGTAGCCTTCGGTCCGGGCGGCCGGGATCTCGCAGTAGGGCCTCCTGAGCAGTCGCGAGAGGTTGTGGAAATCCGCCTTGTGGTAGACGGGAGCCGCGTCGCTTGGCTGGCAGGCCGACTCGATCGGCAGGTCGCCGCGGAGATGAGCGTCGCAGACCGGGTCGCAGGTCCAGTGCGTCCGGAACGAGACCTCGACGACCAGGCATCTCTCGGGGGCGAAAGCCAGGTTCGTCAGGGCGGCTCCATGGGCCGCTACCAAGCAGGATGCGCCCGCCACCAGCTCCAGCTGCTCTCTCGGAGGAAGGATCGAGAAGTCCGCCCTGGCCAGGACGATCCCCTGGCGCTCCAGCCTGGGCTCCAGGTAATCCCCGAGTTCCTCTCCCGTCTCATGGGCGAAGAGGAACCGGTTCCCCTCGGGTCGCTGGACCAGGAGGACGTGGCGGGCGGCGACCCGTTCGAGGTCCAGGCTTGCCCTGACGCCTCGCACGATCCCGATCGCCTCCTCGTCCCCGGGGAGCTCGAGGAATCGCCAGCAGTCGAAGTACCAGCCGGGCCTCGGGAGGGCCGACTTCGCCAACCTCAGCACGGGAGAGGGGGTGCGAAGCGTGAGGATCTCCTGGTAGGCGCCGGCGAGGACATACCTCCTCCACTCCTCTGCCCGGCCGGGCACCCGATCCCTCCCGGTGAGACGGACGAGTCGGATCTCCCTGGCATCGATGCCGGCCGTGAGGACCTCGCAGGCGAGGATGTGGAAGAGGTTCTCGTCCTCGGAAGTGGAGACCCGGACGCCGATTCGACGGAGGAGCTTCTCCAGGATCCGACGGATCACGGCCGGCTCCCTCGCATTCCCTCATCCGGACAGCCGGGTACTCCGCGACCCCGGACCGCCGGCTGCGGTCCCGGTCTCCCGGACCGGACCCGGGCACGACGGCCGATGTACTGTCCGACCCTGGGTCCGGGTGGACAGGCACCCTGCCCGCCCGGCTGCCCGAGGCTGCCGGGAACCGGGCTGCCATCGTCCGGAGAAGACTCGCCATGTCCGATTCGCATGCCCTTGACCTCCGGCGCGATCCGCCTGCCCGGGTCCTGCTGGCGATCGGCACCCGCATGCGACCGCGCCTCCTCGACCGGTGCCTTGCGTCGGTCTCCCGGCTCCGGATCCCCTCGGGTCTCGAGTTCCGGACCCTGGTGGTCGACAACAATCCGGGAGGCGAAGCCCGGGAGATCCGGGACCGGTGGAGCGCCCGCACCGCCATCCCCCTGGACTACCACCACGTCCCGGAACAGGGCATCGTCATGGTCCGCAACCGCGCCCTCGAGCACGCCCTCGAGGTCGGCTCGGATGCGATCGGGTTCATCGACGACGACACCGTGGTCACGCCGGGCTGGCTGGCGGCCGGGATCTCGGCCCTGTCGCGTCACCCCGCGGACGTGGTGCTGGGTCCGGTCCGCATGGAATACCCGGACGGGGCCCCCGGGTGGTTCCGGGCCCTCCACCAGGTCCCGGTACGTCCCGACGGACCGTTTCCGCGGGACGACGGGGCCGGGATCGCCAGCACCAACAACGTCCTCTTCAGGGTCCGCCTGGTCCGGGACTGGGGCCTCCGGTTCCTTCCCGAGTTCAACCTGGGCGGGGGCGAGGACACTTGCTTCTTCGAACAGGCCAGGGACCGGGGCGCGATCAGCCTGTGGGCATCGGAGGCCGAGGTGGTCGAGGAGGTCCAGGCGACGCGAGCGTGCCTCGGCTGGTACCTGCAAAGGCGCTTCCGGCAGGGGAATGCCGGGCACTTCCGGGACCTCGTGATGGGCCGGCACCGCCACGGGATCGGGATCGCTCTCTCCCGGCTCTACGAACTGCTCCGCACCGTCGCATGGAAGCCGCTCCGCAGGGTCCTCGAAAACGACCTGGAACCACCGCGCCTCGCCGACCTGGCCGGCGATGCGTGCGAGGAACTGGGCGCAGTGGCTGCCTGCCTCGGGTACCGCTACCTGGAGTACACCCGGGTCCACGGTTCCTGAGAGTGGGCCTGCGGCCTGGGGAACGGCGCCCAGGCGCTCAGGAAACCGCGGCGGCCCGGCTGGCGGGGGCGGTGGCCCGCACCTTCTCCCAGTCCTTGAGGAAGGTCTCGATGCCCTTGTCCGTCAGCGGGTGCTTGACCATCATCTGGAGGACCTTCATGGGAACGGTGGCGATGTCGGCGCCGGCCCGGGCGCACTCGATCACATGCAGCGGGTGGCGGATCGAGGCGGCCAGGATCTCGGTCTCGAGCTCGGGGTAGTTGGAGAACACCTCGACCAGGTCGGCGATCAGTTCGAGGCCGTCATGCGAGATGTCGTCGAGGCGGCCCAGGAAGGGGCTGACGTAGCTGGCCCCGGCCTTGGCGGCGAGCAGCGCCTGGTTGACGCTGAAGATCAGGGTCACGTTGGTGCGGATGCCCTCGTCGCGGCACTTGGAGATGGTCTTCAGGCCCTCTGCGCACATCGGGACCTTGACGATCACGTGCTCGCCCCAGGCGGCGTACTCGCGGGCCTCCCGCATCATTCCGGCGTGCTCCATGGAGATGACCTCGGCGTTGACCGGGCCCTTCACGATGTCCTGGATCTCGCGGATCACGGCCTTGAAATCCTTGCCCTCCTTGGCGACCAGCGAGGGGTTGGTGGTGACGCCGTCGAGGATGCCCCAGGAGGCGGCCTCGCGGATCTCGTCGACGTTGGCGGTGTCGAGGAAGAACTTCATGGGAAACGCTCCTTCGGGGCGGATCGGGATCGGGATCGAAAGCTAGCACGCGGGTCGGGTGCCGGTCAGCGTCGCTGCGGCCGGGGAGCATGCCTCCGGGGCGATCCGCATGGGTGGGAACCCGGGAGGGGTTCGCGGGGTCCCACTCCCGAGGAACCCGCCGGAGGCGAGCGTGCACACCACTTTCCGATCGGCTCTCGGAGTTCTCCTGATGGCCATCCCGGTCCTGGCGACGGCGACCCCGATCCGGTTCCGGGATCCGGGGCCGGAGGCCTCGATCGGTTCCCCGGTCGCGGGTCGTCCCGGCGGAGGTCCCTGCATCCCCTCCAAGGAGTTCCTGTTCAAGGTGCGTAGCATCGAGCCCCCGCCGCCACCGCTCCGGCCGGTCGCCGAGGTCCAGAAGGCCCTGGTGGCGGCCCGCAAGGCCGGTCCCTCCGGGACCGCGGCACGCTGGGAATCGCTCTGGAAGGTCGTCGAGCTGGCGAGCCGCAAGGACGACCCGGTAGGGGAGGCCCAGGGCCTCCTCGAGATCGCCTGCGAGGACCTCGAGCGCAGCGACCACGCTGGCGCCCGGGACCGGGTCGAGTGGGCGCTGCGGGTGCTGGCCCGCCTGGGCCGGGGCGTCCCTCCCGAGGCCAGGACCCAGGTGGACCGCCTGCTCGCCGAGGGGACCCTGGTCGAGGCCGAGCTGCCGAGTCCATGAGCTTGGCCTGCAGCCCGCCCGCAGGGGGCTCGACCCGTCCTCAGACCCCCGCCCGACGTCCGTCCAGGTAGGCCTGGAGCAGGAGTCCGGCGGCCACCATGTCGACCTTGCCCCGGCGGTCCCGGGCCGAGACCCCGGCCTCGGCCATGACCGCCTCGGCATCCCGCGAGCTCCTCCGCTCGTCGAGCACCGCCACCGGCAATCCGGTCCCGGCCGCCAGCGCCTTCGCCAGCTTCCGGGATCGGCCCGCCATCGGCCCTTCCCGGCCGTCGAGATGGACGGGCAGGCCCACCACCACGCCGACCAGGGGACCTTCGCCTTCGTCCCTCCCGGCCTCGCTGAGCTCGCGGATCCGCCGGACCAGTCCGGCCGGATCCACCCGGACCAGCACTTCGAGCGGACATGCGACCCGTTGGCCGGGATCCGAGACCGCCAGGCCGATCCGCACCGAGCCCGGGTCGACCGCCAGCAGGCGTCCCCGCCCCGGCAGGTCCCGGGCCGCCACCAGCCCGTCGCCGGGTCCGTCTCCCGGGTCGGAGCCGGTCGTCACGGCCCGGGTCCTCCGGGGTAGGACTGGCGGCGACGCACGGGTCCTCAGAACCGGGAGTCGGGGTCTTCCCGATCGTCGGCACTGGGCGGGTCGCGGAAGCGCTCGAAGGCCCGCTCGAAGAGCAGCCGCTCGGCCCTGGCCTGGCTGGCCGGCACCCGCGGGGCGATGGTGAGATCGAGGGTCCGGCGCCGGTTGGGCGGGTCGCCCTCCTCCCCGAAGCGGAGCCTCAAGCGGAGGAAGGAGAGTCGGGTGGTGGCCTCGACGTCGTCCAAGGCCTTGCCCAGGTCGTCGAAAGCGAAGAGCTCCACGTCCTGGACCCCCTCGAGTACCAGCGCTTCGCCCTGGCGCAGCATGCGCCGGTCGGCGATCCGGTACTCGTAGCGGATGTCCTCGAAGCCGTCGAGCGGATCGGGGCCCCGGGGCAGCGCCAGCACCACATGCGAGAGGCGGGTACCGGCCCGGCGCAGCTCCCTCAGCATGAGGGCACCCCGGAGGTCCCGCTCCAGGCGCCGGACCCCCCGACGGGTCTTGTCGCCGAGATCGGCGTAGGCCTCCACGAAGTCCTGCTGCCGGCGTCCCGACTGCCAGAGACCGAAGACCACCACGAGCACGATCGAGACCAGGAGTACCACCGTCAAGGCCTCGGCGATGCTCATGCCGGACCGGGACGGGCGGGACGGGTTCCGGGGGAGTTCCCGATTCATGCGCCTCATGGGGTCGCCAGCCTCCGGAGCGAGGGCTTGGGGTTGTAGCTCTCGTCGTGGACCATCGTCTGCAGCTCGAAGCTGCGCGGGACCGTGGCCCTGGGGCCGTGCGGTTCGTGCCAGGCGACCGTGACCCGGATCCGCATGCGGCGACGGGCCCGGTCGAAGCCCGGCAGGTTGGGGTCCGGGTTCTTGTCGGGGAAATACGAGAGGAAGGTCTTGCGATGGAAGACCACCGGGCCCTCCCGGTAGGCCTCCGGTTCGTCGAGGTCGGGAGTCTCCGGGGTCACCTCGAAGGGACCGTTGACCACGTCGGGCCACTCGAAGTCCTCGCGCTGGGTGGCCTCGATGCTCCCGATCCCGAAGAGCAGGGCCTCGAGCCGGCGATAGCTCAGGCGCTTCAAGCGTTCGATCTGGGCGGTGGCGAGGTTCACCGCGGTCAGCTCGTGCAGGCTGCGGGTGGCGCCGGTCCGGGAGGTCTGGAAGGAGAGGAAGAGCGGGAGCAGCAGGAAGGAGACCGCGGTCACCGCCACCAGCAGTCCGAGCAGGCTGTAGCCGCGGCGACCCGCCCCGGGTCCGCGTCTCCCTGGTGTACCCGCCCTGCGGTTCACCCGCCCACCTCCCTGGCCCGGCCGCGGGCCGCCTCCAGGGTACGCCGCACCTCGGCGAGCATCTCGGCCCGGGTCTCCCGGTCCCGCCCCTGCTCGGGGCTCTCGGCCAATTGCTTCTCGAGGTTCTCGAGGTAGGCCACCAGCACCCCGGCCATGGCCTTCATGTCGCCCACCTGCTTGAAGAGGCGGATGCTGGCCGCCAGCACCGGCTGCTGGACGTCGGCCGGCTGGGCGGCGAGCTCGGGCAGCAGCCCCGCAAGGACCTGCCCGGCCGATTCCCCGTGCCCCCGACGGAGCAGCTCGAACGCGCTCTGGACCTTGGTGCCCAGGTCGCTCTCGATGAAGCCGCGCCAGCGATCGAAGCTCTCCGCCTCGGCCTTCATCTCCCGCTCGCGGCTCTCGAGCTTCTGGTAGGCCGAGGCCCAGCGCTTCTCCTCCTCGGTGCGCGGCACGTACTCCTCGTAGGGGGAGAACGGAGGAAGGATGGCGGCCCGGCGGGCCGGGGGGGGGGGGGGGGCGGTGGCCGGCGGAGGGGCTCCGGGCTCGAACTCCTGCTCGGTGGCCTCGTCCCAGACCATGGGCCGCGAGACCTGGTCGGGCCTCACCCCCGGCATCATGGCCGGGAGGAGCCCGAGGAAGCCGACCAGCGCGAGCAGGACGGCGGCGGTCAGGGCGATGAGGCTGCGGTTCGAGTCCATGGCCTCCCGCACCGGACGACCCGGGAGGGCGCCCCCCTAGGGGCGTCCCCCCGGGACCGGCATCAGTCCGCCTGGGCGGACGCGACCTTGGGGCTCTCGGCCGGCTCCTGGGCCTTCTTCTTGCGCACCTTCATGCTGGTGGCGGCGTCCTTGCCGAACTTGCGCTGGAACTTGTCGATCCGGCCCTCGGTGTCGACGAACTTCTGGGTCCCGGTGAAGAAGGGATGGCAGGCGGCGCAGATGTCGACGACCAGGCTCTCGCGGGTGGAGATGGTCTCGAAGCTGGCGCCGCAGGCGCAGACCGCCGTGATGCGGTGGACGGTCGGGTGGATGTCGGGCTTCATGGCGTCCTGTTCCTCTCGCCCCGGGCCGGTTCAGCCGGCCGAGGGCTCGGAGTGCACATCCGCGAAGGCAGCCAGGGCGGCCTCGCGGCTCTCGTAGGTCTTGAGGATCCTCTGCAGGTTCACGAGCTTGAAGAGGGCCATCAGGTAGGCGTTCAAGCCGCAGAGCTTCAGATCCCCCCCGGCCTCCGCGGCGCGCCGGAGCGATCCGATCAAGAGGCCGAGGCCGGCGGAGTCTATGAAACGCACTTCGCCCAGGTCAAACAGGATCTTCGGTTCCCGGTCCGGCCAGGCCTCCTCGAGGGTGGCCTTGGCCGCCGGCAGGGTCGTCAGGTCGAGCGTGCCCCTGAGGACCAGCACCGTGACCCGGCCGGCCTCCTGCTTCTGGATCTCGAGGCCCGGGACCTCGGCGCCCTCGTCGCGAGGACCCTTCTTGGGTTCCATGGTGGTCGCTCTCCTCTGGGTCGTCCCCGGGGGGATTTTCGCCTACCCGGGCCACCCATGGGGAGGGTTTTCTCGTGGCCCCTACTTGCTGGCCTCGAACTCCGCCGAGGCCTTGCGGTAGGCGTCGAGCGCCTTGGCGATGGCCGCGGTGTCCTTGCCTCCGGTGGCCTCGACCAGCGCCTGGTAGGCCTCGTCGCGGGCCTCGGCGGCGGCCGAGAGCGAGCTCGAGGTGGGGGCGCCGGCGGCGGGCGGGCGGGCCGAGAGGGGATCCATCGAGGCCTGGAACCCGACCCGCCCCTGGCCGGCACCCACCGTGACCCGGCCGGTGCGGTCGGTGGTGGGCAGGGCATAGGGCGAGAAGTACCCGGCATTGCCGTACCCCGGACCGTAGAACGAGGTCGGACCGCCGTAGCTGCCGGTGTCGGTGCGTCCGCTGACGAACTGGCCGAGCCGCCCGAACAGGTCGTTCTGGGCCCGGAGCGTCCCGTCGGGCATCACGGTCGAGCCCTGGAAGAAGGTGTCGTCCCGGCGGTTCCGGTCGAAGACGTTGCGGATCCGGTCGATGACCGACTGGTCGTCGCCGTAGGCACCGGTGGCCGAGGTGTTGGCGCTGCGGTGGAAGGGGCTGAAGAACGGGTCCGAGAAGCCGTTGCCGAATCGGGTGTCCCCGAAGGCGCCGGCTCGCTGGGGCCGGTCCGCGAACTTGAAGAGCAGGTACCCGGCGCCCACCGCCACGGCCGGCAGCAGGATCCAAGGCGAGAACAGGAAGCCGCCCAGCGAGAGCGCGGCGGCCGAGGCGCCGGCCGCGGCCAGGCCCAGACCCACGCCCTTGCCGGAGTCCGCCCCGTTGTCGTTGCCGACCGCGAACGCCGTGAACCCGCCGATGGCGGCGCCGGCCAGTGCCAGCGCAGGCATGCCCACCGAAGCCGCCCCCAGCCCCAGGGCCGAGACCAGGGCCCCGACGCCCATGGCAGTGGCTCCGCCCCCGACCGCGCTGGCGGCCAGGGTGGCGATCCCGGGGAACGCCTCGGCCCGGGGGGCCGTCAGCGGCGAGAGCAGCATGAGGGTCGCCGCCAGCACCGTCGAGATACGCCGCATCCACCGCTTCGGGAGTCCCATGATCTCCTCGCCTCCGCCCGGCTATCGCCTCGGATCCGGGTCCAGGAGCCCTCTCCTGGCCACCGTCCGCTGCATGCCGGGACCGGCCTTCGTGCGCCACTCTAGGGACGGGGACGAAAACGTCAATGGGGTATCCTTCCGGCCACGGGAAGGACGGATCCCGGGGCGGCGCCCGGTCCCGGATCCCGCCCCCCGGATCGGCCTCCGTTGACCGTCCGTTCCCTGCTGGCCACGGCCCAGCGCCGCGAGGCCTGGCTCTGGCTTCTGCTGGCCGTGGCGGTGGCGGCCGCCGGCCACCTGGCCCAGGGCCTGCGCCTCGAGTTCGGTTTCAAGGACGTGCTCTCGGCCGAGAACCCGGTCCGCCGCGAGTTCGAGGTCTTCGCCGACGAGTTCGAGCTCAGGCCCCGGATCACGGCCTACTTCGAGGGCCCCGGGGTCTTCTCGGCGGCCTTCCTCGAAGCCATGGAGGCGACCTGCACCACCCTGGAGCGCACCCCGGGCATCCTGGACACGGCCTCGGCGCTGGACCTCTTCGAGCCGGTCAACCAGGGCGACCGGGTCCGCATGACCCGGATCCTGCGCCCCGAGGTGGTCTCCGACCCCGCCCGTCTGGCCGAGGTCCTCTCCCGTCCGCCCTTCACCGACCGCTGGCACGGGCTGCTCTACGACCGGGGGCTCACCGTCTTCGCCCTCGACGTGACCTTCACCGAGGACGATCCCGACTTCGCCCGGCGCACCCGGTTGATGGAGGCGATCGTCGCCGAGCTCGACCGGCTCGCCGCCGTCACCGGCACCCGCTACGTGGTGAACGGGATCGCCTGGCTGAACCACGAGCTGCTCCGGGTCACCTTCGAGAACCAGGCCCGCCTGACGCTCCTCGGCCTGGCCGCGGTGCTGCTCACCATCTGGGCGCTGTTCGCCAACTTCCGGTTCGCCCTGGCCTCGCTCGGCATGCTGGCCGTGGCGGTGCACCTGGCCTTCGGCGCCATGGCGCTCTGCGACCTCCCGGTCAACGGCATGAGCGGCAACCTCCCCCTGCTCGTGATCGTGATCGGCCTCTCCGACATCGTCCACCTGGCCGCCGCCTACGCCGACGAGCGGCGCCGCCACCGGATCCGCGCCGCCTCGCTCCGGGCCGCCACCGAGACCGCCTTCGCCAACGCCCTGACCGCGGTCGCCAGCCTGGGATGCACCCTGGTCTCGGCCTTCACCGAGCTCCAGGTCCTCCATGACTTCTCGCTGGCCATCAGCCTCGGGATCGTCTCGGCCTGGCTCGTCACCATCGTCTTCGGGCCGCTCCTCTTGATCCGGACCGACCTCCGGCCCGACCACGGCCTCTTCGGTCGCCTCCACGTGAGGATCGCCTCCGCCCTCTCCGGCTGGCTGAAGCACGCCATCGAGCACCGGGCGACGGTCCCGGTCGGCCTGGGGATGATCCTCGCCATGGGCGCCTTCGCCGCCACCCTGCGGATCGATTCCAACTGGTACCTGCTCTTCACGCCCGGCCTGCCGGTGGCCCGCACCCGCGAGTTCCTGCTCCGGACCGGATTCCCGGCCAGCGGGATCGACTGCCGCATCCGCTCGACCATGCCGCTCGACCAGGCGCTCGCCGATCCCGCGGTCCGGCGCGACCTGGCCCGCCTCGAGGCCGAACTCGCCAAGGAGCCGGGGGTCACCGGGGTCTTCACCCTGGGGACGCTCGCCGCCATGGTCGACGACGGCTTCGCCCGGCTCGATCTCCCCGCCGACCTGGCGCCCCACTGGCGGGCCGCCCGTCACGCCAGCCTGCGCCGCGACCTCTTGGCCTCCGGGGCGCTCGACCAGTACTTCGGGCTTTCCTCGCGCCACCTCCGGATCCAGGTGGCCGCCAGCTACGAGAACGCCTCGGGCCTGCTCGACCTGGCCGCCCGCCTGACCGCCCGGGCCCGCGCCCTCCGCCTCGAAGCCCTCGATCCCGCCCGCTTCGAGGTCTCCGGCCAGATGCTCTACTGGGGCGCCATCATGGACTACGTCGCGACCACCTTCACCACCAGCGCGGCCGGAGCCCTGCTGGTGGTGCTCACGGTCTTCGTGGTGGTCTCCGGGTCGCTCCGGCTGGGCCTCCTGGCCATGCTCCCGAACCTCCCGGCGCCGCTCTCGATGTTCGTGGTCGCCCACCTCCTCGGCTGGGAGATGAACGAGAACTTCATCTTCATCCTCGACCTCTCCTTCGGGATCGCGGTGGACGACACCCTCCACTTCCTCTTTCATGAGCGCCGCCACCGCGAACACGGCGAGGACGCCGGGGCGGCCACCATGGAGGCGCTCGGGGAGATCGGTGCCCCCATCGTGGTGGCCACCCTGATCCTGGTGGCCGGCTTCTCGGTCTGCCTGGCCGGGAGCCTTCGTCCCACGGTGCAGAGCGGGGTCTACCTGGGCACCGCCCTGCTGGTCGCCATGGTGGCCGAGCTGCTCCTGGCGCCCGCCCTGCTGCGCCGTCGACCGGCCGAGACCGGCCAATCGGTTGCACCGCCTCCCGATTCGCCTCGCGGGTAGGTCCCTGGACCAGGGAGGCCCGCCCCCGGGGTGCGTCCGGGAGACCTCCATGGCCGAGCCCACCCCCCGTCCCGACCCCCAGGAGCCCCCTCCGGCCTGGCACCACCTCCCCGTCGAAGCGGTGGTCGCCCACCACCGGACCGACCTCGCCCGGGGCCTCTCCGAGTCCGAGGCGAACCTGCGCCTCCATCGCTACGGCGAGAACGCCATGCCCAAGGTGATCCGTCCCGGGCCGCTCGCCCGCTTCCTGGCCCAGCTCCGCGAGCCGCTGGTGCTGGCGCTCCTGGCCGCGGCCGCGGTCTCGGCAGGGGTGGCGTTCCAGGAGGCCCGCCCCGAACAGGGGTGGCTGGCCTACGCCGACACCCTGGCGATCCTGGCGATCGTGTTCCTGAACGCGCTGCTGGGCGTGATCCAGGAGGGCAAGGCGCAGAAGGCGTTGGAAGGCCTGGAAGCCATGACCCCGAACCTGGCCCGGGTGCTCCGGGACGGTCAGTCCCGCCAGGGCGAGGCCCGGTTCCTGGTCCCCGGGGACGTGGTGACCCTGGAGACCGGCGACCGGGTGCCCGCCGACCTGCGCCTGGTCGAGAGCCGGGACGCCCGCACCCAGGAGGCCGCCCTGACCGGCGAGTCGGAGCCGGTGGCCAAGGACGCGGCCGGCTCGGCCCCGCCGGATGCCCCGGTGGCGGATCGCACCACCGTGGCCTACCTGGGGACCACCCTGGTGACCGGAACCGCCCGGGGGGTGGTGGTGGGGACCGGGCCGGGCACCGAGCTGGGCCGGATCGGGACCATGATGACGGCCCGGGAGCCGGAACCGAGCCCGCTCCAGGAACGCCTGGCGGACTTCTCGCACGCCATCCTGGTGCTGTGCCTGGCGATCAGCGCCGGACTCTTCGCCTTCGGGCTGGCCAAGGGCGACCACCCCTGGCATGTGCTGCTGCTGACCGCGGTGAGCCTGGCCGTGGCTGCCATTCCCGAAGGTCTGCCGGCCATCACCACCATCACCCTGGCGCTGGGCATGCAGCGCATGGCGGGTCGGGGCGCGGTGGTCCGCAAACTCTCGGGCGTCGAGAGCCTGGGCTCGGCCACGGTGATCTGCACCGACAAGACCGGGACGCTCACCGCCAACCGCATGACCGTCCGGGAGATCCGCACCCCAGGCGACTCCTCCCCCGGCCTCGAACTCCTGCTGCGGGCCGGCGTGCTGGGTTCCACCGCCGAGCTCGAGGCGGCCCCCGACGGCACCACCCGGGTCCTGGGCGACCCGACCGAAGGCGCCCTCCTCCTCCGGGCCCGGGAAGCCGGGCTCGACCCCGAAGGACTCCGCCGCTCCCACCCGGTGGAGACCGTCCTCCCCTTCGACAGCGAGCGCAAGCGCATGGCGGTGGTGACCCGGTCCGCCGACGGCACCCGTACCGCCTGGGTCAAGGGAGCCCCCGAGGCCATCCTGCCGCGGATCACCTGCCTGGCAGGGCCCGGGGACCCGACCCCCGCCACCGCCGACGACCGCAAGGCGATCGCCGCCTCGGCCGACGAGCTGGCCGGCCTGGGACGGCGGGTCCTGGCGCTGGCCTACCGGCTCGACCCTCCTGCCGGCAAGGGCGAGGACCCCGAGGACGAGCTCGTGTTCCTGGGCCTGGTCGGCCTCCAGGATCCCCCTCGTCCCGGGGTCGCGGAGGCGATCGCCGCCTGCCAGCGGGCCGGGATCCGGGTCAAGATGATCACCGGGGACCACCCCAGGACCGGGGTGGCGATCGCCCGCGAGCTCGGGCTCTGGCAGCCCGACTCCACCGTGATCGAGGGTCCTGTGCTCTCCGCCATGGACGACACCGCGCTGGACCGGGCGCTCGACCGGGTGGCGGTCTTCGCCCGGGTCGACCCGGCCCACAAGCTCCGGATCGTGGAGGCGCTCTCGGCCCGGGGCGAGGTGGTGGCCATGACCGGCGACGGGGTGAACGACGCCCCGGCCCTGCGCCGGGCCCCGGTGGGAGTGGCCATGGGGCTCTCCGGCACCGACGTGGCCCGGGAGGCCGCCGACGTGGTGCTCCTGGACGACGACTTCACCACCATCGTCACCGCCGTCAAGGAGGGGCGCACCGTCTTCGCCAACCTGCAGAAGGCCATCGCCTTCCTGCTCGGGTCCAACGCCGGACTGGTGCTGGCGGTGGCGATTTCCTCGGGCTTCGAGTGGATGCTGCTGCTCACCCCGCTCCAGCTCCTCTGGATCAACCTGGTGACCAACGGGCTGCCGGCCCTGGCGCTCGGCCTCGATCCCGTGAGCGACCGGATCATGGACCGACCGCCGGTCCCGCCGGAGTCGAACCTGATCGATCGCCGCGAGCTCCAGGCCATCCTCCGCGCCGGCCTGGCGATGGGGACCGCGGCGCTCCTGGCCTACCTGCTCCCGGATCTCGTCCCCGGCCTGTTTCCGGACCCGGCGGCGCCCGCGGCGATGGAGGCAGCCCGCACCATCGCCTTCGTGGTGCTGGGGGTCGCGCCGCTGCTGCACGCCTTCAGCTGCCGGGATCCCAGGATCTCGGTCTTCCGCCTCGGCCTCGCCGACAACCGGGCGCTGCTGGCCGCGGTCGCGGTCAGCGGCGGGCTCCTGGCCGTCTCGGTCCTGGTCCCGTCGCTCGAGACCGTCTTCCACACCGTGCCGCTGACGCCGTCCCAGTGGGCCGCGGCCTTGGCGCTCTCGGTCCTGGTGA
>CAYOHP010000157.1:0-14848 GCA_964403795.1 uncultured bacterium | reverse complement strand
CAGCGTCCGATCAACCAGGCAAGGGCGGCCCCGGCCCGGAGTGCCCAGGCGCTCTCGTGGTGGTGGGCCTTCGGGAAGAGCGTGGCGCGGAGGGTTGCGTCGCCCCACCCGGTCGCTCGCAGCCGGTCTCGCATGGCGACCAGATCGGCCTCGGGCTGTTCGCCTTCGGAGGTCCCCATGTCGAGCCAGAGGCGCGGCTTTCGGCCTTCCCCCACCGGCGCGGAGAGGATGGCTCTCCCGGCCCACCAGATCGAGGGCGAGAAGGCCGCGATCCCGGCGAAGGCGGTCGGCCGGGAGGTGGCGGTGTAGAGGCCGAAGAGGCCGCCCAGGCTGGAGCCGACCAGGAAGCGCTGGGCCGGGTCGACCGGGAGCCCGGCTTCCAGGGCGGGGAGAGCGGTCGTCATCAGCCAATCGAGGTGCCCCGGTGCCTCTCCGCCGCCGTGGCGAGGGTCGGGGACGAAGGTGTACTCGAGGCTGCGGCGGGCCATGCCGTTGTCGATCCCGACCAGCACGAAGGCCAGGCCGGTCCCGGCCTCGAGGGCCTCGGCGAGTTCGTCGAGGGCCCATTCGACCCCGGGGTAGGAGGTCGAGGCGTCGAAGGCGTTCTGGCCGTCGAGCACATAGACCACCGGGAAGCGGCGGCTCGGGTCGGCCAGGGCGGCCTTGGGGAGGTGGATCCGGGCGCTGCGGGGCAGGCGGCTGCCGGGCGGGGGAGGCAGGAGCTGGTCCCGGTGCCAGCCGGAGCGGAACGAGAGGTGGGGTGGGCGGGCGTGACCCTGGAAGGTGGCCGGGAAGAGGTGGGCCGGGCCGGCCAGGGGACCCAGGCAACGGGGTGGGACGGCCTGGCCGCCGGCTCCCGTCTCGGGCGCATCGCCCGGGGTGAGGACCACCGAGAAGGGATCTTCCCGGCGGGCCGCCGGGATGGCGGCGACCCAGGCGCCCCGGCGGTCCTGGAGGAGGTCGATCCGGGCCCCCGAGGCGAAGCGGAGGGCCAGGCCTTCCCCGGCGTCCAGCGGCAGGGGGGGCCGGACCCGGAGGGCGAGGGGGCCTCCCGCCGGCTCGGCGCCGAGGCGCAGGCAGGACAGAGCCAGGAGCAGGGCGGGACCGAGGCGTCGGGGGGAAGGCGGCATGCCCGCTCTTTCTACCCCGCGGGTGCCGGAACGGGAACCCCCCAAGGGGCTCGGAATCTCCGCCTCGGGGCGAGGAAGCGTGCTCAGGCCCTCAATCGGTGAGTTCGGGGAGACGGTCCCCGGAGGTCGAAGGGCTGCGGAGACCCCAAGCGAGCGCCAGGATATGGGGCAGGGCGCCCAGCAGGCCGCCCACGGCCAATGCCAGGTAGTTGGCGGCGATCCCGGCGTTGGTGCCCGCCTGGAGCAGGGCCAGGGCCAGGCAGGAGACGGCCGGGGAGAGCACCGTGAGGGCGACCCCTGCGGCCACGGCCGGGACCACCCGCGGGCCGCCGACGGTGCGGAGCATGCGGGCCGCCAGGCCGGTGACCGGTGCCAAGGACCCGAGCACCACCGCGAAGCTGGCCAGATCGCCGAGGGGGTGGGGGAGCGCCATGAACAGCCACATCCGGGGAGCGTCGAGCAGCGGGAAGGCCAGGGCCGCGGAGTCGGCGACCCCGGCCGCGAGGGTCAGCGCAAGGGCGGTGGTGCCTGCCGCGCCCATGCCGGCGTAGAGCCCGGGGAGCGCGGTCCGGGAGGCCAGGAGCCGCCCCGGGATGGCCGAGAAGGCAGCCAGGCCCACGGTTGCCACCGCCAGGAAGGCCCCCACGAACCCGACCCCGGAGCGGAGCGCCACGGCCGGGCCGCCGGCGTGGAGCAGGGCCGCCGAGATCGCCACCAGGGTGGTGGCCGCCCCGGCGCCGGCCGCGGTGGCCTGGGCCTGGTCGGGGTCGTCGGACTGGGCCGAGACCGCCATGCGGGCGAGCAGGGCCGCGGGCAGGGCCAGCAGGACCGAGCCCAGCATGAGGAGGCCGTCCCCCAGGGCCGCACCCATGAGAGGAGGGAGGGCGGCGTTCACCGCCGAGAGCAGGGGGGCGAGCAACGGGGCGGTGGCGGCGCCCAGGGTGGCGAGCGCCAGGGCCGGGACCCCGGCGGCCAGCGCCCCGGTCCGGGCCGCGGCCAGACGAGGGTCCTCCACGGTGGCCAGGGCGGTGTCCGGGCCGGCCTCGGGCCAGCGGGTTGCGAGGGGGGCAGGGACGCTCCGGGCCATGGGGTTCCTCTCTTCTCGTCGTCGAGAGGGAGACGCCGGCGCGGGGTGCCGGGTTCAATCCTGGGGGACGGGGGCCTCGGACCCTGGAAGCTTCGGGGCCGGGATCGCCTGGGAGCGGCTGCTCGGCGTGTGGGACGGCGCCATCCTCAGGGCGAGTTCCCGTCACGGGTTTCCCAGCGCCAGCGGGCCGGGTCCCAGCGGCCGTGGGAGCCTGCCAGTACGGGATCCAGGAAGGTACGGACCGCCAGGGTCACGGAGGCGAGATCGGGCCAGGGAAGACGATCCGTCGTCACGTAGGCCTGGTACGGGACTTCCCATGTGTGCGGGGGGTCCGCAAAGCAGAGTGGCATGGGGTGCGTGTCTCGGAAGCCGTAGGTCGACGCGAGCGCGGCACGCAACCGATCCGCCTCGAGCGGACCGAGCTGGGCCAGGATGGCCAGGTCGGGAAGGTCGCGGACGCGGGTGTTCTCCCGGGGTCGCGGCTGGGTGTAGGCGTGGAGCTTCTCGGCGATGTGGGTCTCCCGCGGGTAGAGGCGCAGCGACACCGGTGCGATCCCGGCGAAGGTCAGGAAGTCCCGGCTCGGGATCGCTTCCGCGGGACCGAGGACGCGGTCCCCGAAGCCCACGTCGAGGCCGAAGGCGTTGCCGTAGACCTTGCCGCCGAGCTCCGGGGAGACCCGGATCGGTGGCCTCCGTAGACCACACCGGGTCCGGTGATCTCGGGGTGGCGGAGATGGGGTTCGACGAGGAAGCGCAGGAAGTCGCCCAGGTCGAGGAGACCTGCGAGGCGAAGTTCCTCGGGCAGGGACCCGGCTGCTCCCAGGGCGCGCACATCGAGGTCCTGGGTGGTGCGGGCGCGGGGATGACGGTAGAGGATCGCCATGGCGCCCTTGAACTGCACCCGCTCTCCGAGAGCCACCGCGAGTCGGGCTGCCAGGCGATCCATCACGACGAGCTGGCGGAAGCGCTCGATCGACTCGCCGGTCGTGGCGATGGCGCAGCGGATGCGTTCGTCCAGAGCCTGGCGGAAGGCTTGCGGAGAGGCATAGCGCCGGGTGCTCACGCGGTCGCCTTGACCTGGAGCACCCGGGCAGCCTCGGCGGATCCGAGGAGTCCACGCGCCACCGCCTCCTGGACCGCGGCGTCGAGGAGGTCCGGGGAGAGACCCGCGACTCGGCAGTCCTGCAGGGTTCGGAGTGGGCGAGTGATGCGCAGCACTCCCGACCAGTCGAGGTCCTCGGGAGCCAGATCCGCGTGGTGGAGGACGAGGCCTCGGGGCACCCGCAGGCGCCTGTCCTGCCAGGACGCGGGGACGGTCAGGTGCCGCCAGCGCGGGAGCACATCCGAGAGGCGGTACAGAGAGAGAGCCGTCTCGTGGCTCGCCACTCCCTGGCGCTCGCTCCACAGCCAGTCGAGGATGAGATCGTCGTGGGCGTCGCGGGGGTGGTGGGTCAGGTGATAGAGACCGCGGCGTTCGCGCTCGAAGCGACCCTGGCGGACCGCGTACTCGAGGAGCTGGTACGAGACCCCGTGGGTGCGGGCCTGGGACGCTGCGAAATAGCCTCCCTGCTCCGCGGCCAGCGCAGTCAGGGCGTACCAGGCGGGGGTGGAACCATCGGCGCGGCGGCGGGCCATACCGCAAGCATATCAAAAATATTTTGATGAGTGTGACCCGAGGCGGCACGCCATCGACCGGGAATCGAGGACGTCGGGGGCGCTCCCATCGTGATCGGGCCTGGTCCGCGGCAGGCTCCTAGGGTTCGCTCTCCTTGTCGGCCTTGTCGGCCTTGTCGGCCTTCCCACCCTCGGCCTCGGAGGTTTCGTCCTCGGGGAGGTTCCGGTAGAACCACCAGCCTCCGTAGAGCACCGAGCCGATCACCACGGCCTTCACCCCGAACCAGATCCAGGAGAGGATGGTGCCCACGATGGGCAGGGCGAACCAGCTCGCCAGTCCCACTCCGGCGACCACCAGGGCGGTGTTGCGGACCTTCTGGCGGCTGGGCATGGCCGGCAGCCGGCGCTGGACCACGTCGACCGCGGCCTCGCCGATCGACTTCTTCGAGGAGATGGTCTCGGTCAGGACCTCGGTGAGCGCGGTGCTGGCCTCGGCCTTCACCTTGGCCTTGAGCTCGGCGGCGGCGGTAGCGGCCTTCCCCTTGGACTTCTTCGCCTTGTCCTGGATCGGGGCGTCGGACTCCTGGTCGGGTGCCTCGTCGTCGTCGGCCTCGCGGTCCTGGTCGTCGTCCTCTTCCTGGTCTTCGTCGTCGGCGTCTTCCTCATCTTCCGCCCGGGGAGGAGGCTTCCCGCCCTTGCGGCGCACCGTGCGGGCGGCCGCCTCGGCGTCCTTGCGGAGCTCCCGGAGATCGCCGGCGAGCTTGGCCGCCTGGGATTCGTCCTCGAGTTCCTTCTCGAGTTCGAGCAGCCGCCGGTCGGCCTCGTCGAGGTCGTCATCGGGGACGCCCGGGCCCTCCGACTCCTCGTCGACGGTACGGGATGGGCGCTCGTCCTCGGCGGCCAAGGATCCGGTCCTCTCGGGTCGCACCCACAGTAGCAAGCGACCGGCGCCGGCACGAGCCGGGATCGCGGTAACCTGGCGCCGATCCCCGAATGAACTCGCTCTTCGCCCTGGCATTGGTCGGCATGGCGGTGGCCGGCATCTCGGCTTCCGCGGCCGAGGAGCGCCGCAAGCGCCAGGAGATGTTCGAGAAGTTCGCGGCCAGCGTGGGCGGCACGGTGCTGGTCGACGCCACCTGGGCCAGGCCGTTCCCGGTCGTCGGCCTGGTGCATCGGGGCCTCCATGCGAGGGTCGAGCAGACCAGCACCGGCGGCAAGCACCCCGTCCACCATGTGGAGATCACCCTCGAGATCGAGGCGGCCAATCCCGGCGGGCTCCGCATGGAAATCTATCCCCAGTCCCTGTTCTCGTCGCTGGGGAAGCTCTTCGGCATGCAGGACATCGAGATCGGGGAGCCCCGGTTCGATGCCAACTTCGTGCTGAAGTCGAACCGCCCCGACGAGCTCCACCAGATCCTGGATGCTCGGGCCCGGAGCCTGGTCGACGACCTGTGGCGGGTCCATGGGTCGAGCGACTTCCTGATCCATCTGGATCGTCGGCTGCTCCGGATGAAGAAGCGCCAGATGGCGCGCAACGCCGGAGACCTCGAACTCCTCTACCGCAACGGCTCGGCCTTCTTCGACTCGGTGCTCCGGGTGCTGGACCCGGCCCGGCTCCGGCGGAGCTACCGGGACGAGGTCCGGTCCCCGGTCGGAGCGGGGAACGACGCAGGAGGGATCCGGTTCCTCGACGCCCCCGGGGAGGACCCGGGGGTCCGGTTCGTGGAGCCGGGGATCCAGATCGTCGTACCGGGCCGGGATCGCGAGGAAGGCATCCGCTTCCTGGCCCCGGCCCAGAAGGTCGAGCCCCGCAGCCAGCGCCGTCGTCCCAAGGCGGTGGCGGTGCGTCCCGATCCCCCGCCGCTGCCCCTGGCTCCCTGCCAGGTCTGCGGGGAGGACATCCACGCCGAGCCGGCCGACCGCGACAAGGAAGGCGTGCGCTGCGCCTGGTGCCGGGTGCCCCACCACCGGGCCTGCTGGGACCTGAACGCCAGGTGCGTGGCGGCCGGGTGCGGCTCGATCCGGACCCTACGGATGTGATCCCAAGCGGGGCCGCTGCAGGCCTCGCAGGCGGGCCGAGCTGCTGGCGAGCTACTGGGCGCGGCGTCGCCGGGACGCCTTCTTCCGCCGGCGGCGTGACGATCCCAGGGTGCAGCGGTCGCAGCCTTCGCAGCTGCGGGCGGGGGCGTCTTCCCCGAGGTGGGTCAGCAGGGTCCGGCGCCGGCAGCCGTCCTGCTCCGCGTAGGCGATCACCCGGGCGAGCTTGTCGAGCTCGTGGCGGCGCCGGGCCGAGAGCCGGGACACGTCCACCGGACCCGAGGTCGAGGGCCGCAGGATCTGGATCCGGCGGGGATCCCCGGAGGGGGCCCGGCGCACCGCCCGGATCCGGCCCTCGGCTTCCAGCAGGCGGAGGGTGGTGGGGATCATCTTGTCGGTGAGGTCGGGGTCGATGGCGGCGGCGAGGCGGTCCCAGGGGGGGAGGTCGCCGTCGGGGAGCCGCTCGAGGGCCGAGAGGACCGCGCCGGGTACCCACTCGGGAGGATGGGCCTGGTCGACGAAGAACTCCTGGACCGCCCGGTCGCGCTTCACGAACAGGAGCACCGCCTCGGCAGGGCGACCGTCGCGACCGGCCCGTCCGATCTCCTGGTAGTAGGCCTCCAGGGTGCGGGGCATCTCGTAGTGGACCACCGCCCGCACGTCCTGCTTGTCGATCCCCATGCCGAAGGCGTTGGTGGCCACCACCACGTCGACGTCCCCGGCCCGGAATCGGTCCTGGATCGCGGTCCGGTCCGTCGAGGCGAGACCGGCGTGGTAGCCGAGCACCCGCTCGCCCCGGGCCTCGAGGTCGGCCGCCACCCGCTCCACCGACTTCCGGGTGGCGCAGTAGATCAGGGCGGGGCGACCGACCCGCGCCAGCACCTCGGCGAGCTGTTCGTCCTTGTCGGCACGGCTCTTGGCCTTGATCACCGAGAGGAAGAGGTTGGGTCGGTCGAAGCCGGTGGCGAAGACCGGGGCCTCGGGGATCCCCAGCTTGGCGAGGATGTCGCCCCGGACCTCGCCCCCGGCCGTGGCGGTCAGGGCCACCGTGGGCGGACGGCCCAGGCGCTCCCGGATCCGGCCCAGCTCCAGGTAGTCGGGGCGGAAGTCATGACCCCACTGGGAGATGCAGTGGGCTTCGTCGACCACCAGGAGCCGCGGGGAGAGCCGCGCCAGGGCATCCAGGAGGCGGTCGCGGCGCAGGCCTTCGGGAGCCACGTAGAGGAGGCGCACCTTGCCTTCCTGGATCGAACGCCAACGGTCCCGCTTCTCCTCGACCGGGAGCGAGGAGTTGATCTCGGTGGCCGGGATGCCCCGGGAACGGAGCTGGTCGACCTGGTCCTTCATGAGGGCGATGAGCGGGCTGACCACCACCGTGAGGCCGCCCCGGGCCAGGGCCGGGAGCTGGTAGCAGAGCGACTTGCCGGCCCCGGTGGGCATCAGCACCAGGGCGTCGCCGCCGCCCGCCACGTGCTCGACCACGCCCTGCTGGCCGGGGCGGAAGCGGGGGAAGCCGAAGGTCGTCTGGAGCAGGGCGCGGAGGTCGGGGGCCGACATATCGCAATGCTAACACCCCGGAAACGTGCGTTCGGGGCCGGCCTAGGCTCCGGCCAGGCGCACCAGCAGGTCGGCGAGCGGGGTGAGCCAGGCCGAGAGGCGGCGGTCCAGCGGCCCCATCCAGTGCGGGCGGGGCAGCGAGGGGGTCGGAGTGGCGGCGATCACCAGGGGTGGAGGCGGCGCCACGGGCGGGACGGACGGGGACGGGCGGGACGGGCGGCGACCGGGCGAGGACTCGCCGAGGAGCGGTCGGGTGGGGCGGCGGCCCGGCGAGGACCCGGTAGGGATGGCGGTGGAAGGCGGCAGCGAGGGAAGGTCGGGACTGGTGGCCTCCCCGACCTCGGCGTCCTGCAGCTGGGCCTCGATCTCGGCCCGGGAGCGGGGGCGTCGCTCCGGGTCGAGCGAGAGGCAGCGCCGCAGCAGCCGGGCCATGGGAGAGGTGGCGCCGATGGTCGCGAAGGCGGGGGCCAGGGGCTGGTCGCGGCGGGCGGCCTCGACCAGGTCCTTCACCGGATAGGGATAGCCGCGCTCGATCAGGGCGAAGAGGGTCACGCCCCAGGCGTACCAGTCGGAGGCCGGCGAGGGCTTGGCGTGGCAGAGCTGCTCGGGCGCCAGGAAGTTCATGGTGCCGACCACCTTGCCGGTGCGGGTCAGCGCCGACTGCTGGGCGTCCCAGACCAGGCCGAAGTCGACCAGCACCGCCCGGCCGTCGCGGGTCAGCATGATGTTGGCGGGCTTCACGTCCCGGTGGACCATCCCCTGGGCGTGGATCTCGGCCAGGGCCTCCGCGACCTGCAGCATCGCCGGCAGCGGGTCGAAGGGCAGGGGGACCTGGTGGAGCGGCTCGCCTTCCAGGTACTCGAGGGCCATGAAGGGCACGGTGCCGGCCCGGCCGAAGGTGTAGATGGCGGGCAGGTTGGGGTGCCGGACCCGGGAGAGCCCGGCGGCCTCCCGGAGGAAGCGCTCGGCATGGACCGGGTTGGCGGCCTCCTGGGCCACCTTCAGCGCCACCAGCCGGTCGAGCTTGCGGTCCTTGGCCAGGAAGACCGCTCCCATACCGCCCACCCCCAGGAGCCGGATCGGGGCGTAGTCGGGGAGCAACGAGGGCGGGAAGGTCACCTTGGGGGCCAGCGAGCGGGACTTCCCGACGGGCAGGTCGAGCGGCGGCTGGGGGGACTCCTCGCTGGGGACCGCGGCCGCCCCGCCCGACGCCAGGAAGCGGAAGTCGATGTCGCTCCAGCTGTCGAGGGGATCGCGGTGCGGGGTGAGGGCAGCCATCGAGGGGGGAAGGATGCAAAGCGCGTGCCGGATCTGGTCGTGGGGTGTCCCGGGGCTTCCCGAGTGGGTCCCGGGGAAAGCGCCCGGGGTGGGCGGGAAGCCAGGGTGACACGACCTGAGAACTGGGCTTCACTCCGGAACACGCTCCGGATGCGGGCGGTGTAGGCTGGGAAGGACCCGGTCGAGGGGATGTCCCGTGGCGTTCCGACTCGTCATCCTGGCGTGGTGGTTGGCCGGAGCCGCCCCCCTGGTCGCCGACGAATTGAGATCGGTCTGCGACCCGGTCGAGGCCACCGGTGTCTCCGAGGATTCTGACGTCTCGGTCTCGATACTCGGCCTGGGACCCGTGGACGCCCGGAAGACCCGGGTCCGCTTCCGGGTCGATCGGTCCCCGCAGGACGGGGCCGGGGTGCTCAGGGCCACCGCCTGCCTCCAGTTCGAGGACGGCCCGGTGCGGGTCCTCGAGGAGAGCCCGACTCCCGGCACCGAGCATGAAACCGTGTTCGAGGTCCCCGAGGCGGCCGAGGGCGCGCCGCCCCTCCCGGGGAGGTACCGGGCCACGGTGCAGGTCTGGATCGAGCCCGAGGACGGGTCGCCCGAGCGCTGGAGCGATGGATCGCCCCAGGACGACGAGGACAGCGCCGAGTTCGCGCTCCCCTCGGGGGTGCTCCGGATCGAATCGATGGAGAGCTTCGAGCGGACCCGATCGGTGACCGGGGAGGCCGCCCTGGCCATGGGCGTCGGGGCGGGTTCGCCGACCGGGGCCCTGGGTTCGGTGCCCGGGGGCGCCGCGACCAGCCTTCCCAGGGACCTGCCCGAGCCGACCGCCATCGACCTGACGGACCGGTACGAGCTCACGGTGGTGGCGGCCGAGGCCCTCCAGGAGGACGACGACACCTGGGAGGTGATCGCCACCATCCAGAACCTGGGGGGGAAGGCGGCCCCCGCGGCCCCCGTCTCGTGGTGGCTGGACCCGGGCCTCGATCCGCGCCTCAAGCTCGAACCGCTGGAGCCGTCGACCCCCGAGCTCGAGCCCGGCGACGAGGTCATGGTGAGGGCCCGCATCGACGCCTCGGGGTTGGGGCTCGAGGACCGCGAGGTTGCGGTGGGAGCGGCCGGGGGCGTGTCGGTCACGATCGACGACGCCGACCCCGCCGACAACTCGGCGAGCTGGGTGTTCGAGTTCCCGGCGTTCGGGTACTGAGAGACTGGAGCCCCGACCTACGGCCCCAGGCTCCAGATCCGGACCTGGCCGTCCTGGCCGCCGCTGGCGAGGCGGGTGGGATCGGCGAGGAAGGCCAGCGCCCGGACCGGTCCGCTGTGGCCGGGGGCGACCGGGGCGTCCCGACCGGTGGCGACCTCGAGGTGGTGCAGGCGTCCCGCCGCGTCCCCGGCGATCACCCGGGTGCCGTCCTCGGAGAGGGCCAGGCTGGTGGGGATCCCCGGGATGCGGAGCTTGGGTCCCAGGGTGGCGCCGTCGGGGGTGAAGACCGGGATGGTGCCGTCCACGGTGCCGAGGGCGACCGCCGCGCCTCCTTCCGCGATCGCGAGCGCGGTCACCTCGGGGCCGGCCGGGGCCAGCAGGACGCCCGGTCGGGTCGGGTCGCGGCGGGCCTCCACCGAGCCGTCGGGGTGCACGAAGACGAAGAGCGAGGCTCCCGGTGCCCGGGCGAAGGCCGGGGCCACCGAGGTGCGCCCCGAGTTGGGGAGCTGCACCCGGTTGCGTCCGCCGGACCCCGGCTTCCACTCGATGAGGCCCCCGGTCTGGTCGACCGCCAGCAGCACCTCGGCAGCCGTGAAGTGGAGGCCCACTCCGTCGGCGTCGCCTCCCATGAGGGTGTCGGCGATCTCGCCGCTCTTGGTGTCCCAGACCAGGATGGCGCCCTCCGAGCCGGTGGTGGCGAGCCGGCTGCCGTCGGGGGAAAAGGCGACGGCTCTCACCGGTTCCCAGCTCGCCTCCAGGCGGGCGGTGGGGCGGTTCGAGGTCAAGTCGTAGAGCCGTACCGCGTGATCGGCGCCGCCGGTCGCGAGCCGGTTCCC
The DNA here is from genome assembly GCA_964403795.1 of uncultured bacterium. Lineage (GTDB taxonomy): Bacteria > Muiribacteriota > UBA6191 > CAZXTJ01 > CAYOHP01 > CAYOHP01. The sequence continues at coordinate 4,105 of CAYOHP010000157.1, read as the reverse complement.
GTCGCGGCTCCTGGCCATGCAGAGGACCGCCGAGGCGTGGCCTTCCATCACCGCTACCGGGGCGGGAGTCCGGAGCGCCGGCCGGGAGGTCGGGACCGAGACCACGGGGGGCGTGGGGGGAGAGGCGCGGGTCGGGTCCGGGGCGCGGGTCGGCGGTGCCGGGGTAGGCGAAGGGGAAGGAGCCGGGGACGGCTCGGGCGGAGGAGGCGTGGGGGTGGCGACCGGCAGCGGGGACGGGTCGTCGGTGGGCGTGGGAGGCGGACGGGTGGGCGGCGGGGGGTCGAGGCGGAGGGTGCCGAGCCCGCTCCAGCCGAACCCGAGGATTCCGCCCACCAGGAGCGGCAGGGCCAGCGAGCGCAGGTTCTCCGTCCATCCGGCGGGTGGATCGGAGGCCGGGGTGCCCGAGCCCGGTGGGGGCGCGGCCGGGCGCGGTGCCAGGGCCGCCGCGGGACGGGCCGGGACCGCGAGCGCTGGCTGCGAAACCGGGCGCTCCCTGGGCGCACCGGGCTGGGCCGCCACCGACCGCGCTCCGGTCCGAGCGGGAGGCGCGGGCATGCCGGACTCCGGGGGCGCGGGGGGGGCCAGGTCCGCGGGTGGGGGGCCGTCGGGCCAGGGGGTGGGGGTGCCCACTTCGACGGGGCTCGGCCTCGGGGCGGGCTCGGGATCCGGGGGCAGAGGCGTGGGCTGAGGGGGGTGCCCGCGCGGCCGGGGGGCGGCTCTCGGGATCGACGGAGGGTCGGAGGCAGAGGGTGTCGCTGGGGGAGCCGCGGGCGGGAGCGGGGTCCGGAGGTTCGGTTCGGTGTGGTCGAGGTCCTCGGGCTCCTCGTCCTCCTCCTCCGCCTCGTCGACGATCAGGATCTCGGCCTGGGGAGCGGGATCCGGGGCGGGCGGTGGGGGCCGGGCGGGGAGCACTCCGATCGGCTTCACCTCTCCGACCCAGAGGATGCCGTCGTCCTCCGGCGCGGGCGGCTCGGGGAGTGCCTCGCCCTTGAGGACGGCTTCGGCCTCGGCGCGGGATCGGGGACGTCTCCGGGGATCCGGCGAGATCGCTCTCCTGATCAGCTCGGCCAGCGGACCGTCCGGGTCGATGGCCCGGAACTCGGGGCCCGGGACGTCGGCGCCCCCGGCGATCTTCAGCAGGTCGGGGAGGTCGTAGGGGAAGCGGTGCTCCAGCAATTGGAAGAGCGAGATCCCCCACCCGTACCAGTCCGACGCCGAGGTCGGCTTCTCGGCCCGCATCTGCTCGGGGGCGATGAAGCAGGCGGTGCCCACCACCGCACCCTCCCGGGTCAGGGTGGTGTCGTCGACCGCGTGCACCAGGCCGAAATCGATGAGCACCGCCCGCCCGTCGTCGGTGAGCATGATGTTGGTGGGCTTCACGTCCCGGTGGATCAAGCCCATCTCGTGCATGGCGTCGAGCCCGCCGGCCACCTGGAGCATCGACTTCAGCACGTCGAAGGGCTCGGTCAGCTCGTCGAGCCGCTCGCCCTCGAGGTACTCGGTGACGATGTAGGGCCCCAGCGAGGTGTCGCCGTGCTCCATGATCCTGAGCAGGTTCGGGTGATGGATCCGCGAGAGGGTGTCGGCCTCGCGGGAGAAGCGCGCCAGGAGCGACGCGTCGTGCGGGTCGCGCAGCACCTTGATGGCGACGTTGCGGTATTCGGAGAGCTCGCGGCAGAGGAAGACCGCGCCCATGCCCCCGGCGCCCAGCGGCCGGATCGGCCGGTAGCGCGTCAGCAGCTCGGACGGGAAGCGGATCTTCTGGCGGCCCGACGCCATCAGGGGTCCTCCCCGCGGCGAGAGTAGCCGAGCCCGCCTACGACCTCCCAGGCTTGGGGGCGGGAGCTCAGTCGGGATCGGGGATCGGCGCCGCCATCGGACGAGCCGAGAGCTGGGCCCGGGCCCATGCGAAGGCGTTCCGCTCCTCCAGCTCCTCTTCCAGGACGGGAGCCCCGGGAACGGTGGGACCGGTCGGGGCCCGATGGTGTACGCAACCCGGCCGGCCGTCGGCCCCGGGGGCGAGCGGGCTGCCGTCCCGGGGACAGGTCGGGAGTTCCCCGCCGGGCGCCCATGCCGCCTGGGCCGAGAGGCAGGCATTGCGGGTCCGCTCGTCGTCCCGGGCCGCCTCCAGCCCGAGGACTTCCCGGGCCTCCCGCACCAATCGGGCCTCCAGGTCCGGGGCACCCGCCAGGTGGCGGAAGGCCGCCGCCAGACCCCGGTCCGTCATCACGTCTTCGGGCAGACTCTTCCGGAGCAGCGCCCGGGCTTCCCGACCGGTCTCGCCCCTGGCCTCGGGGAGGTCCTCCCCGGTCCGTCCGGTGGCCAGGGCCAGGCGCGCCGCCCGGAACAGGCGGGGATCCTCGACCAGCCGGGGAGCCCGCTCCCGCACCCGGGCCAGCGCTCGCGCCACCCGGGGATCGGGATGCTCCCCGGCGATCCGGTAGAGCGCCAAGCGGAACACGCTCGGGGGGAAGGCGGCCAGCGCTCCCATGGCGGAATCGTCGGGCCGGGCCGTCTCGGCCCACCCCGGGACCGCGACGATCGCCGCGAAGAGGAGGGTGCCAAGTCGCCTCGCCGTGGCCCGGGCCGGGTGTTCCACCATGACCATCATGGTACCCACCCGACTGGATAGTCCGGGTGACGGTCCCGTCGGGTCGGGGACGAGAGCCCGCATCGGAGGCCCTTCCCACGCTCGGCACGACGATTGCTTCCAGCCTTCACCTCTCGATCTTTTCTCGAACGACGGGATACTCCGATGGTTCGCAATCGATACCTGACCATGGCCGGAATCGCCTCCCTGGTCCTGCACCTGGGAGTGGCCCGAGCCGGCCTCTCGACCACCCAGGGCGATGTCTTCGGGCAGGGCGGGACCGGACCGGCAGGTGCCAGCACCCGTCCCGTCACGGGACGCCCCCAGGACCCGGGCAGCACTCCTGCGGCGACCCAGGCCGCACCGGCAGCCTTCCCCCAGGATCTGTCGTGGCTGCAGCGCTACCCGCAGCTGGCGGTGCTGGTTCTCGGCAAGGACCCGGTCTACGAGGTCTTCGTCAACGATCCGCAGGGCCGGAGCTACGATTGGCACAAGGCCGATCTGGAGCGGCGCTTCCCGATCGGCAGCGCGATCGCGGCCGACGATCCCTGGGCCCATCGCCTCACGGTCGACGGCAAGCAGATCCTCTTCTACGACCTGGGACGCCGCTACGGGCCCGGCCACGGTTGGGTCTGGTGGAAGGAAGGCGTGGGCTGGGTGCGGCTCACCGACGAGGCGCCCCGCGGCATGCCACCCGAGGTCGTCGACTGGCACAAGAACCGGGTGCGGGAGCAGCTGCCGCCGATCCGGGACCGGTCGACCCGCTCGCCGATCCGGTTGGCCGGGAGCCAGACCGGGACCCCGGTCACCCAGAGCCTGAACAGCGGCGGGACCCGCATGGCCGACGGCACGGTCGTCTACATGGGGGGCCACGACCGCTACCAGGGCGGGGGCCAGACCTTCTACGAGCGGGCGGTCTGGGACCCGGGGCTCAGGCGCTGGACCTACCTGAACATGGTGGGGACGCTGCCCGACGGGCGCCAGTGGCGGGCCGACACCGCCTGGTACGAGGACACGCCCCAGGGGCCCAGGGTGCGGTTCGTGACCCGGGGACGGGACGGGTTCGACTGGACCGCGCCGGCTCCGGGGGCCGCTCCCCGACCCACCGGGACGACGCCGACTTCCTGAGGCCGGCGTCGATCCCGCGGACCGACCTCAGGCGTGGGTCGAGCGGGTCTCGATGGTGCGCCGCAGCTTGCCGAGGGCGTCGGTCTCGATCTGGCGCACCCGTTCGGGCGAGATGCCGAGTTCCTTGGCGATCCAGGGCCGGGACCGCTTGCGACCGTCGGCGAGCCCGAAGCGATGGGCCAGGATCCAGGTCTCGCGGGTCGCCAGGTCCTTCAGACCCTCGACCATGGCGCGCTTCTCGCGGCGGGCCACCAGCTCGTCGGGCGGCTCGCGACGGGAGCCGTCGACCAGGGTCTCCTCCAGCTGCACCCCGTCGGTGCCCCGCACCGGGGCCTCCAGGCTGGCGACGTCCCGACCGGTCTCGATCAGCTCCTCGACCCGGGCGGG
>CAYOHP010000156.1:0-14926 GCA_964403795.1 uncultured bacterium | reverse complement strand
GCCCGTCGTGTTGCCCGAGATCGACGATTTCGAGCCCTCGGGTGACGGCCGCTCCCCCCTGGCCCGCTGCCGGGCGTGGGTCGAGACCACCTGTCCCGCCTGCGGGAAGGCTGCCGAGCGGGAGACCGACACCATGGACGGCTTCGCCTGCTCGTCCTGGTATTTCCTCCGCTTCCCCGATCCCGGCGACGAGGGACGCCCCTTCTCGCCCGAGACGGCCCGCTACTGGCTCCCCGTCGACCTCTACGTGGGCGGGGCCGAGCACGCGGTGATGCACCTGCTCTATGCCCGCTTCTGGACCAAGGTGATGCATGACGCCGGCCTGGTCCCCTTCGTCGAGCCGTTCACCCGGCTGCGCAACCAGGGGATGATGCTGGGGGCCGACGGCCAGAAGATGTCCAAGTCCAAGGGCAACGTGGTGACCCCCGACGAGGTGGAGAAGGACTACGGATCCGACGTGCTCCGGGCCTTCATCCTCTTCCTGGGTTCGTTCGAGTCCGAGGTCCCCTGGGATCCCAGCTCGATCAAGGGCATCAAGGCCTTCCTGGACGACGTCCACTCCCTGGTCACCAAGGCTCCCGGACAGGTCCGTCCCGAGGGAGCACCCTTCGCCTCCCGCGAGGGCGCGGAGGCCGGCCGCACGACCCGCCTCCGGCACCGCTCGGTCCAGAGGGTGAGCCGCGACATCGATGCCTTCTCGTTCAACACCGCGGTCTCCGCCCTGATGGAGTACAAGAACGGACTGAAGGACCTGCTGCCGGTCGCGTCCCAGGCCGGCGACGCCTGGTCCGAGGCGATCGAGACCCTGCTGCTGCTGCTGGCCCCGGTCGCACCGTTCATGGCCGAGGAGCTCTGGGACCGGACCGGTCGACGGGCCACCCGCGGCTCGGTGCACCGACAGACCTGGCCGGAGTTCGACCCCGCCTTCCTGGTCGAGGAGGAGCGCGAGTACCCGGTCCAGATCGACGGCAAGGTCCGGGATCGCCTCACCCTGCCCACCGGCCTCCCCGAGGAGGAAATCCGGAGCCGGGTCCTGGCGAGTCCCAAGGTCCAGCAGTGGGTCGAAGGCCGCACCATCAAGAAGTTCCTGGTGGTCAAGGACCGGATGGTCAGCCTGGCCCTGGGCTGAATTCCGAGGCCCCGGGGGTTTGTTCTATCCCTTGGGCCCAGGGCACACTCTCTCCATGCAGGGAGGGAACGGAATGGGTCGGAATTCCCCTTCGACCCGACCGCGGCGGCGGCCGGGTTACACGGTCGTCGAGGTCACCCTCGCGATCGGTCTGGGTGCCGGGCTGCTGGCCCTGGCCACCGAGGCGGTCCGGTTCCTGACCGTTCGCTCGGTGGGCGGGACCCTCAGGGCCGGCTATGCCAAGTCGCGCGGCCTGTTCATGGAGCGGCTGCGCCGGGTCCTGCGTTTCGCCGCCAAGGTGATCCGCACCGAGACCGGCTTCGTGGTGGTCCACCGGGAGCACCGGGACGGAGCGGTCGTCTACACCGAGACCCTTTTCGAGGTCGGACCCGACGGGGTGCTCAGGATCCGCAGCGCCGACGGACGGGAGAGCCGCTACGAGACCGGGGAACCGGGCGACATCGCCCGCCTCCTGGTCCGGGAGGTCGAACCCGGCTCGGCCTCGATCCTGGTGGACGATTTCGAGGTCCGGATCACCCCGCTCGATCCTCCCATCCCCCCGTTGGTGGGCGATTCGATCGCCGATCTGGCCGCCCTCCTCGCCAGCCTCGAGCAGACGGGCTGGAACCGGAGGACCTCGGCCGTCGAGGGTGGCGAGGCCAGGGGTGGGGGCGCCGACGGACGCATGCCGGAAGAGTTCGCGGGCGACGTCCTGGTGCCCTCCCGAGCCTTGGGGGCCGGCCTCGACCTGGAGATCGACTCGGCGGGCGTGGAAGCGCGACCGATCGGCCGGGCCTTCCTCCTCCCCAAGGTCCCGGAGGGGATCCGGCCCACCTCCATCATGGACATGATCGAACGCCTGAAGCAGCTCGGCCACCAGCCCGAAGAGGCCGCCCGGCTGGCCGAGATGATCCAGGAGTGGGAGATCGGCAACCTCGACGGGGTGCGACGCATGGCCGCCCGCGGCCTGGCCCGGATCGACCAGACGCTGCGCCAGGCCGGTCGCTCCAGCGGCGAGGTCGTCGATCTCCTGACCCGGGTCTCGGGGGTCGCCGACGCGCTCGACGATCGGAGCCCCGAGGCCGTCCAGGCCGCCCGCGACGGCGAGCTCGACGGGATCCGCTATCCCCCCTCCCTGCTCGACGGAGCCGAAGGCTCCCCCGATGACGGCGTCCGGCTGGTCGGTACCACTCCGGGCGGCATCGAGGGAGGCGGGCCCAGCGGGCCGGGCGGCGACATCGTGATCGCCAGTTCCGCCACCCCGGGCACCGATCCCCCGGGCGTCTCCGGCATCCCGGGCCTGGATCCGGGATCCACCATCCCTGCCTCCTCGGTCGGCACGCCCGGGAGCGGGACCGACCCCGCAGCCGGGATCCCGACGGTTCCGGCTGCCGGTAACCCCACCGTCCCGCCGGTGACCGCACCGACCGTCGATCCCGCCGCCCAGGCTGCCGCCGAGGCCGCCGCGGCCCAGGCCGCCGCCGACGCCGCTCGGGCCGCCGCCGACCAGGCAGCCCGCGAGGCCGCTGCGGCCCAGGCCGCAGCCCAGGCCGCGGCGGCAGGCAAGCAGGCCGCCGACCTCGCCGCCGCCGCCCAGAAGGCCGCCGCCGACGCGGCCGCCGCCGAGGCCGCAGCCCAGGCGGCCCAGGCCCAGGCCAACCAGGCAGCCGCCACCGAGGCCCGCACCGCCGCCGAGGCCCAGCAGGCCGCCGCCGAGGCCGCCGCCGCCGACCAGCAGGCCGCTGAAGCCCGGGCCGCCGCGGTCGCGGCCGCCCAGGCCGCGGCCACCGCCGCCCAGCAGGCCGCCCAGGCACAGGCTGCCGCGGCCGCCGCTGCCCGCCAGGCCCAGATCGCCCGCGACATCGCGGCCCAGGCCAACCAGGCCTACACCGCCGCCGACGCGGTCGCCACCGCCGCCGAGACGGTCGCCACCGAGAGCGAGCGGTTGGCAGCCGAGATCGCCACCATGACCGCGGAGGAGGCCGCCCTGGCCCTCCAGGAACTCCTCAGCCGCCAGACCGCCGCCGAAGCTGCCGAGGCCGCCGCCAAGGCCCAGAGCGAACAGGCGGCCGCCGCCATGACCGAGATGGAGACGGCCAGGGACACGATGGAAGCGTCCCAGACCGAAGTGGACCGCCTCACCGGCGAGGTGCAGGCGGCCGCCGCCGACGAGTTGGCCAAGAACCAGGCCCGGGAGGCCGCCGAGGCCGAGCTGGCTGCGGCCGAGGCCGAACGCCAGGCCCGCTCCGACGAACTCGATGCCGCCAAGGCCCTCGTCGACGAGCGGGCCGGCCTGGTCCGGGACGCCGAAGGCGAACTGGCGGCGAGGATCGGCGAGGAGACCGAGGCGAAGAACCAGCTGACCGCCCGGATCGCCGAGGAAGCGGCCGCCCTGACCGAGCTGGACGCCCGCAAGCAGGACACCGCGGCCCGGGAGGGAGACCTGCGCCAGCGGAGCCAGGAGCTCGACCAGCGGAGCCAGGAGCTCGACGCCGCCACCACCAAGCTGACCGAGGCCGAGGGCGCTCTCCGGGACGCCAACCAGACCCTCGACAGTGCCGAGAACACGCTGACCGGCCGCAAGAACGACACCCGGGCCGCCGAGACCGACCTCTCGACCCAGCGCCAGGACCTGGCTTCGGCCGAGTCCGCCCTGCGCTCCGCCGAGAGCGCCTACCGGGACGCCCAGAGTGCCGCCAACAGCGCCTCCGGCGCGGTCTCGGGAGCCTGTGCCGAGGGCAAGCCCGAGTCCGAGTGCAATGCGGCCCGCTCCCGGGCCAACGACGCCAACAGCCGCCTGTCCAGCGCTCGGGATCGTCTCAACCGCGAGGAAGGCAACGTCAGCAGCGCCAGGAACGACGTCACCAGGGCCGAAGCGGACCTGAAGAGCGCCCAGCAGGCCCAGGAGGCCGCCCAGAAGGCCCGGGACCAGGCGCTCGCGGAACGGAACAAGCGGACCCAGGAGCGCGACGCCGCCAAGGACCAGAAGGCCAAGGCCGAGCAGGCCAAGCGGGAGGCGGAGCAGGCGAAGCAGCAGGCGGAGTCTGCCCTCTCCCAGGCGAAGACCGCCCAGGCCGCGGCCCAGACCAAGTATGACGGGGCGGTCGAGGCCCGGAACCAGGCCCAGTCCACCCTCGACCAGGCCACCGCGGCCCGGACCACGGCCCAGGGCAAGCTCGACGGGGCCGTCTCCGACCTCAGGGCCGCAGAAGGCCAGCGCGACGGTGCCCAGCAGGCCTTCGACCAGGCGACCACGGTCCGCGACCAGGCCCAGGCCCAGCGGGACACCGCGGTCTCCACCCACGAAGCAGCGACCACCGCTCTCGACGGCAAGAAGACCGAGCTCTCCACTGCGGACACCAAGCTCGGCCAGGACACGGACTACTTCAACGGCCGCAAGTCGAACTGGGAGAACGCCGCCGACGCCGCCGCCTCCGCCGCCGAGGAGGCCAAGGAGAAGGTCTCCCAGCGCGACCTGCAGCAGAAGACGGCCGACGACGTGATCGCCCAGGGCAAGAGCGCCGTCGAGATCGCCAATGCCCGGGCCGCCGACGACCGGACTGCGGCCACCGCCGCCCGGGAGCAGGCGACCACCTTCAAGGCCGCCGCGGACGCGGCCGCCGCCGCCAGCGATCGGGCCGAGGCCGAGTACGAATCGGCCCAGTCGGCGGCCAACACCGCCTCCCAGGAGGCCGCCACCGCCGCCGCCGCCGCCTCCCAGGCTGCCTCGGTGGCCGCCGAGGCCGAGGCCGCCTACGGGAAGGAGAGTTCCGAGGCCGATGCCGCCCGGAGGGAAGCCGAGGCGGCCCGCCAGACCGCCGACCAGCTCGCCAGCGCTTCGGCCCAGGCCCAGGCCGTGGCCGACGCGGCCCTCGGCAACGCCAGCGCCCTCCAGCGCGCGGCCGCCGAGGCGGCGGTCGCTGCCAACATGGCGACCCAGCGAGCCAACCAGGCCGCCCTCACGGCCGGTCGCTGAGAAGAGACGAGATGAGGCCATGATCCGCACGGGATCCCGCAGGGGCGCCACCCTGGCGATCGTGGGAGCGCTGGTGATCCTGGTGGCGATCGGCGTCTTCTCGCTGAACCACGTCAGTCGCCAGCAGTACCTGGACGCCCATCGCTACACCTTCGGCGAGACCGCCCTCTACCTCGCCGAATCCGGTCTCAACGTCACCCGCGAGTACCTGAAGGAGAGCGCGGTCCGGCCCGGGACCGAGATCCACGCCCTGCTGCTCGAGAGCACCTCGGAGGAGCTGGAGCGGATCTCCCTCCCCATCGAAGCCCCCTTCCTCAAGGAGCTCGCGGGCATGATCGGTCAGGGGGCCACCATCGAGGCCTCGGTCGAGTTCCGGGGGTTCCGCACCTTGCATCCCGCCGACGGAATGAGGGGCCTGCTCGGCGACCCCCGGGAGAAGGTGGGGGAGCTCTCGCTGGTCTCCCGGGCCACCTACCGGGGCGTCACCCGCGCCCTGATCGAGGCGCGCCCGGTGAGGGTCGTGTCGGTGGTGGCCCCGGTCCTCTCCAAGTTCACCCTGTTCGTGCGGGAGCGGGGCGAGGAGACCCCGAACCTGCTGTCGTACGACCGCCTCGATCCCTCCAAGGGCTTCCGCCTCGACGACGGCCCGGCCCGACCGGTCGTCCTCTACCACCGACGCGACCAGATCCCGGCGGTCCTCGACGGCAAGTTCTACCCGCTGGCAGAAGCCGTCTCGGGCCTGGTCCCGGACGGGGCGGGCATGGTCTACCTGGGCGGTCGCACTCCCTGGTTCCTCCACCTCGTCCACGGGTCGGGAGCCAACGCCTACGAGGAACTCTTCCATCTCCGCCGCACCCGCTACCTGCTGCCCGCCGAGCTCGTCCCGGGTGCCGAGAGCGAGATCGGGATCACCTTCGGCTTCTATGGAGGGATCCTCACCAGCCCCAAACTGGGCTCGGCGCGCGCCCCTGCCGGGACCTACCGCCGTCCCCCGGACGCCGAGGAGGCCGATGACCGGACCTCGGGACTGCATCTCTTCGGAGACACCCGGTACGTCAGCCCTACCGTGGTGCTGGGACCCGCCTATCGCAGCTACCTCACGGTCCGCCTGGTGGACGGACTGTGGTTCCCCTACCGGTCTCCCGCCGAGTTCCCGGGCGACTCGGGCCCAGCCGGCTTCCCCAGCTACGAGGCCTATTCCCGGGCCATGTTGCGGATCGAGGACGAGGCCTACAACCGCTCCTGGGACTACATCGCCACCAACCGGGAGCAGCTCCAGGAGAACGCCACCGTGCAGGACGGGGGCACTCCCTTCGTCCCAGGTCCGGTGCTGGCGGAGGCCGGCCTGCAACGGGTCATCCCCTATCCGGGGAGGGACTGGTCCTTCCTCTACCCCGACCCGAAGCAGGGATCGATCGGGGCCTGCCAGATCCGCCGCATCGAGGCCTCGGGGAAGCCGGAGACCCTCTTCCGAGGCGCCCTCCAGGATCTGGACGGGACCCTCCTGGAGAGCTTCCTCAGGGCCCGCGAGACCTTCGAGGTCCCCGACGAAGCCGCCTTCCATTCGCGGTTCCGGCGCCACGCCACCCTGGAGGTCCCCGGCGTGGTACGCATCGCCAAGGGAGGCCTGGAGCTCGGCGAGGTGAACGTGGGTGAGGGCTGCATGGTGATCGCCGAGGGCGACATCGTCATCAAGGGACGGATCGTGCAGGACCGCCCGAAGAACCCCCTCACCCTGGTCAGCCTCCGGGGCGACATCCGGATCCAGACGGGCGAGAAGGTCGACGCCCACCTGGTGGCGCTCGAAGGACGGGTCTCGGGCCAGGGGCGCCTGGCCCTGACCGGAGGGATCGCGGCCGGGAGCCTCGACCTCCGCTCCCTCGTCCGCGGCGAGGCCGCCAAGACCGTGACCTACAACCCCGACCTGGATCCCACCCAGCACGAGAGCTACGGCGCCAACCTCCGGGTGGTCATGGACCGGGATACCCGGACCTACCTCCAGGCCCACTGACCCCCGGACCCGTGTCGGATCCCACCTTCGCCACCCCACGCCCGGCCGGGTCGAACCCCACCCTCGTCCACGCCGCTCCCGGGCCGCCCGCCGCGCCCTCGCCCCGCCTCGGCCCCGGTACCGCCCTGGCAGCCGCCCTGCTCCTGGCCACCGCCTGGGGAGTCTCGCGGTCTCCAAGCCCACCGCCCTCCGGGAACCCCGGGCAGGATGGAACCGTCACCTCCCCTGACGGGTCGCGGCTCGCCGCCTTCCTCGACCGCGTCGTGCACCAACCGAGCGTGAGGGAGGTGCTCGAGATGCCTCCCAACACCACCCGCCAGGAAGCCCTGGTGGTGCTCGAGAACGGCCGGGGCACCTGGCGGGAGCAGTTGCGGGAGGAGGCCGTCGCCGAGTCCCTGGCCGGGATCGACGCCGAGACCCTCGATCCCTTGATGGCCACCCCCCTGTCCCGACTCGCCACCCTGCGCCGCATGCTCGGACCGTGCCGGTACGAGGAGCCGGACCCCTCGGTGCCCGACGACCTGGGTCCCCTCCTGGACCGGCTCCTGCCCAGGATCGCCACCGCGATCCGCTACCCGGAGCTCGACGGGGGGAACGGTCCGGATCCTCTGGCGGTTCGCCGCGGGTACCGTCACGCGCTGGCAAGGGGCGGCCGCGATTGGCTGCCCATCCGGACCTGGGAGCATGTCCCGGCCAGCCCGGACTACGCCCGCCACCTCGACCTCTGCAACGAGCGCTCCCCCAATCGGTGCCGGTTGTTCGGACTCCGGACCTCGTCCTGGTTCGACCTCCCCTATGGGAATCCCAAGACCACCGGGGGGGCGAGTGACATCTTCTCCGACAGCTTCGGGGCGGTCGACCGGGAGATCGACACCCGGATCGTGCTCCCGGTCCCCGACACCCGGGGTGGCCCACTGGTCCTGGCCCTCCGGATCTGGTCCTGGGACGACGATCGCAGCGCCGAGATCCGCCTCGAAGCAGGCTCCGGAGCGACCTCGACCCTGGTCTCGCTGGTCTTCCCGCGCTCGCCCCCCAAGGCCCAGGGAGAGCCGGACGCTCCCCGGATCGGGATGCTCGTCCTGGTGCCGTCCCGACTGGTGCCTCGCCCGCTCGCCCAGATCACCCTGCAAGCCAGGGGCATCCAGGCGCTCGGCAACGCCACCCGCGACGTAGCCGTAGACGAGGTCTACCAGCAGATCTCGGGGCCGCTCCCGGAGGCTCTGGCCGACTCGGCCGCGGCCCGGTCGGAATCCCGGGCGCAACCGGATCAGGGATAGTCGGCCCGGGTCCTCCGGATCGCGATCTCCACCTCGTCGAGACAGGGCAGTGCCTCGCGCTTCTTCACCCGCACCGTCACCTCGGGAACCCCGGTCGCCTCCAGGCAGATCCTCGCTGCTCCCTCGGCCAGTGCCTCGACCAGGTCGAAATCCCCGCCCTCGGCGAACCCGACCAGCGCCTTCACCAGGGGCTCGTAGTTCAAGGCTGCGGCCAGGTCGTCGTCCCGCCCCGCCGCCCGGCAATCGACCGGGAGTTCGACCTCGATCGGGATCTCCCGCCGCAGCTCCTTCTCCCAGTCGTAGCAGCCCACCACGGCCCTCACGCGGAGCCGGAGCACCATGCGGTCGCTCATCCTTCCCGACCTCCCTCTGCCCGGTTCCGCCCGGTCGCGTCGGTACCCGGGGGGAAGCCCCCGGGTGCCCTGAGGTGGCGTCCTCCGTCGAGCTCCAGGATGGCGCCGGTGGCGAAGTCGCCGGGACCCAGCAGGAAGGCGGCCGCCTCGCCGGTGGTCCCGGGCGGAGCCAGGCCCGGCACCAGGGCGTCCCCGGGAGGGGGCGTGCCCGGCGGCTCGTGCTCCCGGGCCAGCATGTAGCCGAGCGCCAGGCCGAAGACCCGGATCCGCGGCGAGAGCGCCACCGCCAGTCCCCGGGTCAGGCAGGCCAGCCCCGCCTTGGAGAGGGAGTACGAGAGGTAGTTCCGGTCCGCCACCTCGGCCCGGGTGTCGAGAAGGTTCAGCACCCTGCCTTCGCGATCGGGGGGAAGGCGGCGGGCGAACTCCTGGGTGAGCAGCAAGGGAGCCCTCAGGTTCACATCCATGTGGACGGCGAGGTCGGCGGCGTCCACCTGTCCGAAGGGACGGCGAGCGAAGACCGAGGCCGAGTTCACCACCGCATCGAGGCGGCCCATCTCGGCCTCGACGCGGGCCGGCAGCTCGAGCACCTCCTCCACCCGGGCCAGGTCCGCCGGAAACGGCCTTCCCCCGAGCGTCGCGGCCACCGCCTCGGCCTCGGCGCGGCTCTCCCGGTAGTGGACCGCGATCCGGGCGCCGCGACCCGCGAGGGCCTCGGCGATCTCGCGCCCGAGCCGGCGCCCCGCCCCCGTGACCAGCACCACCTTGCCCGAGAGATCCATGCGTCCCTCCGCCCCTGGCGACCGGGGCGGCCCCAGGGTACCGCCCCCGGCCGCGTCCCGTGCCTTGACTTGCGCCGGATCGCGAAGGACGCTGGCCGGGCATGGAGAACCTCGAGTCGGTTCAGCGGGAACGGCGCCGGGAGCGGGCCCGGGAGGGCGGCTACCGGGTGGTCCGGCTGGCGGGCGAGGGCGTGGAGGCGACCTTCGGGGTCCACTCGCGCTCGGGTTTCGCCTACGAGGTCGAGGTGCTCTCGATCCGGGAAGCGGCCTATCGCTGCTCGTGCCCGGACTTCCTGACCAACACGCTCGGCACCTGCAAGCACGTCGAAGCGGTGCTCCTGCATCTCGAGACCGAGGAAGCCCCCAGGCTGGCCGCGGCCCGCTTCGAGCGTCCCCGGGAAGCCCGCATCTACCTGCACCACGGCGAGGAGGTGAGGGTCCGCCTGCTCCGGCCGCGGTCGCTGACCAAGGAGGGTGCCGAACTCCTCGACATGTACTTCGACGCCGACGGGGACTTCATCGGCGAACTCTGGCGCGACTTCGGCGGACTTGCCCGCTCGGCGATCGCCCTCGGGATACCCAGGATCGACGCCGAGGTCCACCAGCATGTGCGCGAGATCCGGGAGCGGGCCCGCAAGGAGGCGATCCTCGAGCGCCGGCGCAAGGAAGTGCTCGACGGGGCCGACCTCGGCGTGACCCGGGTCCCGCTCCATCCCTACCAGCGCCTCGGGGCGCTCCACCTCGCCTACCGGGAGCGGGCCATCCTGGCGGACGAGATGGGCCTCGACAAGTCGGCCCAGGCCCTGGCGGCGGCCGAGATCCTGCGGCGCGACGAGGGCGCGGCCCGGGTGCTGGTGGTGGCCCCCGAGAGCCGGGCGGCCGAGTGGGTGCGCCAGATCGAGCGGCTCACCGGGGAGGCGGCATGCCGGATCGCCGGCAGCCCCGACGAGCGGCGCCTGCTCTGGGCGCGGGGCGCGGCCTACACCGTGGCCCACTACGAGATCCTGCTCAGGGACGAGGCCGAGACCACCCGCCTGCGACCCGACGTGCTGGTGCTCGACGAGGCGCAGCGGATCCGCAACTGGCGCACCAGGACCGCCGAAGCGGTCAAGCGGATCCAGACCCGCTACGCCTTCGTGCTCTGCGATACCGCCCTGGAGGAGCGCCTCGACGACCTCTACTCGGTGATGCAGGTGGTGGACCAGCGCCGGCTGGGACCGCTGTGGCGCTTCAACCGGCGCTGGTACGTGCTCGACGAGAAGGGCCGGGTCCACGGCCACAAGAACCAGGACGAGCTGCGCGGGCGGCTGGCCCCCGTCTTCCTGCGACGCCGGGTGCGGGAGGTCGCGGGCGAGCTCGAGGCCCGCAGCGAAGCGGTCTACCGGGTGGTGATGCCGGCATCCGATCGCGCCGCCTACCGCGAGGCGATGGCCGAACTCGGAGGGGGAAGGCCGACAGGGCGCGCCTTCGAGCGTCGCCTGGACCGGGCCGGCGAGGCCTGTCTCGGACTGGGTGCGACTCCACCCCCGAAGCTCGACGAGCTCTCCGAGATCCTCCCCAGCCTGGAGGGCACGGTGCTGGTGGCGACTTCGAGCCCCCGCATGGCGGAGCTGGCCGGGGAGCTGGCCCAGGCCGGGAAGGCCGAATCCGACGGGCCGGGCCCGCGGGTCCGGGTCCGCCTCGACGAGCCCGGCGGGGGGGCGTCGGCCGAAGCGGGGGTCCTGGTGCACCTCGACGTGCCCCTGGACCCGGAGGTGCGCTCGGCCCGTCTGAAGGCCGCCGGGGAGCCCCGCCGGGTGTTGTGGCTGGTGGCCGACGAGAGCTACGAGGCCCGCCTGGTGGCCGACCCCGAGCTGGGGGCCCGTCTCCTGCGGGGCTCGGGCTCACAGGAGGACCTGGCGGCCTTCTCCGGTGAGGCCCCTGAGCCGACTCCTCCTCCCGGCGAGCCCGCCGCCCCGCCCGGCCAGCTCCGGATCTTCGACCCTCCCCCGGGCGACCCGACCCGGGCTCCCCCGCCCCGTCAGGGCCCGACCCGTGCGACCCGACCCCGGAACCAGACCCCGGCCCCGCCCGCCGACCCGGTGGGGGCCGCCGAGTCCCTGGCCGCCGCGCTCCGACCGGTGGTGGGCGACTCGCTCCTCTCGGTGGAGCGCCTCGGCACCGGGTTGGCGGTGCTCGTGAAGGGTGACCTGAGCCGCCTCCGGGGCACGGTCCGGGCCCTGGCCCGCGGCCTCGGCATGGTCCCCGTGGTGCTCGACGAGACCACCTTCGAGGACCTGAAGCCCCTCCTGTCGGTGGCCCGCACCACCTCCGCCACCGGCATCCAGAAGGCCCGCCAGGAGCTCGACCGGGGCCGCGCCAAGCTGGCCGCGGCCGGCGCCTTGCTGGAGGCGGGCATGCCCCACGAGGCGATCGGCCCCTTGCGCCGCTGCATGGAGTCGGCTGCCCGCGCCATGTTGCTCTCCCAGGGCGACGGGGTGGAGGACGACACCCGGCTCCTCTCCGAGGTCTATTCCCGGCTGGTGCGGGCCGGCAAGGTCGGGGCCCCGGAGGCCGGCAGCCTGTCCCGGGTGCGAGACCTGGCCGAGATGGTGGCCGAGGGCGGCGCGGACCTGGTGGACCGCCCTCTCGCCCGCGCCGTCCTCCAGGACGCCCGCCACCTGCTCGAGGTCGCCTCCCGCCTGGTGGGAGCATGACGATCCGCAGGCGAGCGGCATGGACCGGCTTCGCGATCCTGGCCCTGGGCATCGCCGGCTGCGGCTCCCCGGGCCGCCCGGTCCCGGCCGGCCCTTTCACCCTGCTCCGCTACCGCCGCACCCTGCCGGCCGGATCCCGGGTCCGCCCCGGGGACGTCGAGCCGGTGCGTTGCCGTTCCCTCGACCTTCCCGGTCTCGGCGGCTACCCCCGCAGGGTGGAGGAGCTCCGGGGTTCGGCGGTGACCTCCCGCCGCGACCCGGGGACCCTGGTCCACGACGGCCATCTCGAGCTCGGCGCCCTCTCGCCCGAGCCGGCCGCGGTCCAACTGGCCGAGGGCGAGCTCGGCCTGGTCACGGTCCTCTCGCCCCGTCTCGACGCCGCTCCCGGGGTGCGGCTGGAACTCCCCCTGCCACGCCGACCGGAGGTCCGCACCCGCAGCCGTCGCCGCCTCGCTCCCGATCCCCGGGACACGAGCCCGGTCTCCCTCTCGGTCGCCCTGGCCGGGACCCGTACCCGGGACGGTACCGGCATCCTGCTGGTCGGCGTGCCCACGGAGGTCCGCCGCCTGGTGGCCGGCGAGCCGCCCCGCCCCCTCGAGGGTGAGGTGGTGGGGAAGCTCCCCCGCCGTCCCCTCGAATCGCCGGGGGAGGCATCGGTGGTCCTCGGGACCGAGCAGACCCGGGAGGTGCTGGTGGCGCGCCGGGCCCTGCGCGAGGGGGAGATCCTGGATCCGGCCGGATTGGCGGTCGTCCCCATGGAGGCCCACCTGATCCCCGGGGACGCCCTGGTCTCGATCCCCGAGGCCGCCGGCTCCCGCACCCGGAGCCCCCTCCATGCCGGGGAGATCCTGCGCCGGCCGGTCCTGGCCGAGGCAGCCCCCCTGGCCGAGCCGGTCGAACTGCAGTTCGAGGGCCTCGACCCCGACTGGGTCCATCCCGGATCCGACGCCCTGCTCCTGCGCTGGGGTTCTCGCGACCCGCCGCTGCCGATCCGGGTCACCGACGTGCTCCGCAACGCCCCCGGGAACCCGGCCCGCCTGGTGGTACGCCCACGGGTCGGGTTCGACTGGCCGAGCTCGCGCCCCAACAGACCGGGCGAGGGTGGGAGCCGGCCCTGGGCCCTGTTGCTGGAGAGGTGACTCGATCGTCCCCGGCCGCGATTCCCGCCCAGGCGGGAGACTCCCCGGCGAGGCGGTACCCTTGGTGACGGATGGTCCTCCGCTCGCTCCTGATCCTGGTCCTGCAAGGCTCGCTGCTCCTCGCCCTCGCCTCCGCCACTCTCCTGCTGCTGGTCGGTCTGGGCGACCGACGAGCGGCCGCGCAGCGCATTTCCGCCGGAAGGGAACGGATCCGGGATCGGCTCGGAGTCGACCCGCTGGATCCGGCCCAGGTGACGGCCCGGGTGGCCGAGAGCGCCGAGCTCCGGACCCGGGAAGGCTATCCCTGGCTGGTGCTCCGCGGCTCGCCCTACCAGCGCGGCTTCGCCCACGGGCATGCGCTCCGGGAGCGGATCGCCGCCTTCCACACCGACTTCCTCTCCCGGGTCGCGAGAGACGCCGCCGAGGAGGCGGCCCGCTGGCACCTGGAGTCGGTCGGACTTCCGCTCAAGGGAAGGCTCGAAGCCTGCCTGGCCGGACTGCTCGGGATGGGCCCGGTCCGCGGCCTGGTGCGGGACGCCCTGCTCGACCGGGTTGCCGACCAGTTGGCCGTCGCCACGCCCGAGCGGTTCCGGGAGGAGCTCCTCGGGATCGCCGACGGAGCCGGTCTCGATCCCCGGATCGTCGAGCGCTTCCATGCGGTGGCCGAGGTGGCGAGTGCCGGGTGCTCGAACCTGGCGGCCTGGGGATCGGCGACCCGGGACGGACATTTCCTCCAGTACCGGAACCTCGACTGGTCGCTCGACCTCGGGGTCCAGGACCACGCCGTGGTGGTGGAGCACGTGGCGGAGGGCGGCCACCGGGGCCACCTGACCCTGGGATTCGCGGGCTTCGCCGGCGCTCTCCAGGGGTTGAACGACGCCGGGATCACCCTGGGCGAGGTGGGCGCCGGCTCGAGCCTGGTGAGCTACCGGGGCCAACCGATGGTGTTCCGTCTGCGCCGGATCCTGGAGGAGGCCGGTAGCCTCGACGACGCCGAGCGGATCCTGCGCGAGGGGAACCGCACCAAGGGCTACAACTTCCTGATCGGGGACCTGAGGCGGCGCCAGGCCCGGGCCTTCGAGACCAACGCGGCGGCGGTCGCCAGCTTCGGGGCCGACGACCCGGCCGAGGCCGGGGTGGCCTACGCCCGGCGCTTCCCGGACGCGGTCCTGCGCGGGGACGTGGCGGTCGACCCGGGGATCCGGCGCCTGCAGCATGCTGCCGAGGGTCCCGGGGATCCCCGCCAGGCCTGGTCCTACCGCTACCGCTACGCCCTGCTCGCCGACATGCTGGGGGAGCGCCTCGGCCGGCTCGATGCCGAGGGACTGGAGGCGATCGCCCGGGCCAGCGGCGAGAAGAGCCGGAACCTGGTGATGGTCCTCTACCTCGAAGACCGGGTCCGGTTCGCCTACGCCCGTGGCCCGGTGCGGGCCAGCGACCAGCCGCTGGCAGGCATCGCCTACCGGGAGACCGAAGCCCTGGCGGACCTCGGCCCGCGGGAAGGGGACTAGTTCGTCTGCAGCTCACCCCAAGGGGTTCGCTCGCGGGCGGGCTACGCCTCGTCGG
>CAYOHP010000155.1:0-15051 GCA_964403795.1 uncultured bacterium | reverse complement strand
TCCACGTTGCAGCCCGGGAGGAAGACCGTCGAGGCCAGGAAGAAGCCGGCGATGGTGCGCTTTCGGTTGGTGCGTCGCATGGAGCTTTCGGTCCTTTCGACTGCGCCCTGGGCCCGGATCGGGGACCTCGGGCTCGGCTCTGGGGTCGGCCCAGGGTCGGCAGTCGCCACTTCGCAGGGACCGTGCCAGGACCAGCGAACGCCGCCGACCCGCTCCAGGAGAGGATCCCGGAGAGCCGACCCGGACCCGTGACGGCTGGCGCCACACGCCCGTGTGCGGGACACCGCCACCCGGCGCCGATCCGCACACTCCAACTAGACCTCGCCCGGGTCGCCCTTGCCCTGGCGCACCACCTCGACCGTGTCGCCGAGCAGCGAGAGCACCGTCGAGGGCTCGGTCCCGCACGGACCCGCGTCCAGGATCAGGTCGATCTTGGAACCGAGCGAGGCCTCGATGGCGTCGGCATCGGCCAGGGCCAGTTCGGTCTCGGGATCGACCCCGCACGAGGTCGAGACGATCGGGTTCCCGAGCTCCCCGACCAGGGCCAAGGGCACCGCGTGGTCGGGGACCCGGATCCCGACTTCCCGGCGCTTCTTCACCATCATGTGGTTGGGGACCTCGCGGCTCGCCTCCAGCACGAACGTGAACGGTCCCGGTACCAGGCGCCGCATGGTCTTGTACTGCCAGTCCGAGACCCAGGCGTAGCGGCTGATGTGCTTCAGGTCGGCGCACACGAAGGCCAGCGGGTGGCGGCGGTCGAGGTCCCGGGCCCAGTAGAGGCGCTCGACGGCCTTCTTGTCGGTGATGTCGCAGCCCAGGCCATAGATGGTGTCGGTGGGGTAGGCGACGATCCCGCCGGAGCGGAGCACCTCGACGACCGCCTTCACGGTCCTCGGATTGGGAGTCCCGGCGTGGATCTCCAGGCGTCGCGCGGCCATGGGCCGACCCGTCTCCCCCTCGGGGAGTCCATCGGCCCCCGGTGGGTCTCTTCTTAGCCCACAGCTCGGGCCAGGGCCTCGCGAGCGACAGGTGGGGAACCCAGGGACGCCCTCAGGATCCCTTGCGGGCCAGGCGCAGCTCGCCCAGGTCGGAGTCCTGCCACAGCAGGCTCCCGTCGGCCAGGGTGAACGGGATCTTCTCGATCTCGCCGTCGGCGTGCTCGAGCACCAGGGTCGAGCCGTCGGTCTGCCACTTCCCGGAGGCCGAGTCGGCCTCCCCGGCGGCCTCCAGCGTGTACTTGAAGATCCCGTCGTCGCGGGCCTCGAAGATCAGCGTGACCTTGGCCGGGCCCGAGCCCACGGCCCCGATCCAGGTCCCGGCAAGGGCTCGACCGTTCTCGCCCGGCACCGCCGGCGCGCTGGCGGGCGGGCTGGCAGGCGCCGAAGCCACCGGCGTCGGAGGCAGCGCCGCGGCCTCGGTCGCCAACCGGGCCGCCAGTTCGTCGATCACCGGCTCGCCCTCGAGCTTCCGGGCCGGCTCCCCGCACTTCCCCGCCAGCTCGGCCGGGGCGGGCGGTCCCGCCTGCGCCGCCAGCCAGCCCTTGGGGCAGGCCTCCTCCTCGTGCAGGTCGTTGCCGGCCACCAGGTAGCGCCCGAAGTACGAACAGTCCGACGGCGCCACCGGTCGCCCCCGCGACACGCAGCGCCGCAGCCAGCGCAGCTTTTCCCGGGCCAGGGTCACCCACACCCCCTGGTCCTTCTTCCCCTTGGCGTCGATCCGCTCGAACAGGCCGCTCTCCCGGTAGCACACCGCCTCGACCCCGGTACGGAGCCAGCAACCGACCAGCTGCGGGTCGTAGGGAAGGCCGGTAGCCCGCGCCCGGGGTGCCCTGGCGGGAGCCTCGGCAAGGGCCGACCCCGCCCCCACCAGCAACGCGACCGCGACGAGAACCTCACCCCGGACCGTCGGACCGCGCCGTGCCCGTCGTCGGGCTGCCTCCGGGCGGATTCCGATCGCCGGGGACCGAGGGCAAAGGCCGCGGCGCGGTCGGTTCACCGGACGGCCCGCCCCTCCGCCTGGAGGGTCTGGCGCAGCCCGTCGGGAAGGTCGCGGGGCGGCCAGCCCAGCTCCTCGATGGCCTTGAGCGAGCTGAAGGCGAAGCAGGCGGAATCCATGCTCGTGACGCCTTCCTGGGTGACCAGCGGCTCGATCCCGGTGAGGCGGCCGAGGAACTCGGCCCCGAAGGCGTAGACCCGGGCCACGGGGATGGGGAGCTTGAACCACGGAGGCCTGACCCCGGTCAGCTCCTCCAGGATCCGGTGGAGCTCCTTGAACGAGTAGGGAATCCCCGACAGCAGGTACTCCTCGCCGTCCTCGCCCCGTTCGATCACCCGGAGGATCCCGTCCACCACGTCGTCGACATGGACGAACGAGTAGATGGTCTCCTCCCCGATCCGGGCCGGGAGCCTGCGGGCCACGTAGTCGCGGATGTAGCGCCCGATGGCCGACGGGTCGCCGGGACCATAGACCACTCCCGGCATGACGATCCGGACCGGGAGCCCCTGGTGGCGCAGTTCCCGGGCCAGCAGGTGGGCCTTGTGCTTGGTCCACTCGTACCAGGAGCAATAGCGCCCCTGGTGCTCGAAGCGCTCGTCGGCGATCTCTCCCGAGGTCTCGCCCTTGGCGGCGACCGAGGACACGTAGACGATCCTGGGGATCCCGAGGTCGCGGGCGGCCTCGAGCACGTGGCGGGTCCCCTCGACGTTGGTCCTCTGCATGGCGACCCGGTCGACGGGCCCGAGCTTGTAGAGCGCAGCCGCGTGGACGACCGCGTCGGCGCCCTTCATGGCGGCCAGCACGCTCTCCCGGTCGACGACATCCCCGGGGTGGAGACGCGCCCCCTTCTGCTCCAGGTCCTTGGCCTTGGCCGGGGTCCGGACCAGGAGGTCGAGCTCGTGCCCTTCGGCGAGGCAACGGTTGGCCAGGGCGCCGCCGATGAATCCCGTGGCACCGGTCAGGAAGATGCGCATGCCCGAAAAGTAGCACCGAGACCCGTCCGGGGCGCCGGGGATCGATCTGGTAGGCTTCGGAGCATCGTGACGGCCTTCGAGGATCTCGAGCGCATGGCCCGCTCGCCGGACGTGGGGGAACGCCGCCGCTTCCTCCGGGAAGCCGAGACCAGCCATGACCTCCGGGTGGTGCCGCTGGTGCTGCGCCTGGCCGAGGCCGACCCCGACCCTTCGGTCAAGCTGCGGGCCGATTCGATCCGCCGGGTCCTGACCACCCGGGTGGAGCGGGTCATGGACCTCCTAGGGGTGCACCGGTCGACCCCTCCCCGTCCCATCGCCCCGGCGGGACGCAAGCGTCTGACCGACGCCGACGCCCGGGAACGGCGGGACGCGGTGCTCGAACTGATCGAGCGACGCGAGAGGCACCGGGTCGGCGAGCTGCTCGCGGCCCTCCAGAAGGAGGACGAGGGCTGGGTCCGCTGCGAGATCGCCGACGCCCTGGGCAAGCTCGGGACCGCCCACGAGGCGGGGGAGGCGCTCGTGGGCCTGCTCGCCGATCCCGTATCCCGGGTCCGGGCCAACGCTGCCGAGGCCCTGGGCACCCTCCGCCCTCGCGGCTTCGAGGCCCGCCTGGAGCCGTTGCTCGAGGACCCGGACCGCCGGGTACGCGGCAACGCCCTGGTGGCCCTGGCCGGTTCGCCGAGCCCGGTGGTCGAGAAGGCCCTGGACCGGCTGGTCGAGAGCCGGGACCCCCTCGACCAGAAGAGCGCGCTCTTCGCCTTGAAGCGCTTCGAAGGCAAGTTCGCCGAGTCGCGCCTCAGGGTGCTGGCCGCCAGCGAGGACCCGTCGGTCCGGAAGGCCGCCGAGGAGGCGCTGGCCAGTCTCGTCCCGACCGCCTAGGAACTCGGCCCAGGGCGGTCAGAACGAAGCGCCGACCCGGATCTGGGGCGAGAGGCTGCTGCCCGCGCCGGGCGAGGTGGAGAACTCGCCGATGGCGTAGAACGAATCCGAGATCTTGTACCGGGTCCCCAGGCGCCCGGCCACGCCACCCTTGTTCTGGCGTCCCGCCGCGTCGCCCCCGAAGGTCCCGGTCTGGTAGTCGAACTCGGCGATCCCCATGAGCGCCTCGTTCAGGCGCTGGTACTTGAAGATGCCCATGCGCAGGCTCTGGGATCCTCCCCGGGTGCCGTCCACCTCGATCCCGGAGAGCCCGAGGTGGATTCCCTGCCGCTCGGCCAAGGTTCCCTTCGAGGCCGAGCGCTTGTCCCTCGGGTCGACGGGCGAGACGTCCTCGCGCTGGAGCCAGCGCAGGTAGACCTCGTGGGTGTCGCGATCCCCGAGTTCGGTCTGGCGGAAGCCCACGGCCCCCTTGGAGGCCACGTCGAGCTCGATCAGGTCGGGAGTGAGGCTTCCCCCGATGCCGCCGCCGCTGCCCACCGAGAGGCCTTCGATCCGGTTCTCGGCGCGGCCGGGAAGGCTCGCCGAGAGCAGCAGCAGGAGGGCTCCCAGGAGGCGGGATCGACGAGGACGCCGGGTGGCCGGGAGGATCAAGAGTGCAGGACGAGAGCGTGGCTCCACACTACGGAATTCGGCGGACGGGGGACGGTTCCGTAGGGGGAACCGCTACCTGGCGGCGATCCCGCCGGGGGCGTACCTGGCCAGCCCTCCCTGGTGCCAGCCGGTGACCCTGGCGGTGGCGACGTCGAGGTAGACGTAGGCCCGGCGCAGGGCATCGACCTGGTACACCCACTGCTCCTGGCGACCGTGGGCGAAGTCGTGCGCCCCCCGGGCCGCGGGCGCCCCCCAGGAGCGGAGCACCTCCCGTGCCGCCATGCCCCGGTAGACCCGCCCTGCCAGGACGGCTTCCCAGTCCTCCGGCTCGAGGGCCGTCAGGTTCTCGGGCGAGGCGAAGTAGGCGATCCGGTCCGGCTCGTAGCCGGGGCGGAACGAGACCCGCGCCTGCCAGCCCTTCCACGGATCGTGCTCATGGAAGGTCATGGCGTGGGCCAGGCGGACCGGGACGCGGGCCATCCCGGCCTCCCGATCCACGGTGGCCACCGTGCCGTGGCCTGCCAGGCCCTGGCGCCCGTCCCCGGTGCGGTAGTAGATCCCGAGGCGCCTCCCGACCTGCAGCCGGGGACCCTCCTCGGGCTCGGCCGGCACCACCATCGCCGGTCCGTCCTCCCCCGCTTCGAAGGCCACCACCCGGGTCCAGACGCGGGCCATCGCCTGGTCGGTCCAGCCCGGTGCGGTCCGCGGATCGGGGGCGTAGGAGAGATCGGGCCCGCCCCAGGGGGAGATCGCCACGGCCTCGCCGGCGCACGCCAGGGCCAGGGCCAGGATCGTCCGGGGCCTGCCGGGGCGGCGGCACGGCTCCCAGGGGTTCGGACGGGCGCGTGGGGGCATGCTCGGCTCCTCGCTACCCATGTCGGTCGGGCCCGGAGTCGGGATGAGGGAGGGTCCGCCTTTCCCCGGCCGGCTCGGAGAGCCTGGGCCGGCCAATTCGACTAGAATCGCCCTCGATGTCTCCCCGCGTCCCGTGCCACCTCGCCCTCGGGCTGCTCCTGGTCGCAGCCTCGGGCCCGGCCCACCCGGGCCTCCTGGAGGAGCCGCTCTTGCCCGGGGACTGGACCCGACCCCTGGTCATGGCGCTCGAGCCGGGCACCCGGCCGCCGAGCACCCGGGGCGAGGCCGCGGTCCGGGTGCGACGGCGCCTGGAGCGCTCCGAGCCTGATCCCGAGTGCCGGATCGGCCTGCTCGCCGAGGCCTACCGGGACGAGCTGGAGGCTCTCGGGTCGGCCCCCCGGGAGGTGGCGGAGGCGATGGCGCGGATCTGCCCTCCTCTCCCGGTCTCCGAGGACGCGGGCGAGAGCCATCGCACCGGGAAGAGCCGGTCCCGCCTCCAGGAGGCATTGCTCCAGCTCGATCGGCTGGACCGCCGGATCGCCGTCACCCGGGAGAGGGCCGATCGGTCCCGGGTCGCTCCCACGGCTCCCGTCCGCCCCGAGCCGCCGCCTCCGGCGCCCGGGCTCTGGTCCGCTCCGTCGCTCCTGTCCCGTCCCGACCCCGAAGGCTGGTCCCCCTTGTTCGCTCCTCCGCCCATGGCCCCGAGGTCCCCATGACGAGCCGTCGTCCCGCCAAGGATCTGGTGGCCGGCCACCTGGGCGCGGTGGAAGGCTGGTCGCCGTCCAGCTGGCGGGCCCATCCCATCGAGCAGCAGCCCGAGTGGCCGGATCCGGTCCGCCTGAAGGCCGCCCTGGGGCGCCTGGCGTCGAATCCTCCCCTGGTGTTCGCCGGGGAGGCGCGGGCCTTGATGCGACGCCTGGCCGACGTGGGTGCCGGCCGGGCCTTCCTGCTCCAGGGGGGCGACTGCGCCGAGAGCTTCGCCGAGCTGGCGGCCGATTCGATCCGCGACACCCTCAAGGTGCTCCTGCAGATGGCCGCCATCCTCACCTTCGGGGCCCAGTGTCCGGTGGTCAAGGTGGGCCGGGTGGCCGGACAGTTCGCCAAGCCGAGGACCAGACCCACCGAGACGATCGACGGCCGGGAACTCCCCATCTACCGGGGGGACATCATCAACGGGATCGAGCCGACCCTCGAGGCCCGCACTCCCGATCCCGAGCGCATGATCCGCGCCTACAGCCAGTCGGCCTCGACCCTCAACCTGCTCAGGGCCTTCGCCTCCGGCGGCTTCGCCGACCTCCACCAGGTCCAGCGATGGAACCTGGACTTCGTGGCCAGGAGCCCCCAGGGGGAGCGCTACCGGGCCCTGGCCGAGCGGCTCGAGGACACGCTCCGGTTCATGGAGGCCTGCGGCATCACCTCGGAGACCACCCCGCAGCTCCGGGAGATCGAGCTCTACACCTCCCACGAGGCGCTGCTGCTCGAGTACGAGGAGGCCCTGACCCGGGTGGACTCCCTGACCGGTCGCTGGTACGACGTGAGCGCCCACATGCTCTGGATCGGGGAGCGCACCCGCCGACCCGAGGGCGCCCACGTCGAGTACATGCGCGGCATCGCCAATCCCATCGGCCTGAAGTGCGGGCCCTCGATGACCGGGGACGACCTGCTCCGTCTGATCGACGCCCTCGACCCCGAGAACCTGCCGGGCCGCCTCACCCTGATCGCCCGGATGGGCGCCGAGAAGGTGCGGGAGACCCTCCCTCCGCTGGTGCGGGCGGTGAAGCAGGCGGGCCGGAACGTGGTCTGGGCCTGCGATCCGATGCACGGCAATACCTTCACCAGCTCCACCGGCTTCAAGACCCGCCACGTGGAGCGCATCCTCGACGAGGTGCGCGGCTTCTTCGAGGTCCACCGCGCCGAGGGGACCGTCCCGGGCGGCGTCCACTTCGAGATGACGGGACGGGATGTCACCGAGTGCGTGGGCGGCGGCCAGGACATCTCCGAGGCCGGCCTCTCGGACCGCTACCTGACCCATTGCGACCCGCGCCTGAACGGGACCCAGTCCCTCGAGCTCGCCTTCATGATCGTGGAGACCCTGAAGTCCATCCGGGACGCCTGACGCCTCGGCGCATCGGGTACGATGCCCCGGCCCCCGCCCGGGATCGGATCCTCAGGGACCCTCGACGGGACGGTGGGCACCTGGACCTCCGGGCTCGAATCCCGGGGGAGCGGCGGGCTCGAATCCCGTCGCGAGAAGGATGGCGATCGCCATGACGAAGAAGACCAGCCAGACCGGCAGCCAGACCACGAAGCGGGCTCCGAGCACTTCCCGCACCCGCCGGACCGTCCGCACCCCGGGCCCCAAGAAGGTCGGGGGCCCGCCTCCCGCCCAGGGACCCGGGTTCCTGGAGGCGCTCCGGGAGATGATCCTGGTCCTGGACGGCGCCACCGGGACCATGGTCCAGGGGCTCGACCTCACCGACGCCGACTTCGGCGGTGCCGCCTTCCGGATGCTCTCGGACCTGCTGGTCTTCTCCCGGCCCGGGGACCAGAAGGGCATCCACCTCGCCTACCTGCGGGCCGGCGCCCACTGCATCGAGACCAACACCTTCGGGGCCACGCCCTTCCGCATGGAGGAGTACGACTTCAAGAAGCTCGACCCCTCGGCTTTCCCCGCGGATCCCGAGGGCCTCGACATCCGCTGGCTCGACCACAGGAGCATGGCGTACCACCTCTCCAAGCGGGCCGCGACCCTGGGACGCGAGGCGATCGCGGAGTACCGCGCCGAGCCCGGGTACGACGGACGCCCGCTCTTCGTCCTGGGCAGCGTCGGTCCGTCGAACCGGGTCATCTCGAAGACCCGCGCCGATCTCCGCACCGCCACCTTCGCCGAGATCCGGGAGAACTTCCGGATCCAGGTCTCGGGCCTGATCGACGGCGGCGCCGACGTGATCCTCTTCGAGACCCAGCAGGACCAGCTCGAGGTCAAGGCCGGGGTCCGGGGTGCGCTCGACGCCATGGAGGCGGCCGGCAAGCGCCTCCCGATCATGGCCCAGGTCACGGTCGACGAGCACGCCCGGATGCAGATCTTCCACACCGACGTGCATGCCGCCCTGGTCACCCTGCAGGGGATCGGCATCGACGTGTTCGGGATCAACTGCTCGATCGGCCCGGATCTCATGGAGAAGGCGGTGGAACGGATCGCCCGCCACAGCCGTCTTCCGGTGTCGGTGATCCCCAATGCCGGCCTGCCGGTCGCCGAGGCGGGTCGCACCGTGTTCCGGCTGGAGCCCGAGGAGTTCACCCGCATCCTGGTCGGGCTGGTGGATCGCTACGGCATCGACGTGGTCGGGGGCTGCTGCGGGACCCGGCCCGACCACATCCGCCTGCTGGCCGACGCCATGCGATCCCGCAAGCCGCGCCCGCGCACCGTCGACGACGGCCTCTGGGTCTCCGGCCCCCAGAACGCCATCTCCGTGGACTCTTCCCGGACCCTCTTCATGATCGGCGAGCGGTTGAACGTGCGGGGCTCGGCCAAGGTCAAGAAGGCCGTCGAGAGCGGCGGGGCGATGGACCTCGACGCCCTGGGCGAGGTGGTGGAGGAGCAGGCCCGGGGCCTTGGGCTCGGGGTCCTCGACGTGTGCATGGACTCGAACCTGGTCGACACCGGAGCCACCCTCTCGACGGTGATCCGGGAGCTGACCGACGACTTCCCGGCCGCCATGTGCATCGACTCGTTCGACGTGGATGCCATCCGGACCTCGATCGACTTCTATCCCGGCCGTCCGATCGTGAACTCCATCTCCCTCGAGGAGGTGGAGCCGGGGGTCCCCAAGGTCGACGCGGTGATCTCCGCCACCCGCCACCACGACCCGGTCTACATCGCCCTCTGCACGGGTCCCAGGGGCCCCGGCGCCACCGCCGCGGAGAAGCTGGAGCTGGCCACCGCCATCCTGGAGCGGGCCCGGGACAAGTGGGGCGTCCCGCCCTCCCGGGTCCTGGTCGACGTCAACGTGTTCCCGGTGGGATCCGAGTCGGACGAGACCACCAACTTCGCCACCGCCACCCTGGACGCGGTCCGGGTTGTCAAGCAGCGCTTCCCCGACACCCGCACCACCCTGGGCGTCGGGAACCTGACCACCGGCCTCGCCAAGAAGCCGTACATGCGCAAGGTGCTCCTGTCGGTGTTCCTGGACGAGGCCCGCAAGGCCGGGCTGGATGCCGCCATCCTGAACCCGGAGCACTACGTGTTCGTGGACACCCTCGATCCCCACGACGTGGCGCTCGGCCGGAAGGTGATCCTCGAGCGGGACCTCGATGCGTTCGCCGAGCTCGAGTCGATCGCGGCCGCCAAGAGCGGGCGCAAGGAGGAGCGGCGCAGCAGCTACGACGACCTCCCGATCGAGCGGGCGGTCTGCGAGAAGATCAAGGACGGGTTCAAGGAGCGGGTCACCGGCACGATCGAGATCGAGGGATTCACCTACACCTACCAGGACCGGATCGTCGCCCAGGTCGCCGAGGCCATCCGGGTCCTGGAACCGCTCGACTTCATCAACCGGTTCCTGATGCGGGCCATGCAGGAGCTCGGCGACGCCTTCGGTCGGGGCGACGCCAGCCTGCCGCACCTGCTCAAGGCGGCCGACGTGATGAAACACGCCATGGGCTTCCTCGAGTCGTTCATGCGCTTCAAGTCGGGCGCCGACGTCCACGAGGGGATCTCCTACAAGGGGACGGTGGTGCTGGGCACCGTCTTCCAGGACGTCCACTCGATCGGGAAGGACCTGGCCAAGACCCTGTTCGAGAACTACGGATACCGGGTGATCGACACCGGGGTCCAGACGCCGCTGCAGGACTATGTCGACCTGGCCCGGGAGCACCGGGCCACCGCCATCGGGGCGAGCGCCCTGCTGGTCCAGACCTCGAACCACATGATCACCCTCTCCAAGCTCATGCTCGAGCAGGGACTCGGTGACCTGCCGCTCCTGATCGGGGGCGCCCCGGTGAACCTGCGCCATGCCGGCTACGTCGCCATGGCCGGGGGCGAGGACCCCGGGACCATGCGCGACAACGTGTTCTACTGCCCCTCCGCCATGGACGGGGTGAACGTCCTCAACCGGCTCTCCGGGGCCGACGGCCACCAGCTCCGGGGCGAGAACCGCGACAAGCTGCGTCGTCAGTTCGAGCGGGCGGAGCGGCGGGCGGCCGAGGAACGCGAGCTGCTCGAACGCCTGCCCCGACGCGAGGTGGGGTTCGGGGGATACGACCTCGACCTGGCCCGGGCCTTCGCCCCCCTGAAGGTCAACCTCTCGCTCGGCGAGCTCGCCAAGCGGCTCGACAAGAAGACCCTGTTCGGGCTGAACTGGCGCTTCGGCGGCGAGAGCGCCCGGGAACGCCGGGGCGATGACACCGAACGCATGGAGCGACTGCTGGCCGAGTGGCTGGACCGGGCGGGCCGGCGGGAGTGGATCGTCCCGGCCGGGGTGATGGCCCTCTACCGCTGCCAGGCCGAGGGCGACGAGCTCTCCATCCGCTGCCCGGTCGATCCCAGCCAGGAGCTGGGCCGGATCGCCTGGGACGTGGTCCTGGGGCGGGACCGGACCGACAAGTTCTCGCCGGCCCAGTTCTTCCGCAACCGGAGCCACGGCCGGCTGGACCTGGTGGGACTCCAGATCTCGGGGGCCGGGGCCCGGGTCGAGGGCGCGGTCCAGGCCCTGAAGGCGGCCGGCGACAGCGAAGGGGCGCACTACCTGCAAGGGCTGGCCGATCGGGTGGCCGAGGACCTGGCCGAGGAGCTGCACCGCCGGCTCCGGGAGCTGGCCGGGGTCCCGCCCGGCCAGGGCCAGCGCTTCTCGCCGGGCTACGCCTCGCTCAGCGACCCGGGCTCGAACGCCCTCCTGGCGAAGCTGCTGGAGGCCCACAAGCAACTCGGGGTGACCCTGACCGACGCCGGCCAGTTCCACCCGACCAGCACCACCGCGGCCGTGGTCTGCTTCCATCCCGAAGCCGCCTGGCAGTGAACCGGGCCCGGGTCCTGGCGGCGGCCTTCGCCGGGCTGGTCACCGGGGCCCACGCCGGGACCGCCGCCCGGAGCCCGCCGGACTCCTCCGGGATCACCCGGGTCGCCCGGCTCCCTGACCGTGTCACCCCGGGCGCCGAGACCCATGTCATCCGCTACCCGTCCGGGGGCGCGCTGGTGGACGGCTTCCTGATCCGGCCCCGGGGGCGGGCTGGCCGCCTTCCCCTGCTGGTCTTCTGCCGCGGTGGGATCACCGGAGGGAGCCGGATCCGCCAACCCACCCTCGCCTGGCTGGCGCGGCTCGCCTGTCGGGGCGGCTTCGTGGTCGCCGCCACCCAGTACCGCCGGGACGATTCCCTGGGGGGTGAGGACGTCCACGACGTGGTGCGCCTGGCCGAGGCCGCGACCAGGGAGCCGGGCGTGGAGGCCGGTCCGCCCTGCCTCCTGGGGGTGAGCCGGGGCGGGACCCAGGCTCTCCTGGCGGTGCACCGCGGGCTGCGGGCTCGCGCCGTGGCAGTGGTGGGAGCTCCCTTCGACCTGGCGGAGGCTCATCGGCGCTCCGGCCCGATGCGACGCCGCACCCTGGAGCGGGCCCTGGGCGGCCCCCCCGCCGAGGGCTCGCCGCTGTGGATCGAGCGTTCTCCCTCCACCTGGGCCGAGGAGATCGCGACCCCGCTCCTGGTCCTCCACGGCGACCGGGATCCGGTGGTCCCGATCGGGGGTGCCCGTCGGGTCACCGATCGCCTGCAGGCGGCGGGACGGACCTGCCGCCTGGTCGCCTTCGAGGGGGCCGGGCACCTGCTCGACCGGGGCGATCAGCCGAGGCGAAGGGACCAGGAGATCCTGGACTGGTTCGCGGCCCACCGGTGACCGGCTGGCCCCGGTCAGCCGGCGGCGCCGCTCCGGGTCGGACCGATCCTGTTGCCCACGGTGACCCGGACCACCTCGGTTCCGGCCGCGTCCAGCACCCGGACCGGCACGTCCACCTCGGCGGGAGGTTCCCCGTCGGGGAGCTTGAAGTCCGAGACCGCCACCACGGTGCCGCGGGCCTTGGCGAGGTACTGGACCTCCAGCCGGGTCACGATGAAGCGGTACCCGGGCGGCAGGCTGGCGGCCACGGCCAGGCCGGAAGCGAGCTCGCCGACGTTCGCCAGGGCCAGGGCGTGGATCGAGCGGAGGTGATTGCGGATCGCAAAGCGTTCCCTCACCCGGACCCGGACGTCGCCGGCCTCGAGGCGCTCGACGTAGGGTCGGACGCTCCCGGTATAGGGGACGTACCAGGACAGCGCCGTCGAGAACAGCCACTTGCCGCCCGGCCAGCGGGACAGGGTCGCCCAGAGCGAGCGGATGCGGTCGGCGGCGGAGGGAGGCGCGGCGGCGGGCATGGTGCGAGCCTACCCTCGCCGGGGCCGCCGCGGCCATGCCGGAGACGACAGGGAGGCGGTATCCTCGGGAGCGTGACCCGGATCCCTCCCGTCCTCCTGCTCGTGTTCGGCGTCGCCTCCGTCGCCCCCGGTCCCGCCCTCGGCGGACCCGATGGGCCTGCGCTGTTCCGGAAGAACTGCGCCCTGTGCCACGGGGCCGAGCGCAACGGTGCGACGCCGATGGCGAAGGCCCTCGGCAGGTCGGCCCTCGATCTCACCGACGAAGCCAGCCGGGCCCTGACCCCGGCCGCGATCGAGGCCACCATCCGGGAGGGGAAGGGTCGGATGCCGGCCTGGGGGACCCGCCTCGAGGACTCCGAGGTGGCAGCCCTGGTCGAGTTCCTGCGGAGCGCCGCCGCCACCCCCGCGACCTCGTCGGCCGGCTCCACGTCGCGGGCCACCGCGCCGGTGTCCGTCGGCGCATCCCGGCCGGAGTCGGCGCCTGCTACCTTGACCCGGTAGCCCGCGAGGCGAGCGACCAGGAGGTTCCCGATGTCCGGCGGCACGCCGATCACGATCGCGCGGGGGGATGGGATCGGTCCCGAGATCATGGGTGCGGTGCTCCGCATCCTCGAGGCGGCCGGTGCCAGCCTCGCCATCGAGGAGATCGAGATCGGCGAGAAGGTCTACCTGCGGGGCGTGACCTCGGGCATCGACCTGGCGGCCTGGGACTCGCTGCGCCGGACCCGGGTGTTCCTGAAGGCTCCCATCGGGACCCCCCAGGGCGGCGGCTACAAGAGCCTGAACGTCACCACCAGGAAGACCCTGGGTCTCTACGCCAACGTGCGCCCCTGCGTCTCCTACCACCCCTTCGTCCGCACCCGACACCCGACCATGGACGTGGTGATCGTGCGCGAGAACGAGGAGGACACCTACGCTGGCATCGAGCACCGGCAGACCGCCCAGGTGGCCCAGTGCCTGAAGCTCATCAGCCGCCCCGGCTGCGAGCGGATCGTCCGCTACGCCTTCGAGTACGCCCGCCTGCACAAGCGTCGCAAGGTCAGCTGCTTCACCAAGGACAACATCATGAAGCTGACCGACGGGCTCTTCCACCGGGTCTTCGACGAGATCGGCCCGGAGTACCCGGAGATCGAACGGGACCACTGGATCATCGACATCGGGACCGCCCGGCTCGCCGACACCCCCGAGGCCTTCGACGTGGTGGTCATGCCCAACCTCTACGGCGACATCGTCTCCGACGTGACCGCCCAGATCACCGGCTCGGTGGGCCTCGGCGGCTCGGCCAACGTGGGCGATGCCTGCGCCATGTTCGAAGCCATCCACGGGACCGCCCCGACGATCGCCGGCCAGGACGTCGCCAACCCCTCGGGCCTGCTGCTCGGGGCGGTGATGATGCTGGTGCACATCGGCCAGCCCGAAGTGGCCGAGTCGGTCCACAACGCCTGGCTCCGCACCCTGGAGGAAGGGATCCACACCCCGGACATCTTCCGGGCCGACGTCTCCCGGCGCAAGGTCGGGACCCGGGAATTCGCCGACGAGGTCGCGATCCGGCTCGGGAAACGTCCCGAGACCTTGAAGCCGGTCTCCTACACCGGGATCCAGCAGCGAAACTGGTCGATCCGGAGCCAGATCTCGACCCCTCCCGTGAAGCGCCTGGTCGGGATCGACGTCTTCCTCGACTGGACCGCCGGCACCCCCACCGATCTCGGCACCCGGGTCCAGGCCCTCGAACTCCCGGGCCTGCGCCTGACCTTCGTGTCCAACCGGGGCGTCAAGGTCTGGCCCGGCGGGTTCCCCGAGACCTTCTGCTCCGACCACTGGCGCTGCCGGTTCCTGGCCGAGGACCCCGGGCAGGGCATCCCCCACTCCGCACTCCTGGCGCTCCTGGCACGCCTGGACCAGGCCGGCTACGACTTCATCAAGACCGAGAACCT
Organism: uncultured bacterium; assembly: GCA_964403795.1. Classification (GTDB taxonomy): domain Bacteria; phylum Muiribacteriota; class UBA6191; order CAZXTJ01; family CAYOHP01; genus CAYOHP01. The sequence continues at coordinate 365 of CAYOHP010000155.1, read as the reverse complement.
CTACACCTTCGACGGCGCCCCCGGGTACACCGCGGAGCAGGGCGAGTAGCGGCTCAGGCAGCCGGCCCCAGCGACTCCAGGAACGCCTGCCACTCGGCCAGGCGCTCGGGGTCGGCGCCGATCGCCTCGAGCCGGGCCAGGATCCGCTCCGCCCCGTAGCGGGCCCGCTCCCGTCGCCCCAGGCCCAGGTCGGCATGGGCCGAGAACTCGGCCGCCATCTGCTGGATGCTGGCGCTCCCCGCCTCCACCCCGAAGCGCTGCGCCGCCTGGCATTGGGCCTCCAGGAAGGCCCAGTCGCCCCGCTCCCGGCACCAGTGGAGGAGCCAATACCAGACGTGCTTGCAGCGTTCCAGGTCCTGGAGCTC
>CAYOHP010000154.1:0-15331 GCA_964403795.1 uncultured bacterium | reverse complement strand
CACCCCGGCGACCACCAGGCGCGCCATGCGATGGGCCCGCCGGGACTGGGCCCGGCGCGGGATCTCGGGCGGGACCGAGAGGAGCGGGGAGGGTGCGACGCGGTCGACCCCCGAGATCGCATCGACGGCCCGGAGCCAGCCCTCGTCATCGATCCAGGCGACCGTGCTCCCATCCGGGGAGACCGAGAGGGCGATCGGGTTGCGGCCTGCGGGAAGGCCGGGGCCCGAGGCGGTGCGGGGTCCGGGGTCGAGACGGTAGTGCCAGCGCACCGGCCCGGCGGGACGGGTCGGCGGTGGAGTCGGGGTGGGAAGCGAGGTCGCCGGGAGCGGAGGAGTCGGGGTCGCCGGAACCGGGCTGGGAGTCGGAGGTGACGGAGATGGAACCGGAGTCGGCGAGGGAGGGGTCGGGGCGGCCGTCGGGATGCGGGTGGGGAGCGGAGTCGTCGGGTCGGGAGGAAGCGTCGGTCCCGGGGAGACGACGGGCTCGGGGAGCGGGTTGGCCGGCCGGCCGCCCAGGCGGATGCCGAGGCCCATCCCCAGCGCCAGGAGGCCCAGCGCCAGGGCGGCCTGGCGGGCCTGGGAACGCGGGAGCGGCTCAGGGGCGCGTCGGCCGCCTTCCCCTGTGGTGCGACGCGGAGTGGTGATCCCCGGCACCCCGGGCGCGGCCAGGGCCGCCGAGGGCGAGAGGATCCGGGTAGCGTCGACCCGCTCCGGGTCCGAAGCGGGTACCGGCGGGAGCGGAGCCACCCGGGAACTCTGCAGCGTCTCGCGGGGAGCCCGGCTGGCAGGCCCGGGAGCGGGAGGGCGGGCCAGGATCGACTCGGCATCCCGGCGACTGGTGGGGCGACGGTCGGGATCGCGATCGCAGGCGGTGCGGATCAGGGCGGCCTGCGGCGAGCCGGGATCGAGGCGACGGAAGGTCAGCTCCGGGAACTCGCCGCCGGCGGCGGCCCGCACGATCTCCGGGAGCTGGTAGGGGTAGGTCCGCTCGTAGAGCCAGTAGAGGGAGATGCCCCAGGCGTACCAGTCCCAGGCGGGAGTGGCCCGGCCCGCATGCATGCGCTCGGGAGCCAGGAAATTCACCGTCCCGATCACCTGGCCGGTCTGGGTCACCCGGGAGTGATCCATGTCGTAGACCAGGCCGAAGTCGGCGAGGCGGGCCCTCCCGTCGTTGCCGAGCAGCACGTTCGAGGGCTTCACGTCCCGGTGCACCAGCCCGTGGCGATGCACCGCGTCGAGCCCGTCGGCGACCTGGAGCATCGGCGGGAGCGGATCCTGGTCCTCGGGGAACTCCTCGAGCGAGTGGCCGTCGACGTACTCCATCACGATGTACGGGCTCGACATCGAGATCCCGAACAGGTCGACGTGGAGGATGTTGGGGTGCTCGAGCCGCGAGAGCACCTCGGCCTCGCGGAGGAAGCGCTCGATCAGCGAGCTGTCGGCCGGGTCGAGCATGACCTTGACCGCCACCTTGCGGTTGCGGCGGGTATCGCGGGCCAGCCAGACCGCGCCCATGGCGCCTTCGCCGAGTCGCCGGAGCGGCTGGAAGCGCTCGACCAGCTCGGTGGGGAAGGCTCCTGGGGCGACCCCGGACGGGCGGGATTCCATGCTTACGGCACTCCCCTCCCCGGGCTTCTCCCGCTACCGGTGCGGGTCCCGGACCCCGGTCGTCGGTCCCGGGTTCACAGGCCCCGGAGCTGGGGATCGGAGGCGAGCGCCTCCGCCTGGTCCGCCAGCAAGGGTAGCGGATGGATGCCGTGGATCGCCTCGCGGGTCCCGATCAGGGCCCGCAGCACATGCCCGTCGACGTCGATGCGCTGGCGCCAGTCGGAGGCGGTCCATGGGAAGCCGCCCACCGAGATCCGGGGGCGGGCCAGCATGGGGGCCATCCCGGGCTGGAACTGGTGGGCCACCAGGTAGCGCCCCAGGCGGACCAGGCTGCGGTCGAAGGGGCGGGGGTCGAGGCCGAAGCGCCAGGCCACGGTCCGGACCGCCCTCAGCGCTTCGCCCACCGAGCCGGTGTGGCAGGGGGAGACCGCGCCGCCCTCGGGGGCGAAGCCTCCGGTGGCGGGGATCTGGCGCGAGATCCATTCGAGGGCCAGCGGGACGATCCGGTGGGCCACGGACTCGTCGTCGGTGAGCAGGGCGTAGTCGGCGAGGCCCTGGAGGGTCCAGTGGTCGATGGGGAGGCCGTCGGAGAGGTCCCGGAGCTCCCGGAGGGCGCTCCTCCGGGCCAGCCGGGCCCAAGGGCCGGAGCGGTCGCGGCGGGCGAGACCGGTCAGGGCCAGGAGGGCTTCGCCGGGGTAGAAGGGGGGCTTGGCGAGCGGCGGCTCGCCGGCGGCCGCGGAGCGGAGGTCGGGGTACCAGGAGCCGTCGGGGCGTTGGAAGAAGGCGAGGCCCTCGCCCAGGCCGGCGAGCGCCCGGCGGACCGGGTCGGCGGTCATGCCGACGCGGGGTGCCAGGGCCAGGGCCTGGGCGTAGAGGGCGACGGCGCCCAGCGACGGTCCGCCGGACCGGTCGGCGGGGGGCAGGGCGAGGGTACGGTCGCTGCCGACCCGGACGGGTTCGAGGCTCCTCACCAGGTGGGCCACGCCCCGCCGAGCCGCGGCTCGCACCGGGTGGCTGGTCGGCAGGAGCTCCGAGAGCTCGATCGCGGTCATGATGGCGGCTGCCTGCCGGACCCGGTTGTCGCCGCCCAGGAGTTCCCCGGAGGCCGACTCGTGCTGGTAGACGAAGTCGCCGGCCGGGGACTGCACGTTGGCCAGGTGGCGCCCCGCCAGGTCCAGGGCCCGGTCCAGCCGGGCCGGGGTCAGGTCGCCGGGATCGGGGAAGAGGCCCGAGAACTGGATCGTCCCGCCGCTCCTGGTCTCCAGGAACGAGTCGGAGCGGAAGGCGAAGATCGTGGCCCCTTCACTGGCCCCGAGCTCGGCCGCGAACTTCCGGGCGATGGCAGGGACATCCAGGCCGGTGGCCGGGGCCAGGCCCTGGCGCGCCAGTTCCCAGGGGAGCAGCAGGGTCTGGCGCTCCCGGCCGATGGCGAGCAGGCCCATCTCTCCCGGGACGAACCCATCGGCCGGGAAGCCGGCAGGTTCGAGCGATCCCAGCCTCCGCATGGCGCCGAGGCGTTCCACCGCCAGCCGGGACCGGGACGCCGTGGTGGCACCCAGGAGCCCTGGCAGGCCCGAGGCCATCCCTGCCACCGCCCTCGAGACCGCCTCCCGCAGGCTCTCGCCCCAACCCGCGAAGGACCTCGGCTTCTCCCCCGGCTCGAGGAAGACCGAGACCACGACCAGTTCCCGCCCCGGATGATCGACCTGCACCGGACCCGGACCCGGATCGGCGCCGGGAGGAGCATCGGCAGCCAGGACCCGCCGGATCCAGGCCACGACCCAGTGGCGGGCCCGGGCGTCGAGGGGTCGCGGCACTCCGGGCGAGGCGGCCTCCACCAGGGTGGGCGACGGCGACGGCCGAAGGGACCCGAGGCCGGGCTCGGCGCCGGCTCCGGCCCCCAGGACGAGCCCGAGACCGAGACCGAGGCCGAGCCGCGACGGATGCAGGTGGCGGATGGCGGGACCGAGCCGGGAGGACAGCATCCCCATGGGTATCGGCGGCTGGTGTCCTGTCCCGGAAGGGGACCATTCGGAGTCGGACCCGGACTGCCGATCTCCCTCCCGAGCCATGTCGCGCCCCTTCCTCTCGTCGTCGGTCCTGGTCGCGGGTCTTCTCCTCGTGGCCGGTCCCGGGATCGGACCCGGCCCGGCGGCTGCCCTGGAGACCGAGTACTGGTCGGACCAGTTCGTGCTCCTGGCCGAGGACGGGGCCCAGGCCCCTCTGCTGGTCACCCTCGACTTCAACCGCGGGACCTCGGACATCCCCGGCCGGGAGCGCGTCGCCGAGTTCGTAGGGCAGATGTGCGAGGCGGGACGCTGGTTCGACCTGGGGAGCGGCGAGTACCCCTATCCCGGCCAGGACATGGGACGGCTGGTCGGAAACGGCGTGTGCCGGATCGGGAAGCCCAAGGGGGACCAGGGTTGGATCCTCGACTACGACGGGACCCGGGCCGGGTTCCGGATCGAGTCGGAGCCCGAGGTCCTGCTCCACGTGCAGCGCGACGATCCCGAACTCCGGGTCCGCCACTCCGCCGCAAAGGCCGTGCTCGAGTTCGGCAAGCGCCGGTACCCCGCCACCCTGTTCCGGGAAGAGGTGCGCTGGTACGGCTACAACCGGATGGTGGGCCGCACCCCCCAACGCATGTACGGCCACTTCGACTGGGCCCCCTTCGTCTCCCGCCGGGGCGACTGGTTCCTGCTGGTCCAGGACCCGGGCCAGGCGCGGGTCCCCGAGGACGGCCCCGACCACAACTGGGGCGTCTACCGCAGTCCCGAGGGCGTGGTGCGGCCGCTTGCCGCGGTCGACTTCCGGATCCGGCCCGAGCGGCCGATCCGCCAGGTCCGGGGCCGCCAGGCACCCTCCGGGTTCGCGGTCGAGATCGGGGCCCTGGGGATGCAAGGCTTCCTCCACGACCGCGGGCACTTCCTGGACCGCTTCGGCAGCGGGATGTACGCGGTCCGGGGCGAGCTGTACATGCCGGGTGCGGGACGGCGCACGGTCTACGGCCTGGTCGACCACATCGAGCACTGATTCCCGGTCGGAAGCTCGCCCCCGAGCGAAGCGAGCGGGGGGTTTGGGGGGAGTCCCCCAAAAGCAATCGGCGGCAACCCGAAGGGTTGCTACAGGAGGTCCGGCCCGGGGCGTAGCCCTGGGGCGGGCCTCCTGCCCGAGCTGTACATGCCGGGTGCCGGGCGGCGCACGGTCTACGGCCTGGTCGACCACATCGAGCACTGATCCCGAGTGGGAAGCTCGCCCCCGAGCGACACGCTCCTACAGGTCGAGCTTGGAGATCAGCTTCTGGAACTCGGCCCGGCGTCCGGCGTCCTCGCCGGCGTGGTGGCGGGCCACATCGACACACACCGCCCGGATCTCGGGCTCCCAGTCGAAGGCGAACTTGCCCAGGGTCTCCACCCAGGCGGTGAAGATCCTCGCCTCGGGCTCGAGGGCGCCCAGGACCTCGGCCAGGATCTTCCGGTCGTCGTCGTTGCGGGCCCGGGTGAGGAGCGCCGAGGCGGCCCAGGCCGCCACCGGACCCTGCTGGTCCCCCGAAACCGAGATCCAGCCCCGGAGCAGTTCGGCCTGCTGCACCTGGCGGGGATGGTAGAAGCTCGCCTCCAGGCGGGTGGCGGCTTCCAGCGGGACCTGGGGGAGCCCGAACAGGCTGCCGGCCAGGGCGGCCAGGGCCCCTTCCTCCTCGCCCTTGGCCAGCTCCCCGAGCTCCTTCTGCTTCCCGGCCCGGGCCAGGGACCCGGCGAGCCGCACCGCCCATGGGCCTCCCCCGGGAATGGCCGCCCGCATCAGCCCGAGCCGCTGGCTCCCGTCCTTGTCGATCCGCTCCAGGAACGGGAAGGCATCCTTCCGCAGGCGGTCGTTCCCGCCCTTGAGGAGAGTGGCCAAGGTAGCCGGCGCCTCCCGGGGATGCTTCGAGATCAGCGCCTCCAGGAGCTGCACCCGAGGGCCAAGGCGCACCTCCTCGACGATCGCCCGGCCCAGCCCCTCGAGGCCCTCGGAGGTCGGATCGCTGGACGGGAGGGCGGATCCGCCGAGGGGACGATGGAACCCCGTCGAGGTGGGCAGCGGGGGGGCCGCGGCCTGGAACGAGGGACGCTCGTAGAAGGCGACCCGGACCAGCAGCCCCACCGCCGCGGCTCCCGCCAGCAGGATGGCGAAGAGCTGGCCCCAGCCAGGACCCTCCCTCTCGCCCATCTGGATCTGCAGCTTGGGAGCCCCCTTGGGGGTGCCTCGCTGGGCCCCGGCCGTCGCTGCCAGGACCGCCTCGGCCTTGCGCTTCTGGAACTCGGGGTCGGCGTTGGGCGCCGAGCGGACGACGGGGACCGGCTCCAGGTCGCGGGTCTCGGTCGGGGGTTCCTCGAGACCGCGGGTCGGTAGGCCGGACGGGCCGGTCGTCGGGATCGGGGCCACCGCGGCCGGGAGCGGCTCGGTGGGACGCATGCGGGCGGCAGGGGTCGCCGCCGAGGAAGGCGGGGGCGTCCGTTCCTGGTACACGTCCTTGCGTCCCCCGATGGCGGGGGAGGCGATCAGGGCGTCGAGCCGGGCCAACAGGTCGTCGGCCCTGAGGATGGTCCCGGCGGTCAGACCATGGACCAGGTCCAGGAGTTCGAGCGGAACCTGGTCGAGCGAGAGATCGAGGCGCGCCGATTCGCCCGGCTCGGGGGTGCGACCTGCCAAGCTCGTGAACAGGATCCGGCCGAGTCGGCAGAGGTCCTGGACCGGCTCGCCCTCCGGCGAGGCGTCGGAAGCCAGCGGGGCGATCCCGACATCCATGAGGCGGGGAGTTCCGGCCCGGTCCAGCGAGACCCGGGAGAGGGCCACCGCCCCGTGCACCCCGCCTCGCTGATGGAGGTCGAGGAGACCCTGGCCGAGTCCCCGCACGATCCGCAGGGCGGCGGCCGGAGCCAGGCGCCGGTGCTTCTCGAGCAGGGTCGGCAAGTCCACACCCTCGGCAGCCTGGTAGACGGCGAAGGGTGCGGGGAGTCCGGTGCCGACGTCGAGGAGCTCCAGCACGTTGGGGGACCCCAGTCCGACCATGGCCCGGGCCCGACCCATGACCCGCTCGCTCCGGGGAGGGTCGGGAACCCTCGGGAAGCGGATCCAGACCCGCTCGCCGGTGGCGATCTCGACTCCGGACACGCCGTATCCCGGGTCGAGGGCGACCGGGGCACCGTCGAGCCGGTAGCGCGACTTGAACTCGGGTCCGGGGTCGAAGGGAAGGCCGGTAGCGCTCACCCGATCAGGGTAGCAGGCTGCCGGTGAGCCGGAGATCCCTGGTCACTCCCGGGCTTTCTCCCGCGAGGCGGCCTCCAGGCGATCGGCCAGGCCCGAGAGTTCTCCCACCAGGTACTCGAGACGATGCGCCCCGGCCTCGGCACCGGCCAGCAGGTCCTGGATCGACTGCACTTCCCGCCGGGCCTTGCCCACCGCCATCACCTGGACCCGGGTCGAGGCCAGGATGCTCTGGGCACTCTGGTCGGTGGACGTCACGTGCTCGCGGATCGAGACCAGCATCGCTTCCGCGTCCCGGACCCGCTGGTAGCCCTTGTCCACTGCGCCGCCCCCCTGCTCGGTGAGGACCCGGCTCTGGCCGACCTCGACCCGGACCGTCTCGAGCAGCTCCTTGATCATGCGGGTGGCGGACACGGTGCGATCGGCGAGCTGCTTCACCTCGATGGCCACCACCCCGAAGCGCTCGCCGAACTGGCCGGCTCCGGCGGCCTCGATGGCGGCGTTCAAGGCCAGCAGGTTGATCTGGGTCGAGACCTGGTCGATGGCCCGGGCGGTGTCGCCGACCTGGTCGGCCACCTGGTCGAGCCGACGCATGCGCTCCTCCACGGCGGAGACCGCGGCCCGCACCCGGTCCATCTCGGCGACCGCCTCGGTGGCCGAGGAAGCGCCCTGGGAACAGCTCCGGCTGGCCCCGGACGAGGCCCGCTGCACGTCCTCGGCCTGGCCCCGGATCCGTTCGGCCATGGCCTGGACCTGCTCCCAGGCGCTGTCGATGCGCTTCACCGCCTGGATCTCCTCGTGGCTCGTATCCCGGGAAGCCAGGGCCGCGATCCTCCCCTCCTCCACCGATCGACGCAGGTCCTCGAGCAGGATCGGGATCGCGGACTGGAGCCGTCCCAGGGCGGTCCCGGCCCGATGGGCCTCGGTGGCGGCCGTCCGCAAGGCCTCGACCGCCGCGGTCAGCCCCGGGGTCAGGACGGCCGGACCCGGCGGCGGGGTCGCCGGTGTGGCCGCGGTCGAACCCAGCCAGAAATCGGAGGTCCGGATCCAGGAGGCAAGCCACAGACCCAACAGCGAGGCGGCGGCGGCGAGCAGCGCCGCCAGTCGCGCCGCCCGTTCGCCGAGGCCCGCTTCGCTGGCGAGGATGGTGAGCGCCGCCATGGCCGACAGCAACGGAATCGTGGTCGCAACGCGACGGGGATCGACGCCCATCCGGCCCACGGTAGTCGGGCCCGGAACCCGAGGCAACTTCCCGACCTCAGCCCCGCCGATCCGGCGGCAGCCGGAGCGCCCCTGGCTGCCGGTTGACCGCCGGTTGGGGAACGCCTACGGTGGCGCGGTGGCCCATCTGATCCTGATCCTGGCGGTGTTCGCGGCCTTCGTCCTGTTGAAGACGGCAGGCGAGGACTCGGACGCCGCCAGCCTCCCCGGAGGGGACGTCCAGGCCCGACCGGACCGGGAACTCCCGCCCGATCGGGAAGCCCAAGGCCGGGACCCGGCCGGCGATCCCGCCGAAGCGCATGCATCCGGCGAGCCGGACCCGGCGAAGGTTGCGACGCGATCGGACGATTTGCCAGGGGAGGCCCCCGGGTCCTAGCATCCCCCCCCGGATCGAAGGAGGATGCAGAAGTGACGATCCGGCACATGGGGTCCCGCATGGGGACCGCGAGCATCGTTTCCGGGAGCCTCGCCCTCGTCCTGTCGGCCGCCCTGACCCAGGGCGCATGGGCCAAGCCGCTGGGCTACCGCTTCGATTCGGGGGCCGGCTTCGTCTACCGGGTGACCAACACCACCGAGCCCCCCAGCCAGGGCACCATCCAGAGCACGGTGGACTACGCCTTCACCGCCGCCTGCCCCGAGGTCGCGGTCCGCCTCAGTGCCGCCATCTCCGGTACCTCGAACAAGTTCACGGTCGGCAACTCGACGGTGACCTTCGACATGGACGACCGGGGTACCGCCTCCAACCTGACCTCGCCCCAGGTCGACCACCCCATCGACGGGGCCTTCGTGAAGAACGCCCCCGGTCTCTTCCCCCCGCTGCCCGCCGGCGACGTGGCCGTGGGCCAGTCCTGGACCGTCCAGGCCGTGCAGTGGGCACCCAAGCTCGACATGCCCGGCTCCTTCACCAAGATCCGCACCTCGACGACCTATACCTACAAGGGGAGCCAGACCGACGCCGCCGGTCGCACCCAGGAGATCCTCGACTTCCACACCGTCGAGGCCCCGGGCGAGAGCGTCAAGGCCGACGTCAAGGGTCGCTACCTGATCGACCTCGACCTCGGCCGACCGGTCTCGACCCAGGCCTCCGGCAACCTCAAGGTCAAGGTCGCCTTCATGTGGGTGACGGTGCCGACCCGCTTCTCCCTGACCGAGGTCGTCCCCTCCGAGGCTGATTAGTCGTCGAGGCCGGGATCGCCTACTTCCTGGCTTCCAGCGTGCAGGGGAAGGTACGACGGGCGCCGTCCCGTTCGACGACGACGTCCACCTTGTCGCCGGGGCGGAACGCCCTGAGCGCCATGGTGAAGTCCTGGAGGTTCTGCAAGGGCTTGCCCCCGAAGCCGACCAGGACGTCGCCGGCCCGGATCCCGGCCTTCTCGGCCGGGCTCCCCGGGCGCACCCCCGAGAGACGGACCCCGCCCGCCACCTCGGCGAAATCGGGGATCGACCCGAAATAGGGTCCGTAGCCGCCCCCGGAGCCGCTCCCATGGGCCCGGGGCGGGGCAGCCGCGGCCTTGAGGACCAGCGGCTCGGCGCGATCGGCCAGGGTCCGCACGGTGCGGCCCGCGGCCCGCGCCACCAGGGCGAGTCCGGGGCCGTTCACCTTCTCCCACGTGTCGGTGGGCCGGTGGTAGTCGGTATGGGGCCCGGTGAAGAAGAAGAGCACCGGCACCCCGGCGGCGTAGAACGAGGTGTGGTCCGAGGGGCCGTAGCCGTCGGAACTGAAGCTCCCCTCGAGCCCCAGGGGATCGAGCACCCCCCGGACCAGGGGCTCGAGTCCCTCGGCCGTCCCCACCCCGTGGACGAACACCTTGCGGCCCTGCAGGCGCCCGATCATGTCGAGGTTGACCATGGCGGTCATCCGGGCCTTCAACGCCGGATCCGAGCGCACGAAGAAGGAGGATCCCAGGATCCCCATCTCCTCGGCCGCGAACGCCACCACCCACACGTCCCGTTCGGCGGGTCGCCGCCTGAGGTCCCGGGCAATGGCGAGCAGGCCGGAGACCCCGGAGGCGTTGTCGTCGGCCCCGTGGTGGACCGCCCCCAGGGCGTCCGGAGCCAGGCTTCCGGGCCCGCCCTGGCCGAGATGGTCCAGGTGGGCCCCGACCACCACGGCTCCCCGGTCCGGGCGGGTTCCTGGGACCACGCCGGCCACGTTCCAGGCCTTACCCGGGATCTCCAGGATGGAGACCTTGCCGATCACCTTGGTCCCGGACAAGGCAGCGGACGCCGGCATCCCACTAGCGTCGAACCCCGCCACCCTCTCCGGGAGCGATCCGGGGCCAATCCCCAGGACGCGCCCGGCGGCCTCTCCCGAGAGGGCCAGGACCGGGATCCCGGCCCGGCTCCCTGCCGGCCCCTTCCCGTCGGTCAGCAGGGCGGCTCCGGCCCGGGAGGGGTGGGGCACCACGACCAGCGCCCGGGCCCCCAGATCGCGGGCGGTGACCGCCTTGGCCCGGACCTCGCGGAAGCGGAAGGCCTCGGGGCTGCGGAAGGGGGAGTCCTGGTCCGCTTCCCGGGGCTCGCCGTCGACCACCACCACGGTCTTCCCACCCACTTCGAGGCCGGCGAAGTCGTCGTACCCGAGAGCCGGTGCCCGGATCCCGAAGCCGGCGAACACCACCTCGCCGTCGAACTCGCCGTCCGAGGCGTAGGGGAAGGGTGCGAAGTCCTTGCCCAGCACGAACTCGCGGCCGCCCACCGAGAACCGGTTCCCGGGGCCCGTCCGGGTCCCCAGGATGATGGGGAACTCCTGCAGGAACCCGGCCCCCTGGGGGAACCCCGGCCGGAGCCCGAGCCGCATCATCTCGCCGGCGAGGTAGGCCGCCGCCCGGTCGCCGCCAGGGGTTCCCGAGGCCCGACCCTCGAGGGCCCCGGACGCGAGCAGGCGCACGTCCCCGAGCATGCGGACGGGGTCGAAGGGGTCCAGCTCCCGCCACGCCTGGCCCGAGGCCGAGGCGGTCACCCCCAGGGCAAGGACCAGAGTGGTGGAGACGTACCGGGGGCAGACGGTCATGGTGTCCTCTCGGAAGGGCCGGAACCCGCTCGGGGAGCAGGCCGGAAAAAAACCGGGAGGGGGGGGTAGCCACTCCCGGCCAGGTCCCTATAATCGCAGACGGCCACACATGTGCAAAGGGGAACGGAGGGTCGTACGGGACCCTCCACCGGAACGGGTGCCGGCGAACTCCCCTCACGAACACAGGTGGAGGATGGGTTGAACGTAGAAGACGTCGTCTCCAGGCTGGGGCATCGAGATCCCCACGAGCGATACCAGGTCCTGAAGAGCCTCGTCGGTTGCGAGGCGGACCAGTTCGAGGCTCCCGTGGTGGAGTCCCTCGTCAAGGTCTGCCGGGGCGACCGCCAGGGCTACAACCGCAACGAAGCGCTCAAGGTCCTGAGGGTCCTCTGGCCCCGCCCCGAAGTGGTCGAGGCCTTCCGCGAGCGGCTCGGGGACGAAACCTGCATCCTCGAGACCGCCACCGAGATCCTGGGCGAGATCGCCGACCCCCAGGCCCTGCGCCTGCTCCTCGACAGCTACCAGGCCGCCAAGCAGGTCCGCCAGAAGCTGCACATCATCCGGTCCCTGGCCCAGGCGCCCCAGCCCGCCATCTTCGGCTTCCTGCAGGCGACCCGGGCCCACGAGAGCAGCGAGGACCGGATCCGGGCCACCGTGGTCTCGCTCCTGGCCAGGCTCCGCAATCCCACCCTGAAGTCGGTGTTCTTCAAGGCCCTCCAGGACACCACCCCCCGGGTGCGCGCCAATGCCGTCGAGGCCCTGGACGGGGTCTGCGAGGGCAAGGAACTGGTTGCGGCCCTGGCCACCCTGGCCAAGGACCGCTCCAACCGGGTCCGGGCCAATGCCATCCGCTCGCTCCTCGCCCTGGGGGTCCGCCAGGCCGAGCCCCTGCTCCACGAGATGATCCACCACCAGAACCCCCGGTACCGCAGCTCGGCCGCCTGGGTCCTGGGCGAAGTGGGGGACCGGGTGAGCAACGGGCGTGAACTCCTCGAGCGGCTGGCCCAGGACGCCGACAACAACGTCATCTACCGGGCCCAGCAGTCGACCGGTCGCCTCCCCCCGGCGCCGTCCCTCCGGATCCTGGCGGCCTGAGGCCGGATCAGGGTCCGGGCCCGCGACCGATCTCGGCCTCGAGCATCTCGAGGACCTTGTCGTCGGGATCCGCCGCCCTGGCCTTCCGGATGGTGGCGATCGCGCTCTCCAGGCGCCCCATGCGGAACATGCAGTAGGCCACTTGGCCGAGCGCCTTGGCGTCTTCGGGATTCCGGGCGAGGATCCGGTCGTAGGCATCCTTGGCGGCCCGGAAGTCGTCGCCGAGGAGTCGGGCGGCCCCCAGGTTGAAGAGCAGGTCGGGGTCCTCCGGCACCTTCTGCAGGGCCCGCTCGAAGGCTGCCACGGCGCCGGCTCCGGCCTGCAGCTCGTACAGGGTGGTCCCCAGGAGCGAAAGGTCGTAGGGGTCCTCCAGCCCGGCAGGCGCCAGGTCGGAGACCATTCCCTTGGCCTCGACCCCACGCCCGGCCCGGACCAGCACGAAGCCGACCCTGGCCCTGGCCGAGGGATCGCCGGGGGCAAGCCTCCGGAGGTCCTCGGCGGCCCGGACCGCCTCCTCGACCCACCCCGCCGGGACCCAGGCCACCCCCGCGGTCGCCCGGGCGGCTCGGTCCTGAGGCTCCTCGGCCAGGACCGCCTCGGCCTCGTCACCCCCGTCGTCGGGCTTGCCGATCCGGAGTAGCCCTTCGGCCAGGAGTCTGCGCCGTTCCCGATTGGGCCCCCGGACCCAGGCCTCCCGGGCATGCCCGAGGGCCTCGGCGCTCAGTCCCAGGGCCATGCCGGCCCGGGCCGCCAGGGTTCGCACCCCCGCGTCGTCCGGCGCCCGCGCGACTGCCTGCCGGATCCGGTCGGAGGCGCCGGCCACCGGGCCAGCCTCGGCGGCCTGCAGGACGGCGCGCAGTTCCTTGGCGGCCCCGTCGACGTCCTGCCCGCAGCCGGCCGCCAGGAGGCAGGCCAGGAGAGGGATCACCGACCGGATCGGCTGCATTGCGGAGGCCAGCGTACACCCCAGGCCGGGCACCTCCGTCCGTTACGATGGGAGCATGGCCCGCCCGGAAGAACGCGCCCTGCTCGCCCGCTTCGGCTCGCCCAAGCGGGTCGGGGAAGGCGGGTTCGCCCACGTCTACCGGGTGGAACGGAAGCCCCAGGGCGGACCGGCGGCCCTGAAGATCCTGCTCCGGGCTTCCAGCGATCCCGCGGTGCGCCGCTTCCGCCGGGAGGCCGAGGCCATGCGGAACCTCTCCAGCCCGCACCTGGTGAAGGTCTACGAGTTCGATCTCGAACACGACCCGCCCTACCTGCTGCTCGAGTGGATGGGCGGCGGCACCCTCTCGGGCCAGCTCCCCAAGCACACCCCGGCCCCTCCGGCGCGGGCCCGCAAGGTGGCCCGGGAGCTCCTCGCCGGGATCGACACCCTGCACCGAGCGGGACTGGTCCACCGCGACGTGAAGCCCCAGAACATCCTGCTCCGGGAGGACGGCTCGGCGGCCCTGGCCGACCTCGGCCTGGTGGGCAGCGAGGAGGCCAGCACCCTGACCGACACCGGCGCGGTGCTGGGGACTCCCCGGTACATGCCCCCGGAGGTCCTCCTGGGGAAGCGCTGGACACCCCAGGGCGACCTCTTCGGCCTGGGGGTCGCGCTCTGGGAGTTCGCGGTGGGCCAGCACCCCGCCGCCCACTACGGGTGGGCGCTCACCGCCTTCCTGGATGCGGACCTGGAGCTGCCCCGGATCCACGGTTCGGGCGGCTACCAGAACCCGGGCCTGCAGAAGCTGCTCGACCGGCTCTGCCACCCCTCGCCCGAACAGCGCCCCCGGAGCGCGGCCGAGGCCTTGGCCCTGCTCGGGGACGAGGCGACCCTGGCCCGCGCCGACGCCGCCGCGGTGGCCCGCCATGTCCCCGGGGGGTACGCCCCGGAGCCGGGATCGGACGAGGACGCGGTGACCCATGTGGCCGCCAGCGGACCGACCCACGAGCGCAGCGGCGAGGCCAAGGCCACCCGCACCGCCGAAGAAGTGGCGCCGGTGGCACCGGCCCAGGCACCGGGTCCGGCTGCGAGGGCGGGCGCCAGGGCCCAAGCCGGACGCCCCCTGGCAGCCAGCGGCCCGGGAAGTCTGGGCCGCCCCCCGGCGGCTTCGGCTCCCGGCGCCGCCGCAGGCTCCCGGGCCCGCCAGGGGATGGCCGCCGGGGTGGCCCTCTGCGTAGTCGCACTGGGGATGCTGCGCTGGGCCCGACCCGGGTCGGGGACGGATCCGGGAGGCCCGGGAACCGATCCGGCTCCCGAGGGCGCGCCGGCGGCCTTCCCCGAGGACTTCGTCCCGGGAACGCCACGGCTCCGGTACCTGGAGGGCGGACGGCTGCAACTCGGGTGGAGGACGCCGGCCCAGGCCTTCGCCCGGGGCAGCGTCCGGAACCCGGGGGGCATCCAGGAGATCCCGCGGGGACGCTCCGAGCAGAACCCGGTCCTGGTGCTGCCGGCCCCGCCCCAGGGCCAGCCTTGGCAGGAGGCGGCGTTCGAGCTGGTCGACCGGGAAGGCCGGGCCGTGCCGGCGCCGATCCCGCCGGGTCTGGTGCTGGCTTCCATGGCCGATGCCCTGGAAGGGCTGATGACCCGCCTGGCGCAGCCCGGGGACGATGCCGAGGCGCTGGCCCGGTTCGAGCCGCTCGCCGAGGCCTTCGCCCAGGGGTGGCTGGGCAAGGCCACCACGGGTCGGCTCGAGATGGGGCTCTACCACGCCCTGGACCGGCTGGAGGCCGGGAGTCCCGAGGTGCGCCGGGCCTGCCGGCTGAGGCTCGGCCAGGAGACCCTGACGGCGGCGCCCTCGGGGAGCGGGGTGCCGCTCGAACTGCCCGAGGGCCAGCTCCCGCCCGGCCTCGAAGGCAGCGGGCCGGTGACCCTGGCGCTGGAGACCGGCTCCGATCGCTCCGGGCCACCGCTCCGGCTCGGGTTCCGGGGCGGGGCCACGGTGCGGATCCCGGTCGAGCACAGCGAGTGGGTGGTGGTGAAGGTCCCGGGCGACTGGCTCCCGCCCGGTCGCCACAAGGAGTACCGCCTGGAGGCCGACGAGGGGCTCATGCCCCGGCGCTTCCTGCTGGTCCGGTAGGGCCCCGGGCAGGGCCTCGGGCGGAGCCGGAGCGCCCCGGGTTCACCCCGGGGGAGCAGCGGAGGCGGAGCCCGACCGCGAGCGA
>CAYOHP010000153.1:0-15410 GCA_964403795.1 uncultured bacterium | reverse complement strand
ACGGTCCCGGGAGCGACCGTCCCGGGCGGGGTTCGCCGGATCCTGCCTCAGCCGCTGCCCTGGCTGCTCGCGGACCGTCGCCAGGCATGGCGGCCAGGTGGAATCTGCTGGCCAATCCGGGAATCCGCATCCAGCCCCGAACCCGCCCAGGCGTCTCATTCGAAGGAGATACCCACGAATGACCACCACAGCAAGTCTATGATTATCAGCATCCTATATGAAAGCACCGGACAAGAACGCCCCTCGCCGGGGCCAAAAAGGGTTGGCGGACTTCCCTCCCGGTCGCCCAGGCTCCCCGCACGGACGGGGTTGCCGCCGCGCCCCCGGGCCATGGCCCGCTCCCGGAGCCAGGGCGCGGGCGAGCCGGACGCCCCCAGGGGAGGGCGAAGCCATGGCCCACCCGGCTCGAGGGTGCGGGCCGGGGGCAGCACCGGGACCGCGGCCGAGGACCCGGAACCCGACGGGTTCCCGCCCGACCCGAGACCGGAGCCCAGGCCCGCCACCAGGGCCAGTACCGCCAGGGCCGCGACCACCGGCACCGGGCTCCGACCGACGACCGGTGCGGCCGCCCCGGAAGTCGCCTCCCCGTTTCCGACCGCCACGCTGGCCAGACGCAGGGGAGCCTGGGTGGGCAAGTCGAACACGTCCGGGGACGCGGCGGGCCGCCTTCCCCCCCCGGAAAGCCTGCTGGTGTAGTCGCTCCGCTCGATCCGGTCGAGCTCGCCGGCGACCGTGGCGGCCGAGTCCGGGCGCCGCTCCGGGACCGAGGCCAGGAGTGCGAGGAGCAGGTCGCGCAGCGCGGGGTCGGCGATCCGTCGCAGCCTCGCCTGGGTGGCGGTCACGTCCGCGAAGGGCGGACCGCCGAGTTCCCCGAGGGCCGTCTCGACCAGCACCGCGCCCAGGGCGAAGAGGTCGCTGGCGGGGCTGTGGGGGCGCCCCTCGCCGAGCTCCCGGGCCAGGTAGCGCAGCGTCCCGACCACCATCTCGGTGCGGGTGAGGCGGGCCGCACCCGGCACCAGGCCGAGCCCCACGTCGGCCAGGAAGGCGTCGCCCAGCCCGTCGAGCAGCACGTTGCCCGGCTTCACGTCCCGGTGGAGCACCCCATGGGAATGGAGATGGGCCAGGGCCCGGGCCAGCCGGGCACCGATCCGGGCCGTGGTCCCGGGAGGGACGGCACCGTGGGCCGCGATCCGGGCCCGGAGGTCGCCGCCCTCGAACCACGGGAGGACGAGGTAGGGAGGGTCATGGCGGAGATCGGCCTCGAGCAGCGGGACCAGGGCCGCATGGGGATGCTCGGCCAGGATCCGGGCCTCGCGCTCGAAGCGCTCCCGCGCCCGGGAGTCGGGGTCCATGGAACGGAGCACCTTGACCGCCACCGGCCGGTCCAGGGCGGCGTGGTGGGCCGAGAACACGAGCCCCATCCCGCCCTGACCCACCAGGGCCGGAGCCTGGTAGCGCCCCGCCAGGTCGGCCGGGAAGCCTTCCGGGACGTCGTCGCCACGGGGAAGCCCGGAGGTGCCGCCGCCCACGGGGGAGTCCACCGGTCCGGCTACTCGTCCGAGAGCGCCTCGCGGGCTTCCCGGGCGATCCCGGCGGCCTCCTCGGGATCGATTCCCAGGAGGTCGGCGAGGCTGGCCAGCAGGGACTCCTCGTCGGGTTCCAGGTGGCCGTCGATCCAGGCCATGCGGCAGGCCTGGGCGTAGAGGTCGTGGGGCTGCATCGAGGCGACCGGGACCTCGACCTCGGACCGGGCCCGATCGGCATCCCGGCGGGCCTTGTCGATCAGCTGCTGGGCCGCCTCCCGCTCGATCCCGAAGGTGCGCCGCAACTGGAGCAGCACCGCGATCTCGTCGGCCTCGAGCTCGCCGTCCCGGAAGGCCTCCGAGCAGGCCAGGTAGAAGACGTCCGCCGGCTCCAGCTTCAACATGGGCTACCCGTCCTTCCGAGGCTCCGCGGCTCTCCCCGGCCGCCGAGCGTAGCAGGTCGTTCCGGGGGAACCTCCCCCCGCTGCTACGCTCGGGCCGTGGCACCCGACCCCGGCACCTCGACCTCCCCGGAGCCTGCGCCCGCCGCCCCGGAGCCCGATCGGCTGCACTGGTCGCCGGCCGAGCGCCGGATGGCGGTCCTGATCGCGATCCTGTTCGCCCTGGTGGCGACCTGGACCGCCCGGAGCCGGGACCGGACCCAGGCCTTGGAGGCGACCCGGAAGGTCCTCGACGAGGTGGTGGCGGCGGTCGACGAGGCCCGCCGGAAGACCCGTCACGACCCGGGCGGACCGGTGGAGGCGATCTTCCTCGGCGACCGGATCGACGCCTGGGGCCGTCCGCTCCAGGTCGACCCCGGCAAAGCCATCGTCTACAGCCTAGGCCCCGACGGGCTGGACCAGCGTGGGGAAGGCGACGACCTGGTCCGCTACCTTCCGTCGCTGGCGCGCTCCCGGTAGCCGGGAGCTCAGAACCAGCGATCGGCGCTGAGGATCGAGCCCGGCGGGCTCGGCCGATCGGGTTCCGACCAGGTGTCCCGCCAGGAAGCGAGCTGGCCGCCCGCCAGGAACAGCCAACGGGAATGGGCGTGGTGCACGGGATAGGTCCAGCGTTCCCGGGTGCCGAACCGGGTCTCGACCGGCTCCACCCGATCGGGTCTCCCCAGGGCCATGCGCACCAGGGCGCTCGGCATCCCGACCCAGAGCTTGCCCG
This sequence comes from uncultured bacterium, assembly GCA_964403795.1. Taxonomy (GTDB): domain Bacteria; phylum Muiribacteriota; class UBA6191; order CAZXTJ01; family CAYOHP01; genus CAYOHP01. Next base: position 12,714 of record CAYOHP010000153.1, on the reverse strand, counting down.
CCGTGAGGCGCCGGTAATCGGCCTCGGGCATCCCGGTCAGGTTGTCGGGGTGCACGAAGTAACGATGGCCGGGAGGCGCGGTGCCCGGCTCCCAGTCGATGCGGGGCGACCCGTAGCGACCGGTAGGCCGTTCCGGGAACCGGATCGTGGCGACGTCCGCGGCCACGGTCATGACCACCCGCTCCCTGCCTTCCCCCAAGGGATGGAGCTCGACGACCCGGGCCACCCCGGCCGGGAACACCTCGTGGCCGTCGACCCGGTAGAGCAGGCAGCCGGTGCGCAGCCCGAAGCGGTGCGGGAGGGTGGCCAGCGCCCGCACGGTCACCCCTTCGACCACGCCGTCGTCGCGGACCTCGAGGCGGAAGTCGCCGACCGGCACCAGGCGGGACCGGTCCACCGGGAGCATGCGGGCCTCCGCCCGGGCCGAGGCGCCGGCCACCGGCATCGGTTCGAGCGGTGCCAGCGGAGTCGGCTTGGGTTTGGCGGACGCCGAGTTCGCGGCAGCCAGCACCGCGGCCGCGAATCCCGCCGTCGCCCGGAACCGGGCCCGCCTCCACCTGGTCAAGAGGACACCTCCACCATGAGGATTCGGCTGCTTCCCTCGCGGCGCTGAGCCCGCACCCCTTCCGGGAGGGGATGCTACAGTCGATCCCGCATGCGCATCGAGGCCAACGAACCGCTCCCGGGCAAGCTCTTCCTGGCGACCTTCCGGGGCCAGCACGCCGCCAATCGAGGGCTCCTGATGCTGGGCCTGATGCTGGGTGCGCTGGCCGCGGTGCTGGCGGTGTTGGGTTCGCCCCAGCTTCCCGGCTGGCCGGAGGAGCCCCGCGAGCTGGTGCAGGCGGCTTGGCTCGTCGCCACCCTGCTCTCCGCCACCGGGTTCGCGGTGCTCGTCGGCGTGACCACCTTCCAGACCCGGGAGTACACGCTGTTCGTGACCGGCGAGACCGACGGATCCATCTCCACCGAGGGCAGCTCCGAGCGCGACCGCCAGCGTTTCGCCGCCGACCTCGCCCCCTGGTCGCTGGCGGTGGTCCGCCGCCTGGCCGAGGACATCTCGCCCCGCTCGCTGGACTCGGCCCAGCTGGCCCTCTACGCCTCGGCCCAGGACGACACCCGGGTCGACGAGCTGGCCCCCCACCTGATCCGCACCGAGGTCGCCCTGATCGATCGCAACGGCGCCTCCCACCGCCTGCTGCTCGCCCGCGAGCTCCTGCCCGAGGGGCTGGAAGCGGCCTTCGAGAAGCTGCGCAACCGCACCCACGGACACCTCGACCGTCTCCGCGGCGGGGGCTTCGTGCTGAAGCTCCCCGATCCGCGCCGCGGTCGGTGACACCGCATGGGAAGGTCGGGAGCCGACGCCCCGGAGCTTCCCGGTGAAGGACCCCGCTCCCGGGTCCGCCCGGGCCCGCGCCGCGTTGCGCTGGCTGGCAGGTCTCGGCGATCCGGGCCGCGTGTCCGCCGGGGAGCCGCTCCCCACCACCACCGACCTCTGGCCGCTGTGCCTGGCCCACCATGAGGCCGACCCGGCCGGGGCCCCCCTGGCTCCGGGAGCCGCGGCCAGGGCCCGGGAATGCCGGCTGGCGGTCTCGGCCGGGAGCCTGGCCCGCCTCTCGCTGGGTCGCGAGATCCGCGACCGGCTGGGCTCCGCCGGGATCCCGGCACTGCCGATCAAGGGCCTGGCCCTGCTCCCCCGCTACCCGAGCCCCGGCTTGCGCCCGGCCGAGGACATCGACCTCCTGGTCCCCGACGGATCGCTCGAAGCCGCCTGTGGGCTCCTCGAGTCCGACGGGTTCCGGCTCCACCCCCTGGGCTTCCGGTCGCCGGCCTCGGTCCCGCTCGTGACGCAGCGCGGCATGGGAGTCGACCTGGCCACCCGGCTCTTCAACCCGCGGATCCCGCTGTGGCGGGAGCTGGTCCGGGAGGACCCCGGGGTCTGGTGGTCCGAGACCCGGGACGGGGCGCTCTCGCGAGAGGCAGAAGTGGTGCTGGTGGGGGCCCACGCCGCCAAGCACTGGTTCGTGCGCGACCGCTGGATCGCCGACCTGGCGCTGGTGCTGGGGGGAGGCCCGGACCTGGGCAGGGCTTCGCAGTTGGCCGCCCGGCTGGGGATGGGGCCGCTCCTGCGCCTGGCGCTCTCGGTGGCCTCCCGGGTGATCGGCCTGAGGATCCCGTGGGGCCTGGGGCTTGCGCCCGGCGAATGGGCGGAAGGCGAGGCCCTGGTGGCCCGTCTGGTCGAGGGCCGCCACGACTACCGGGACCGGCGGCTCGCCCGCTTCCTGCCGCTCCTGCCCGGGACCTCGGCCCGGCTCCGGGTGCTGGCGGCGGTGCTGATGCCTCCGGCCGGCGAGCTGGCCGAGCGCTACCGTGCGCCCGGGCTGCTCGGCCTCTGGGCCCGCCGGCTGGGTCTGGTCGGGGACCCGGATGCGGGGAGGGCCGGGACGTGAGGACCCTTCGGGCCTGGATCCACGGCTCCCCGGTCGAGGTCCGGGTGGCGATCCCCGACCCCGCGGTCCTGGCCGGGCTCGAGGCCGAGCTCAACCCCTTCTCCCGGCCCCGGCCCGCCCGGCTCCCGGGGTTCTCGGTGGCGGTCCGGGGGCTCGCTCCCGGCGAGAGCGAGGCCTCGGCCTTCGCCCATCCCGGCTGGTTGGCGGCTCGGGTGACCCCCGAGCTCCTGGTCCGCTGGCGGCCCGACATCCCGGTCGCCGAGGTGATCGTCCACGCCCCGGCCCGGAGCGACGAGGTGGTGCTCGCCACCTGGGGTCGGATCGCCACCGGGACGCGCTTCCTGGGGGCCTCGGCGGGGCTGGGGCGCACCGCCTTCCATGCCGCGTCGGTGGCCCGGGACGGGCAGGGCACCCTGCTCCTCGGCGAGTCCGGGGCCGGCAAGACCTCGCTCTCGGTCCGGTCCCTGGGGCGCGGCCTGGCGGTGCTCGGGGACGAGGACGCGCTGGTCGAGGAGGTCGCCCGAGCGCGACCCGGCGCCCCGGGGTCCGGGTCGTCGACGGGACCGGCCTCACCCCCGGACCCACCGGTGCGCCTGCTCGCCTTGCCGCGCCGGCTCCGGGTGGTCCATGCCCCGGCCGGCGCCACCGGGCTCGCGCCCACGGACGCCTTCGGGGAGCGCGGCTGGATCCTTCCCCCCATGGCACCCGGCCCCGAGTCGGCGCCGCTAGGCCGGGTGGTGCTGCTCGACCCGACGGGCCCGGGCCAGGGACCGCGGCTCTTGCCCATGGCCCGGGCCGAAGCCCTCTTCGCCCTGCTCTCCTGCCTGGAGCGCTTCCCGGCCGAGGGTCTCGCCCCCGGTCCCTGGCGCGACCTGGTGATCGCCGAGAATCGCCGCGGCCTGTCGATCGCCGCGCAGGTGGTGGCCGGGACCGAGTGCCTGCGCCTCCGCTACCTGCCTCCCGGCGAACTCGACGCGGCTCACGCCCTGCTCTTCCCGGGGTAGCATCGCCCCATGCGCACGCTGGGACCCCAGAGCCCTCCCCGGGAGGTCACGATCCAGGACGCGACCCGGATCGGCGCCCGCCTCATGCGGGTGCGGATCGGGGGCCCCGCCTTCGCCGGTCTCCCCTTCCTCCCCGGCCAGCAGCTCCGGGTCGAGGTGGGACCCGCCACCCCCGAGGGGCCCGAGCTGCGCACCTACTCGCTCTGGAACTACTCCCCCGAGCGGGGTTCGGGCGAGCTCCTGGTGCACCTCCACGGGGGCGGCCCGGGGAGCCGCTGGGCCGAGGCGGCGAAGCCCGGCGATTCCACGGTGGTCTACGGCCCGGCGGGCAGCTTCGTGGTGGCCCGCCACGCCCGGCACCACGTCTTCGTGGGGGACGAGACCTGCCTCGGGCCCATGCTCTCGATGGCAGGGGCGCTCCCCGAGGGGGCCACCGCCTCCATGGTGCTCTCGGTCGAGGACGAATCCGATCTGGTTCCCTGCGAGATCCCGGGCGTCTCGGTGGCGTGGGTCCTGCGGCGGGGCGGTCCCGCGACCTCCGCCGCGCCCCTGGTCGCGGCGCTCGACCACCTGACCCTCCCCGAGGGAGCCCCCACGGTCGCCTATCTCGGCGGCGAGATGGGCGTCTGCATGGCGCTGCGGGACCATCTCCTGGCCACCGGCCGCTTCGCCCGCAAGGACCTCAGGGTCAAGCCCTTCTGGACCCCCGAGCGGGTCGGCCTGACCTGATCATCGCCCGGGAGCGCCGGCCGTGGCATCGGCCCCGGAGGCGCCGGCCGCCTCGGCCCGGTCCGCCAGGTGCCGCAGCCGGGACGCGAGCTCCCCGGGGGTCCGCAGTCCGAAGGTGGGTCTCCGGTCCTCGGTCACCGGGAGTTCCGCCTCCCGGAAGTGGCTCGCCAGCTTGGGATCGGAGAGGGCCGAGGCCGCCAGCCTGCGGATCCGCTCCGGCGTGAGCCCCATCGGCTCGCCGGTCCCGGCCAGGGCCAGGGCCAATCGCATGTCCATCCAGGCCTGGGCCTTCTGGGCACCCGGTCCCTGGACCCGGGCGCGCAGGCGGTCGAGTTCCGCGATCCCAGCCAGGTCTCCCACCGCCAGGTGGGTCCCGGCCAGCCGCTCCCAGGTCTGGTTCCAGACCGCCTGGAGCTCCGGGGTGTCGGGCCGGCTCGCCAGGATCCTGTTCCCCAGCTCGAACTCCTCGGCGAAGCCCTCCTCCTGGGAGACCGGGTCGTCCTCCCGGATGCTGAGTGCCCAGCGGCGATGGCGGACCAGGGTGAAGCGCAGCGCGAGCCCGGCGAGGTCCTCGGGCAAGGGCGTGCCGAGGATCCGCTCCAGGGGAAGGACCGCCAGGTGGCTGCGGAGCAGCACCATGGCGCTCTCGAGCTCCCCGTCCCAGAGTTCTTCGGCGGCCCAGGCCCGGGCCTCGGGGCTGCGGGCCAGGGCCCGGGCCAGCGCCTGGAGCGAGACCGAGAAGGCGTCGATCTCGGGGGCCAGCCAGCGGGCCAGGGCGGTGCGCAGCCACGGAAAGCGGAAGCCGGAGGCCACCAGGCGCCGGAGGTTCCGGGCCGAGAGGAGTTCGGCACTGGAGGCCGAAAGGGTGACGATCTCCTCGGGGATCCCGGGACCGCCAGCTTCGAGGGCCAGACGCTTCCGCTCCATTCCGGCCTTGGCCTCCCCCAGCCTGAGGCGCGCCAGCCGGAACCAGCGGGACCGGGAATCGGACCTCTGCCCCCCGGAGGCCCCTGCTCCCAGGTCCTCGCCCGAATCCTCCGGCTCGCCTTCGCCACCCGGGGCACGGGGCTCCTGCCAGGGCGAGAGCAATCCGAGGCTCCGGGGGAGGCCCTCGGCGGCCAGGCGGGCGTCGAGATCGAGGAGGCCCGCCAGCACCCCGGGCGAGAGGTCGCCCGCCCGCCCACCCCGGGCCACCCAGGCGGAGAGCCGATCGAGAGCGGGCATGGCCTCGAGGACCCGGAGCCAGAGGAGGGGATCGCCGCACAGGAGCGGCCGACGGTGCTCGGGCGGGACCGACGCCTCGGTCCCGGGCGGGAGCAGCCGGTCCGCTCGGTCGACCCACAGGCCCTGGGCGTTGGCGAGCTGGTCCCGGGCCGCGTCCAGGACGCCCTGGTCGGGCACCGGGAGCGGCGGGGTGCGGCCCGGACCGTCGGACTCGAACGCCGTGCCCGAGCCGGTGGTCGGGTCGGGCCCGCCGGTCGTCCCGGCCTGCGGATCCGGATCCCGGAACTGCCCTCCCGGCTCCTGGGGGAGAGGAGCCAGGAGCGCCAACGCCGCGGCCAACAGGCCGACCGCGCCGAGGAGCGCGACCGAGGCGAACACCCCGGTGCGGCTGGTCCGGGGTCTCCCCCGGACCGGAGGGGTGGCGGGTCCCCGCACCGGAGGTGCCGCCACCACCCGGGTGGCGGCCTCGGCGGCAGGGATCTTGGCTGGGTCGGCGAGCGCCCGGTCGAGGGCCCGCGCCATCGCCGCCCCGGTACGGAAGCGGCGCGCAGGTTCCGCTGCGAAGGCGGTGGCGAACCAGCTCCGGAGCGGCTCCCGGTAGGCGTCCTCGACCTCCACCAGGGAGCGGAACCGGGTCGCCCCGGCCGCCGCCAGGATCGGCAACGGGGCCTCGCCTTCGAACGGCACCCGCCCGGTCAAGCCGAAGTAGGCGGTGGCCGCCAGCCCCCAGAGGTCCCAGGCGGGAGTCGCCCGTTCCCCCCGCAGCGCCTCGGGAGCCATGAACGAGGGAGTCCCGACCACCAGCCCGCTGGCGGTCAGGGTCCCGCCTTCGACCTCCCGGAGCAGCCCATAGTCGATCAGCACCGGTCGTCCCGAGTCGTCGACCAGGATGTTCTCGGGCTTCACGTCGCGGTGGACGCAGCCCTCCCGGTGCAGGGCATCGAGGCTCTCCCCGAGGCTCGCCACCCAGGCGGCGACCTCGGCCGGGCCGGGGCGGCGGGCAGCCACCCGAGCGCCGATCGGGACGCCCGCGACCAGCGGATAGACCAGCGCCAGACCTTCCGGGTCGTCGACCACGTCCAGGATCGGCACCAGTCCGGGGATCGAGAGCCGGGCGAGGAGCGCGGCCTCCCTCCGGACCCGCTCCCGGGCCCCGGCCAGGACGCCGGAGCGATGGAACTTGATGGCGACCTCGACGCCGTCGGAACGCCGGACGCCCCGGTAGACCACCCCGAAACCGCCCCGTCCGAGCTCCCCGCCCAACGCATAGCGGGCTTCGAGCTCGGCACCCGGGTTCACTCCAGGAAGCGCCGGCGCGGGCTGGCGCTCTCCTCCTCGACCCGGACCCCGGCGGCGGCCAGGGCCGCGGCCGCCTCCTTGGCGTTCGACACCAGGGGCACCAGCAGGCCCTTGTCCCCGCTCTTCGCCACCAGCGCGAACGAGTTCGACGAGGTGTTCCAGAAGGCCGTCCCGATGTCCCCGATCGCCAGCTCGTGGTCCTTGCCGCCGGCAACCCGCTTCACCACCCGCCGGTCGGTGATCCAGCAGGCCTCGGGCCGGTCCGCCTTGAGGAGCGGTCCCAGGAACCGGATCAGCAGGGCCAGGAAACCGGAGCTCTCGAAGCGGAGTTCGCAGCGCACGGTCTCGCCGGAGGCGAGCTTCAGGGACTCGGGCATCCGCGGTCCTCCTCGGGGATCGGATCCCGATGGTACCACTCCGGGAGCGGCTTCCCGGGCGGTCGCCCCGGGGGGCGCGGGGACGGTATCAGCCGACGTTGTTGACCAGCCGGAGCATCGGCATGCAGAGGGCCATCCAACCGGAGAAGCCGGCCACCAGGCAGGCCAGGTTGGCGCCGACCAGGTAGAGCGAGAGCCCGAGCTGCGCCAGCTTCCGGGCCTGGGGTCTGGGGGCCGCCTCGGCCCTCCGCACCCAGGCCAGCGGCACCCGCACGCAGAGGGTGGCGATCCCCAGGGCCAGCAGCGGGAGGATCACGAACCAGGCAGCCTCGAGGAGCGAGGACCAGCCCACGAGCAGCGAGGTCGCCAGCGGGACTTCCACGTTCATGGCCTGGAAGATGGAACGGAACTGCGGCACTACGCACAGCGGTGCCACGGCCAGGAGCGAGAGCTGCAGGGCCAGGGCGCCCGACAGCAGCAGGTCGAGCCGGTGGTCGAGCAGGGCGTCGAGACGGGTCCGGGCGGGGGTCGTGGTCAGAGTCATGGGTTTCTCCATCCTCCAGGGTCGTGCCGGAGGTGGGACCGGTCCACCCCCCCGAGGGTTCCCTCCCGGGCAGACCCGCATCGTCACTTTTGGCAACTCACTTGTCATCTTTCGGCGCCGTCCACGGAACCGTCGGGAGGTCGCCATGTTCGTCCTCGTCTTCGCCGCCCTGATCCTGGCCGGGATGATCGCCCTCCTGGCCTCGGGCTCCTCGGGTTGGGCCAGCCCCACCCTGATCCTCGACGCCACCATGACCCTGCTCTCGCTGGCTGGACTGGCACTGGTGCTGAAGCTGCCGTGGGACCTCTACTTCGAGGCCCGGGCCCTCCGGGAGGAGCAGGTCGAGAGCGAACGTCGGGGCATCCCGGTCGATCCCGACGATGTCCGGGCGGCCGCCGCCATGCCCCGCCGCCTGCTCTCGCTCTGCGTGGCGCTCCACATCGGCGCCGCGCTGCTCGCCTCGGGCGCCAGCTGGCTCTCGGGCGGCCTCCTCGGCTACTACTTCGCGGCCTTCTTCCTGGTCTCGACCGGCTTCCGCCCCATGGCCGCCTTCTACCAGCACGCCCTGGCCCGGATCCGGGAGCTGCGCACCCGGGCCCGCTATCCCCGCGAGGACGCCCTGGCGCTTTCCGGCCGGATCGAGGACCTCCGCCACCGGAGCGAGGCCCACGCCGCATGTCTCGAGAACCTCTCGGAGGAATACCGGTCCCGGATCGAACGCCTGGAGGTCGAGCTCGCCAGCGAGCGGGCCGCCCGCAACGCCGACCGGGAACGCTACGAGTACCGGGCCGATCGTCTGGGCGAGGAGATGACGCGGGCGGTCGAGCGGCTCACTTCGGACCAGGAGCTGCTCCGGGGACTCCGGGCCATGGTGAAGCTCATCAAGGAGACCTGAAGGCCCCCCGGGACTCGAGGGTCCGGACCACGGTCTCCCGGCGGCGGTCCACCTCGGGATCGTAGGCGTAGCTGGCGCCGAAGTCCCGCTCCGCCAGGTCGATGCTCTCCAGCAGGAATCGCATGCGTTCGGTGGAGGGATCCCGGCAGAGGGCCGCCACCGAGGCATCGAGCACCGCCAGGGAGGGGCATCCCTCCGGCAGACCGTGGCAGATCCGGAGCAGGCTGAAGTAGTCGGCCAGGACCAGCATCAGGCCCTCGGCGACGGCCTCGGGGTCGTCGCCGGGACGAGGCGCCAGGAGACGACCGAGCAGGGAGTCGACCAGCTCCTGGCGTGCCGCGAACGGGAACCCTCCGGAGAGGCCGATGACCAGGGCCCCGGAGGACATGGCCTTGGCCAGGGCCACCCCGAGGGCGTCGAGGGGCTGGTCCCTGAACCGCGGGAGGATCCTCTGGTAGCGCGTCTTCAGGTCGACGGCATCGACCAGCGGCGCCAGCTGGGCCTCGGCCGCCACCACCCGGCGGGGCGGACCGCCCGGCCAGTCGGCCAGCAGTTCCAGGAGCAGGGCGCCGGGATGCTCATCGGGATGGAACCCGGCCCGGGCCTGGCGCCAGGTCTCGGCGTAGGAATTGGTCACGTCCCCCTGGCTGACCGCCACGTCGGCGTGGATCCCGAGCCCGACCAGATCCTGGAGGACGTGGAAGAGGATGCCCCGGAGGTGCCGATCGAAGGCGGAGGCCACGGCTGGCTGCTCCAGGCTGCTCGGCGGTCCTTCGTGGTCGAAGCGCCGGAGCAGCCGGAGGAAATCCCCGGCGGCCAGCAGGTAGGTCTGCCAGATCACCGGGAAGCGGGGATCGCGGAAGGCCTTGTGGAGCGGGTCGACATGATGGCGCCAGGAGACGGCCGGGTAGCGCGAGCCCGGGAGCGTCTGCCAGGGCCCATGCAACGAGAGGAGCACGAGGGCGGCCTGTTCCATGGCGTCGACCTTGTCCCGGAGGGCTTGCTGGCCGACCGGACCGATCCGCTCCCGGGGACCCTCGGCCGGGGGCGGTGCGGGGGCGGCGTCCGGGGGGACGCCCTGGGCTCCCGGGCTCGCCGGGGGAGCATCGGGACGGGTCGCCAGGAAGCCCAGGACGGCCAGGGCGAAGAACCCTGCGATCCACCCGGCGGGGCGATGCCGCCGTGCCCGGTGTTTCGGGGCCGGCGTGCCGACCGTCGGTCCGGAGGCCGGGGCACCCAGCACCAGGGTCTCGGTGGTGGTCTTGGCAAGGGACGCGGCGAGGGCCGCCAGGTCCGGGAAGCGTCGACCGGGGTCGGGGTCGAGACCGACCCGAAGGGACCCGGCCAGCCCCGGGGCAGCCCGGACGAGCTCCTCGGGGATCCGTGCCGCCAGCGGAACCGGACCGTCCCGCCCCGGCAGCGGCGGCGCCTGGCCGGTGGCCAGATGGAGCAGGGTGGCCGCCAGCGAGTACTGGTCGGAGGAAAACGACACCGGCTCGCCCCGCCAGAGTTCGGGGGCCATGTAGCCCGGTGTCCCCAGGATCAGGTCCGGCGAGGTGAGCGTCCGTCCCGCCAGGTCCCGGGCGATCCCGAAATCGCAGAGCACCGGCCGGTCGCCTTCCACCACCACCACGTTCGAGGGCTTCACGTCCCGGTGGATCACGCCCACCCCGTGGGCGGCGGCGAGGGCCTCGGCCAGGGCAGTCCCCCAGCGGGCCACCCGGAGCGGCTCCAGCGCCCCTCGGCTCGCCACCATGCGTTCCGCGTCGATCCCCTGGAGCAAGGCGTAGACGATGTAGACCACGCCCGCCTCGACCCCGGAGTCGAGCACCGGGACGATGTGGGGATGGACCAGCCCGGCGGTCAGGCGGGCCTCCCGCTCGAAGCGGGCCACCGCCCCGGGGGCGACCTCGGGGTCCCGGAGCAGTTTCAGGGCGACGTCCCGGTCGAGCTTCAGGTCCCTGGCCCGGAACACGGTGCCGAAGCCGCCCTCGGCCACCACCCCGAGGATCCGGTAGCGGGCGCCGAGCCTCCCGGGCAGGACGGGCAGGGGTGCGCCGGTCACCCGGCACCCTGGGTCTCGGGTCGACGGGAGCGGGGGAAGGCCGGTACCAGGGCCCCGGGGACCGGGTTCATCTCCGGACCATGCGCCGGTGCACCACATAGATGCAGTCGTGGCAGGTCGGGATCCCGGCGGCCTCCAGGCGACGCGCCGTGCCCGGCTCGAAGCAGCCGCTCTGGAACCAGACCAGGCCGGGCCGGAGCGCCAGCAGGTCCTCCAGATGGCCCGGCACGTCCTCGGGACGCCGGAACACGTCCACGATGTCGGGGGGCGGGCGGAGCGCCCTCAGATCCCGCTCCACCGGCAGGCCCAGGATGGTGTCGACCTCCGGGTAGCGCACCGGAACCGGGATCACCTGGTAGCCGACCTCGGCGAGATAGGCGGGGATGTCGGCGGCGGGCTGGCCGGCATGGGTCTCGGGTTTGATCCCCAGCACCGCGATCCTCCTGGCCGTGCGGAGGACCTCTTCCATGCCTTCCCGATCGATGGGCGCCATCGGTCCCGCCTCTCCTCCCCGCCAGCGTGGCATGGAGAGCCGGGAAGTACACTCGCTCCAGCCGACGGATGCAGGCGGCCGGGTGCGGCGGATTGCAGGAAGGCGACTCGATGGCGGGTTCGGGCTGGGAACTCGTGGTCAGGACCGGGGATCGCCCCGGTCCCGGAATCCCGATCCCCGAGCAGGGTCGCATGGTGATCGGCCGCGACCGAGGGTGCGACCTGGTCCTGGAAGACGCCCGGGTCTCGGCCCGCCATGCCTCGGTGGGCATGGTGGAGGCGGTCCCGGTGCTCGAGGACCTCGGCTCCCGGACCGGCACCCGGGTCAACGGGGTCGCCGGCGCCAGGCACCGGCTGGCCTCCGGGGACCGGATCGAGGTCGGCGCCACCACCCTCGAGGTCCGGCGCCAGGGAGAGGCCGCGGCGGGATCCGAGGGGTCGGTCCTCGGGGCGCTCACCGACCTGCTGGCGGATCCCGAGGGCGATCCCGAGCCCCGGCTCGAGGCCTGCCTCGACCGGCTTCTCGGCTGCTTCGAAGCCGACCGCGCCATGCTCCTCGCCCCCCGGGAGCCGGGGGGCTTCGAGGTGGTGTGCCGGCGGAACCGGCCCGGCGCGCCCCGCGCACGCGACGGCGCGCCGCGCCGCCCGCGGATCGAGCGGGTAGCCGCCGAGGGGCACCCACGCCTGCTCTCGAGCCTCGAGACCGAGGAGATGCGCCAGGCCTACCGCTCGATCGCCGGCCGACTGGCCTCGATCGTGGCGGCCCCCCTTCCCCTGCATCCCGGGGTGGGCGTCCTCTACCTCGACTCGGTGGCGGAGCGGCACCGCCTGGAGGACCGCGACCGGGACCTGCTCATGGCCTTCGCCCGGGCCGCCGGGGTGGTGCTGGCCAGGGAACGCCAGCGACGCCTGGAGGGGGCTCGGCTGGCCGCCATGGAGCGGCGGGACCGGACCGGTTCCGAGCTGCTCGGATCCTCGGCCGCCATCCGACGCACCCGCGAGGAGATCGCCCAGGCGGCAGGCTCCGACCTGACCGTGCTGGTGACCGGGGACTCCGGCACCGGCAAGGAACTCGTCGCCCGCGCCCTCCATCGCGAGAGCGCCCGGGGGGCCCGGGCCTTCGTGGCCGTCAACTGCGGGGCGATCCCGGCGGACCTGGTCGAGAGCGAACTCTTCGGCCACGAACGCGGCGCCTTCTCGGGAGCCGAGGCCCGCCGCCTGGGCCAGTTCGAACTGGCCGACGGCGGGACCCTCTTCCTCGACGAGATCGGGGAGCTGGCCCCGACGGTCCAGGCCAAGCTGCTCCGGGCCCTGGAGGAGCGCACCATCCGCAGGGTCGGGGGTAACGCCCCGGTCCCGGTGGACTTCCGCCTGGTGGCGGCCACCAACGTCGACCTCGAGCTGGCGGTGAAGGAGGGGAGGTTCCGCCAGGACCTGTTCTTCCGACTGGCCGTCTTCCGGATCCGCCTGGTACCCCTGGCGGCCCGCCCCGAGGACGTGCCCGAACTCTCGGCGCGCTTCCTGGCCGACGCGGCCCGGCGCTTCCGGAGACCGGTCCGGGACTTCAGCCCCGAGGCCTCCGCCCTGCTGGCCCGCCATCCCTGGCCCGGCAACGTGCGGGAGCTCCGGAACCTGGTG
>CAYOHP010000152.1:7605-15424 GCA_964403795.1 uncultured bacterium | reverse complement strand
CGGGCTACGCCTCGCTGCTTCCCCTGGCGGAGCCAGGGGCGCTCCGGCTTCGCCCGTGTGCGGGAGGGGTGGCCGACGGGAGACGTGGAGGAGCGGCTCCGGGTCCCCGCAGCCGGCGCTGGTCTGGAAGGCGGTGGCGCCCAGGGCGCGGGCCAGCGAGAGGATCCGATCGTGGTCGAGTCGCAGGGCCTTGGGCATGGCTCTGGGTCTCCTTCCGGGGGTGTCGGCAGGTTCGACGACGGGAGGGCTCCCGCGGTTCGTCGCGGCTTCGCCCCAGGGATCGCCGGCGACCCGGTCCGCGCCCTGGGCGCCGCTGGATTCAATGCCCGCAGTCCGGGGCCGCGACCTCGGCCTTGAGGACGGTCGGATCCGGATCGCCTGCGGTGAGGACCTCGGCCCGGACCTGGAGGGTGTCGTCGGCTTCCAGCAGCGCGAAACCGGCGAAGCCCTTCCCGGAGGCCCGGGTCTCGATGCCGTGGATCGGGTAGGGAGAGTCGCCGTTGGTCGCCACCGGGCCCCGGGCCTTGATCCGGACCGAGACGATGCGGGAGGTCGAGGAGGCGGCCGGGAGGACCTCGACGAAGAGGAGCTGACCGGTCGCGTCGTATCGCAAGTCGATCCGGGAGAGGCGGAGCTTCAGGCCTTCGACGACCGTCTCGGAGGTGGCGACACAGTGGAAGCGACCCGGGGTGCCGGCAGAGGTGGACGTCGTGGACGAGGTCGCCTCCGCCCCTCCGGTGTCGCCGCCGGGGTAGGGGCTCCGCCGGACGTCGCCCTGGGGAGCGAGGTTCCCCAGGAACTCGCCGATCCCGAGGAAGTCGGCGCAGAGCGGTGCGGTGGAGACGGCGAAGCAGGCCAGGGCCAGGAGGGTTCGGGAAAGCATGCGGATCGTCCTTTTCGAGGTAGGGGACGGATCCGCCTCAGGCAGGGGTCGTGCCATCTCTGGGTATGGCCCGTGGATGCGGGTCGGCTCGGTCGCCGAGGGCTCCACGGACTCGCCGGGGTCGCAGCGCCGGACGATTCCGGACAGCGCCACTCGGGATCCTCCTCCCGTGACAGCGCGTGTGGGTGGAGCGCGCCCCCGAGGGCATCCGAGGATCCGGCCGCGACCAGGAGGCCGACTTGGAAGGATGGCACACTGATGGAACAGGACGCGGCGAGGAAACCCGGACCGGAGGACGAGCCCACGATGAGCGGGATCGATCGGATCCACTACCCCGAGTCGGACGGTGAGCCCTTGGGGGAGACGCCGATCCATGTCCGGGCCATGCTCGGACTGCTGCAGGCCCTCGACTGGCTCTACCGGGACCGCCCGGACCACTACGTGGGTTCGGACATGATGCTCTACTACGAGGAGGGTGTCCCTTCGTCCTGCGTCTCGCCCGACGTGTTCGTGGCCCTCGGGCCCGACCGGCGGGAGCGACGGGTGTTCAAGCTGTGGGAGGAACCGGCCGGTCCCTATCTGGTGATCGAGCTGACCTCGAAGTCGTCCCGCCTCGACGACCTGGGGAAGAAGCGGGCGATCTACGAGATGCTCGGGGTCTCCGAGTACGTCGTCTTCGATCCCCTGGAGGAGTACCTGGTGCCGCGCTTCCAGGCGATGCGCCTGGTCGACGGGGAACTCACGCGGGTGGTCATGGACCCCGAGGCCGAGTACCGGATCCCTGCCTTGGGCCTGGCGCTGGTCCCGGAGGGGGCCTTCCTCCGGGTCCGGGACCTGGCGACCGGCAAGCTCGTGCCGCAGCTCGAAGAGGCGACCCGGGAGGCCGAGGAGGCACGTGTGAAGGCCGAGGAGGCACGTGCGAAGGCCGAGGACGCCGAGGCGAAGGCCGAGGAGGAGCGCCGGCGCCGGGTCGCCCTGGAGGAAGAACTGGCGCGTGTCCTGGCCGAGCGGGCGGCGTCGCGAGGCACCGACGGCAAGGATTCCGGGTAACCCCCGGGAAGGTCACGGTTTCCCATGTCCTCACCTCATCTTGCCGTCTCTTCCCTTTCCGCCGACGAGGAGCTGGTCCGGCTCCTCGGGCAGGTCTTCGGGCACCCCGGATTCCGCCCGGGCCAGGAGGCCGTGGTGCGCCACGTGGCCTCCGGCCGGGACGCCCTGGTGGTGATGCCCACGGGAGCCGGGAAGTCGCTCTGCTTCCAGCTCCCGGGGCTGGCTCGCCCGGGCCTGGTGCTGGTCGTCAGTCCCCTGATCGCGCTCATGAAGGACCAGGTGGACCAGCTCCGGCGAGCCGGGGTGTCGGCCGCCGCGGTGGTCTCCGGGATGGACCAGGAGGACCGCCGCAAAGCCCTGTCCGAGGTCCGGTCCGGGGCCGTGAAGTTCCTCTACGTGGCGCCGGAACGATTCCGGGGCGGCGGCTTCTCGCGCTGGCTGGAGGGTGTGCCGATCGGCCTCCTGGCGATCGACGAGGCCCACTGCATCTCCCGTTGGGGCCATGACTTCCGACCCGACTACCTGCGGCTCGGCGAGGTCCGCCGGGAGCTCGGCGATCCGCCCTGCGTCGCCCTCACGGCCACCGCCACCGAAGAGGTGCGCGGCGAGATCGGGGATCGCCTCGGGCTCCGTGAGCCCGGCGTCTTCGTCACCGGCTTCGATCGTCCCGGCCTCGCGATCCGGGTGACCGCCTGCCGGGGTAAGCGGGAGCGCTTCGAACACCTCTCCCGGGTGCTTGCCGAAGTGGGGAGGCCGGCCCTGGTCTATGCCGCCACCCGCCGGGCCGTCGAGGAGGTGGCGGGCCGCATCGGTCGGGGCGGAAGGGCCGCGCCCTTCTACCACGCCGGCCTGGCCCCGGAGGATCGGAACCGGATCCAGGACGAGTTCCTGGCGGGCCGGCACCCGGTGCTGGTGGCGACCAACGCATTCGGCATGGGGATCGACCTGCCCGGGCTGCGTGCGGTGGTGCACTGGGAACTTCCCGGGAGCCTGGAGGCCTACTACCAGGAGATCGGCCGGGCCGGTCGCGACGGACTCCACGCCGATGCCGTACTCCTCTTCGGGCGCGGGGATCGGCGGATCCATGAGTTCTTCCTGGACAAGGCCGCCGAAGAGGACGGGGATCCGGAGGCGTCCCCGGTCAGCGAGGAGCAGGAGGCCGCGATCGCGGCCCGCCGCCGCGCCGACCTGGCCCGGTTGGATCGCATGGTGGGTTTCGCCGAGGCTTGGTCCTGCCGGCGACGCGGCATCCTCGACTACTTCGGCGAGGCACCTCCCTGGGAGCGATGCGGCACCTGCGACGTGTGTCGGGAGGGCGGTCGGCCCGAGGCCCCGGTCCTCGCCGGCGAGGACGAGGAGAAGGTCCGCAAGCTGCTCGCCTGCGTGGCCCGCATGGGCGGCGGCCATGCCATCTCGATGGTGGCCCGGGTGGTGACGGGGTCCTCCGATGCCGCGGTGGAGGCCTTCGGGTTCGGGAGGCTCTCGACCTTCGGGGCACTCTCCGGGCTCACCCAGGCCATGGCCGGGGAGCTCACCCGGTCCCTGGTGGCGGCCGGGTGCCTTTCCCAGGAGACGGTGGAGCGGGAGATCCGGGGGAAGACCAGGCGATATCCGGTGGTCCGGCTCACCGAGCTCGGGGCCCGGGTCATGCGGCAGTCGGAGCCCGGGTTCTCGATGCGACTGCCATGGCATGGGGCCGGTCGGGTGGCGACGCGGACCGCCAAGGCGCGTAGGGCGTCGTCCGGGCCGGTCGCGGAGGTCGGAGCCGTGGGGGCGGCGGATCCAGGCTCGATCGACGCTCCGACCGACGCCGCTTCCGAGGAATTGTTCCAGGCGCTCCGGACCGTGCGGCGCGAGCTGGCCTCGGCCCAAGGGGTCTCGGCCTTCCTGCTGGGGAGCGACAAGCTGCTCCGGGAGCTGGCCCGGATCCGTCCCCGCACCCGGGAGCGCATGCTGGAGGTCAAGGGGATGCGCGACCGGCTCTTCGAGAAGTCGGGGGCCGCCTACCTCGAGGTGATCCTCCGGACCGCGCCGGAGGGTCAGACCGGGACGTGAGCCCAGGCCTCGGGATACGCGGTCTTCGACCGGATCGGGTCAGGGCTCTCCCAGGGCTGCGATCCGTGCCCGGATCCACTCGGGGAACTCCCGTTCGCCCCGGCTGACGACCTGGGCCATCCGGTGCAGGAGATCGGCCTGGGCGACCCGATCGCCGAGCCCCGTCCGCGCGAGCCAGGTCGCGTGGCAGATCGCAACCAGGTCCCAAGCGGGGTCCCCGCAGGTCTGGACCAGCTTCTCGGCCAGGTCGAGCCATAGCCGGTAGCTCCCAAGGTCGCCGGGGACATGCACTTCCGGGCCGAAGCGTGCCAGCAGCATCGGCCCGACGCGCCGCGCGGCCGCCAGCGCCGCCGGGCACTCCTCGCGCCGGAGGCTTACCGCCCGCTCGATGGTCATGGCCATGGCGTCGATCGTGCCGGCGTCCCTGGCCTCCGGGAGCTCGCTGATGCGCCCCTCCCAGGTGGCGAGGCGGGCGATGAGGTCCGGGCGGTCTAGGGCGTGGCGCATGACCAGGTCGAGGACCGCGGCGGAGGCGGGAGGTCGCGGGTGCGCGGCGATCCGGGGCATCAGGGCGAGGAGGTCGTCCTCCAGGAGCTTCCTCAGCTCGTGGGCGTCGCGCGTCAGGTCCGCGGCCAAGCCGATCCGCCGGGGGTCCGTCCATGCCGTCACCAGCCGCGAGCTGACCGAGTCGAGGTCGGAGACGTGGTGGCGGAGGAGCCGGCCCAGCCGCAGCAGCGCGACGTCGGCCTCCGGCTGGATTCTCCGGGCGATCGCTCCGGCGTCGACGAGGTCGCCGGCCGCCTGCAGGGCCTCGTGCCAGCGCGCCGCGATCCGGTCCGCCTCGCCGGGTGCCAGCACCTGCTGGAGGTGGTCGGCGAAGTCGGCGGGAGCCGTGCCGTACTCGTGGTCGAGGGAGGGCAGCAGGGCACCCAACCGCTCCATGGCGCCGGCGAGGAGCTGGTCCTGCCCGGGCGTCGCCGCGGTGCCGGCGCTCGGCGGCTCGGATCTCGGGTCGCCGGGCGATCGATCGCCGGGAGTGGTCGCGTCGACGTGGCGCCCGCTGACGCCGAGCGAGAGGAGGACCGCCCCCAGCATCGCCACCAGCGCAGCCGGGACCAGCCAGGATCCGTGCCGCCGGGGGGGTACCTCGGAGGCTGCCTTGCCCGCGCCGGGCGCGGGTGCCGCCCGCAGCACCGTGCGCGCCGGTGCGTGAGCGCGAGCTTCCGCCGCCGGCTCGCCTCCGATCGCCAGGGCGGCCAGCGCGCCGCCCAGCTCCCCGGCGCTGGCGAACCGGTCCCCGGGGTCCGCCGCCAGGCCGCGCCGGATCAGGGCCTGGAAGCGGGCCTCCCGTTGCCGGTCGGGATCCCGGCGCGGGAACTCCGGGGCCGCGCCGCGGGCGTGGCGCGCCAGGATCTCCGCCAGGTCCCCGCCGTGGACCGGCGCGCCGTAGGCGGCCCGGTACAGGGTTGCTGCGAGTCCGTACTGGTCGGCGGCCGGACCGGCTGCTTGCCTTCCCATGAGCACCTCGGGGGCCATGTAGGCGGGAGTCCCGAGGATCAGGCCTGCGGCGGTCACGACGGTGTCCCCACCGGGGCGGAGGGCGATCCCCAGGTCGCAGAGGCGCGGGCCGGAGGTCGGGTCGAGCAACACGTTGGCCGGCTTCACGTCGCGGTGGACCAGTCCGGCGTCGTGGATCGCCTGGAGGGCGCCCGCCAGCGTCTCGCCCCAGCGGGCGAGCGGCTCCCAGGGGGCGGCGCCTTCGCGAGCGAGCCACGTCTCCAGGTCGGGGCCGACCACCAGCTCGTAGACCAGGAAGGGCGCGCCGCCCCGGGCGACGCCGTGGTCGAGCACCTGGACCACGGCCGGATGTCTCACCGCGGCGGTCGCCTTGGCCTCGCGCACGAAGCGGGCTCGCGCTTCGTCCGCCTCCAGGGTGGAGCGAAGCAGCTTCACGGCTACCTCGCGATCCAGCTCCCGGTCCAGGCAGCGCCATACCGCGCCGAACCCGCCCGCGCCCAAGGCCGCCAGCGGCTGGTAGCGAGCCGGGAGATCAGGGGGAAGCGGGAGGGGCGCTTCGGCCATGGCCCCAAGAGTAGCGGCGGGAGGGTCCCATGCCGGCCAGGACGAGCGCGCCGCGGACGATCCCCGGCCCCACCCGGGCCAAGGCCGGGGAGGGGTTCACGGCGGGTCAGACCGGGACGTGAGCCCAGGCCTCGGGATGCGGGTCGCGCAGGCGCTCGGGGAAGAAGAAGCCCCAGAGCCAGCGCTTCCAGGCCGGTAGCCGGCTGGGCCGGTGGACGGTCGGGCCCGGATGCCGGAAGCGGGTCTCCAGCCTCTCGGGCGGGCCGTCCTGGACAAGGGATTCGAGCCCTTGGACCAGGAGGCAGAGATGGGCCAGGAGCTCCTCCATCCGTTGCTGGCGGAGATCGAGGTCCTTCAGGCGACGGGCGATCATGAAGGCGTTCGGTCCCCCCGGGGGGGGAGCGAGACGACTGTCGACTTCCCGGCGCTTCTCGACGGGAGCCTTCGGCTCCCGCTTCATGGCGGCACTGCACATGGTTTCCCTTACCCTCCGGACGCTCCGAGTTCCTGCACCAGCTCGTGACCGCAGGTGACCGGTCGGACCGAACGGAATCCCCCGAACCTGGCGCCTTTGCGTGCGCCAATTCGGCCGTGATAGGATCCCATCGGCCCTTCCGGGCCCTGTGAGTCCTGCCGTGCAGGTCCCTCCCACTCGAGCCTGCCCAGCATGTCGGTCAACCCGGGGAAGGGCCTGAACCAGGGCGGGAACCCGATGAACACTGGCTCTCCGAGGGATGTCGCGCAAGCTCCCGGTCTCCCGGGGCCGCTCTTGGGAGCCTCCGGGTGAGCGCGGTCGCCCCGTCGATGCAGTTGGCCCACCGATCCGCCGCGAAACTGTCGGGTGCCCGGGTGGGCGTCTACGGTCTCGGCGCCTCGGGCGCGGCCGCCGCCCGTCTCCTGACACGCCTGGGGGCCACCGTCCGCCTCTTCGACGACGGGCGACCCGACCCGGCCCGGCTCTCGACCCTGGGGCTCGACCGCTATCCGGCCCCTGAGGCGCCCGGCGACCTCGCCGGGATCGACCTGCTGGTGGTCTCACCCGGGATCCCGCCCCGGGCGCCCGGCCGCCTCCGGGCCGAGGAACGGGGGATCCCGGCGCTGGGCGAACTCGACCTGGCGCTGGGCCTCCCGGACCTGGCCGAGGTGCTCGGAGGCCCCGGGGCCCGCACCCCCAGGGTGATGATCGTCACCGGCAGCCACGGGAAGTCGACCACCACCACGCTGGTGGCGGGGATGCTGGAGGCCGCCGGCACCCGGGCCATCGCCTGCGGCAACCTGGGCCCCCCGGTGGCCGCCACCCGGCTCGACCACCCCGAGGCCGAGGTGCTGGTGGTGGAGGCGAGCTCCTTCCAGCTCCACGACGCCACCCGGTTCGCCGCCGACGGGGCCATCTTCGTGGCCTACGCGGTCAACCACCTCGACTGGCACCCCGACGAGGCCCACTACCGGGCCGCCAAGCTCTCCTTCCTCTCCCGGATGCCGGCCGGGGCCCCGGTCGCCTACCTGCCCGGGTTCCCGGGCCTGGAGGCGGCGATCGCAGCGGCCGGTCTCGTCGGGCGCAGGGTCGACGCCGGGGCCACGACCGGTCTCGGATGGGACCGGGACCATCCCGGCCAGGTGGTGCTCGCCTCCGGGACGGTGGACCTCGGGAACTTGCCGCGGGGGGGGGGGGGGGCCCCCCCCCGCCCCCCCCCTACCCCCCCCCGCGGCGGCGCGCCACGCCCAGCCCCCAACCCGGCGCGCCCCGGG
>CAYOHP010000152.1:0-7595 GCA_964403795.1 uncultured bacterium | reverse complement strand
TGCTCGCCCCCCTGGCCCCCCAGTTCGCGCTGGCCGGGGCGCTGCTCCAGGCCTTCCCCCAAGCGGTGCGCGACGCGGCCCTCCGATTCGAGCCGCTGCCGCACCGCCTCCAGGACGCCGGGAGCGTCGACGGCCGGCGCTTCATCGACGACTCGAAGGCCACCACCCCGGCCGCCGCCGCCTACTCGGTGGGGAGGATCCAGGGGCCCGTGGTCCTGATCCTGGGCGGCAAGGACAAGGGGCTCTCGTTCGGGGACCACCGCAGCGCCTTCGCCCGGGCCGCCGCCATCGTGGCCACCGGGGCCGCCGCCGGCCGGATCGAGGGGGAGCTCCGGGGCCTGCCCCTCGAGGTGGTCCCCAAGTTCGAGGAAGCGGTACGCCGGGCCCACGCCCTGGCCCCTGAGGGCGGTACCGTGCTCCTGGCCCCGGGATGCTCGTCGTTCGATGCCTTCCGTTCCTTCGAGGAGAGGGGAGAATGCTTCCGCCGGACCGTGTGCGCCCTCGGGCAAGAAGCACCCCGCCGAGCCTGACGGCGACCGGGACGATCGACCACAAGCTGCTCGCTGCGGTGGTCTCGCTCTTGTCGCTGGGGCTGGTGATGGTCTTCTCCGCGTCCTCGGGATCGGCGCTGGCCCGCAGCCAGGACATGTTCCTGGTGCTCCGCAGCCAGGCCTTCTGGGCGGTGGTCGGGTCGGCGGCCATGATGGCGGTGTCCCGCTTCGACTACCGGCACCTCAAGGTGTTCGCGGGGCCGCTGCTCTTCCTGTCGTTCGTGCTCCTGGGGCTGGTCTTCGTCCCCGGGCTGGGCCGCACCGTGGGCGGCGGCACCCGCTGGATCCGGGTCCTGGGGATGAGCTTCCAGCCTTCCGAGGTGGCCCGGCTCGCCCTGATCCTGTTCCTGGCCGACTACCTGGCCCGGCGGGAGGCCGAGCGCGACAACTTCCGCCAGTACGTGATGCCCGGCCTGCTGGTGCTCGGGTCGCTGTGCGTAATGATCCTGGTGCAGCCGAACCTGTCCTACACGCTGATCCTCGGGACCGTCGGGTTCCTGATGATCGCGGTCCGCTACCGCCACTGGCAGCACATGGTCTGGCTGGGGATGTCCGGGGTCTCGCTGGCGGCCCTGCTGATCGCCCGGGAGCCGTACCGGATGCGCCGCTACCTGGCCTTCCTCGACCCCTGGGCCGACCCCTACGGGAGCGGCTGGAACATCATCCAGAGCCTGTACGCGCTGGCCTCGGGCGGGCTCTGGGGCCTGGGCATCGGACGGGGCCGACAGAAGTTCGAGTACCTGCCCCAGGAACACTCCGACTACATCTTCGCCATCATCGGCGAGGAACTCGGGTTCATGGGGGCGGCCACGGTGATGGGGCTGTTCGCCTTCATCCTGTGGCGGGGCCTCCGGATCGCCATGCGGGCGCAGGACACCTACGGGGCCCTGCTCGCCTACGGGCTCACCATGAGCATCACGGTCCAGGCGATCGTGAACGTGAGCGTGGTGGTGGGGAGCATCCCGCCCACCGGGATCCCGCTGCCCTTCATCAGCTCGGGCGGCACCTCGCTGCTCGCCAGCCTGATCGCGGTGGGGATCCTGCTCTCGATCTCGCGCCATGAGCCGGTGGTGCGCCGGCGCGAACCGAGGCCCGAGGGTGGTCCCCGCCGGCGCGATCCGGCCGTGGCCCGCAAGGGCGGCGGCGGATGAAGCCGGGGGTGGAAGGCAGGGAGCGCGTCCTGGCGCTCGTCGGTGGCGGCTCGGGCGGCGACGCCTATCCCCTGATGGCCGTGGCCGAGGCCCTGGTGCAGCGCGACCCCTCGTGGCGATTCCTGTGCTTCGCCAGCCCCGACGGGGTCGAGGTCGCGACCTACCGGGACCGGGGCCACGAGGTCGTGACGGTGCCGGCGCTGCGGCTCTATGCCCGGAACCTGGTGCGGCTCCCCTGGACCCTGGTGCGTGGGGTGGCCGTCGCCCGGCGGGCGCTCTCGGCCCGGAGGCCGGCCGCGGTGCTGGCGCTCGGGGGGTTCGTGAGCCCTCCCGTGGTGCTGGCGGCCCGGCTGCTCTCGATCCCGGTCTGGCTGGTGGAGCCGAACTCCCGGGCCGGGCGTGCCAACCGGCTGCTGGCCCGGCTGGCCCGGGGCGTGTTCGCCGGGTTCGAGGGGACCGCCGCCAGCTTCCCGGATCCCTCGCGGGTCGAATGGACCGGGGCTCCGCTCCGCTTCCGCTTCGATCCCGAGCGGGCCGCGATCCGCCGGGCCGAGCGCCCGGAGTGCCGGGTCCAGGTCTCGATGGTGGGAGGGTCGCTGGGCGCCAGGGTGCTGAACCAGGCGGCCTGCGCCGCCTACCGGGAACTGGCCGCCATGGACGGCCTGCGCTTCGTCCACGTCACCGGCAAGCGCGACCACGAGTCCTGCCTCGAGGCCCATCGGGCCGCGGGTGCCCCGGCCTCGATCGAGGTGCGGGCCTACGAGCAGGACATGGCGAAGCTCTACGAGGAGACCGATCTCATGGTCTGCCGGGCCGGGGCCGGCACGGTGGCCGAGCTGGTGCTCTTCGGGGTGCCGGCGGTGATGGTGCCGCTGGCCATCGCCCCGGGCGACCACCAGTACTGGAACGCCCGGCCCCTGGCCGACGCCGGGGTCGCCGAGATCGTGCGGGAGACGGCCTTCGATTCGACCCTGCTGGTCGAGCGGGTGCGGGCGGCCTGCCGGGACCCCGAGGCGCTGGCGGCCCGCCGCGCCGGTTTCCAGGGTCTGGCCCGGCCTCCCGGGGCCGAGACCATCGCGGCCCGGCTGGCGTCGCTGGTGGCCGGGCCCGAGGGTTCGGGGGAGCCCGGTGCCGAGGCCGGCTCCCCGGCGGGCGTCGGCGGATGCTGCGGCGGACACCACGAGGCGAGGCCCGAGGCCCGGACCGGGGCGGACCGGCGAGCCGGATCCGACCGGCGGGGGACCGAGGTCGGGAGCGGTGCTCCGGCCCGGCCCCGGGAGGTCCACCCGTGAAGGCCATGCCCCGGGAAGTTCTCGAGGCCGCTTCGCGGATCCACCTGGTGGGGGCGGGCGGGATCGGGGTCTCGGCCCTGGGCGAGCTGCTCTCCGCCCGCGGCAAGCGGGTCACCGGCGCCGACCGGGCCGACGGCGAGACCCTCGATCGGCTGCGGGTGCTGGGGATCGAGGTCCGGGTCGGGGAGGCTCCCGAGTGGGCCGCGGCCGCCGACCTGGTGGTCTACACCTCGGCAGCGGCGCCGGCGCACCCGGAGCGGACCGCGGCCCGGGAGGCAGGACGGCCCGAGTACCCGAGGGGCGCGGTGCTCGGGGCCCTGGTGGCCGGCACCCGGGCCGTCGGCATCGCCGGGGCCCACGGCAAGACCACCACCACCACCATGACCTCGGCGCTCTGCGAGGCCGCCGGCTTCGATCCCTGGGCCGCGGTCGGCGGGATGGTAGCGGCCTGGGGTTCGCCGGCCCGGGTCGGCGGCCCGGTGGCGGGTTGGGGGTCCGGCGCCGCGGCGGACCGGGTCTTCGTGGCCGAGGCCGACGAGTCCGACGGGAGCTTCCTGGCCCTTCCGCTGGCGGTGGCGGTGGTCCTGAACGTCGATGCCGACCACCTCGAGAACTACCCGTCCTACGAGGCGTTGCGGGACGCCTTCCGGCGCTATCTCGAGGGGGCCTCGCAGGCGGCGGTGGTCCAGCTCTCCGATCCCTGGCTGGCCGAGGTCGCGGCGACCTGGAAGGCGGCCACCCCGCTCGTCACGCTGGGAGTCGAACGCCCCGCCACCCTGGTCCTCCACGAGCTGGGATCGGCCTCGGGCGGAGTCCGCTTCCGGGTCGAATGGAAGGGCACCGACCTGGGTCGCTTCGATCTGCCGCGTCCGGGGCTGCATGACGCCGAGAATGCGGCCGCGGCCCTGGCTTCCGCCCTGCTGCTGGGTGCCGAGGTCGAGCCGCTGCGGGAGGCGCTGGCGCGCTTTCGGGGCGTCGACCGGCGCTTTTCCCGACGCGGCTCGCAGGCCGGGATCGACGTGGTCGACGACTACGCCCACATGCCCAAGGAAGTGGCGGCCACCCTGGCGGCGGCCCGCCGGGCCTTCCCGGAGCGTCGGGTGGTGGCGGTCTTCCAGCCGCACCTCTACTCCCGCACCGCTCGCCATGCCGGCGACTTCGGTTCCGCCCTGGAGGGCGCCGACCAGGCCCTGGTGCTGCCGATCTACGGGGCCCGGGAGGCGCCCGTGCCGGGGGTCGACTCGGGCCTGATCGCGGCCGGGCACGAGCGGGTCGAGGTGCTCGACGCGGTCGAGATGGGTGCCGCCGCGGTGCAGCTCGCCGACCGGTTGCGGGCGGGCGATGCGCTGCTGACCCTGGGGGCTGGGAGCGTCACCCGGCTCGGTCCCCTGGTGCTCGACGAGCTGCTGCGGCGGAAACTGGCCGAGGCGCTCCCGGGCCTGGTGGCCCGCCACGAGCTCGACGCCCCGCTCGCCAAGGCCAGCTTCTTCGGGATCGGCGGGCCCGCCGCCGCCCTGGTCACGGTCGCCGACGAGTCCGAGCTGGTGCGGCTCGCTGCCTGGTGCCGGTCCGAGACGATCGCCTTCAAGGTGCTGGGGGCCGGCTCGAACCTGCTGGTCTCCGACCGGGGCTGGCGCGGGGTGGCGATCCGGCTCGGGGACGGGTTCCGTGGCATCGAGATCGAAGGCGACGGGTTCGTGGCCGGGGCCGGGGTCCCGCTGGCAATCCTGTTCCGGCGCCTGCAGGCGGCGGGGATCGCGGGCTTCGAGGCCTTCCACCACATCCCCGGGGTGGTCGGGGGCGCGGTCGTCAACAACTCCGGGGCCTACGGGCAGGAGACCCATGACAAGCTGGTCTCGGCCCGGGTGCTCGACGAGACCGGGACGGTCCGGGAGTGGACGCCGGCCGAGCTCGGGGCGAGCTACCGCCACACCGCCTTGAAGGGCCGCCAGGGGATGGCGGTGCTCTCGGCCCGCTTCGCCGGGGTCCGGGGCGACCCCGCCGCCATCCTGGCCGAGGCCCAGCGCCAGGCGAGCGAGCGGAACCGGACCCAGCCGGCGGGCAAGGGCTCGGCCGGGTGCGCCTTCCGCAATCCGCCCGGGAACTCGGCCGGGCGCCTGATCGACCAGGCCGGGTGCAAGGGCTGGCGCCGGGGCGGGGCCTCGGTCAGCGACAAGCACGGGAACTACCTGATGAGCGACGGGACCGCCACCGCCGCCGATCTCCTCTCGCTGGTGCGGGCCGTCTGGCACCGGGTGCGGGAGCACTCGGGGGTCGAGCTCGAGCTCGAGATCGAGCTCCTGGGCGAGTTCCCGCCGGGGTCGGTGCCGGGTCGGGTCGGGACCACGGGGGCGGGCGTGGCGACGGCGGCGAGGCCGGCAGCCGGATGCGGCGCGGCACGCGGCGCGGGAGGGTCGGGATGACCCGGATCCAGAAGCCGCGCCGCCGTGTCAGGGAGAACCAGCCGGTCCAGCCTCCCGAACCGGTCAGGGTGCGCGGTGGCAGCCTTCCCACCGGTCTGCTCCTGGCGGGGCTGCTGCTCTACGCCGGCCAGCAGCTCCGCTTCCTGCTCTTCGAGGCTTCGTACTTCAAGCTCCTGAAGGTAGAGGTCGAGGGAACGGTGGCCCTGTCCAAGGAGCTGGTGCTGCGCCACTCCGGGCTCGAACTCGGGATGCTCTCGTTCTCGGTCGACGACCAGGAGGTGCGCCGCCGGGTCGAGAAGCACCCCAAGGTGGCCAGCTGCCGGGTCGAGCAGCCGAGCCCGACCGAGATCCTGCTGGTGGTGCGGGAACGGGCCGAGGTCGCCCGGCTGGTGCGGGACGGCAAGGTCTGGGAGGTCTCGGACGGGGGCGAGCTCATGGTCGAGTCCTCCCCGGACTCGAGGTCGCCCCTGCTGCTCGACGCCGAGGTGGAGGAAGGCCCTCCGGCGCGCCTGGTCCCCCGCCACCTGGCCCGCATGAAGACCTGGTTCCCGGTCCTGGCCAAGCCCCCCACCGCCAACTTCTCGAGCGTCCGGTTCGGGGGCGGCGGGCGGCTGGACGTGGTCTGGCGGGGGATCCGCATGGTGGTCGACGACCCCGACCGGTTCGAGCGGCACCGGTCCTTCCTGGGGCCGGTGATGGCGGACGCCCGGACCCGGGGGCTCGGGTTCGAGTACATCGACCTGCGGTTCCAGGACGTGGTGGTCCGGTACCGGGCCCTGGATGCGGCTCCGCCTGCGGGGGCGGCCGGGGGGGGCGGGAGCGGTGCGGAATCCGTTGCAGACCCGGGGAGAAACCCCCAGAATGGTACCGGGAACGGCGAGCTCGAAGCCTTCATGAGTCGAGCCGCGGAGGTCTACCGGGCCGGGGGCCCGGGGGCCGGACCCTAGGCTTAGGAACTCGTGGCGCGCATGGCTTCGGAGATCATCGTCGGGTTGGACGTCGGGACCACCAAGGTGACGGCCATCGTCGCCGAGGTGGTCGACGACCGCGACATCTTCGTGATCGGGGTCGGGCACGCCCCCAGCCGCGGCCTCAAGAAGGGCGTGGTCGTCAACATCGACCAGACCACCCGCTCGATCTGCCAGGCCATGCGCGAGGCCGAGAAGATGGCCGACGTGGTGGTCGACTTCGTCCATGTGGGGGTGGCCGGGGCCCACATCCAGTCGTTCAATTCGAAGGGCGTGGTGGCCATCGGCGGCGAGGATCGTTCCATCGCCGAGAGCGACGTGGGCCGGGCCATCGAGGCGGCCCGCACCATCGTGATCCCGCCCAACCGGGAGATCATCCACATCCTGCCCCGCCACTACACGGTGGACGAGGAGCACGGGATCAAGGACCCGATCGGCATGTCCGGCATGCGACTCGAGGTCGACTGCCACATCGTGACCGGGGCGGTCACCTCGGTGCAGAACCTGATGCGGGCCTGCGAGCGGGCCCAGTTCGACGTGGCGTCGATCGTGCTCGAGCCGGTGGCCTCGGCCGAGGCGGTGCTCACCGACGACGAGAAGGAACTCGGGGTCTGCCTGGTCGACATCGGCGGCGGGACCACCGACGTGGCGATCTTCAACCAGGGTTCGATCCTGCACTCGGCGGTCATCCCGGTGGGCGGCAACCACGTCACCAACGACGTGGCGGTGGGCCTGCGCACCACCACGGCCCGGGCCGAGGAGTTGAAGGTCAAGTACGGGTCGAGCCGGCCCGAGATGGTCGACGTCACCCGCACCATGGAAGTGGTGAACGCCGGCGGCGAGGAGTCCCGCACCGTCCCGGTGAGCAGCCTGGTCGAGATCATCGAGCCCCGCATGGAGGAGATGTTCGGTTTCGTGAAGAACGAGATCGTGCGCTCCGGCTGCTACGACTTCCTGCCCGGCGGCGTGGTGGTCACGGGCGGCGCCAGTATGCTCAAGGGCACGCTCGAGACCGCCCAGGACGTGCTCGGGTTGAACGTGCGCCTGGGCAAGCCGCACCGGGTCAAGGGCCTGGCCGAGAAGGTCGACTCCCCGATCTTCGCCACCGGCCTGGGCCTGATCCGCTACGGCATGCTCTACGGCAACGAGGACCGGATCCCGGTCGAGGGCGCCGGCTTCCTCCAGGTCGTGGTCGACCGCATGCGGAGCT
>CAYOHP010000151.1:0-15440 GCA_964403795.1 uncultured bacterium | reverse complement strand
CAATAGCGGGAGCACCGGCGACGGCGGTGACGGCGGTGACGGCGGTGACGGCGGTGACGGCGGCGGCGGCGGCGGCGGCGGCGACGGCGACGGCGGCACTGGCGGCGGCGGCACTGGCGGCGGCACGGCCGAGAACGTCCAGGGCGCTGTGACCCAGAGCACCGGCCAATTCACCGGTTTCCAGAGCTCGACCGGGTCGACCACCATCTTCAAGGTGACGGGTGACACCTTCACCTCGTCGGGGAGCGACAACTGAGCGGTCTCCGTTGAATCCGTTCCCCCGGGGGCCTCGGCCCTCGGGGGAACCCGCAGAGGCGGAACGTGTTCCACTCGCGGTCGCGATCGCCCCTCCTGGACGGGATCCTCTCGCTGGATCCGGTCCTGGCAGGGGCGATCGTCTTGCTCCTGGCCCTGGGTCTGCTCCTGATCGATTCCGCCACCTTTGCCCTCCATGGGCGGGCCATGGTGGTGCGTCAGGCGATCTGGATCGGGATCGGGTTGCTCGGCTTCGCCATCACCGCCGCGATCCCCGTCCCCACCCTGCGCCACTACGCCTTCGCACTCTGGCTCTTCTGCCTGGTCCTGGTGCTCCTGACCTATGGCTTCGGCGAGGAGGCCTACGGGGCCCGCCGCTGGCTGCGGCTCGGGTTCGCCCGGTTCCAGCCTTCGGAGTTCCTGAAGATCACCACCGTCGTGCTCCTGGCCCGACTGGCCGAGGTCTACACCCGGGACCGGGAGGGGTCTCCTCTCATGCTCCTGCCCATGGCAGGGGTGGCAGGGATCTCGTTCCTGGCGATCGCCAAGCAGCCTGACCTGGGCTCGGCCGCTACCCTGCTGGCGGTGGCCGGTGGGCTGCTGGTGGTGATGGGGCTCCCCTACTGGGCGCTCGTCTCCCTGGGTGTCCTCGGGGTGGTTCCCCTGGGGCTGCCGGCGGCCTTGTCCTGGCTGGACCTCCCGGTCAACCACGAATCGCTGCTCGTCCCGGCCCTGGTCGTGACCCTCGGTTTCGTACTGGTGGCCGCCCTGGGGGTGTCGCTGGGTCTCGAGATCCCGGTAGGTCGTGTGCTGGTCGTGTACCTGGCGATCATGACCGCGGGCCTGGTCGCACCCCGGGTCTGGACCGGGCTCAATCCCTACCAGAGGCTCCGGTTGACCGGTTTCGTGGCCCCCGAGCTCGACCCTCGGGGCTCGGGCTACAACGTGATCCAGTCGATGATCGCGGTCGGGACCGGGGGGACCTGGGGCCAGGGACTCCGCAAGGGCCAGCAGACCAACCTCGGCTTCCTGCCGCACAAGCACACCGACTTCATCTTCTCGGTGCTGGGCGAGGAACTCGGTTTCGTGGGCGTCTGCGTCCTCCTCCTGGCGATGGCGACGCTGTTCGTCCGCTTGTTCTGGATCGCGGCGACGGCCCGGTCCCGTTTCGGCGGTCTGGTGGTGACCGGGATCGTCACCCTGCTCTCCTTCCAGACCCTGGTGAACCTGGCGATGGCGATGGGCCTGGCCCCGATCACCGGCCTACCGCTTCCCTTCGTGAGCTATGGTGGCAGCGCCCTGATCGGAGGGTTCCTGCTCCTGGGGGTGGCGCAGGCGGTCGCCTGGGAACCCGACCTCGGTCGATCCGAGGGCGGAGGCAAGGGCTGGGCCCAGTGAAGGGAAGGGCGTCGAACGCCCCCCGACGGGACGCCCGCCTGGCCGAGCTGCTCTCGGAGGCTGTGGCCTCCCGGACGGACGAGGAGCGGCTCGCCTCCATGGCGCGCCGGCTCGCCCTGGAAAGGGGATTCCTCGGCCTGTTCGCCCGCAGCGGTCCCCTCTCGGCGGTGCGGCTGCACCTGGTGGGCGGCCTTGGATCCGGAGAGCTGGAATCCCGTCTGGCCGAGGAGGTGGCGGCGCTCGAGGACCAGCGAGGGGCCCCGGGCCTGCCTCGCCAGCTGGCCTTCGAAGCCGGGACGTGCGGGAACGAGGTGGCGCTCTCGGTCGTGTTCGTCTGGGACCTCACCGACCCCGGGTCACGGGATCCGCCGAGCGTCCTCGGAGGGCTCGTCCTGGAGGCCGGATCCGCGCTCCTCGAGGACCCCGGTCTCTTCCCGCTCCTCGAAGTCTTCCAGCTCGAGCTGGCCCGCCAGAGGGCCTCGCGGTTGGCCCGCGACTACCGGTCCGGGCTCGAACTGCTCGACGCCGTGCTCTCGCCCGGGACCCGGGGGGAGTCTGGGTACGTGGCCAGGGCCCTGGCCGGGTTCCGCCGGGTGCTTCCGTTCGAGATCGCGGCCTTCGCGCTGACGACGCCGGGAAGTCCGACCGAGGTGCGCTACCTGATCTCGCCCGGATGTACGCCTGGTCTGGTCCAGGGGGCCCGCCGCGAGATGCGGTCGGCCCTGGCGGCAGGTCCCGGAGAGCAGCTGGTGGAGATCTACCACCACGAGGGCCCCGGTCCGGCTGCCGGCCCCGGCCGCTCGGTCCAGAGCGCCATGGTGCTCCCGGTCCTGGGTGCCGACGGTACCGATCGCGGCCGGCTCGGCTTCTTCTCGGGGAGCACCGGGTTCTTCACCACCCACCACCTGGGTCTGCTCGGGCTCCTGGCTCCGGCGCTGGGGGTCGGCCTCCAGTCGGTACGGGGCATGGAGGGACTCCGGGACCGGACCCTGGAGCTGGAGCGCGAGGCGACCCGGGTCGAGGCCCAGCTCGAACTGGCCCGCCGGATCCAGGCGGAGATCCTGGCGCCCTGTCCGGCTCCGCCTCCCGGACTCCGGATCGCCCATCGTTTCCGGATGTCCTCGGCGGTCGGAGGGGACTTCTTCGCGGCCACCCAGCTGGGGCGTCATCGCTACGCCGTGGCGATCGCGGACGTGTCGGGGAAGGGACTGCCCGCCGGGCTGTTGATGGCCCACACCCGGGGTGCCCTGCTCACGGCCTGGGACGTGAATCCCGATCCGGGACATGTGCTCACCCGGCTGAACCGGGTGGTTCACGAGAGCACCGACGCCTACAGCTTCGTCACCATGCTGGTGTTGCTGGTCGATACCCGGTCGGCCGAGGTGAGCTGGGCTTCCGCCGGCCACGAACCGATCCTGAGGCTCGATCCCCGGGGGGTCCTGGAGGAACTCACCGGCGAGGATCCGCCCCTGGGCATCCTGGAGCGCCACGAGTACCGGGAGGAGCGGTTGGTGCTGGGGCCGGGGGAGAACCTGGTCCTGCTCACCGACGGCTTCGCGGACGCCCTGGGGAGTTCCGGGGAGCGCTTCGGCCGGGCCCGGATCCGGGAGACCTTGGAGGAGGCGCATGGGACCCCCGAAGACCTTGCCGCCCGCCTCTGGGAGCGGGTGACCTCCTGGCAAGGTGACCGGGAGCCGGCCGACGACTTGACCGCAGTGGTCCTCGGCAGGGAGCCGGAGGATCCGGGGAAGGCCGGGGATCCGGGGTGACCGGAGAGGCCTCGCCTATCGACGGGCCCGGTCTGCTCGCCCGGTGGCTGGAGCCGAGCTCGGCCAGGGTCCTCCGGGCCGCCGGGGCAGCGGCCCAGGCCTCCGGCGCCGGCCTCTTCCTGGTCGGGGGGGCGGTCCGGGACATGCTCCGGGGCGTCGAGCACCTCGACCTCGACCTGGTGGTGGTGGGAGACCTCGACCGGGTCCTGGACGAGCTCTGTGCCCGGGAGGGCGGCGAAGCGGTGCGGTACCCCCGTTTCGGGACCGCCACCTACCGGCACCCCGAGCTGCGCGTGGACCTGGCGCGCAGTCGCAGCGAGCGCTACCCCCGGCCAGGGGCCCGTCCCCTGGTGGAGCCCCTGGACGATCGGCTCGACCTGGAGCGCAGGGACTTCACGGTCAATGCCATCGCTCTCGATCTCGGGCCCGGCAGCTGGGGCCGCCCCGTCGATCCCCATGGCGGCTACCCGGACCTGCTCGCCGGCTGCCTCCGGATCCTCCATCCCGTCTCGTTCCTGGACGATCCCACCCGGATCCTCCGGGGCATCCGGTACCAGGTGCGGACGGGGTTCCGGATGGAGGCCGGCACCCTGGTCCGACTCGAGACGGCGATCGCAGGCGCCTGCCTCCGCACCCTGGATCCGGACCGGCTGCTGACCGAGCTGCGCTCCACCCTCGACCTCGGCGCCGAGACCGAGGAGGCGGTGCGCTGGATCGAGCGGTACCGGTTGTTCGAGTCGCTCGATCCCGGCCTGGCCCTGGACCCGGGGGACGCGGTGCGGGTCGCCCGGACCGGGAGGATCCTCGCCGCCCTGGAAGGGAGCGGGGTGCGGGTCAAGGACCCCGGTCTCCTCTGGGCCTACCTGCTCCTGGCCCGGACGCCTTCCCGCCTGGCCCTGGCGCGTACCCTGTTGCCGCTCCCTGCCCACTGGGTCCGCAAGTTCGAGGCGGCCCACATGGATCCCCGGCCGCCGCGGCCCGGCATCCGGGGGAGGCTCGGGCCGGCCGAGGCCGGCATGCGGCTCCTGGACCAGGACTCCGGCGAGGACGATTTCGCCCGGGGCCTCTCGATCCTGGCGGCCGAGTACGGGGTGGAGCCGGAACGGTGCTAGACTCCGGCCCGATGGACCTGCTCTCCGGTGCCGTCGGGCTGTATCGCGAGGCCTTCCTCGAGATGCCCACCGTCGCCTTCGGGGCCTTGGTCTTCCTGGTCGCCGGGATGGTCGGGTCCTTCCTCAACGTCTGCATCTGGCGCATCCCCCGGGGCCAGTCGATCGTCACCCCCCGTTCCCGCTGCGTTTCGTGTCGCCACGTCCTGACCCTCCCGGACCTGATCCCGGTCCTCTCATGGCTGGTCCAGGGAGGGAAGTGCCGGCACTGCCGGGCCCCGGTCTCGCTCCGCTACCAGGTCGTCGAGCTCGTGAACATCTCCCTGTGGATGGCCTGCTGGGCCCGGTTCGGGCGCACCTGGGCGATGCTGCAGGCGTCCGCCATGGCGAGTTCGGTGGTGGGCGTCCTGGGGGTGGCCTGGATGACCCGGAAGCTGCGGAGGGAAGGCGGCCAGCCCGAGGCCCCGGCCGGGTACGACGTGCTCGCCGGGCCGGGAGCGGCTCCCGAGGGGCGCCGGGCCGGGTTCTCGTTCGTCGAGATCCTGATGACCGTCACCGTGCTGGCGGTGATCGTCGGGCCCTTCCTGATGACCATCCAGCAGGCCTACCTGGGCAGCGGCAAGAACCGCGAGTACATCCAGGCCTTCAACCTCTGCCGGGAGAAGCTCGAGGAACTCCGGGTCGTCCCCCCCGAGCGCCTGAAATCGGACTGGGACGTCTACGTGGCGGGAGACCTGAACATCTTCCAGGACGAGTTCTTCGGACCCTACGCGAAGATGAAGCAGAACCCGGAGGCCTTCTATGCCGCCTTCTCGGATGTCCACTCCGAGGACCACCAGCTCACCGAGTCGGTGATGGCCCGGTTCCGAAGGGTCTTCAAGACCTACCACGGGTTCGACTACCAGCTCTACCCGGGGGACTACGGCTCGCGGTTCCGCCGCTACACCAAGGTCGAGGACCTCACCGACAAGGCGCATCCCAACAACGTCCTGAAGAAGATCACGGTGACCGTGGTGATCGACTCCAAGTCGACCCGGGGTCGCGAACTCAAGCTGATGGCCTATGCGACGAATCGCTGACCGGTGGCGGTGCCCGGCCCGGACCCGGAAGGGTGCGGGCGGCTTCACCCTGCTCGAGGTCCTGATCGCGTTCGCGATCGGCACCACGCTGACCTCGGTCATCTACTTCTTCTACCTGGGACTCTTCGTCACCGACTCGAAGACCCGGGAGCGCGAGTACCTGAACCAGGTCGCGGAGATCGAGCTCGAGAGGATGGTCCGGGAACTCCAGCTGGCGGTCGAGATCACCCAGCTCCTCCCCCAGGAGATCTCGTTCCGTCGCCCCCAGGTCAAGCAGTGGAGCGAGAGCGGGTTCGAGGTGAACATGGATGCCGATGCCCGCGCCTGGCAGACGGTCACCTACAAGCGGGTGGAGGTCGAGCCGGGGCGGTTCGCGCTGCAGCGGATCCTGGGCCTGAACCTCCCCGAGGAGCTCTTCCAGGTGGACGCCCTGGACCCGGACATCTTCCTGGGCTGGGTCTTCCCCAAGGGGGCCGAGGAGACGCCCCACGAGATCCCCCAGATGGAGGTCTACCGGCCCGGGCACGACGTGAAGTCGGCCATGGAGCGGGTAGCCCTGGTCCGGATCCGGCTCGCCATGACCAGCGGGCGGGACCGGATCGAGATCGTCACCAAGGCGTTCCTGCCGCCGGTCTACGCCCGGATCGTCCAGCCCTTCTGGAACCCGAACTGACGGTCCCCGGAGGCAACGGCCCGGTTCCCGGTGCACCAGGTCGGGAAGGCACCTCAGGCTCCGAAGGTCGAGAAGGACTTCCGCCCGTCCTTCTGGGCCAGCTTGCTGATGGCCTGTCCGCAACCCTGGATCAGGGGGTTCAGGAGCTGGAACTCGTAGGGGACCCGACCCTTGGGCGAGGGTAGGCCGGCGATCATCACGAAGAGGGTCTTGCCCAAGAGCAGCACCGGGGCCACCGTCTCGATCGGGAACAGCTCCTTGGCGAACTGGTCGGACTCCTCGTAGAGGTTGGGTTGGCGCTTGATCGCCTCCATGTCGAAGGGCGCCCGCTCGTCGGAGCAGCGGCGGACCAGGTCTCCCTTGGCGAAGCGGGCCACCGCGGCCTCGGCCTGGGCCGTCTTGGGGAGGCCCCAGCTGGCCCGGACGTAGATCTCGGAGCGCTTGTCCTCCGGGATCTCGTAGACGATCCCCGCCTGGAGCCCGAAGCCCTGCTCGGCCGAGACGTGGAGGAGGGGGGGGATGTCCCTCTTGAACCGGATCTGGAGGACCCTGGGGAAGATCTCCTGGTAGAACTCGAAGCAGGACTTCCGGGTCGCCAGGATCTTCTCCTGCTCCTGGGCACCCTTCTCCATCTCCCCGGACCGCATCTTGTTGAGGTGGTTGAGCAGGTCGCTCGCCTCGCTGCGGAGCTTCTGGAGGTGCGCCTGGGCATGCTCCTTCTCGGTCCGCCGCTGCTCCACGGCGGTCGAGAACAGGACCAGCATGAAGGTGGTCAGGGGAGCATAGGCGGCGAAGGTCCGGATCATGATCTCGCCGTGATAGGCCCGGTAGCGGAGGAACTCGACGCCGCTGCACAGGGCCACGGTGGCGAACCAGACGACCACCTTCATGTCGATGAGGAAGGAACTGGCGGCCGAGATCGCGAGCAGCAGGAACCAGCACGGCACCAGCCGGTAGGCGTTCTCGGAGCCGGTGACCACGGCCACCATGACGTTCAGCAGGCCGCAACCCAGCCAGAGCAGGTTCAGCAGGGCGAAGTGCTCCCGCCCGAAGCGGAACAGGGTCCCGGGAGGCGAGTCCGGTGCAGGGCGGCTCATGAGGCGAGCACCACCTTGAGCTGGCCGATGGCCTCGGCGGCGAGCTGCCCGAAGCAGCCGAGGAAACGGGCGTCCTCGGCGCTGAGCTCCCCCTCCTGGCGGGCCCTGCCCAGGGTGAGGACCGCCTCGCAGCCCTGTTCTCCCTGGATGGCCACCAGGATGCGGGCCGAGAAGCCGGTTTCGGCGTGCAGCTCGATCCGCTCCGGCAGGAGGACCGGCACCGACTTCGTCATGGCGCTGGCAAGGATCGGGAGGCCGGCGAGCGGGATCCGCTTGTTCTCGATCCGGGCGTGGTCGGGATGGGCCACCTTGGAGAAGAGGATCTCCCCGTCCCCGACCGGGAGGAGGAGGCCGACCTCCAGGTTCCCGTAGGACTTGGTGGTGTTCGAGAACAGGAGGTTCAGGATCTCCTTGGTGGAGGCCGCCTGCAGGGTCTCCCGGAGGAAGGTGGTCAGCTGGGTGATACGCGACGTCACCCGCACGGTCTCCTCCTTGGCCGCCGATCCCTTCTCCTCGACCCGGGTCTTCCTCTCCTCGTCCATGGTGCGCTTCAACTCGTCGATCTTGCGGACCGCCGCCGCGATCTCGGCGTCGAGCGCCTCCCGCTCCCGGGAGAGGAGGGTCGGGACCACGATCGGGATGGTGGCGAAGCCGAGGAAGAAGGTCACCAGGAAGGGGGCCTGCACCATCACCGCCTGGAGCTTCTCCCCGCCCTCACCCAGGCCCTGCAGGAGACCTGCGACCAGGATCGAGGCGGACACCGCCAAGGCCGGTCGCGGACCGTAGGAGACCGCCAGGTAGAAGACGGCAGCGGTACCCCCCACGAAGGTCACCGAGTAGAACGGGACCAGGGAGTCGGCACCCAGGGCCGAGCCGGCCGCCAGCAGGCAGCCGATGGCGACCGCCGTGAGCATCTCCCCGCCGCCGCCGGATTCGCTCATCGACCGGCCTCGCCCTCGGGAAGGTCGGTCCTGGGATCCAGGAACCGCTCGCGATCCCCATGGGTCCGACACACCAGGCCCCGCCGCTCGCCCCGGGGAGCGGGCTGGAAGCCGCCCCTGGCCGGGGCGGGGCAGTCGGCATCGGCGGGTCCGGCGAGGCCGAGCTGGACGGCTACGGCGCGGGCATCGAAACGACCGGACGGAGAGGTTCCCCAAGCCTCCGAGGAGCGGCGCAGGCGGTCGAAGCAGGCGGCCTTCACCGTATCCCTGGCCAGGATGCCGAAGGAGAGCGAGACGTTCAGGCGATCCCGCTCTTCCTCGGTGACCGTCAGCTGGGGCGCGACCGAAGGGTCGTCGAGCAGGTGGGGGTGGGCCGAGCAGTGGAGGTCGAGGCGCTGGCTCAAGCGGTAGTTGGCTCCCGGATGGGCGTCGACGCCTTCGTCCCGGATCATCTTGGAGAGGTCCCGGATCACGTTGCCGCTCGAGGCGAATCCCTCGTCCTTGCGGAAGCGGGCGATCTTCGCCTCGAGGTCCTGGATCTCGGCCTGGGCGCGCTCCCTCTCCTCGACCTCGAAGGGCTGCAGGCTCTTGGCCCGGTCCTGCTGGGTCTTGAGCTCCTGGTAGAGGCGCCTGAGGACCGGGCTCTTGTAGTAGTCGGCCACGAACTCGTAGAGCCGGTCCCGGGTCGCCCCGAGCAGCCTGCGGCAGGCCTCGACCTGCCACTCCGGCTCCCGGGCGACCCGGAATTCGAGCCAGCGGACGGGTGGGGCAGGCGTGCCGTCGGGCCTGGTGGGACGCAGGAAGGTCTCGAGCATCCAGGTGGCCCGCTCCCGGAGCCGGAAGAACTCGAACCGGGTGGGGATCCGGCGCCGGGAACTCTGGAAGGTGCTCTTCTCGAGCAATCGGTCGAACATCTCGGTGGCCAGCGAGTCGTTGCCGGCGGCATAGAAGGCCATCCCGGCGTGATAGATGTGGAAGGCGTCCGCGGTCCAGATGTCCTTGGCGATGGCGTAGAAGGCCTGGGCAGCCTCCTTGAACTTCTCCAGCTTGAAGGCGGCCTCACCCTCGATCTCCAGGAGCCAGCCGTGCAGGGGCTGCTTCTCCAGGAGCGGGCGGACCGTGAACCGCGCTTCCGCGGGGCGTCCGGCCTCCAGGGCTTCCCGCGCCACCTCCCAGCGCTTGAAGTACCTCTGGTAGGCCCGGTACTTGGCCCACGGGAGCGGACGGGTCCCGTGGACGTTGCATCCGAGGGTGTCGAGTCCGACGATCTGGTAGGTCCCGCCTCCCGGACAGAAGGGGATCTCGCGCAGGATCCCGAGCT
Organism: uncultured bacterium; assembly: GCA_964403795.1. Lineage (GTDB taxonomy): Bacteria > Muiribacteriota > UBA6191 > CAZXTJ01 > CAYOHP01 > CAYOHP01. Next base: position 5,798 of record CAYOHP010000151.1, on the reverse strand, counting down.
CCTTCATCTCGGAGAGGTCCAGATCCGTCACCTCGGAGGCGCTGGTGCGCTTGTAGCGCAGGAAGTCCTTCTGGAGTCGCTCGAGGATGGACATGCAGACCTCGAAGGCCTGGTGATCCTTGTGGAGGTCGTCGAAGTAGCCCGAGAGCTGCTGGACCTCGTTGACCGGGATCTCGTCGGGACCCGGGTCGGGGCCGGTGGAGGTCGCGGTGGTGGAAGGCGAGGTCCCGGTCGCCACCTTCTTCGGGACCAGCAGGTGCAACCCGGTCGGACCGTTCTCGTGGAGGACCTGGGAGATCCGTTCCACGTCGAAACGCTGCAGCAGGGCCGAGAGGTCGTCGGGCGCGACACCGTGGTGGAGCCGGATCACGGAGTGGAGCAGGAAGGTCTCGAGGGCCCGGGTCGAGTCCTGGCCCGCGAGGGAAGAGAGGGCATCGACCCCGTGGGCGATGCGGTCGCCCGGGAAGCGGGGTGCCTGGAGGAGCGCACAGTCGAGTTGCTTGGCCGAGGCTTCCTCCCAGCGGGCGATGCCCCGGAGGGTCTCGAGGACCACGCGCACGCGGTCCCGGTCGTCCCCGTGGATCTCCGGACAGCCCTCGGGTACGGGGATGTTGCCGGGATCGACGGGGTCCGGTCCGTCGGTCGGGGAAGGAGTCGGATCCCCGGGGCCCGTCCCGGTCTGTCCGGTTCCGGTGCCTGATCCGTAGCTCCCTGTGGGGAGCTCCTCGAAGACCCGCGGATCCGGGGTCCCGAGGAGGAGGAATCCCAGGTCGTGGGGCGAGTCGAGGAGCTGCTCCACGCGCTCCAGGAAGGGAGCGATGCGCCCCAGGGTGTGGGATCCGCCGATCGCGAACCGGGCAGCGGCGGTGGTGAGCCCGTCGGTGAACAGGGTCCGGACGCCCTTGCCCAGGGCGAAGAGGAAGCCCGAGAGCGCGACCTGCAGGGCGAGCAGGCCGGCGATCCGCCGCAGGTCGTCCCGGGTGACGGGGAGCCTGGCTTCCAGCGTCCCTCCTCTGCCTCCCTAGGGGGACCGGGCTGCGTCGGTCCGGGTTCCCTGGTGGAAAGGTAGCAGGTCCACCGGCTCCCGGAGGGCTGTCAGAGCTTCATGCCGCAAGTGGGACAATTCTGGGCCGAGGCCGGGACCGGGCTCTGGCAGAGGGGGCAGGCATGTCCCGGCTCAGGGTCGGGGGGGCGGGCCGCGGGCGCCTGGGGACGGGCGGGGGCGAGCGGGACCTCGGGGCGCGACTGCGAGAGACTGGCCGACTGGGAGGTCGAGGCCTGGATCCCGGCCACCGGTCTCGCCGCGGGTGAGGGGCCGGTGGCGGGGCGGGCCGTCTTGATCGAGCCGCTGGCGCTGCGCAGGCCGCGGATCTCGAAGATCCGGGTCTTCTCGGTCTTGCCCTTGAAGCTCTTGGCCCCGGCCAGGGCGAGTTCGATGGCGTGGCCGATCTTCTCGTAGGTCGCCTCGGTACAGAGGATGCGCCCTCCCGGCGTCACGTCCTCCAGGCGGGAAGCGGTGTTCACGGTGTCGCCGATGGCCGTGTAGTTCACCTGCTTGTCGGAGCCCAGCAGGCCTACCGTGGCGGGTCCGGTGTTGAGCGCGATCCCGAGGTCCAGGACGTGGTTGATCCTGGGCTCCCACTTGCGCTTGAACTGGTGGTCGAAGGCGTACCGCATCTCCAGGGCGCAGCGGGCCGCGGCTTCGGCGTCGCGCCCGGTGGGCCGGGGGGGGCCGAACAGGGCCATGATCATGTCGCCGATGTACTTGTCGAGGGTGCCCTGGTACTTGAAGACCAGCGGCGTCAGGCTCCCGAAGTAGTCGTTCAGCATCTCCACGACCACTTCCGGCGGTAGCTTCTCCGAGATGGCGGTGAACCCCCGCAGGTCGGCCAGGAGCACCGTGACCTCCATGTTCTGCGAGAGGTTGGGGTTCTCCATGACGACGTCGATCACGTTCCGGGAGACGAACCGCTCCAGGGTCTCGCGGGTCTTGACCCTCTCGGCGCGTTCCTGCTGCGAGAGGTTCACGGCGGCCTTGCGCTCCGCCTCCGAGAGGGAGAAGGTCCGGGCGGTCTCGAAGGCGCGGGCGCCGACCTGGCTGACGGTGTGCAGGAGGGCGATCTGGTGGGGTTCCAGGGCCGTCGAGCCCCGGCTGACGTTGAGGACGGCCTTCACCCGTCCGTCGACCATGATCGGGAGGGCCAGCACGGTGGGGTGGGGACTCTTCTTCTGCAGGTCCCGGAGGATGCCGTCGCTGGCGATCGAGTCGGGGAGCAGCGCCTGCATGCGCCGGGCGCACATGCTGACGAGACTGGTGTCGTCGTGGGGGAGGGTCATCTGGAACTCGGAGGCCATCATGGTCTTCCCGGCGGACTGGCGGGCTTCCTCGACCTTCAGGCTCTTGCCGTCGTCGGACAGGAACCAGAGCTCCGCGGCCTGGGCCTCGGTCCCCCGGTGGAGCAGGCGGAAGATGGTCTCGTAGATGTCCGACTCCCGGATCGAACTCCCCAGGTCGCGCAGCGTGTTCAGGACGTCGGAGAAGTTGGTCTTGATCTGGACCGAGCGGACGTCCGCTTCCTTCATCCGCTTGAGGACGTCGTCGTCCTTCTGGCCGGCGCCGCGCTTCTGCTGCTCCATCTGCATCAGCTCGCGGCGGCTGGTGAGCGCCAGGATGCCCTTCTTGGCGGCGGCCTCGAGGTAGGACGAGTAGAGCAGATTGATGCCCAGGGTGAGCATCGGATGGGTCACCAGGAAGTAGAGCGACGGGCGGAAGCCGGTGAGCCTGGCGGCGTAGGCCATGGTGGCGGCGATGAGCAGGACCAGGGATGCGAAACCGGCCCGGGGGACGTCGTACCGGGCGAAGTAGGCGGCGCCGAAGAGCAGGTAGAGGAAGAGCAGGAAGTTCAAGCCCTCGTAGGCGCCGACCTCCGGGGGGACGAGCAGCCGGAAGCCGATGGAGATCGCCAGGTACCCGAAGCTCGCCAGGACCAGCTGGAGGCCGAAGCTCTCCGAGATCCTGAGCAGGAGGCGCTTCTGGGCCGAACCGTCGGGCAGTCCCTCGGCCAGCTGGGTGAAGATGCCCTGGGCCCTGAGGCGCTCGAGTTCCTCCCGGATCAGGGCGTCCTGGCCGGCCAGGGCCCCGTCGACCTCCACGGCGGGGAGGTTGTTGGTTCCCCAGACCTTTCCCTGGCCTCCGGTGACCGCGATGGCGGGGCCCGGTCCGGTCACGTTGGCGACAGGAACCGTGCCCCCCGTGGTGACGGCACCCCGGACGGGCTTGTCGGGCGGTCCGGTTGCATGGCTCGCCGGGGAATCCGTCATCGATGGAGGTCCGCGGCAACCGTACTAGGCGCGACCCCGGTTCCGGAAGCGGCCGACCGCCTCGAGCAGGCGGCGACAGGACCGCACCTCGTCGACCGGGTCCTGTGTGAGCGAGATCCGGATGGTGTCCCCGATCCCCTCGCAGAGCAGGACCCCGATCCCGACGGCCGACTTGACCAGGGCATCGAATCCGTTGCCCGCCTCGGTGATCCCGAGGTGCAAGGGGTAGTCCCCGCACTCGGGGTCGGCAGCGAAGAGACGGTAGGCCTCGATGGAGTGGGGCACCGAGGAGGACTTGAGGGAGACCTTGAAGTCCCGCATGCCCCAGTCCTCCATGTGGCGGATCCAGCGTCGGGCGCTCTCCACGATGGCGGCAGGCGTGGCCCCTCCGTGGCGCTCCTCGATGTCCTTCTCCAGGGAGCCGCCGTTGACCCCGATCCGCATCGAGCGCCCGGCGCCGCGGACCGCATCCACGATCTCCTTCACCTTGCGGGGAGGCCCGATGTTGCCGGGATTGATCCGGATGCAGTCAGCGCCCTGGTCGAGGGCAAGGAAGGCCATCCGGGGCAGGAAGTGGATGTCGGCGATCAGGGGGACGTCCGGCAGCTCGGCGCGGATCTCGCCGAAGCCTCGGGCGGACTCCTCATCGGGCACCGTGATCCGGATGACCTCGACGCCGGCCTCGAGTTCGCGTCGGCACTCGGTGAGGGTCGCGGGCACGTCGGTGGTCAGGGTCGAACACATCGACTGGACCGCCACCGGGTGGTCGCTTCCGATGGCGATCCGGCCCACCCGGAGGGTGCGGGTGGGGCGACGGGGGGAGGCCACTGGCCCCGGACTCGCGGAGGCGGGACGGACGGGTTCCGGGCTCGCACTCATGGCTGCGATCCGACCCGCTCGCGGATCCGTGCCACCAGCACGTCGACCAGCTCGCTCTCCTTGAACTTGGCGACCGTCTTGCCGCCCTCGATCAGCAGTCCGCTCTCGGTGCCGGCCGCGATCCCGATGTCGGCGTGCCGGGCCTCCCCGGGGCCGTTCACCTCGCAGCCCATGATGGCGATGGTGAGCGGCTGGGTGATGTCCTTGGTACGGGCCTTGACCTCGTTGGTGATGGTCTCGAGGTCGACCCGGCAGCGTCCGCAGGTCGGGCAGGAGACGTAGTTCAGGCCGAAGCGCTTGAGCTCCATGGCGTTGAAGACGCTGCGGGCGAAGCCGTGTCCCGGAACTCCGGCCGCGCCGTGGAGCGAGAGGCTGGAGACCCACCCCCGATCCAGGAGCAGGCCCAGGGAGAGGGCACCCTCCTCCAGGGTGGAAGGCTCGCCGGTGAGGGCGAGGTGCAAGGGCAGTCCGGTCAGATCCCGCAGGCCCTCGGCGCGGTCGAGGAGTTCGCTGGGGTCCGTCGCACCGGCCTCGACCGAGAGCTCGGCCACGCCGTGCTCCCGGAGGGAGCAGGCCAGGGCCGCCAGGTCGGTGCCGTCGGGGACCATGACCACCCTGAGGCCGTCGAGGTAGGCGGGCTGCTCCCGGGCCAGGCCGGCCAGGCATGCTCCCTCCGCCACCAGGCCCGGGAAGCGTTGCTCGGGCAGCGGCTCGCCGGGACGGAGCCGGTACCAGAAGATTTTCTCGTTCTGGTTGGCGATCCCGTGGAACTCCCGGTAGTGCGGGAGCTGTTCCCTGGCGAGCACGAAGTTGGTGGCGCCGTCGATGGCGTGGTTGGTGATGGCGTCGATGGTCGCCTCGAGGGCCCTGCTCTGGGTCAGGTCTCCGAGGTAGATGGGGGTGCCGGCCATGAAGCCTCCGGATCGGCGGATGCGGATGCCGACCGAGGGTCAGGATAGCACCTGGAGCCGATCTCGGGGGCCAACGGAGACGATGGATGCCTGGCAGCGCCATCCCAGGTACCATGGGCCCCGAGGGCGTATAGCTCAGCTGGTCAGAGCGCCTCGCTTACACCGAGGAAGTCCGCGGTTCGAACCCGTGTACGCCCATGTCACGGGGGGGCCCCTCGTGTAAGCACGGTGGGACTCCCCCCGGACCCCCCGCGAGGCGGGGGAGCCCGAGAACTCGCTCCAGCCGGGTCGAGCGTGGTCGGTTTTGGCTCTTCTCGTGGTCCCGGGCAGGGTCCCCGCCTCGCGGAATGGTCACCTCTAGTGCGCCGCCCAGGGGGCCACGGAAAAGATCCTCCACACCCCCCGGCAGATCGATGGGCCAACCACGGAGCGGCAGTCCTGCGGACTGCCGGAGAGGCCTCGGGTGTGTCCTGTTTGTCCCGCGAAGATCCCGGGAATGGGTGCCGTCCGAGCGGAGCGAGCGGGGGGTTTGGGGGGAGTCCCCCCAAATCAATCTGCAGCAACCCGAAGGGTTGCCTCGGGATGTTCGGGTCTGGGCGAAGCCCACGGCCCGGACATCCCGTGCCGGGTCCGGGGGGAGTCCCCCCGTGACATGAGGCGACACCCGGATTTGAACCGGGGATGGTG
>CAYOHP010000150.1:0-15647 GCA_964403795.1 uncultured bacterium | reverse complement strand
CGGCGACCACAGGACTGCCCGACTCGAGCTCGAGAACCTGCTCCTGGTGGCCCCCGGCAATCCCGAGGCCCATGAGCTCCTGGTCGAGGTCTACCTGGCCCTGGGCGAAGCCCGGCTGGCGCGCAGGACCCTGGACCGGATCCTCGAGGGGCGCCTGCTGGGCTCGGCGAAGATCCAGGCCCTCGAGGCCAGGGTAGGCAAGGGGGAAGGCGGGAAGGGCGCGGCCCGGCGAGGCAGCCTGTGGGACGGGCCGCCTCCCACCCTCCCGCCGGCTGGGGCCTCGAGCCCGGAGCGGAGCCGGGTGGCGTCCTCCCGCGAACTCTCCGAGCCGATCCCGGGAGGCGGGGAGCTCGGGGGCGATCTCGACGACCTGCTCGGCGAACTCGACGGGGGTTCCGGGGGCAAGCCGAAGCCGCCTGCAGGGTTGGGGGCAACGACTCCGCTGCCGGCCGGCGCCCCGGACGGCAAGAACCCCCGGGTGCTGTTCGAGTACGCGGTCGGGCTGTTCCGGAAGTCGGGCAGTCCGGACCCGGCCGGGCGCCTCCTGGTCCAGGCACTCCAGGCCGACGCCAACCTGCTGGCCGAGCCCGATGGCGGCCTCTTCGACGCCACCTACCGCCTCTACACCTCCAAGGTGAAGGCGGAGCCCGACAACCTCGACACCCGGCTGCTGATGGCCTACCTCGAGGAGAAGCGGGGCGAGGACCAGGCGGCCATCGACCACTACACCTTCCTCGCCAAGAAGGCCCAGGCCGGGAGCCAGATGGCCCGCATCTCCGCGGAGCGCACCGATCTCCTGAAGAAGGAGATGGCCCGCAAGGAGAAGGAGAAGAAGGAGATCCTCGCCGGGCTCGCCCGCCAGAAGGAGGAGAAGCTCCTCCCCGAGGTCGAGAAGGGCGAGCACCCCGAGGTCACCGATCCGGCCGAGTACCAGGCCCGGGGCCTCGAGCTCTACAAGAACTTCCAGGACCGGGGGAACAAGGACGACCTGCGCAAGGCCCGCATGTGGTTCAAGGGAGCGATCGCCAAGGACCCCGCCAACCCCGACTACCACTATCGCTATGCCCTGGCCAGGATCGACGAGGCGACCCAAGGCAGCGCCCCCCGGGAGGAAGCCCAGTCCGACGCCCGTTCGGCGCTCCAGAAGATCCTGGCCCTCTCGCCCTCGGATCAGCTCCGGGCGGACGCCGAGAGTCTCCTGAAGACCCTCCCCGAGAAGTAGAACGCGCCGGCGGTGTCTAGGCCGGTATCCGCGCGGGGCCCGACGCGGACCCTTGGCTCCGGACCGGCAGCGGCATTCCGAGCCGTTCGAGGGAACCTGGCGTCCGGCTTGCTTCCAGGCACCCGTCGGGATCGGGCTCCAGAGAGGATCGCCTTGCGTCACGTCGTGGCACTCGCCCTGGCACTTTGGTTCGCCGGTCCGGGCACCGCTCCCGCCGAAGGCATCCTGGGCGTCGACGATGCTCCCCTCCCGGACTCCGGCAGTGCGCCCCGGAGCGAGGTCCCCACTCCGCCGGCCGAGGGCGAGCCCCCGGCAACCCCGCGCAATCCCTTCGGTGGTCTGCTGGACCGGATCGGGAGCGGGGGAAACCGTCTCCTCTCGGGCCTGGGCCAGCTCCAGGCCGCCCAGCGCTTCCAGGAGGCTGCCTTCGCCGGGATCGAGGGCGTGGTCGTCCGCACCCGCATGGTCGACGGGCTGGTCGAGAAGAGCTATTGGATCCCTCCGGGGAACACCGCCAAACTCGCCGAGAACCTCCGCCGCATGGGAGGAGGGGAAGGCGGGCTCCTGAACCCGGAGACCGCGGGCCGGATCGCCGACGTCCTCACCCGCTTCGGGGGCGGTCGCTCCATCCAGCTGGTCGCCCGGATCGACCCTGCGCTCGCCGGGGGAACACCCACGGTACGGGCCGCGGGGGTCTACATCGGGTACACCGACACCGCCGAGCCCCCCATCCGGGACGGGGAACTGGCCGTGCGCATGACCCACGACGCCCTCCAGCAGGGCCTGGCCACCGCCATGCCCGGCTCGAGCAGCCACGGGTCGCGGCCCGTGCCCAACCGGCCGCGCCGGATCGCCAGCGTCTCCCAGGACCGGGGCTCCCCGGTCGTGAACCCGGGGAACGGCTCGATCGACCTTCCCTTCTCGATGCACAGCTCGGGACCGGCCGGGCTCCTGCCCCGTCGCCAGGTCCGCACCGCGGGCGTCAGCGGGTCGGGCACCACCAGCCTGGTGCCCCGGGTGGGACCGGATGGGCGCGTCTTCCTCGACGTCTCGACCCAGGGCAACTACCGGGCCTGGTCCAACGGCGGGCTCGGCAACGCCGGGGGCGAGGCCATGGCCAATGCCGCCGGCCAGATCCCGGGCGATGCCGCCCGCCAGCTCCAGGCCATCGCGGGAAATCCGATGATCGCCTCGGTCACCATCCCCCCGGGAGGGAACCGGTTCTCGAACCACGGATGGTCCGGGACCCACACCATGACCGGCACCATCGAGCTCGACACCGCCGGCCTCCGGGAACGCGGCTTCGTGCCCCGCAACGTCTTCGTCGACCGGAACTGGGCCGGCATGGACGTGGGCTTCCCCCCGATGCCGCTCGGAACCCGTCCCGCCCCGGGTACGCCTGCCAGCGATTGATCATGGCACGCTGGGATCGATGCGGTCGCGACCTCGACTCGGGTTCTTGCTGCTGGCCACCGGGCTCCTCGATGCCGCTTGTCAGGCGGAGGTGGAACCGGTCGCCGAGCCGACCCCGCGAAGCCTGCGGGTGGCCTTCCTCGGCGACTCCCTGACCGCCGGGTGGCGGGTCGCCCGGGGCGAGGACTACCCGAGCCGGGTGGCGAAGCTGCTCGAAGGCCGAGGCCTCCGCGTCGAGGTCCGGAACCACGGGATCTCCGGGGACACAACCGGGGGAGGCCTGGGGCGACTGGAGGCGGCCCTCGCCGAGGCGCCCGACCTGCTGGTGGTGGCCCTGGGGGCCAACGATGGCCTGCGGCGCTTCCCGCTGGCGGGCATCGAGGAGAACCTGCGGCGGATCGTGGAACGGGCCCGGGAGGGAGGCGTCCGGGTGGGACTCGCCGGGATGCGCATGCCTCCGGACTTCCCGGCCGAGTACCGGGAAGGCTATGCCGCCATTTTCCCGAGACTCGCCGAGGAGCTCGGGATCCCCCTCCTGCCCTTCCTGCTCGAGGGGGTGGCGGCCCGCCCCGAGCTGAACTTCCCCGACGGGTTGCACCCCAACCCCGACGGGTACGCGGTGGTGGCCGACCGCATGGCTGCCTTCCTGGCTCCGCTGCTGGCTCCCTGAGGGTCGCGAGGATCGAGGATCCCGACCGGTTTCGGGTACCCTGGCCGCCGACCGGGAGGCGACGTGGCGAGCCCCGAAGAGGTGCGGTACCTGCTCGAGAGGTCCGTCCTCCAGCTCGTCCGGGAGGAACTCCCCGAGCGCTACCAGGACCTCGAGCCCTTGGCCTCGGGCGGCATGGGCACGCTGTTTCGAGCCCTCGACCGGGAGACCGGGGAGCCGGTGGCGGTGAAGACGGTGCCGCCCCATGTGCTCCTGGCGAGCGAGCTGGTCCGGGTGCGCTTCGTGCGCGAGGCCGAAGCCCTGGCCCGGCTCTCGCACCCCTCGATCGTCCGGGTCCGCGAGATCGTCCGGGGCGTCCACGTCCCGTGCTTCGTGATGGACCTGGTCCAGGGCCGGACCCTGGCGGACTGGATGGCCGAGCGCGACTGGAGCGACGTCCGGGAGGCGCTCACGGTGGTGCTCGAGGTGTCCGAGGCGCTGGTCCACGCCCACTTCAAGGGCGTGCTCCACCGCGACCTGAAGCCGGAGAACCTCTTCGTGATGCCCGACGGCGGGGTCCGGGTCGTGGATTTCGGGCTCGCCAAGGTCATGGAGTTGACCGAGCTGACCCACAGCGGGGAGCGCATGGGAACGCCGCTCTACGCCTCCCCGGAGCAGCTCACCGGGCGTCCGGTGGGACCTCAGACCGACGTCTACTCGCTGGGGGTGCTGCTCTTCCAGTTGCTCTCCGGGAGGGTCCCGTTCGGCCCCGGCGAGGTCATGCAGAAGGTGCATGAGCCGGCTCCCGCGGTCACCGAGTTCGCCTCCGGCATCACCGCCCGGCTCGCCCAGGTAGTGGCGTCGAGCCTGGCCACCCGCCCCGAGGACCGGTTCCCCACCGTCGACCGGTTCAAGCGGGAACTCTCCGCCGCGCTCGCCGAGTACCGGATCACCGAGGACCTGCCGGCGGCCGACGAGTCGTGGGAGGCGCTCCTCTGCGCCGACCTCGACCGGATGGCCCTGGAGGCGCTGCCGGCCCGGGAGCGGATCGAGCTCGCCGAGGGCGAGGTCCGGGACGTGACCCTGCTGGTGGTCCGGCTGTCGGGACTGGGAAGGCTCGAGGGCGGGGAGGCCGCCGCGGGTTTCGCCCGGGACCGGATCCAGAGGGCGCTCGCCGCCGAAGTGGAACGCTTCGGCGGGGCGGTGGACGGCTTCCGGGAGGACGGCCTCTTCGGCTGGTTCGGGAGCCGGACCACGGCCGGGACCGACGTAGAGCAGGCGGTGCGCGCCGGGCTCGGGATCCTCGAGAAGGTCTCGGCCATCGAGCGCCTGCTGGCGAGCCGGGGGCTGTCGGTGAAGGCCGGCGTCGGCATCGACCTGGCGCGGGTCACGGTGGGCGAGCGGGGCGCTATCGATCCGGTCGATCTGCCCTTGCTCGCACCCGGGGCGGAACTCGAGCCAGGCCGGGTGAGGGTGACGGAGGCTGCCTGCGAGCGGCTCGGGGAGGGATTTCGGACCCGGCCGCTGGGCTCCGGGGGCGTCCTCGTGGAGGGGCTCGTGGAAGGAGTGCCGGGGGGCGGCTCCCGGCCTTCCACCCGGGCGCGACTGCCGCTGGTCGGACGCGAGCGCGAGCTCGCCACCCTGCTCGGATGGTGGCAGGAGGCGATCCGGGAGCCGGGACCGCGGCCATGGGTGGTGGCGATCGCGGGCGAGCCGGGGGTGGGGAAGACCCGGCTGGTCCAGGAGTTCCTGGCGAGGCCCGGCGGAACCGGGGGCGTTCGGGCGGTGTGGGCACCGGCCTCCTCCTACGAGCGCACTCCCTACCTCTGCATCGGGCGGGCGCTCTCCGACCTGCTGGCGATCCCGGGGGGGGCGACCCAGGAGGCGATCCGGGCAGGGATCGAGGCCTCCCTGGAGGGGGTCCCCGAGGCGAGCACGAGGTCCGCCGCGCTCGGCTTCGTGCTGGGCTTGCCCCGGCCCGCGGAACTCTCGCCCACTGCCCTGAAGCAGGCCGTGGTGGAAGCCGTGGAGGCGGCCGTGCGCCAGGCCGCGGCCGCGCCCCGGAAGGAAGCCGGACCGCTGGTACTGGTGTTCCAGGATTTCCAGTGGCGCGACGAATCGTCCCGGGAGGTCATCGAGAACCTGCTGGTCAGCCTGGACGGGACGGTGATGGTGATCCTGCTCCATCGCTTCGGTTTCCCCATCCCGGAGCGATGGAAGCGGGTGACCGCCTTCCGGTCCCTCGACCTGGCGCCGCTCGACCGGGAGGCCTCCCGGCGGCTGGTCGAGGAGGCCCTCGACGGCCGTCGCCTGGACGACGCCAGTGCCGAGGCGGTGGTGGCCCGCTCCGGCGGCAACCCGCTGTTCCTCGGGCAGGGCGTGGAGTACCTGCTCGATCGGGGTACCGATCCGGCGGGCCTCCCCGAGGTGCCGGGGACCGTCCAGGCCGTGGTCCTGTCGCGCTTCGACCTGCTCCCCCGCAGGGAGCGGGAGGTGCTGCAGCTGGCCTCGGTGCTGGGTGCCCGGTTCGAGGCCGAGGTCCTCGACGAGATGGACCGGCACCTCCGACCCGAGGGGGAGTCCCTGGAGGCGGCGCTCGCCCGGCTCGAGGCGGCCCGCTTCCTGGTGCCTCCCGAGGGGACGGGTCCGTGGCGCTTCCGCGAGGAGGTGACCCGGGATGCCGTCTACTCGACCCTGCTCGCCTCCAACCGCCAGCTGCTCCATGGCCTGGCGGCGCAGGGGTTGGCTCTGGTGCATGCCGGCGAGAGCGCGGCGCCGGCCGACGACCTGGCCTTCCACTTCAATCGCTCCGATCAGCCGGGGAAGGCCCTGGAGGCGACCCGGGCCGCCCTGGTGCGGGCGGTGGCCCGCTACGACGTCGCCGCTGCCCTGACCTGGGCCGACGAGGCGCTCCGGCTGCTGTCCCGCACCGGGGACGATCCGGCGGTCCGCTTCGAGATCCTGGGGCACCGGGTGCAGGTGCTGGAACTGACCGGTCGCGTCGAGGAGCAGGGGCGGGCCCTCGAGGAGCTGGCGACCCTGGCGGAGCGCCTGGGGGAGCCGGTCCGGATCGCCTCGGTGGAGAACCGCCGCTCCTGGTACCACTGGTGGAACCGGGGGGACTGCGTCCAGGCCAAGCGCCATGCCGAGGCCGCCCTGGCGAGCGCCGAGCGGGCCGGGGACATCCCGGGCTCCGCCCTGGCCTGGCGCAACCTCGGGAGCATCGCCAACCTGACCGGGGAGATCGAGACCTCGCTGCTCCACCACGGCCGGGCGGCCTCGCTCTACGCCGGGTGCGGCGACAAGGCGGGGCAGGCGGCGAGCCTGCTCTCGCTGGCGCTCAACCGCTACGCCCACGGCGAGGTGGCCATGGCGCTCCAGGCGGCCGAGATGGCCCTGGGGCTCGATCGCCAGCTCGGCGAGCTGCGCGGGGTGGGCCGGGAACTCCGGCACCTGGGCGAGTTCCATGTGGGGGTCGGGCGGTACCGGGAGGGGCTGGCCGAGTTCGGGGCCGCGCTCGAGAACGACCGGAGGATCGGCTACCGCAAGGGGGCGGCGCTCAACCGGATCGAGATGGGGCGCGCCCTGCTCGACCTCTCGGATCCCGAGGAGGCCCGCTCCTGCTTCCTGGAGGCCCGCGAACTCGCCGAGGAGATCGGCGCCTCCGGGGCCCTGATCGAGGCCATGGTGGGCCTCTCCCGGAGCCACCGGGCGATCGCCGGCGACCTCGACCCGGCCGGGGAGGTGCTCGGGCGCACCGCCTTCGCCCGGGCCGGCAAGGTGGAGCTCCCGGCAGTCCGGATCCTGGCCGCCTCCAACCTGGCGGCGATCCGGCTGGCGCAGGGGCGGACCGAGGAGGCGGCCCGGTTGTCGGACGAGGCCGCGGCCTGGCTCCAGGGACCGGTCCGGAACCTGGTCCGGGTGCCCGAGGTCCTGCTGGCACGTCACCTGGTGCTGGCGGCCCTGGGCCGGCCGGAGGCGGCGGAGGTGCTGGCGGAAGCCCTGGCGACGATCGAGGCGCGGGCGGCCCGGCTCGGCGATCCGGATCTGGTCGAGAGCTACCTGGAGCGGATCCCGGTGAACCGCAGGATCCGGGAGCTGTCGGCTCCGGGCTAGGCAGCCTCTATCGCCTTCACCGCTCCCACCAGGCCGCCGATGGCCAGGGACGGGAAGAAGAGCACTGCGTGGTAGGAGAAGGCCAGGGCCCCGGCCACATCCCCCCCCACGCAAGCGGCCAACCCGACCGGACCGGGAACCGAGGTGAGGAGCCCACCCAGGAACCGGGAGGTGTCGCTCTCGCTGGCGGTCCGTGCCCTCCAGTCGGAGCGTTCCAGGGTCGCCAGGTCGACCGCCTCCGAAGGAGTCAGGACCACCACGTCGACCACCGCCCAGACCAGTCCGAGGGCGAAGAGCACCGGGCCGACCGCGGCCGCGAACTCCGGGGTGGAGACTCGATGGGAGAGGAGCACCAGGGGGACGAGCCGGGTGGTGACCAGCGCCCAGACGAGCAGACCGGCGCAGGCGGTGACCAGGGAACAGACGAGATCCACGGGAACCTCCAGGAGGGGTGCCGGGGCCGAGCAACCGTCTTGCCCCTCGTTGCCGAGCCGCAATAGGCTCGCTCCCGGCCGACCCGGGTGCGACAGGCTCCCATGGGAGCGGCCGGTCGGAGGACTCGCATGGCGGAGAGCGCGCTCGTCGGATACCGGGTGGAGGACGGGGTGGCGGTCCTCACCCTGGCCAATGCACCCGCCAACTGCTACACGCACGAACTGATGCGGGATCTCGACCGGGCCATCCTGGAGGCCCGCTTCGACGACGACGTGTTCGCGATCGTGCTGACCGGGGAGGGCGCCAAGTTCTTCTCGGCCGGGGCCGACATCAAGATGCTCCAGGCCGTCACACCCCGGTTCAAGTACTGGTTCTGCCTGCACGCCAACGAGACCCTGTGCCGGCTGGAGGCGACCTCCAAGATCGTGATCGCCGCCCTGAACGGCCACGCCGTGGGCGGTGGGCTCGAGGTGGCGCTGGCCGCCGATCTCCGGGTCGGGTGGAAGGCGAGCTCCGGCAAGCTCGGGCTCCCCGAGGTGAACCTGGGGGTGCTCCCGGGCACCGGGGGGACCCAGCGCCTGGTCCGCATGGTCGGCAAGGCCCGGGCCATCGAACTCATGGCCACCGGCCGGACCTTCGACATGGCCGAGGCCCATTCCCTGGGGCTGGTCGACCGGCTGATCGAGGGCGAGACCGTGGAGGACTTCCAGAGGGGAGTGCTCGACTACGCCCGGCAGTTCGTGCCGCCGGGGAAGGCGGCCAAGGCGGTCGGGGCCATCAAGCGGGCCTGCCAGTCGGGCGCCGAGATCCCGTTCGGGGAGGGGCTCGCTCTCGAACGCGAGCTCCAGCAGCAGCTGTTCCTCAGCCAGGACTCGCGAGAGGGGCTGGCGGCCTACACCGAGAAGCGCACCCCCTCGTTCCAGGGGATCTGAAGTCGCGGCCCCGACGGGCCACCTGCGGAGGAGGAGGGTGACATGAGCCGGGAGACCTTGAAGCTCGAACACCGGGACCAGATCGCGATCCTCACCCTGGCCCGCCCGGGCAAGCGCAATGCCATCGACCTGCAACTGGTCGGGGAACTCCGGGAGGCGCTCCGGGAGCTCTCCGGGAAGGACGGCCTGGCCGCCCTGGTGCTGACCGGCGAGGGCCCGGCCTTCGCCTCGGGCGCCGACATCTTCCAGTTGAAGGAGCGGGGGCGGGAGGACGCCCTGGCCGGGATCAACTCCTCGCTCTTCGCCGAGGTCGAGGCCTTCCCGGTGCCGGTGGTGGCGGCCATCGAGGGCTACGCACTGGGAGGAGGCCTGGAACTGGCGCTCGCCTGCGACCTCCGGGTGGCGGCCCATGGGTCGAAGCTGGGGCAGCCGGAGGTCTCGCTGGGGATCGTGCCGGGTGCCGGAGCCATGTACCGCCTGCCCCGGGTGGTGGGCCTGGCCAAGGCCAAGGAGCTCGTCTACACCGCCCGGATCCTGGAGGCCGAGGCGGCCTTCGAGATCGGGCTGGTCGACCACCTGGTGCCCCAGGGCGAGGCACTCGCAAAGGCGGTCGAGCTGGCCACCGAGATCTCCCGCCAGGACGGGCTGGCGGTGCGGCTTTCCAAGCAGGTGTTCCGGGCGCTCCATCCGGCCTCCCCGGGGCTCGAGGCCCTGGCCCAGGCGATCTGCTTCGAGAGCGAGGAGAAGCACCGGCGCATGCAGGCCTTCCTCGATCGCAAGGTGAAGAAGGACAAGGGCGCCACCGACTGACCCGGGGCCTGCCGGGGTCGTCGGCCGGCCGGGAAGGCGGTTGGGATCCCGGGAGCGAACCGAAGAGGAGAGGCCATGGAAGACGTCTTCGTGGTGGGAGCCTGGCGGACCCCGGTGGGGCGGCATGGAGGCGCGCTGTCGACGGTGCGGCCCGACGACCTGCTCGGCGATCTCATGGCCGAGGCGGTGTGCCGGCTGGGACTCGATCCCGCCGGGATCGACGAGGTGGTGGCGGGCTGCGCCAACCAGGCGGGGGAGGACAACCGCAACGTGGCCCGCATGGCGACGCTCCTGGCGGGCTTCCCCGACTCGGTCCCGGCGGTGACGGTGAACCGCCTGTGCGGCTCGGGCCTCGAGGCCATCGTGCAGGGTGCCAGGGCGATCCGGTGCGGGGATGCCCGGCTGGTCCTGGCCGGCGGGGTCGAGAGCATGTCCCGGGCGCCCTGGGCCATGGCGAAGCCGGAGGCGGGTTTCCCGACCGGTGCTCCCAGGGTCTTCGACACTTCGCTGGGATGGCGTTTCGAGAACCCCCGGCTGGCGGCCCGGTTCCCGCTCGAGGCCATGGGGGAGACCGCCGAGAACCTGGTGGAGCGGTACGCGATCTCCCGGGAGGAGCAGGACGCCTTCGCCCTGGCCAGCCATCAGAAGGCCGTGGCGGCGGCGGAGGCCGGACGCTTCGAGGCCGAACGGGTACCCGTGAAAGTCCCGCGCAAGAAAGGGGATCCCGTGGTGGTGGCCGCCGACGAGGGTCCCCGGGCGGACTCGTCGCTCGAGAAGCTGGCGACCCTGAAGCCGGCCTTCCGGACCGGGGGCACGGTCACCGCCGGGAACTCCTCGACCCTGAACGACGGTGCCGCGGTGACGGTGCTGGCCTCCGGTCGCGAGGTGGAGGCCCGGGGCCTGTCGCCGCTGGCCCGCCTGGTCTCGGTCGGCCACGCGGGAGTCGACCCCCGGGTCATGGGGATCGGACCGGTACCGGCCACCCGGCTCGCTCTCGACCGGGCCGGATGGAAGGCGGCCGACCTCGACCGGATCGAGCTGAACGAGGCCTTTGCGGCCCAGTCGCTGGCGGTCCTCCGGGAGCTCCCCGATCTCGAACCTGGGAAGGTGAACGTGAACGGCGGTGCCATCGCCCTCGGGCATCCCCTGGGGGCGAGCGGGGCCCGGATCGTGGCCACCCTGCTCCACGAACTCAGGCGGAGCGGCTCCCGCCGTGGCCTGGCCACCCTCTGCATCGGGGTCGGCCAGGGTATCGCCGCCTGCTTCGAGGTGGCCTGAAACAAGAGGCCCCGGGTCCTCTGGGAGGACCCGGGGCCAGGCGGAACGAGCAGGAGAGTCGGGAGGTCAGCCTCCGGACGGGATCGGCGCCTCCGTGAGGAAGGAGGGGCCATAGGCGTAGTTGGTCGAACCCGAGAGGGCCGTCAGCAGTTCCTGGGTCATCAGGGACCGCTTCACGAAGTCGGCGTACCTGGTGCCCTGGCTGCGGACGTCGGCCTGCAGGACCGAGACGTTCACCGGGGTCTGGGTGCCGCCCAGGTTCACGTTGATGGTGGGCTGGGCCGGGGTCGTGGTGGCCCCCGGGGTGATCACGGTGGTGGCGCCGGTGGCCACCGTGAAGTCGGTGAGCTTGGCCTGGACTTCGGTACCGTCGGGCTTCTTGACCCGGACCAGGCCGTTGGCGTCGGCGGCGGCGAGCACCGTGGCCCGCTGGCTGCCGAGCAGGGCGTCGAGCTGGACCTGGGTCATCTTCGTCTCGGTCACGAGCTTCTGGTACTTGGCGGTGTCGGCCTTGGCGTCGGCCTGGAGGGTGGTCACGTCGACCGGGGTGTTCACCCCGGAGAGCAGCACGGTGGCCGAGGGCACGCCCGGGGTGGCACCGGCCACGGCCGTCGCAGCCGTGAAGGTGAAGTCCTTGATGGCCACCGGGACCGTGGTGCCGGGAGCCGGGGTGACGGTTCCGGTCGCCGCCGGGGTGGTGGTGGCCGCGGCGGTCTGGACCTGGACCATCCCGGCAGTGTCGGCGCCGCCCACCGTCTTCGCCATGTTGGCGGCCGGCGTGGGGGTGAAGGCCGCCAGCGCGTCGAGCTGGGCCTGGGTGAGCTTGCCCTCCTTGACCAGCTGGTCGTACTTGGGGCGGTTCCCCTTGATGTCGTTGACGAGGGCGGTGGCATCGACCTCGGTCTGGGCGCCGTTCACGGTGGCCACGACCTTCTGGGGGGGGCCGGGCTGCACCGTGAAGGTGTTCAGCGCCACCTGGGCCTGGGTCTCGGTGGTGGTGGCGACGCCTCCCGGCGGAGTGAACCCGACCGGGATCGTCACCGGGACCATTCCGGCGGTGTCTGCGCCGCCGGTGGTGCGGGGCAGGGTGGGGCTGGGGCTGCCCGGAAGGGGATTGGCAGGGGTGATGGCACCCGAGGGGCTGGTGGGCTGCTGCACGATCACGACGGTCTTCCGGCATCCGGTGCCGGCGCCGAGCAGGAGCACCGCCAGGACAATCCGGAAGGCCAGGAAGCCCGTCGTGCGTCCGTCGGGGGTCGGGTGGTTCAAGGGCTCCTCCGTCCGGGGCCGGGTCTCTCGGCCCCACGGGGCGACTCCTAGCAGGGTCCGTGCCGATTCGGAGAAGGGCTCCCTGGGCCGAATCCGGCCCGGGGCAGGTCGTTCTGACCCGGTCTCGGGAGTCTCACCCATCTCCGATTGACCGGGATCGAGACAACCGGGATCGCACAAGGCGCTCCTCCCCGGGCCGGGATTCGGGCTGTGCCGGGCACCAGGGCCTTCCGATGATCCGGAGGCGGGAGGTTCCATCCATGGCCCGATCGCTGGGTTTGGCCCTGGCCCTCTTGGGCCTGTGGAGTGCGGGAGGCAGGGCAGAGCCGGTCGCCCCGTTCCGGGATCTCCCGGCCCGGCATTGGGCCTTCCCCGAGGTCGACTGGCTCCGCCGGGACGGGGCCCTGGTGGGCTGGGAGGGCGCCTTCCACGGGAAGACCCCCCTGAACCGCTACCAGGCGGCCGAAGTCCTCTCCCGGACGCTCCGGATCCACTACGCCGATCGGGACCGGATCGACCAGGAACTGGTCCGGATCCAGGCCGGGATCGAGGGTCGCCAGCAGGGTCTGGCCGGGGTCCGGAAGGGCACTGCCGAGCTGGCCCGGAGGCTGGGGATGCCGGCCTTCCAGGATCTGGCCCCGGCCTCGACCCTGGCTCCCGCACCACCTGCGCGACCGGAATTCCGGGAGGCTCCGGGCGACCGTCCCGTCGAACCGCCCGCCCCGATCGCCGAGACCGATCCGGACGAGGTCCGATCGGCCAGGATCCGGGCCCTGCGGGAGGCCTACGCAGCCCGGCGAGCCGGCACCTCCCGCTAGTCCCGAGGACCTCGGTGAGGTTCCTCCGCTCCCGTGAGTGATTTTTCTATCCTCCCGGGTGTGCTTCGCTTCCTACTGGTCGGGACCCGGAGGCGAGCGGACGCCCCCGGAACCCGGCGTATCGGATCCCTCACCCCCGGGTGGCGGACCGGCGGAACGAACCGACGCAGGCGAACATCGGCACGGCGAGGACTACGGAGGAACCCCAGTGACCCATCGGCATCCCGACCAGCTTCGAAACCCCACCCGTGGACGCAGGGGCTCGATCCCCATGGTGCTCCTGGTGGTGATCGTCCTGGGCATCGGTGCCGGAGCCACCCTCTTCATGAGCTCCGGGACCCGGCGGATCGACAAGCACAGCGAGCTGAACCAGAAGGCCTGGTTCTTCGCCCAGTCGGCGGTGGAGGAGATCCTGGTCAAGATCACCAACAACGCCGCCGACTTCGACGCCGAGAAGCGCTACGCGCTCCCGGCCCACGCCACCGAGTTCATGGCCCAGCAGGCGGGCGTCGAGATCGGCAAGGTCGAAATCCTCGGGCGACTGGTCGAGAAGCCCAAGGACGCCGAGGAAGCCAAGAAGTTCATGGAGCTGATGACGGCGGGCCCCGGCTTCGCCAGCGACACGGTGCGCAGCACCGCCAACGGCGATCCCAACAAGGACTGGCGCGAGGTCATGGAGGCCGACGCCGCCCACTTCAGCCACAAGGGGGCCTTCAAGGACCTCGTGAAGAAGGCCGAGGGCGCCGGTGAGGAGTACCACAACACCGAGTGGACCTCGTATGCCAACCGGACCGACTTCCAGGACGGCAACAAGATCCGGGACGGCTTCTACGCCCTGACCCCCCTCACCAAGCTCGACTTCGTGGCCAACCCGGCGGCCAGCCACGGCCTCGACACCGTGGTCACCCCCGCCACCACCACCGAGGAGATCCCGGCGGGCGAGGTGCAGCAGTTCGCGATGCAGTGGGACCTGGCGATGGAAGCGGTGGCCGACCGGGTGAAGAACCGGATCGACGGCTGCGCCGGCAACCCGAACTACGGCTTCGGTGCCGAGATCTCGGCCTTCGTGCTGGGAGCCGCCTCGGATGCCGACTCGGATGCCGAGGAAGAGTTCCGTGAGAGCGCCCAGGCCGGCGGCATCCTCGAGTACAGCGCCCATCTGGTGACCGTGCACGCCGAGGCCAAGGCCTCGGGTGGCGGTGTCTCGGCCAAGCAGCCGGTGACCGTGCACCGCCTGGTGTCCCGCATCGACGCCAAGAAGGCGATGGACATCATGCGGGACAACCTGGTCGTCTACCTGATCCACCACTACAACCTGACCCCCAGGGACCTGGCGGCGATGGGCTGGATCACCATCTCGCAGGACGGCAACCCGGTGGACCTGGCCAACTTCGCCACCATCAACTGGGACAGCGCCAAGATCACCCCCAACCCGGCGATGCTGACCAAGCTGAACAAGCGCTACCCGGACAACCCGAACCCCAAGGTGTTCCCGTTCCAGGCGGCCACCTGCCTCGCCTCGAGCGAGTCCTGAACCCCCTACCCACCCCGGGATCCGAGGAGCCTTCGATGCAGACGAAACGGAACACTCGCACCCGGGGTGGGGCCCGTCAGGGCCTCACCCTGGTGGAGGTCCTGGTGGCCGTAGCCATCGGGGCCGTGGTGATCGGCGGGACGATGATGCTCTACTTCCAGGGCAACCGCCAGTTCTACAAGACCACCGAGCATGTCTCGTTCCGGGCCGAAGCGATGCTGTGCCTCGAGCACATCGCCAAGGACCTGGAGCAGCTCATGGTCTCGACCGACAAGAACCCCGGCGGGGCCTGGGCCCTGCTCGAGCCCTACAAGTTCCTCTACGGGGTCACCGTGGAGGTCGAGGATCCGACCACCGGGGCCAAGATCCAGGTGCCGGGAGGTCGGGGAATCGAGTTCTACAAGTTCCACCACATCGAGGCCGGCGAGGCCCTCGAGGGCGGCGAGGTCATGCCGGTGATGGTGGGCCAGAAGATCAGCTACATGCGGACCCCCATCGATCCCTCCGACGAGAAGAAGGGGTACAACCTGGTCCGCAACGGACGCATCCTGAACAAGGCGCCGCTGGCCGACTTCCTCTTCAAGAAGGAGCCGCCGGTGGTGGCCTCGAACCAGGTGCAGGGTTCCCCCCACGCGATCCTGACCGTGAGCGTGATCCCGGCCGGCGGCATGTTCGGCCACATGGGGACCACCGATGCGACCATCCGGCAGCAGATCATCGACAACCTGCGGAACCAGGGGAACCTGGTGTCCCGGACCTTCCACCTGATCGGCTACGAGAGCATGTACACCGCCATGCTCTACCGGGCGCTGCAGCGGGTCTCCCGCTACACCCAGAAGAACCCCGGGGGCGGGGTGGCAGGTGCCAATCTGAGCCAGCTCGAGATGGCGCTCTACCAGGACGCCTACTCGGGTGGGGCTCCCGAGGGACTCCTGAAGGGCATCACCGACGGGCTCGCCAGGCGGGCACCGCCGACCTTCGAGATCCCCAGGGCGGTCTTCAAGCTCGAGGACAAACCCTACGAGGAAAAGGGCATCGCCAAGGACGACGGCTGGCTGAAGAGCGAAGTCTTCGCGGCTCCGGTACCGTCCCTCGCCGAGCTGGGTGCGGCGGGGACCGAAGCCGGTGTTGGCGGCGGCTCGGGCGGCTCGGGCGGCAGCTCGGGTAGCCG
>CAYOHP010000149.1:0-15767 GCA_964403795.1 uncultured bacterium | reverse complement strand
CGAGAGCGAGCTCTTCGGCCACAAGCGGGGCGCCTTCACCGGCGCGGTGGAGGACCGGATCGGACGCTTCGAGCTGGCCAGCGGGGGGACGCTCTTCCTCGACGAGATCGGGGAGGTGCCGCTGGCGGTCCAGCCCAAGCTGCTGCGGGTGCTCCAGGAAGGCACCTTCGAGCGGGTCGGCGAGTCCCGGACCCGGCGCTCCGAGGTCCGGCTGGTGGCGGCCACCAACCGCGACCTCGAGGCCGAGAGCCGCTCGGGACGCTTCCGGCTCGACCTCTACTACCGGCTGGCGGTGTTCCAG
Organism: uncultured bacterium; assembly: GCA_964403795.1. Classification (GTDB taxonomy): domain Bacteria; phylum Muiribacteriota; class UBA6191; order CAZXTJ01; family CAYOHP01; genus CAYOHP01. The sequence continues at coordinate 15,466 of CAYOHP010000149.1, read as the reverse complement.
GTGCACCTGCCGCCCCTCCGGGAGCGCCCGGGGGACATCCCTCGGCTGGCCCGCCACTTCCTCTCCGGGCTGGCCCGGAAGCTCGGCCGCCCGGTCCGGCGGATCGCACCCGAGGCCGAGGCGGCCCTGGCGGCGGCCCCGTGGCCGGGCAACATCCGTCAGCTCCGGAACGTGATCGAGGCCGGCCTGATCCTGGAGGAAGGCGACGAGCTCCGGTTGGCGAGCCTGCCGCCGCTCGCTCCCCGGGGTGGCGCGCACAGGGCCGCCCCGGGGCGCAGCGGGCCCGCCTCGAGCCCGGCTTCGGAGCCGGTCGAGACCGGGACCGACGGGGACCCGAGGCCGGCAGGTCCCGGCTTGGCGGCGCCGCCCGATGCCTGGTACCGCCTCCCCTGGGAGGAGGCGACCCGGAGCTTCGAAGCGGAGTACCTGCGCCGCCATCTCCTGGCCACCCGGGGCTCGGCCGCGGCGGTGGCGGCCCGCACCGGCCTCCAGGTCAGGACCCTGAGGAACCGCCTGGAGCGCTGCGGGCTGGAACTCGACGCCTTCCGGTAGCCGCCTCACGGCCTACGGCAGTTCCCCGCCATGGGGCCGGACCGCGTAGAGCCCCTTGCCGGCGAGTTCCACGGTGCCCTCGCCCCGGGCCTCCAGGCTCGCCATGGCCCGCTGCGCTACCACCTTCGCCCGGGCCTGGAGCTGCACCACCACGTACCCCTCGCCCTGGAGCTCGACGTCCTCGTCCTTGGGTGCCGGCTTCCACTCGCCCTGGCCCACCCGGTAGCGGGACCCGGCCGGGATCCGGATCTTCCCCTCCCCCTTGGCCCGCACCACCCCGGTGCCCTCGAAGCTGGCCTCGCCGGTCCCGACCGCCACCACGATCCCCTTCCCCTCGAAGCGGGTGTTCCCCTGGTGGAAACGGAGTTCGGGCGGTGCCGCCTCGACTGCCGAGACGAGCGCCACGGCCAGGACCAGGATCTGCGGGAGCGAGCGGAGCGGGGACATCGGGGACCTCCTTCGGGAGCCTCGGTCGGGCTCCTCGCCCCCTCCTTGGCAGGTCTCGTGCCGATTCTCCTGGGAAGGCCGGAAGCCGCCCCCCAAGCGCCCTTCCCCGGTCGCCCACGGCAGGTCCGCGCCCCGGGGGAGGAACTTCCTTGCCGACTCCCGGAACCGGATTTCCCGATGCCCCGCCTCTCATGCCGCCGGTCCCGTGACGGTGCGTTGACCCAGGGGGCGGGGCGCGCCGAGAATGCCGGATCCCATGCCCACCTACGTGCTCGGCATCTCGGCCCTCTACCACGACAGCGCCGCCGCCCTGCTCCGCGACGGCGAGATCGTGGCCGCCGCCCAGGAGGAGCGCTTCACCCGGAAGAAGCACGACCACCGGCTCCCCGAGTACGCGGTCCGCTACTGCCTCGAGGAGGCCGGGATCGAGGCCGCCGACCTCGCCCAGGTGGCGTTCTACGACAAGCCCTTCACCAAGTTCGAGCGGCTCCTCTCGACCTACCTCGGCGTCGCCCCCAAGGGCCTGTCGAGTTGGCTGATGGCCATGCCGCTGTGGATCCGCGAGAAGCTCTTCACCGGCGAGCTGATCCGCCGCATCGTCCCCGGATACCAGGGACGGATCCTCTACGGCGACCACCACGAGTCCCACGCCGCCAGCGCCTTCTTCCCGAGCCCCTTCGAGGAGGCCGCGGTCCTCACCATCGACGGGGTGGGCGAGTGGGCCACCACCAGCTTCGCCAAGGGCACGGGGAACTCGCTCGAGTTCCTCCACCAGGTGAACTTCCCCCACTCGCTCGGGCTCCTCTATTCGGCCTTCACCTACTACACCGGCTTCAAGGTGAACTCCGGCGAGTACAAGGTGATGGGGCTCGCCCCCTACGGCGAGCCCCGCTTCGCCGACACCATCCTGGGCGAGGTGCTCGAGCTCCACGACGACGGCTCGTTCCGGCTGAACATGGACCTCTTCGAGTACATGCACGGGCTCACCATGACCGGGCCGCGCTTCGACCGCCTCTTCGGGGGTCCGCCGCGACAGCCGGAGAGCCCGCTCACCCAGCGGGAGATGGACCTGGCGGCCAGCGTCCAGGCGGTGACCGAGAAGGCCATGCTGAAGATGGCCCGTCACGCCCGGGAGCTCACCGGGTCGAGAAACCTCTGCCTGGCCGGGGGCGTGGCCCTGAACTGCGTGGGCAACGGGAAGATCCTGCGCGAGAAGCTCTTCGACCGGCTCTGGATCCAGCCCGCCGCGGGCGATGCCGGAGGCGCCCTGGGGGTCGCCCTCTCGGTCTGGCACCGGTACCTCGGTTCGCCCCGCACGGTGCGCCCCGACGGGGAGGACAGCCAGCACGGGAGCCTGCTCGGTCCCCGCTACTCGACCGAGGAGTGCGCCCGCTACCTCGACGCGGTCGGGGCCCGGTACCGCCGGGTGCCGCGACCGGAGTGGGCCGGCGAGGTGGCCCGACTGCTCGCCTCCGAGAAGGTCGTGGGGGTGCTCCAGGGCCGCATGGAGTTCGGTCCCCGGGCGCTCGGCAGCCGCTCCATCATGGGCGACGCCCGCAGCCCCCGCATGCAGAGCGTGATGAACCTGAAGATCAAGTACCGGGAGAGCTTCCGGCCCTTCGCCCCGGCGGTGCTCGCCGAGAAGGCCGGAGAGGTCTTCGACCTCGACGAGGTCTCGCCCTACATGCTGCTGGTGGCCCCGGTCCTCGAGAGCCGGCGACGCCCCATGTCCTCCGAGGAAGAGAAGCTCTTCGGGATCGCCAAGCTGAACGTCCCGAGGAGCGACCTCCCGGCCATCACCCACGTCGACTACTCGGCCCGGGTCCAGACCGTCAGCCGCGAGTCGAACCCCGGCTTCCACGAGATCCTCACCGCCTTCGAGGCCGCCACCGGCTGCCCGGTGCTGGTGAACACCTCGTTCAACGTCCGGGGCGAACCCATCGTGTCGACCCCCGAGGACGCCTACCGGTGCTTCATGCGCACCGAGATGGACCACCTGGTGCTCGAGGAACTGATCCTCGACAAGGCCGACCAGCCGCCCTTCGAGGACCAGGGCGACTGGAAGAAGGAGTTCGAGCTCGACTGATGGGGAATGCCTGCTGCCACGGTGACGAGAGCCAGCGGAAGGTCCCGGCCCCGGGACCCGGCGCCAGCGCGGGAGCGGGCGGAGCGGGACCCGCCGACGCCGGAGCGTCCGCCGCCCCTGGGCCCGACCCGTTGCGCCTCCGGGCCGCCCTCGAAGCCTGGGGAGCCCGGGGTGGGGCCCGTTCCCGCCCCCCCGAACCGACCGGCCCCGAGGGGCTCCCGACGGCGCGGCTGGCGGCGCTCAGGAGCTTCGGCCGGGTGGTGGGCGGGGTACTCCTGGCGCTCGGCGCCTTCTCGGCCTGGCGCCGGGGCGGACCCTCGCCGGCCTCGCCCTGGACCTGGGTAGGCCTGCTCGGCCTCTGGCTGGTGCTGGCCGGCCAGTTCGCCCCCGCCCGCCTCGATCGCCTCGATCGCCTCTGGATGCGCCTCGGCCATCTCCTGGGCGGGCTGGTGACCCGGGTCCTGCTCTCGCTGGTCTTCTTCCTGATGGTCACGCCCCAGGGGCTGCTGATGCGGCTCCTGGGCAGCGATCGCCTGCGCCTGACCCGGGACCCGCAGCGCGACAGCCTCTTCGACCCGCCTCCCGAGCACCTCCGGAACCCGAAGCACTTCGAGAAGCCGTTCTAGTCAGCTGGCAGCTCGGCCTACCCCTCGCCCGCGACCGGGGACACCATCCCGAAGAGGCGCTGCAGCAGGCCTTCCCGGCTAGGGGTTCGGGGCGTCGGGGCCTCGATCTGCAGGATCGGAGCCAACATGGTGCGCACCGCCCGGGTGTAGGGACTCTTGGGAGCGATCCGTGCGAGGGCCTCCCCGGAGAGCATGGCGGTGCGTGCCGCCTCCGGGTCGGCGGGCAGCACGTGGTCGACCCGGGAGCCGACCGCCGCCAGCGCCTTCTCGAACTCTCCGAGCGGGGTGTGGCCCTCCTGGTGGCAGAGCAGTGCGACCCGGGTCTTCTCCGGGGGATACCCGAGCTGCGCCAGGAGCCGCACGAAGATCCTCAGGTTCTTCACACTCACCAGGTCGGCGCGAGCACTCGCGAATACGAAGCGGGCCTCGTCGAGGAGGGGCAGGTACCGGTCGGGGAGGCCAGCCGGCATGTCGACGAGCACGTAGTCGTTGGTCCCGGCGAGGGCCGAGACCGCAGCTACCAGGGTCTCCCCAGTGAGCCCGACAGCCCGGTAGGGATCCCCGGTCCCGACCAGCACCTGGAGACCCGAGGGGTGGTGTTTGAGAAGGCGCTCGACCAATTCCGGGGCGATCGGCAGCTCGGCAGCGGCGAGCTCGGCGACCGTCGGCGGCCGGTGGTCGAGACCGAGGTAGAGGGCCACGTCACCGAAAGGGGAGACCGCGTCGACCACCACGGCCCGCTTCCCCGACGCCAGGAGTTCATTGGCGAGCGACAGGAGCAGGGTGGTCTGGCCCGCCCCGCCCACCGGGCCGGTGAAGGCCCAGATTCCGGCCCCGGGGGGGAAACTGCGCCCCTCCATGGCCCGCCTGCGGGCCGCCTGCTCCGCGACGATCCGCGCCAGGGTCTCCCGGAGGTCCAGGGGCAGGACGGGCTTGGTCACGTACTCCCGCGCCCCGGCGGCCATGGCCTTGCGGACCAGTTCGAGATCCTGGTGGGCCGAGATCATCACCACCGAGGTCCAGGGGTTCTTGGCCGAGATCCGCCGGGTGGCCTCGATCCCGTCGAGTCCCGGGAGCCCCACGTCCATCAGGACCAGATCCGGACCCAGGTTCGTCGCCTCCTGGGCGGCGGTGCGCCCGTCCCCGGCGGTTGCCACGACCTGGTAGTCGTCCTGCAGGTGGTAGCGGAGGAATCCGACCATGTCGTCGTCGTCGTCGACGATCATGAGGGTCGGGCGACGGTCCTTCCCGGATGGGCTCACGGTCCCCGCCTGCCCCGGTGTTCGGCGAGTCCGGCATAGAGTTCGTCGAGCCTGGGAACCAGGTCGCAGGCGGAGGCGTCCTCGACCGCGGCGGCCAGCCGGGCCAGGTCGGGGTACCGGTAGGTGGCCGCGGTCCCCCTCAGCGCGTGGGCGAGCCGGCGCACTTCGACCTGGGCCCCTGCAGGGTCGTCGACCAACCGGGACGAAGCCGCCCTCAGCGCCGCCTCCCGGTCCGACAGACCGGCCAGGAACCTCGCCTCGAGTGCCGCCAGGCCGCGGTCGAGCTCTTCCTGCCCGGAACTCGTCTTGTTCCGTTCCATGTCCTACCATTCTGCCGGAAGGCGGGGGGCCCCCGCCAAGGGGATACCACCGGAGCCGGGTACCCATGGGTTCGATCCGTATGCGGGTGGGGGCGCTCCTCGCCTCCATGCTTCTCACGCTGCTCCTCACCCACCACGTCGGGTACCGGAGCCTCGAGGAGATCGAGCTCCACAACGTCGGGGAGAGGGCTCGCCAGGCGGCCCTGGTGGTGGCCGCCAGCGAACTCGAGATCAACCTGGTGGAGGCGGCCCTCGACCTCGAACTCTTCGTGTCGACCGGGCGGGCCGACCTCAAGGCCCGCTTCCACGCCGACTCCACCGAGTTCCGGGCCAACCTGGAGCGCTGCCGCCAGCTGGAGACCGATCCCCAGGCGATCGCGGTCCTTGCCGACCTGGGGGCTCGCTTCGAGACCTTCTTCCTGGCCGCGCGGACCATGGTCGACGCGCCCGCCTCGCTCGCCTCGACCGTCCCCCCCTCGCCTCGGGAGGTCGAAGCCGCGGCCCTCGGACTCCAGGCCGCCCAGATGAACCAGCTCCTGGACCAGGCGATCCAGCCTCGCTTCGAGCAGGAATGGCTGGAGGCGAGAACCGAGGCCGCCGACCGGATCCGCGGGACGCGGCGGGCCATGCAATGGGTGATCGTGGCCGAGATCCTGGTCCTCGGTCTCATGGGGGCGATCCTGGTGCGAGGCATCGTCCGGCCGCTCCGCAGGCTACAGGCCGGGGTCGAGCGGGTCGCCGCCGGTGACCTCGGGGTGAGGGTGGGCATCGAGGGCGGCAGCGAGATCGCCCGCCTGGGCGAGGGCTTCGACGCCATGGTGAAGCGAAGGGCCGAGGTGGAGCGGCAGCTCCAGGAGAGCGAGGCCCAGAGCCGGTCGATCGTGGCCTCGAGCCGGGATGGAGTCGCCTTCGTCCGGGATGGTCTGGTGGCCCTCGCCAACCAGGCCGCCGCCGACATCCTCGGCTACCCGGGCCCCGCCGAGCTGGTGGGCCTGCCGGCCTCCAGCCTGGTTCCCGAACCCGGAGGGTGGCCGGTCCGGGCCGGGACCGCCGAACCTGCGGTCGGCACCCGACAGGACGGCACCCGGGTGGAGCTCGAGGTCTCCACCAGCCGGATCGGCGACGGCGAACCCGCCGCCTGGGTGGCGGTCATCCGGGACGTGAGTTCGCGCCGGGCCCTCGAGCGCATGAAGGACGACTTCATCGCCAACGTCTCCCATGAGCTCCGGACCCCGCTGACCTCGATCCGCGGCGCCCTCCGCCTGCTCCAGGCGGGCCACGCCGGCGATCTGGCGGGCGAGTCGGCCCGGCTCGTCGCCATGGCCGCCACCGGTTCCGAGCGGCTGCATTCGCTGGTGGGTGCGATCCTCGACCTGGAGAAGCTGGAGTCCGGGCGTCAGGTCCTGGAGCGCACGCCGGTCGATCCCGCTGCCCTGGTCGAGGCGTCGCTGGCGGGGATGCGCGGTCTGGCCGAAGAGCGGGAGGTCACCCTTACCTCGGAGGTGTCCGGCCCTGCCGTGGTCCACGGGGACCCCATCCGGCTGGGTCAGGTCCTCGACAACCTGGTCTCCAACGCAGTGAAGCACTCCCGCCCGGGGAGTGCCGTCCTGGTCCGGACTGCGCCGGGTGCCGGCGGGACGCTCCGGGTGGAGGTTGTCGACTCGGGACCGGGGATTCCTCCCGAGCGGATCCCCCTGCTCTTCTCCCGGTTCCAGCAGCTCGACAGTTCCGACTCGCGTCGGCAGGGCGGCACCGGCCTGGGACTCGCCATCGCCCGCGCCGTGGTCGACCTGCATGGGGGACGCATCGGAGCCGAGAGCCTGCCGGGGAGTGGCTCGACCTTCTGGTTCGAGATCCCCTCGTTGCCGGAGGAAGGACCGTGACCGGGAAGCGGATCCTGCTGGTGGACGACGACCCGGACATCCGGGCGATCGTGACCATGAGCCTGGAACGGATCGGAGGCTTCTCGGTCCTGGCGGTGGAGGGCGGAACCGAGGCCTTGGCAGCCGTCGGGGCCCGAGAGTTCGATGCCGTCCTGATGGACCTCACCATGCCCGGGATGGACGGCCGGGAACTCCTGGTGCGGCTTCGCAAGGAACCCCGAACCCTGGCCCTGCCCGTGGTCTTCCTGACCGCCCGGGCCGGGCGGACGGAGAACGAGGCCCTCCGCTCCCTGGGTGCTGCGGGAGTCCTCGTCAAGCCCTTCGACCCGTTGACCCTCCCGGAGGAACTGGCCCGCCTGCTGGCCTGGACCTGAGGGCCCCGGAGCGGCCTTTCCCCGCGGCCCCGGTCGGGAGCCGCGGGGGCCCTTCTCAGCGGGCCTCGAATCCCACCAGCGTCACGTCGTCCTCCTGCCGGCCCAGGTCCGATCCGCACGAGAGGCGATCCGCCAGCACCGTGACCGCCTCCTCGAGGGGCCGATCCCGCAGCTCCGCCACGGCCTCGACCAGCCTTGCGTGGCCGCCCGGCACCAGTCCCTCGGGGCCTCGCCGCTCCACCGCCCCGTCGGTGAAGAAGAGGACCCGATCGCCCGGATCGAGGCGGATCTCCGCGGCCGCGAACTCCGCCCCGGGGACGACGCCGAGCGGATACCCCAGGACCGGGCAGGGAGCCGGCAGGCCCTCCCCGGACTGGACCAGGGGAGCGGGATGGCCGGCGGAGGCGATCCGCAGGGTCCGGTCCTCCGGGTCCCAGGCAGCCGCCACCGCGGTCGCGAAGCGGCCGGACTCCCCGAAGGTCTCGACCATCGGGAGGTTCAGGGCGGCGAGCAGCTCCCCGGGACGGGGGCCGGCTCCGGCGGATCCGGCCACCGCCTCCCGGAACCATGTCTTCAGGAGGCCGGTGAACAGGGCCGCGGCGGTCCCATGCCCCACGACGTCGGCGAGGAAGACCACCCCCCGGCCCCCGGGGAGCCCGACCACGTCGCAGTAGTCCCCGGAAAGTGATTCGCTCGGGCGGTAGCAGGTCACCACCTCGGCTCCCCCGAGCGACCTCGCCCCCGGGGCCAGGAGCCGGCGCTGGACCAGGTGGGCGAGGGCCAGCTCCTCCTGGAAGCGCTGGTTGGCCTCCACCACCCTGCGGTGCAGTCCCCCGACCCGCTCGAGGCTGGCGATGCGGCCGGTCAATTCCTCGTCCGGCCGGCCCTTCACCACGAAGTCGTTGGCTCCCGCCTCCAGGGCCGCCCGAATGTCCTCGGGCCCGGAGCGGGCGGTGAGGACGAGCACCGGGAGGGCCGCCACGTCGTGGTCCCGGCGCAACTCCCCGAGCACTGCCAGGCCGTCCAGGTCGGGAAGCCCCATGTCCAGCACCACCAGGTCCGGGACCCGCACCCGGACCGACTCGATGGCGTTCCGACCGGTGCCGACCCGGACCACCCTACGGTCCGCGGCCGAGAGGACGAGTTCGAGCCGCGCCGCGGCGTCATCGTCATCCTCGACCAGCAGGATCCTCGTCACAGCGTCCTCCCGAACCAGGACCCGAACCCGGGGCCAGGGAGCCGGCTCCGAGCCCGGCGCTGCTACCCGCCCGGTGCCGCCACCACCTCGACCAGCTCGGCCTCCAGTTCGTCGAGCTGGGGATCGAGCGCGAACCGGAGGAGTTCGGCCACCCGGAACGCCAACGGGTCCTGGTGCTCCCGACCGGAGAGGGCCCGGAGGCCGCCTTCCTCCACCTCGGCCCAGAGCGGGCTCGGGACCAGGCGCAGGCCCGCCAGGGCCGCCTCGACGGATCCCGAGAGCAGCAGTCCGGCCCGATCGGCGCTGGCGGAGAGCCCGAGCTGGAACTCGAGCAGGTCGTGGTAGCGGGGGCGCTGGTCGTGGAAGGCCAGGGCCGCCGGGAAAGCCGCCCGCCGGACCTCGGGCGGGATCCAGGGATCGAGGTCCCGGTCCCGGAGCACCCATCCCCGGCTCACCGCGTCGGTGATGTCCTCGACGGCCCGATCCAGGATCCCCGGGGCCTCGCTCCCTCCCCGGGCCTCCCGGGCCGCCTCCTCGCCCAGGGTGCGCAGCAGCCCGTAGAGGAGCTCCCGCTCCGGCTCCCCGAGCCCGAGCAGATAGCCCCGACCCGAGCGCGCCAGGTAGAGCACCCGCCCCAGCTCGTAGGCCAGGGTGGCTTCCCCGGCCCCGACCAGGGTGGGCTCCGGGATCTCGATCCAGGGCCGGGCTCCGCCTCGCAGCCGGAACGGTCCCATGGGATCCCGGGTGACCACCATCTGGAGCGCCGGCACCTGGAGCCGGGTCGCCAGGTTCCGCATCATCCGGACCAGGCGCGGGTAGTCCTCCTCGCCGACCGGCCAGAAGCTCCCCTCCCCTCCCCGGGGATCGGGCTGGGGATCGAGCCAGGTCAGCGAGCCCTGGAGCTGAGCCAGGAGCCGACCCGTCGGGGCGGTCACCAGGGGATGATCGAGCCGGGCGAGTCCCGCAGGCGAGAGGACGGCCTGGGTCTCCCGGGGAGGCTGCCGGGACCTGGGAATCGGCCCGGTGCGGGCCAGCCGGCTCCCGATCGCCTCGAGGCGCTCCACCAGTTCCAGCGCCCCCCGGGCCGCGGCCAGCTCGCCCAGCGGGGCCAGCGGCTCGGGCGAGAAGGGGTCGAGCCGGTAGGCCGTCCGGTAGCGCCGCTCGCCCTCCTCGGGATCGCCCCCCAGGACCGCGATCCGGGCGAAGAGGCGAGCTGCCCGGGTCCTCCCGGGGCGAGCCTCGAGGATCCGGGTCAGGTCCTTCTCGGCCCTTCCCCTCTCCTCCGGAGTCCCGGTCTGCATGCGGGCCTCCGCCAGGTCCTCCAGGACCTCCGCCTCGGCCTCGCTGGTGACCGCTTCGATCCCGTCGGCGGCGGCCCGCAGCGTCCTCAGGGCTTCCTGGAGCTTCCCTTCCCCGACCTGTCCGGCCGCCTTCTGTCGCGCCGACGCCAGCTCCTTCTCCCGGGCCGAGGCCAGGGCGCCCGCGATCAGGCCGGAGACTCCTCCCGGCGCCGCCGCCGCACCGGCCCGGTGCCTGGCCATGGCCAGCACAGCCGGCCCCAGGCCGCCGGCCACCTCGGTGCCGGAGGCTGCCGGGAGCTGGCAGCGGACCTCGATGCGACCGTCGCCGACCTCGATCGAGGAGAGGTTCACCTCGACCGGCGGCAGTCCCATGCGGAGCAGCTCGAGTTCGAGGGTCGCCTCCCCGACCATCTCGACCATGCCCGGCCGCTTCCTCGCCATGGCTCCGGCCAAGGCCCTGAGCACGGTGTCGATCGGGAGCGGGACGATCCCCGCCACCACCGGCCGGTCGGGAAAGCCGATCCTGAGGCGGGAGGCGCCGGCCACCCGGGCCGAGGCCGCCACCCGGAACCCGACCGGGAGTCCCAGCGCCAGGTAGCTCCCGCTCACCCGGACGGTGCCGTCCTGGAATCGGATCCGGAGATCCCGCACCGGCACCCGACTCCAGTCGATCCGGGTCTCGAGCAGATAGGCCAGCCGCTCCTCGGAGAGCACCGCCCGGCAGGCCACCACCCGGGGAAAGGGCTGGACGTTCACCCCCGGCTCGAAGTCGTGGAGGTGGAGTTCCAGTTCCCGGAGTTCGAGCAATCCTCCCAGGGTGAGGTCCCGGAGGCGCATCACCAGCCGGCGGGTTTCCGGCCTCCAGTCGATGTCCTGGGGAAGGAGTCGGGTGATGCCCTGGGTCTCGCCCCCCGAACCGCTCCGCCCTTCCCGGAGGAGCATGGTCCGGAGCACTGCCCGGGCCACCGCCCGCACCCGGGCGACCTCGGGGTGGCGGCGCACCACCAGTCCGAGTTCCCGGGCCGCTCCGGAGGCATCGCCCCGGGCCAGTCGGATCTCGGCCAGCTCCACCCGGGGCGCCGGGTCGTGGTCGTCGGGATCCCGGCGCACCAGCTCCCGGAGCGCGGCCAGGCGCCGCTTCTCCTCGGGATCGAGGGGACCGGGCCCGTCCTCGCCCCGGCGCGCCATGTAGACCCCCAGCGCGAACCCGAAGCTGGCCGAGAGCAGGGCCACCAGGGTCGTCACCGCTCACCGCCCCCCGGCGCCACCCGGGCCACCAGCTGGAAGGTCTCGGTCCGGCCGGCAAGCGCCCCGAGCCAGGCCAGGAGCACCATCACGGGCTTCAGCGACACCAGCGGCCTGAGCCACCCGAGCCAACTCCCGGCGATCCGGCGTTGCAGGCTCCGCTTCAGCGACCACCAGTCGGAATCGAGCGGGGAGCGGGTGACCCGGAGGACCTCGAGCCCGGCCCGCCGGCACAGCGCCTCCAGGGTGGCGGGCTCGAAGAAGTGCTGGTGGTAGGGCACGTCGTAGTGGACCCAGGAGGCACCGGCCAGCAGGGCGCCCAGCGAGCGATGGTTGGGGACCTCCAGGAAGAGCCGGCCGGTCCCGGGGTCGAGCAGGCCGCGGGCCCGCCGCAGCACGGCCAGCGGATCCACGAAGTGCTCGAGCACATGCCAGGCGGTGATCGCCTGGTAGCGCCGGTCGGTCTCCCACTCGTCGAAGGCGGCCTGGTGGATCTCGAGGTCGAACTCCGCCCGGCCCCGCTCCACCAAGTCGGGACTGGCCTCCACGCCCTCGGCCCGGAAGCCGGCATCCCGCAAGGCCGCCGGGAACTGGCCGCGCCCGCAACCCACGTCGAGCACCGCACTCCCCGGCGGCACGGCGCCGGCCACCAGGTCCACGCGCTTGCGGAAGCGCTCCCGGATCTTCTGCTCGAGATCCTCCCGGGTGTCGAGACCCTGGTAGTAGGCGAGCAGCTCCCCGAGCGGCAACCGCGGCTCCAGGCCGACCAGTCGGCAGCCTTGGCAGATCACCGGGACGAAGGCCCGCCCGTCGAACCGGCTCGCCACCGGAGGCAGCTCCCGGAACCGGAGCCCGCCGCAGAGACAGCATGGGTTTGCCATGGCCGGGGCAGGATACACCGCCCCGCCTCCGCTCCTAGGACCCGACCTCGAATCGGATCTCCAGCGGGTTCAGGGCCGCGTTGTCGGGGACCAGGTAGCCCTCCCCGGTGACGAAGGACAGACCGATCTCCAGTTCCCCGTCCGGCCCCACGCCCTCCCAGAGCCAGTTCGGGGGCACCGTCTGGTAGCGCCACCCGCTCGCCTGGCCCATGGGAACCAGCAGCACCCTCTCACCCGGGAGGTGGAGGCGGAGCACCACCTGCCCCACCATGCCCGCGCCCATCATCCCGATCTCGACGGCCCGGGGCGACGCCACAGGCAGACCCGGGATCCGGAGCCGGAGCACCCCGGTCTCGTCCCGGAAGCTCTCGACCCGATCTCCCTCCTTGGAACCGATCAGGCGCCGGAAGCCGGCGTCGAGGCCGAGCCGGATCCCGGAGTCGAGGCTCCGCACCACCACCCCGGATCGATCCAGTTCGGGCTCCTGGCCGAGTCGCAGCCGCCGCCCCAGCCACCGGGTCCGTTCCCGGGTCCCGCCGCTGGCGGGATGGGCCAGCCACTCCCGGACCACGCCGGGGATCAGCCGGAGGTAGCCATGGTAGCGGGCCGCATCCTCGAGCAGGGGCGAGTCCATGACGCGACCCAGGGCGCGATCGCCCGCCTCCCCGGCGGGAGCCGCCAGGAGGGAAGCGACCCGGGCCGCGAAACGCCCGGCGAGGTCGATCCGTTCCTTCACCATGTATCCGGGACCGGTCCTGAGCTCGAGCACCAGCGTCCGCTCGCCGGAGAGCTCCCGGGGCAGGGCCAGCGCCACCGATCCCTGGCCCGTGACCTGGTAGCGGGCCCGGGTACCGACCAGGCCGATCGAGGTCCCGGACCCGGCGCCGGGTCCGAGGTCCAGGGAGAGCTCGCCCCCCGCGTCCCCGAACCCGATGCGTTCTCCCCAGGACTCGCCGGGCGGAACCGGGACCCGGCCCACCCGGGACCCGCACCGCACCTCGAGCCCGCTCTCGCGGGGGCCGAGCCCGGAAAGCCCGACGGCCTCTCCTCCCGGCGAGAGCACCGCGGGTCCGAGTTCGACCCGGGTCCCCTCCGCCAGCCCCTCTCCCAGGCTCACCCGGCCTCCCTCGACGACCAGGACGATCTCCTCGTCCGGCCCCGGTCCGCCCGGCGGCGAGGCCCCAGGCCAGAGCCACCCCAGGACCCACCCCAACCCAGCCGCCACCAGGGCCACCCCGAGCCGGGATCCGCCCGAGGCGAGGCGGCCCTCGGCCTCGCGAACCTCCCCCCTGGCCGGCCCTCGCCGCTCCGGACCCGGTCCGGGCGGTCGGGACGACTTCTTCCCCTCGGCCCCTGCAACCGGGACCGCGTTGCGGACCCGGCCCGGGACGCGCTCCTGGCCCGGGCTGGCGTCGCGCCCCGAGGCGGCCGGGTCGTGGAAGGCCTCGGGAGTCGCCTCGGCAATGGTCGGGGCGCGGCTCCCTGCCTTCCCCTGCCCCTCGCCCGGCGCGCCTGCGGGTGCTTCGGCCTGGGCCGGACTTCCCACCGCCTGCTCGCCGGTCCAGCCGGTCCGGCGTTCCCGCTCCCGTACCCGGGCGACCTCGGCCAGCTCGAAGGCCACCTCGCCCTCCCCGCTCGAGCTCGACTCCACCCCCTCCGGGGCCAGCTCGGGGAGCATTTCCCGCAGCCGCGAGAGGTGTGCCTCGAGCGGGGGGCGCAGACCGGGATCGGGATGGAGCGCGAGGAGCAGCCACTCGGCGAGGTCGTCCTTGATCCAGGGCGCCTCCCGGCGGGGATCCGGGAAGCGACGGGTGGCGCGGGCCATCGCCTCCTTGAGCGACGCCTGCAGGCCGAGCGACGGGCGGGACACCAGCAGGTCGTGGACCACCAGCGCCGCCTGGTAGAGGTCGGAAGCCGATCCCAGCGGCTCGCCGAGCACCATCTCGGGCGAGAAGTAGTGGGGGGTCCCCAGCGCCGCCCCGGTCTTGGTCAGGGTCTTCACGTCGGCCGCCCAGGCGAGCCCCAGGTCCACGAGCACCGTGCGGTCGTCGCACAGGAGCAGGTTCGCCGGCTTCACGTCCCGGTGCACGATCTCGTGGCGGGCGAGCTCGACGAGCGCCCCGGCGAGTCCCGGGACCACCCGCCGGACCAGCCGGATCCTATCCTCGGGCAGGGCCAGCTCCCGCATGGGGATCTCCAGGCTGATGCCCCGGACAAACTCCATGACGAGCACGAAGATGCCCTCGGCTTCGAAGGCGTCGAGGTAGCGGGGAAGGCCGGGAGCGGCCACCCGGGACAAGAGCTCGGCTTCCCGGCGCATCCTGGCGATCCCCTGCGGCCCCAGGGCCTGGCGGGCGACCTTCAGGGCCACCGGTGTGCCGTCCCGCTCGGAGACCCCCAGCAGCACCTCTCCCATGCCGCCCCGCCCCAGGACGTGCATGAGCCGGTAGCCGCCGATCGCCTCCGCCATCCCGAGGGCCCTCCTGCGCCCGAGGAGAGTAGCCGGTGGACGGCCGGAGCCTGAGGGGTTTTCCCGGGACCCGGTCCAGGGGAGACCCGTCGGTCCTGGGGACACGGCCCCGGAGGAAGGGAGTGGCCCGGTGGTAGACTCCCGCCGCCGACCCCGGTGCGGCCGACCCTCGGAAGAGCGCATGCATCGCTTCTGGTCCCACCTCGTCTCTCCCCTCCTCCACGAGTTCGCCCCCCGGGTGCTCTGCGAGGTCGGCACCGCCTCGGGCGAGAACACCCGGAACCTCCTGGAGTTCGCCCGCGACACGGGAGCGGTGCTCCACGCCATCGACCCCGAGCCGGGATTCCCGGTCGACGCCTGGGAGCGGGAGTTCGGGGAGGCCTTCCGCTTCCACCGTTGCCGCAGCCTGCCGCTGCTCCGGAGGCTGACCTCGCCCGACGTGGCCCTGCTCGACGGGGACCGCAACTGGTACACGGTCTTCCACGAACTCGAGGCGCTCTCGATCCGCGCCCAGGACTCGGGCCGCGAGTTCCCGCTCACCCTGGTCCACGACGTGGCCTGGCCCTACGCCCGCCGCGACTTCTACTCGGACCCGACCAGCGTGCCCGCCGACCACCGCCGGCCCTGTACCCAGGGCGGCATGGTCCCGGGCCGGGCCGAGCTCGACCCCGACGGCGGCCTGTCGCTCGACCGGTGGCATGCGATCGCCGAGGGCGGCCCCAGGAACGGGGTGATGACCGCGGTCGAGGACTTCCGGGTGCTGCGGCCGGATCTCCGCTTCGTGGCCGTCCCCGGCTTCCATGGCCTGGGACTCCTCTTCC
>CAYOHP010000148.1:0-15843 GCA_964403795.1 uncultured bacterium | reverse complement strand
GGTGCAGCTGCGAGAGACCGAGCGAATCGGCGCGGTCCACGATCAGGGTGTTGGCGTTGGGGATGTCGATGCCGCTCTCGATGATCGTGGTACAGACCAGCACGTCGTATTCGCGCTGCCAGAAGCCCTGCACGGTGCGCTCGAGCTGGTCTTCGTTCATCTGCCCGTGCGCGACGACCACCCGGGCCTCGGGCACCAGCTCGCGAATCTTCTTGGCCGCCTTGTCGATCGAGGAGACCCGGTTGTGCACGTAGAAGACCTGGCCGCCCCGGGCCAGCTCCTTCTCGATGGCGCCCCTGACCAGGGCATCGCTCCACTCCTCGACGAAGGTGCGGACCGGCAGCCGCCCTTGGGGCGGCGTGGACATGGTCGAGATGTCCCGGGCGCCCGAGAGCGCCATGTTGAGGGTCCTCGGGATCGGGGTGGCGGTGAGCGTCAGGACGTCGATGGAGGCCCGGAGCTCCTTGATCCGTTCCTTGTGGCGGACCCCGAAGCGCTGCTCCTCGTCGATCACCAGCAGGCCGAGGTTCTTGAACTCCACGTCCTTGGAGAGGATGCGATGGGTCCCGATCAAGAGGTCGAGCTCGCCCTTGCGAGCCCGCTTCAGGGTGGACGCGATCTCCTCGGGGTCGCGCAGCCGGCTCACCAGGCCGATCCTCACCGGGAAGTCGGCGAGGCGCTGGGAGAAGGTCTGGAAGTGCTGCTGGGCGAGCACCGTGGTGGGGGCTAGCACGGCCACCTGGAGGCCGTCCTGGATGGCCTTGAAGGCGGACCGGATCGCCACCTCGGTCTTCCCGAAGCCGACGTCCCCGCACAGCAGCCGGTCCATGGGCCGGGACTTCTCCATGTCCCGCTTGATCTCGGCGGTGGCCCGGGTCTGGTCGGGGGTGTCGGGCCAGGGGAAGCTCTCCTCCATCTCCCGCTGCCAGACGGTGTCCGGTCCGCAGGCGTGGCCGGGGGCCTGGTCCCGGCGGGCGTAGAGCTCGAGCAGCTCCTTCGCCAGCTTCTCGACGTCCTCCCGCGCCTTGCTGCGGGCCTGGGCCCAGCGGGTGGAGCCGAGCCGGTGGATCCCGGGGGCGGCGCCTCCTTCGACCCCGATGAAGCGCTGGACCCGGTCGAGCTGGTTGACCGGGACGAAGAGCCGGTCGTTCTTGGCGTACTCGAGCTCCAGGTAGTCCTGGCGCATCCCTCCGACCACCAGGGGACGGATCCCCAGGAATCGCCCGATGCCGTGGTCGACGTGCACCACCAGGCCGTCGACCTCGATCTCGGTCCAGTCGGAGAAGCGCATGCCCCGGTCCGGCTGGGCCTGGACCTTCTGCTTGAGCATGCGTTCGGGCCAGAGGTCGGCTTCGCCCACCAGCTGGAACCCGGCCTCCCCCAGCCGAAATCCCCGGGCCAGGTCCCGCTTCCACAGCGACACCACCCCGGGTCGCGGCGGCGCCTCCCCACCCGTTTCGGCGGGGATCCGGTCCTTCCCAAGGATTTCCCGGAGCCGCGACAGCCGGCCCTCCTCGTCGCAGGCCACCGCCACGGTCCTGCCTTCCCGGGTGGCCTCCCCCATCTCGGACAGGAACCGGGCAAGGTCGCCCACGTAGCTCGGGACCGGGCGCAGGTCGATCTCGAGGCTCGCCTCGGCGCCCAGAGCCTGGGAACCGCCGAGCTCCCAGACCGGTCGTCCCTTGGCCGCGGCCACCAGCGCCGGCCAGGGATCCGGACCCTCGGCAGCGGCTTTCTCCAGGCGACTGCGGGCCGCGGCGGTGGCCACCCGGGTCATCAGCGAGACCAGAGGAGCCTCGGCCCCGAGGTGGTCGACCACACTCCCGCAAGCCTCCCCCAGCCAGGGTCCCAGGGCCTCCAGGCCTTCCGAGAAGCCACCGGCCATGGCCCGTGAGGAGAGGTCCTCGAGGGCGTCGGGAAGGGTCTTCCCGGCCAGGGCGGCCCGCACCTCCTGGAGCCGGGGCAGCTCCCAGCCGGGTCCCACCCAGATCTCGTCGCGCGCCTCCTGGGAGCGCTGGGTGGCGGGGTCGAAGATCCGGATCGATTCGACCTCGTCGCCCCAGAGCTCGATCCGGATCGGCCGGTCCGCCGAGGCCGGGTAGAGGTCCACGATCCCGCCTCGGGAAGCGAACTCGCCCGGGGTCGAGACCAGGTCCTCCCGCCGGTACCCCATGTCGACGAGCCCGGCGAGCAGTTCCTCCCGGTCGAGTTCCTCGCCCAGGGCCAGGTGCCGTCGGGCCCGGGCGTAGGCGGCCGGGGAGGCGACCGGCGAGAGGGCGGCCTCGGGGGTGGCGAGCACCCAGAGGGCCTCGTCCTGGGTCAGCGACTCGACGACCCGGAGCCGCTGGACGGTATCGCTCCAGCGGAGCGGCAGCCTGGCGTCGTCCAGCAGGTGCGGTCCGGGGAAAGCGGCCACCCGCACCCCGGGGGGGGCCAGGCTGCGGAGATCCTGGAGCGCTCCGGCCAGGGCGTCGCCATCCTCGACCAGCACCAGGGCCCGCCGGGGCGCCAGGGCGGCGAGCAGGCAGGCGGGCGAGGATCCGGCGGCCTGGGGCACCCGGAAGCGCCGGGGGAGCGCGGCCCGCGCGAGGACCCCCTCGAGGGGGGCCAGGAGGGGGTCTCGGAGCCCCGGGGACGCCACGGCCACGGGTCGAGACTATCGCAGGAGAGCCGTGTCCCGCTACCGATCGCACGGATCGGCTTCGGTCCCGGTCGGGTTTTGTCGAAGGACGAGACCGGGGGTGGAATCCGTGGATTCCGTCCGTCGACGAGGAGTGCGATGGTGAGCACGGGCAAGGTCGAGGCGAACCGGGGCAGGGCCCTCTGGACCGTCCTCCTGTTCCTGGTCCTCCTGCTCGGCCCTGGCCGGGACCGGGTGCGGGCCCAGGCCGGGGTGGGGCAGGTCACCCAGCTGACGATCACCCAGCCGGACCCGGCCGCGACCCAGCAGAAGCCGCTCAGGACCTCCCGCGACTTCTTCGTGATCACCTTCAGCCACAACGGCGGGTCGGGCAGCTACTTCGTGAACACCGACGGTGCCGACATCGAGGGTTCGACCTTCGACGGTGGACCCAACCAGAGCGTCACCGAGGTGGCTGCCGGGTTCGACCAGGACACCATCCAGACCATCAACCTGGTGCTGTTCCAGACCCGCTTCAACATCACCCTCCAGACCACCAACCCGGTGCGGATCCAGTTCGACTCGAAGCCCCCGGACTTCCAGGTGCAGAGGGTCGTCCTCAACCAGGGAACTCCCCCGGTCCAGTTCGCCGCCGGCCAGACCCTGTTCACCTCGCAGGCGGCGCTCCAGGTCCAGGGGACGGTCACCGACCCGGACAACGGGTCCCCCTCCGAGGAGATCACCTTCAACACCCTGGTCGATGGCCAGACCGGCACCTTCCAGGGGGTGCAGGGAGGGACCTTCGACGGCACCATCCAGCTCCAGCCCCCCGACGGCGAGAAGATCGTCTTCCTCACCGCCGAGGACGCCTTCCCCGACGACCCCCAGAGCCGTCCCAACATCTCGAACCCGGCCTTCCAGATCCGGGTGGTGCTCGACACCGAGCCGGCCCAGGTCACCCGGGTGGTCATCATCCGGAATCCCGACGACCCGACGCTGCGCACCGAACTCTCGCCCGGGGCCCAGACCTTCGTGGGCCGGGACCTGATCCAGATCCGGGTCGAGTTCTCCGAGCCCCTGCGCACCCAGCCCGAACTCAACATCACCCAGACCAACGGGGTGGCGATCCGGGCGACCCCGCTGCAGAACCTGGCGATCGACAACCGGATCTTCACCTGGAGCTACACGCCCGTCCCCCAGGACGACCAGAACGGGGATGCCACCCTGGAGATCACCGGGGTCCTCGACCGGGCCGGCAACCAGACCCAGGGCGACCCGCTGCAGCAGATCCAGCCGGCGTTCAAGGTGGACACCATCCCCCCCACCCGGATCCGCTTCGCCGCCGCCAGCCCCGGCAACGTGGTGAGCGAGCCCCGGGACGGCGACAAGATCGGCGACCTCGAGTTCCCGCGGCGGATCCGGGCCTTCGTGGACGACTACGACAGCCGCGATACGACCGTGGTCACCAAGGCCAACGCCTCGGGGGTGCTGTTCCTGGGCGTCGAGCGGGCCCCGCCCCAGCAGCCCCAGGCCAACCCTCGCTTCCTGACCATCCGGCTCCAGAGCCCCACCGGCCAGGACGTCCCCGGCACGCCCTCGATCGCGCCTCCCAACGGGCTCTTCCTCGACCTGCCCGACTTCCGGGACCCGAGCCTCCAGATCCCCGGGTTCCGGGACCGGGACAACGACGGCGACGCCGAGCCCGAGGAGGGCACCTGGCGGATCCAGATCGGGATCCGGGACCAGGTCGGCAACACCTCGATCGAGGAGTTCCTGTTCATCGTCGACACCACCCCGATCCGGGAGACCGACCTCCGGGTCACGGTCACCAACCCGGATGCGGATCCCAACCCCCTGGTGGCGGGGACCCCGAGCTGCGTCGGGGGACCCGATCTGCGCACCGCCTCGGCTTCGCCCACGGTGATCGTCAGCTCGACCGATCCCACCTTCTCGTCGACCTCGTCCCGGGTCGAGATCCTGAGCCGGCTGGGAGGCAGGAACGCTGCCCCGGTCGGGATGGATGCCGACGTGGCCCGGGACCCCGCTACCGGAGTCACCCTCACCAATCTCAGGGAGGCCGGCCGCAACCCGGACACCGACAACTTCCCGGTGCCGGCCAACTTCCCGGCGACCCCCGGCGCCTTCCTGCCCCCCGGTCTGCTCGATCCCCGGCTCGGGATCGCCGACGGCATCTACCTGATCCGGGTGACCCCGGTCGACGATGCCGGCAACCGGGGCGTGATCCGGGGTAACGGCGTGACCCGGGACTCGGTCGACTACGAGTTCAACCTCGATACCGTGCTGCCCTTCACCCGGCGGACCTTCCCGGCCGACAACACCTCGATCAGCGAGCCGCTGCGTTTCGTGGACGCCATCATCGTGGACCCGGCCAGCCCCAACAACGGCAACGAGGGCTGCGGGATCGACCTCGACGGGTCGAACCTGCAGTGGTTCCTCGAGACCCCCTACCGACCCAACAAGGTCGACCGCACCCTGATCGACGGCGGCCAGAGCAGCGGCCGACTGCGCACCACCCTGCGTTTCATCCACGTCCCCAACTCGACCGACCCGACCCTGCCGAGCTTCAACCCCAACGACGACGCCTTCCGGGTCCTGCTGGAGCTGACCGACAACCGGGGCATCGTGCGGAGCCTCCCGGTGGACGGCTCGATGGACGGCATCTACCGGATCCTCTCGTTGCCCCGGGACCGGGCCGGCAACCAGATGGACGACCCCGGCAACGCCAAGCGGGGCAACTACTTCGGCCTGGCGCCCTCGGCCGAGACCACTCTCGACATCGCCAACTTCTTCTTCCTCTACGACACGATCGATCCCGAGGTCACGGTCACCAACCTGCCCGACGGGGCCTTCATCGGAGGCACCTCCGTGAACCTCTCGGGGACGGTCCAGGACCTCTCCGCCAACGAGGCCCAGCCGACCCAGGGCGGATCCGGCATCGAGCGGGTGGAACTGGTGCTCGAGGTGATCGACGTCAACGGCAACCCGATCCCGGGGATCGCCCCGACCCAGTCGACGACCACCGACAATCCGGCGGTGATCGTCCCTGGACGCAGCAACCCGGTGGTCCCCGCCACCCGGGCCACCCTCACGCCCCTGGCCGATCCCAGGAACGACCCGGTCCTCTCGAGCACCAACCCGCTCGACCCGGCGACCTTCCCGACCAGCCAGCGGGAGCTCCGTGGTTGGACCGCCAGCCTGGCCCTGCCCAGCCGGGACCGCCTGCTCCAGCCGCGGCCCGGCCAGCAGGACAGCTACCGCCTCACCATCACCGCCGTCGACTTCGCCGGTAACCGGACCGTGATCCGCCGCCGGGTCATCGTCAGCCTGGACCACCTGCGGCCGCCCCAGCTCCAGGAGCCGGTGTGCGGGAGCTTCCGGTCCCGGCCTTCCACCACCTTCACCTGGGCTCCGGTGGGGGGGGCGACCGCCTACACCTTCGAGCTCACGGATCCCAACGGCAACGTCTTCCGCCGGGTCGTGACCCTGCCCACCACGCTCCAGAACCTGAGCCTCGAGGGCCAGTACCGCTGGCGGGTGGCCACCATGGACGCGGCCGGGAACCTGGGACCGTTCTCCAACGTCTGCACCTTCACCCTGGACCGCTCGGTACCCAGTGTCCTCTCGGTCGAACACATGGACCCGATCGAACCGAACTCGAACAACGGCATCATCAACACCGGGGACGTGATCTTCACGGTGCGCTTCAGCGAGCCGCTCGCCACCGCACATCCCGTGGGTGTGCTGCTCGATCCCCAGGGAGGCGTGGGGGTCCCGGCCCTCGAGGTCACCACCCAGAGCTTCTCGGGGGACACCTGGGTCGGGAGGATCAACATCCCCAGGAA
This sequence comes from uncultured bacterium, assembly GCA_964403795.1. Taxonomy (GTDB): domain Bacteria; phylum Muiribacteriota; class UBA6191; order CAZXTJ01; family CAYOHP01; genus CAYOHP01. Next base: position 9,360 of record CAYOHP010000148.1, on the reverse strand, counting down.
CGCCGACCCGGCACGCTGGGACGGCCTGGCGAGCCTGGTCATCTCGGGTGCCCGGGATGCCGCCGGGAACGTGATGCCGGAGGACCGGACCCGCACCGTCGAGATCGATACCGGTCCGTTCTTCACGACCCGGTTCTTCCTCTCGCCCCTGCAGGATCGGGAGGTCACGGTCACCATCCTGGCCTCCGAGCCCCTGCACGAGCCCCCGACCCTCTCGAACCTCTCCGGAGCCAGCCTGATCGACTTCAGCGGCGCCGGCGCCCGCCCCAGGGCCAACCCCATTTCGGGGAACACCCGGGCCTCCTTCGTCACCCTCAGGCTGAACTCGACCGTGTCCCAGCCGCTGGTCAGTTTCGAGATCACCGGCGAGGACCAGAGCCTGAACAGCGCCCGGCGGACCGTCAGCTTCCAGGTGATCCGGCCGACCCGCGAGTCGGCGACCGGGACCACCGTGGCCCGCTCGGCTTCGGGCTTGACGGTGGAGATCCCGGCAGGGGCCACCGGGGGCCGCAACCTCTTCGTGTTCCCGCCCGTGGTCGTCGGGGGGACCCAGGACGAGCTCCGCACCATGAGCCAGGCCCTGGCCAGCGAGCAGGGCGGCGGCATCGAAGGCCAGGACGAGCTGCTCGAGCTCGGCTTCACCGACCACGTCCAGGGCACAGGACCGCTGAAGGGCAGGGTCGGGGTGCGGGTCCCGCTTCCCCGGGAGGCGGACGGGAAGGTCCCGGAGTGCGGCCAGGTCGGCCTGTACCAGCTGCTGGGTGGCCGCTGGACCTGGATCGGCGGCTGCGACGGACAAGGCGGGATCCAGGGGACCCTCGAAGGCTACGGGGCCATGAAGCTGGCCCGGGACCCGGTCCCTCCCAGGGTCCGGGAACTGTTCCGGCCGGAAGCCGTGGAGACGGCCTCCGGGGCCGAACTCGCCTGGGAGGTCTACGACGGCGGCAGCGGCATCGAGCCGGCCCGCCTGGAGGTCCTGCTCGACGGGAAGCCGGTGCCCCATCGCTTCGACACCACCACCGGCGAGGTCAAGGTGCGGCTGCCCGATGCCCTCCCGGCCGGCGAACACCAGGTCCTGCTGGCGGTCCGGGACCGCGGCGGCAACGAGGTGCGCACCCAGCCGATGGCCCTGGCCGGGGGCGGGCACTTCGGGTTCTCCGATCCTCCGCTGCCGGTTCCCAACCCGGCCCGGACCCAGACCCGGATCCGCTTCGACCTGACCCAGCCCGGGGCCACCCGGGACGTCGACGTCGAGATCTTCGACACCGCCGGGCGCCGGATCCGGGTCCTCTCCTTCGCCGGGATCCCCGCGCTGAGGAACAATGCCATCGACTGGGACCTCCGGGACAGCCGGGGCAGGGGCGTGACCAACGGCGTGTATCCGTTCCGCATCCGGGCCAGGGGCGGGAGCGCGAGCGACACGCGGACGGGGAAGATCGCGGTCCTCCGATGACCGGGAACGAGAGCCGGATCCTCCTGGTGGGACCGGACCTGGACGGTCCCGGGCTCTCGGCCCTCTCCGGTCCCGGGCGCCGATTCGAACGGATCGGGAGCCCCGGGCAGATCGAGGCGGTCCTGCAGCCCGAAGACGTCGCGGTGGTGGTCACCCAGGCCAGCGGGGTCGACGACCCCTTCGTGGCGCTGGCCACCCTGGTCCGGGGCTTTCCCAAGGCAGTGCACCTGGCGGCGCTGGTTCCCGGCGACGTGGCCGCGTTGGCGGCCGAGCTCCGGCGGGACGGGGCCTACGACTTCGTGACCCTGCCGCTGGAGGCCGAGGCGCTCGCCACGGCCCTGGAGAAGGCTCTGGTGGTCGGGGTCCTGAAGAACCGCCTGCGGCGCAAGAAGGCGGGGCCCCGGGCGGGCGCGGCCGGGGGGAGGGTTCCCGAGGCACCGCCTCCGATCCCTGCGGCTCGGCCGGCGCCTCCTCCGGCGCCGCTCCCGGTCGAGCCAGCATCCCCTGCGCAGGATCCGGCCGTACCGGTGGCGGCGCCCGGCGTCTCGCCATCGGCCTCCCCGCCATCGGCCTCGGCTCCGCCTCCCCCCCCGGGTCCGGTCCGGGACGCGGGAGCCAGGGCGCAGCCGGGACCCGATGCCGGGGACCAGGGCCGTCGCCTGGCGGTCCTGGAGGCGGAACTCCGGGATCTGTCCGACCTGGCCCGGGAGCTCGAGAAGGAACGGGACGACGCCCTCCGCCGCCAACGGGAGGCCCGGGTCGGTGTCGAGCCGCTGAAGGTGCGGATCGAGGAACTCGAGCGGGAACTCCAGGTGACCCGCGATCGCAGCCAGGGTTCCCGCCAGGAGCAGGAGGCGATCGCGGCCGAGCGGGACTCCGCGCTCGCCCGGATCGCCGGGCTCGAGGCGGCCCTGGCCGAGGGCGACACCGCGGTCTCCCGGGCCGTGGCCGAGACCGAGACCGCCCTGCGTCGGATCGAAGTGCTGGAGGCCGGTCTCGCCGAGCGGGAACCCGGTGGCCCCGACCCTGTCCTGGAGGCGGAGCGGGTGCGGGCGGCCCGGGCCGAACAGGAGAGGGACCAGGCCCTGGCCCGGGTGGTCGAACTGGCCCAGGCCCACCAGGCACAGGTCGCCGAGGTGGCCCGGCTGGGGGCCGAGGCCTCCCGGGAGGCGGATCGGAGGGCCGGGCTCGAGGCCGAGGTGGTCCGGCTCCGTGACGAGCTGGAACGTTCCGTAGAGGTGGCCCGGAGCCGGGTGGCCTCGGAGCTGGCCGCGGGCGAGGATTCTCGCTCCGCCCTCGAGGACCTGCTCGCCCGGGAGCGGCAGGCCCGCGAGCGCGCCGAGAGCCAGCTGCGGGACCAGGACGAGGCCCGGCGGGCCCGGATCGAGACCCTGCTGGCGGAGGCGATGGAAGCGCGCCAGGGCCTGGTGTCGCTGGAGGCGCAGCTCCTGGCCGCGGCCGAGAAGCGCTCCCAGCTCGATGCCGAGCTGGCTGCCGCCACCCGGAAGGTGCGGGAGGGCGAGGAGGCCCACCAGGTGGCGATCGGGGCGGTCCGGGGCGAGGCCGATGCCCTGCGGGCAGAGCTGGCCTCGGCCAAGGCCGAGCTCGAGCGGGCCCGGGCCGAGAATCGCAGCCTCCGGAGCTACGAGGGGTTGGCCTCGGGTTTCCGCCAGAAGGCCGACGAGTTCGAGGAACAGCTCGCCGAGGCCGAGCGGAAGCTGACCGAGCTGGTCGAGACCGCCGACCTGCTGACCGGGCAGCGGGACCAGGCCCAGGACCAGGCGCGCCGGGCCGAGGCTCGCCTGGAGGAGGTCCTGGTCCGGGCCGAAGCGGCCGAGCGGGAGCGGGCCGAGTTCGAGGTCCGGGTCGAGGAACTCGAGGAGCAGCTCCGGGACGCCCGGGCCAAGCACCTGGAAGCCCAGCTCGGGCTCCTGCAACGGGACGAGGCGCACCGGGAGCAGGTGGCGCGGCTGGCCGAGGCCGGGGCGCTGGTCGAGGAGGTCCAGGGAAGGCTGGAGAAGGCGCTGGAGAGGTTGGCCCGGGCCGAGGAGCGCGGCCGGAGCCTGGAGGAGGAGGTCGACCAGCTGCTCTCGGCCGGTCGGGCCGAGGTCCAGGCCGCCCAGGACGAGGAGGTCGCCCGGCTCCGGCACCGGCTCCAGGATCTCGACGGGAAGCTGGCCGCCGAAAGGGTGCTCCGCCAGCAGGCGGAAACCCGGGCCGAGGAGGCCGAGACCCAGCATGCCCGGGCCGCGGCCGAGCTCACCGCCCTGGACGCCCAGCGGGAAAGGGCTGCCCTGCGGGCCCGGGAGGCCGAGACCGCGCTGGCCGCCGCCCAGGCCGGCCGGCAGTCCGACCGGGTCGCCATGACCGGGCTGGTCGCCTTCCAGGAGAAGCTCCTCGACACCCTGGCCGCGGCGGTGGTGATGCTCGATCCCCAGGGGCGGATCGCCTACTCGAACCACGCCGCCGAGCTCCTCCTCGGCATGGACAAGGGCACCCTGGCGGGGATGAGCTACCGCCATGTGGTCGGGCTCCGGGACCTGGGCGCAGAGATCCGGCGCGGCCTGGTAGGGCGACCGCTGGCCGAGGGGATGGCCAGGATCGAGACCGCTACCCGCAGCCTGGAGGTGGCCTTCGGGTCGGTGCGCCTGGAGGTGGGCGGGGTGACCCGGCTGGTGATCTCGCTCTCGCCCTGGGTCGCGGATCCCGAAGCCGGTCAGGAACCGGCCCCGGGGGGTCCCGAGGTACCGGATCCGGCCTGAAGCCCGGCCGGCACCTCTGGTACGGTGCACCCGGCTCCCGATCGGGAGGAAGGTGGGATTCCGCATGGCCAATCGGCGGCGATCAGCCCTGCTTGCGGCCCTCGGCGCTCTGCTCCTGGTGCCGGGTGCCAGACCCGGCAGTGCCTTGGAGGGGTTGGCGGGTCGGGTCGAGGAGATGGTGCTCGAGAACGGGATGCGCTTCCTGTTCGTGCCCCGGGGGGACGCCCCGGTCTTCCACGGCCTGATCCGGTTCCACGTGGGCGGCGTCGACGAGGTCCCGGGGATCACCGGGTTGGCCCACCTCTTCGAACACATGGCGTTCAAGGGCACGCCGGTGATCGGGACCAAGGACCACCAGGGCGAGAAGCTGGTGCTCGAGGAGATCGACCGGCGGGCCCGGGATCTCTCGGCCGAGGAGGCCAAGGGCATCCTCGCCGACGAGCGCCGGGTCGAGGTGATGAAGGCCCAGCTGAAGGCCCTCCAGGAGCTGCACAAGAAGTACGTGGTGAAGGACGAGTTCACCATGGTCTACACCCAGAACGGCGGCGATTCGTTGAACGCCACCACCTCCAAGGACTTCACCACCTATTTCCTCTCGCTACCGGCCAACAAGCTCGAGCTCTGGATGCTGATGGAGAGCGAGCGGCTGCTGAACCCGGTGATGCGCGAGTTCTACTCGGAGCGCGACGTGGTCCAGGAGGAGCGCCGGATGCGCACCGACGACGACCCCGGGGGCAAGCTCTACGAGCAGTTCGTGGCCACCGCCTTCAGCGCCCACCCCTACCGGTTCCCGACCGTGGGCTGGTCGTCGGACATCAAGACCGTCACCATGAAGGAAGCGCAGGAGTTCTACGACGCCTATTACAGCCCGCGGAATTCGGTGGCCGCGCTGGTGGGCCGTTTCGACGTGGCCGCCGCCAAGCGCTGGGCGAAACGCTATTTCGGACGGCTCTCGAACAAGGGCACGATCCAGCGGCCCCGCACCCAGGAGCCGGAACAGGTCGGCGAGCGCCGGGTCACCGTGGCCTTCGACGCCAATCCCGACATGATGGTGGGCTGGCACAAGCCGACCTTGCCCCATCCCGACGCCTACGTCTTCGAGGTGTTGGAGAAGCTCCTGGCCGAGGGCCGCACCTCGCGGCTCTACCGCCGCCTGGTGGAGACGAGGAAGGCCCAGGGCGTCTGGTCCTACACCGTGCCCGGGACCAGGTACCCCAACGTCTTCGTGATCTCGGCGACCCCGCTGGCGGGACACACCCTGGAGGCCATGGAAGCGGGGATCGAGGAGGAGCTGGCGGTGCTCCGCCGCGACCTGGTCGATCCCGCCGAGATCGCCAAGGTGGTGCGCCAGACCGAGGCCGAGTTCCTCTGGAGCCTGGATTCGAACCAGGGGATGGCCGACGTGCTCACCCGGTTCCAGCTTTTGACCGGGAGCTGGAAGTCGGTGATCGAGTACTTGGACGAACTCGGGAAGGTGACCCCCGAACGGGTCCGCGCCGCGGTCCAGAAGTACCTGCGGCCCGAGGCCCGCACCGTCGGCTGGCTGGTCAAGAAGCCGCCGGCCGAAGGCGCTGCGAAGGGAGGCGAGTGAGATGGACTCGAGGACTCGCCACTCCGTGATGCTCTCCCTGGCCCTGGCAGCCTGCCCCGGGCTCCGGGCCGACCCGGGCGCGCCCCTGCCGGCGGGCCCGCTGCACCCGCGCAGCCTGTCCTTTCCGGCCCTGACCTTCGAACCCGCCCGACCGCTCCGCAAGGTGACCCGCCAGGGCATCACCCTGCTGCTCGTCGAATCCCGGGAGCTGCCCCTGGTGCAGCTCGGAGGCACCTTCGGGGCAGGCGATTCCCTGGACCCGCCCGCCAAGCTCGGCCTGGCAGCCCTCACCGCCCGGGCGGCCCGGGCCGGCGGGGCCGGACGGTACGCGCCGGCGGAACTCGATGCTGCGCTGGAGAACGTGGCGGCGAGCTTCGAACTCTCCGCCGGCCGCGAGTCGACCAGCTTCTCGGGGCGGGCCCTGTCCCGCGACCTCGACCTGCTGCTCGAGGTGCTCCGGGCGGTGCTGGTCGAGCCCCGCTTCGACCCCCAGCGGCTCGAGATCGAGAGGGCCAAGGCCCTGGAAGCGATCCGCCGGGAGAACGACGAACCCGGGCCCATCGCCCGGCGCGAGCTCTACAAGGTGATCTACGGGCTCGAGTCGGTCTGGGGACGATCGCCCCGGCCGGGGAACGTGAAGGCCATCACCCGGGACGATGTGGTCGCCTTCCACCGGAGCCACTACCACCCCAAGGACCTGGTGATCGGGCTGGCGGGCGACTTCGACGCCGCCGCGCTGGCCGACCGGATCGAGACCCTGTTCGACGGCTGGAAGCCGGGTACCCGGGCCGCCAAGCCGGCGCCCACCAAGGCCGCCGCCAGTCCCGGGGTCTGGCTGGTCGAGAAGGACCTGGCCCAGACCACCATCCGGATGGGCCACCTGGGCCTGCCCCGGCTGCACCCCGACTACCACGCCTGTCTGGTGATGAACCGGATCCTGGGGATGGGGACCTTCACCTCCCGGATGGGGATCGAGATCCGCTCCAATCGCGGGCTCGCCTATTCGGTGGGGTCGGGCCTGTTCGAGGGCGGGGGTCCCGGGCCGTTCATCGCGGTGGCCCAGACCAAGGCGGCCTCCACCCTCGAGGTCTCGGAGCTGATGCGGGACATCATCGCCGGGATGGGCAAGGGCGACATCACCGACAAGGAGCTCGACGAGGCCAAGCAGACCCTGCTCAACCAGTGGATCTTCGAGTTCGAGTCGGGGGCCCAGCTCGTCTCGACGCGGGTAGAGCACGAATTCCATGGCTATCCTGCCGATTACTTGGAGGAGTACCCGAGGAAGATCGCGGAGGTTCGCGTGGAGGACGTGGTCCGTTGTGCCCGGAAGCACCTCCGCCCCGCCGACCTGACCGTCCTGGTGGTCGGCGATCCGGCCAAGATCGGTCCCGGTCTCGAACGGCTCGGGTCGGTGACCCGGGTCGCGCTTCCGAAGGACGAATGATCGGGGAGGTCCGGCGTTGGGCAGGGTGCTCATGTGCGGCGAAGGGGGCTCGAATCTCGAGCTCTACCGCGCCAGCCTCGAGGAGGAGGGCCATGCGGTGGTCGTCCTCCAGGAGACCGATTCGGGCATCGCGGCGCTGGAGGATCGCACCTTCGACCTGGTGCTCGCCGACCTGACCTCGCCCGGCGAGTCCGGGGTCGAGACGGTCACCCGGCTGCGGGAGGCGGGGGCCGGCGAGGTCCTGGCGGTGGTGGGGGAACGTCCGGATTCCGGGGAGTCCGATCGCCTGCGGGAGGCGGGGGCCGGGGACATCCTGGTCCGTCCCTTCAGCATGACCAGGCTGGCGCTCTCGGTGTCCCAGGCGCTGGAACGGGTCGAGCTCCGTCGCGAACTCGAAGCGGGGGAAGGCGGGGACGAGGCCCCCGACGTCCAGGCGGAGGCCGAGGAGCCGGTGCCGCCCCCGGCAATCCCCGCGCCCGGCGCAGCAGGCAAGCCTCGGGCCGCCGCGCCGCGCCCGGACGACCCCGGGATCGCCGAACTCCACGCCGAGCTGGAGGCCGCTCGACGCCGGGCCAAGGCCGCCGAGCTGGAGCGGGCCCGGGTCGAGGGCATCGAGGCCAAGGTCGAGAGCCTGAAGGGCCTGGTCCGGAAGAAGGAAGCCGAGATCGCCCGGCTGCGGGAGGACCTCTCGGGGGCGCTCGACACCGAGGCCGAACTGAGGCGCCGGGGCGAGGAGCGGGAGCGGGCCCTGCGGGAGGAACTGGAGCGGCTCGAGGCGGGGAGCCGCCAGGAGTTCGAGCGGCTGGCGTCGCTCCGGACCTCCGAGCTCGAAGAAGTGCGGCGGATGTTCTCGTCGGTGGCGGAGGACGAGCGCCGGAGCCGGGATGCCCTGCATGCCGAAGTGCAGGCAGCGCTGGGCGAGTTCGCCCGGGCCAGCGAGGTGCACCGCCAGCAGATCGAGATCCTGTCCCGGGACGGGACCTCGGTCCGGACCGCCTACGAGGAGCGGATCCGCACCCTGGGCGGGGAGATCGAGGTGCTCGAACGCCGGGTCGCGGATCTCGAGCGCGAGAGGGAGGGCCTGCAGGCCTCCGCCCAGGACGACGCCTCGGCCTTCAAGGCGCTGCGGACCAGCCTGGAGGAGGCCCAGCGGGAAGCCGAGAAGGCGGCCAAGGCCAGGGACGATCTCCAGAAGAAGATCGAGAACGAGGTCCGCAAGCGCTTCAACGAGGTGCGGGTCCTGGTCCAGGAGCGCAAGAAGCTGCTGGACGAGAAGCACGAGCTGGCCACCGGCTCGGCCCGCTCGATCGAGGAGGAGCGGACCCGTCGCAAGCAGCTCGAGCTCGAGCTCGAGGAGCTGAAGACCACCCTGCCCACCGAGCGGAAGAAGATCCATGCCCTGGTCGAGTACCAGCGCTCGTTGATCGAGAACGTGCTGGCGGGCATCCTCACCGTCGACACCTCGGGGGTGGTGACCCTCGGGAACGAGCCGGCGGCGCGCCTCCTGGGATCGAACCTCTCCGAGCTCCTGGGGAGCCACGTGGATGCGAGCCCCGGGTTCGCGGCCCTGCGGCCGGTCTTCGCCGAGGCCATGGCCTCGGGACGGGCCGGGCCCACCGAGGTCGGGCTGCCGGACGGGAGCCGGGTGCGGGCGATCGGCACCAAGGTGCCCTTCGGTCCCCGGGAGCTGGTCCTGCTCTCGATCGCCAGCCTCGAATCGGGAGGGGGGACGGTCCTGCCTCCGGCCCCGGCCAGTTCCGACGAAGGCCCGCTGGCCCGGCTGGGCGCCGCGGTAGCCGGCAACATCACCGATGTGCAGGACTTCGCGGTCGAGATCCGGGGCTACCTGGAGCGGCTCTACGGCAAGACCGATCCCGACTCCCCGGCTCGGGACGAGGCCAACGGGGCGCTCCGCAAGGTCGGCGAGCTGATCGACTTCCTGCGCGACATCATCGAGCAGGCCGAGAGCTACCTGTCGTAGCAGGTGTCGGCGGGGCGGGCCACGGCCCGAGCCCTCGGCTGTCCACCGACGCCCCGAGCGGGACTCCCTGCGCTTACTTCGGCAGCTTGGAACTGCCGGTCATCAGGTGCTTGAAGGTGGTGGTGATGA
>CAYOHP010000147.1:0-16023 GCA_964403795.1 uncultured bacterium | reverse complement strand
GGCGGCCACCACCGCGGCCTTCTGGTTCGGGAGCTGGGCCATCCACGCGGTCACCGTGAAGCTGCCGGTGGCCTGGAAGTTCTCGAAGCTCGAGAAGCTCCACGCCCGCTCCGACTCCGGAAGCGAGGGATCGGCCTGGCAGATCCACGGGGCGAGGCTGGCCGCCACCCTGGCGGCCGAGATCGACGGCAGCGGCCACCGCTGGCCGGTGCTCGAACTCCTGATCGAACGGGTCCGGGCGGTCCGGCAGGCCGGCGGCAAGCAGGCCCTCGCCGCCTACCGGCCGGTCACCGACGAGGCGCGCAAGCGCCTCGCCCACCAGGCGGCGGGGGGAGGGAACTTCTACGCCGCCCGCATCTACTACCAGCTCCTCGGGGCACTCGACGACCTGCCCCCGAAGTAGCCGGAGCGTCCCGGGGTCCGCCAGGGGGAGCAGTGCAGGCGTCGCCCGTCGCGGGCGAGGTCCCTGCGGCCGAGCCGCGGACGAACCAGCTCCGGGTCGACCTCCTGCCGGGACGTAGATCCGGTCCGTGGCGACCGGAAGACCCCTGGGGTACGCTCGCCGGCGAGGGTCCCGGAGGAGGGCGCGTGCAGCGAGCGAGGAACCAGGCTCCCGGGGACGGGTCGGTCGGGTGGGCAGCTCGAGCGAGGCTCGGAGTGCCGCTCCCGGCCTTCCTCCTGATGATCGTGCTGGCGGTCGGCGGGTGCGGCGGCGAGGGACCTCGCTCCCGCATGGGGCGGCTCACCGTCTGGACCAGCCACAACAACGAGGAGCTCCAGGTCTTCAGGCGCCTGGCCGACGAGTTCGCCGAGGAGTTCTCGCACCGGCGGGGGCGCAAGCTCGAGATCGTGCTCGACCGGGTGCCGCACGAGGGACTCGACACCCGGATCAAGTCGGCGGCGCTGTCCCGGACCACTCCCGACCTGTGCCGGATCGACGTGGCCCACGTGGCCGCGCTGGCCTGGGGACGGGCCGCGGTACGGCTCGACACCCTGCCGGGCTCGCCTTTCGCCGACCTCGAGAAGGTCAAGGGCCGCTTCGTGGAGGCGGCGCTGGCGTCGAACCTGGTGGGGGTGCCCGACGGCCAGGGGCGCCTGACCCACGGCCTCTTCGGGATCCCGGAGCAGACCAACTGCCTGGTGCTGTTCCGCAACCGGGCGCTCTTTCGCGAGCGGGCCGAGGTGATCAAGGCCGCCGGCCTCGATCCCGAGCGGGCGCCGGCCACCTGGGACGAGCTGGTGCGCTACGGGGCGGCGCTCACCGATCCCGGGCGGGGCACCGCGGGCTTCGGCATGGAGAACACGCTCTGGTGGTCGCTGCCCTTCCTGCACAGCTTCGGCGGCGCCATCTTCAGCGAGGACCCGGGGATGGCCTACCAGGTCTCGCTCTCGGCGGTCTCGGCCCGCAAGGCCTACCGGTTCTGGGTGGACCTGGCCCGGCGTCCCTTCCCCATCGACGCCCGGGGCGTGCCGCTCCCCATGGAGGGCTGGACCGGTGCCACCCGCCAGGACCCGATCCGCGAGGTGGTGGTGGAAGGCGGCATGTGGCGCTCCGGCACCAACAAGGACCGGGCCTTCCTCGAGGGTCGCCTCGCCATGGTGCTCTCGGGTCCCTGGAACGTCGCCACCTACAAGCGGCGCCTGCCCGAGGTGGCGGCCAGCCTGGTGCCCCAGGGGCCGGCCGGGACCTCCTCGACGGTGGGCGGGAACAACCTGGTGATGATGCCGACCTGCGTCGACCGGGAGGCGGCGGTGGCCTTCCTCGACTACGTGGGCAGCGAGCGCTACCAGGAGCACTGGTCGCGAGCGCTCTCCCAGATCCCCACGACCCGGCAAGCACTCGAGAAGCGCCGGGGCGAGGCCGACGCCATGCTGGCGGTCTTCATGGAGCAGATGCAGACCGCGAGGGCCCGGCCGGCGATGCCGAACTTCGATCCCGCCGAGCGGATCTTCCAGGAGGAGATGGGCTCGGCGCTCGAGGGCCGCCGTCCCGTCGAGGAGAGCCTGGAGCGGATCTCCCGGACCCTCGAGCGGGAGATCCTGAGGCCGATCCGCGAAGCCATGTGAGGCGTCGCCCGAGGGGCCGCGCCCTCGGGCCCGTCCTGGGCTACGCTCCCCCTGCCGACGATCACCTCCCGGGAGGTTCCCGATGCTGCGTTTCCTGGCCTTCCTCCTGGGTGTGCTGCTGCCGCTGGTGGCGCTCGCGGTGGAGCTCTCCACCCGGATGTGCGGCGAGGACCTGCTCGACCCGATCCCCACCCCGTTCCACGTGGCGGCGGTGGCCCTGGTGGCACTCGCCAACCTGGCGGCATGGCTCGCCACCCGGAGCCGGGTGCCGGCGGTGCTGGCCACGCCCGGGGCACGGACCTGGGTCCGGGAGGCCAACGCGATCGCGATCGGCATCGCCAGCGCCTACGCGGTCTCGTTCCTGCCCTGGACTCCCCTCATGGCCATGGTGGTGTTCTTCTACGGGCTCGGCCTGCTCGGACTCGCCCCTCTCTTCTCGCTGCTGGTGGCGCTCGGCCTGCGCCGCTCGCTCGCCGGCGCCGGGGACGAGTCCGCGCCCCCCATGCCGCGCCTTTGGCCTCGGGTGCTCCTCGCCTGGGTCCTGCTGATCGTCCCGGACGTGCCCCGGGTGGTGACCGAGTTCGCGCTCCGCGATCTGCAGGCGGCCGAGCGGTCCGGGGACCTCGAGGCGGTGGCCGCCTCCACCGCCCGCCTCCGCCGGTTCGGGGACCGCGCCGCCCTGCTCGACCGCTGCTACGGATTGTCGATCCCGGGCCCGTCGCCGATCTCGGCGCTGCTCGGCCCCATGTTCCGCCGCCACGGCTGGCACGACGACGCCCGCAGTGCCTGGTACCGGGTCACCGGCGAGTCCTTCCAGCGCCAGCCTCCGCCGCGGCGGGTGCGCCGGGTGCGGGGCATGGCCGACTGGGGATGGGACCCGGACCAGGGCGGGACCACGGTCGGCCACCACCTGGCGTCGCTCTTCCTGGTCGAGAGCAGCCTGCGCGGCATGCTCGAGCCCGAAGCCCACCTCGGCTACCTCGAGTGGACCATGGTGTTCCGGAACGACTACCCGTCGCGGGAGGTGGAGGCCCGGGCCCGCCTGCTGCTGCCCGAGGACGCGGTGGTGTCGCGGCTCACCCTGTGGGTGGCGGGCGAGGAGCGGGAGGCCGCCTACGCCGGGCGCGACACGGTGCGTGCCGCCTATGAACGGGTGGTCACCGCCCGCAAGGACCCGGCCCTGGCGACAACCTCGGGCCCCGGCCTGGTGCTGCTCCAGTGCTTCCCGGTGCCCAGCCGGGGGACGATCAAGGTGAAGCTGGGCGTGACCTTCCCGCTCCAGCCGACCGCCCCCGGCAAGGCCCGCGCGGTGCTTCCCCGGCTGCTCGAGCGGAATTTCTCGATCGGTCCCGACCTGGCCCACTCGGTGTCGATCGCCTCCCCGGGTAGCCTCTCGGCCGGGACCTTCACGCGTCGGACCGAGTCGGTGGAAGGCTGGCTCGCGGCCCTCGGGCCCTCGGGGATCGAGACCGAACGATGGAGCCGGTCCCCGAGCGGCGCGGTCACCCGCTACGAGGTCGCCGAGGGGGCGGCCAGGAGCCTCGACTTCGGGAGCGAGGCCGTGGTGATCGAGGCCGAGGTGGCGCCCGGACCGCCCCGGGCCCGCACCCGGGACGGGCGAGCCGAGCCGCCGGACACCGTGGTCCAGGAGATCGTGGAGGTCCCGGGCCTGGCCCCGGAACGGATCGTGGTGCTGCTCGATGCGAGCTCGGGCATGGGACCGCTGCTCCCGGGCGTGGCCGACCGGCTGGCGCGTCTCGCCGACGGTCCGTCGGTGACCATGGTGGTGGCGGGCGATCGTCCCCGGGTGGCGCTCGAAATGCCGGCAGGGACCTCGGGCGCAGGGGCCCGGCTGGCGGCCGCGGTGCGGGAGGTGCGGGCCGAGGGCGGAGCCGACCAGGGTGCCGCCCTGGTGACAGCCCTGGCCGCGGCCGGCGAGCAGGAGGGCTCCCGGATCCTCTGGATCCATGGGCCCCAACCCGTCGACCTCGGGAGCGAGGACGAGGTTGCGGCGCGGCTGGCGAGGCTGACGGACTCGGGTCGCCGCGAGGCGCGGGTGGTGGAGGTCACCCTGCTCCCGGGCGGGAACGCGGTCCGCCAGTCGCTGGGGACCTTGCCCCTGGTGCGGAGCGCCCCGGTGATCGGCGCGCCGCTCGACGGACTCTCGGCCCTGCTCGAGCTCTGGGACCCGGGCCGTACCCGCCGCACCCTGGTGCGCCGACGAGGGCCCGGCGAGGAATCCGGCGAGGCCTGGCCGGCGAGCGCCCACCTCGCCCGGCTGGCGGCCCGGGACCGGATCGAGGAGCTGGCCCGCCAGGGCGACGAGGCGGCCCGCACGCAGGCCATCGGAATCGCCCACCGCTACCAGCTGGTGACCTCGGTCTCGGGCGCGGTGGTGCTGGAGACGGCCCAGCAGTACCAGGAAGCCGGACTGGAGCCCGCCAGGGCCGGCGAGGTCCCGACCGTGCCGGAGCCGGCCACCGGACTCCTGGTGCTGGTGGCGGGCGTGGCCGCCTGGGTCCGCCGCCGCCGGCAGGGCTGAGGCCCCGCGGCGATGGAGGACACGTCGGCGACGGGACCGGCAGGGCCGGGACCGGGTCCGGATCCGTCCGGCGGTGCGTCGGCAGTACCGGCACAGGGCGCCCCGGAGGCTCCGACGGGGTCCCCGGCCCCGGCGGGTCGTGGCTGCGGCGACGGCTGGCTGGCGGCGCTGGCCCTCGCCTCCCTGGGGCCGTCCCTGGGATGGTGGCGGGCGCGGGTCCGGGGCGACCCCGAGGAGGCCTGGGGCCTGCTGGTGATCGCCGGGCTCGCAGGGTTCCTGGGCGCCCGCCCCGCCCGTCCTTTGACGCGACGCGTCATGGCGGGTCTGGCGATGCTGGCGCTGGGAGTGGCGGCGGCCGCGCCGGGCGCGCCTCCCCTGGTGCGGGCCGGGATGGCCCTGATGCTCGCCTTCGGGGTGGCGGCGGGGCCCCGGCTCAGGTCCGGGGAGAGGGCACCGGCCCTGGCGCTCCTCGCCCTGGGCCTGCCGCTGGTCGCCAGCTGCGAGTTCTTCCTCGGCTACCCGCTCCGACGGGTGGCCACCGAGCTCTCGGCGATCCTGCTGGCGCTGGGCGGGATCCTGGCCCGGCCGGAGGGGACCGGGCTGGTCGGTCCCTTCGGGCTGGTGGCCGTGGACGCCCCGTGCAGCGGGATCCGGCTGCTCCGGACCGGGCTGGTGCTGGCCGCCGGGACCGCCCTGGCCGCCCGTGCCGGCGCTTCCGGGCTCGGGATCCGGCTGGCCACGGCGTCCCTGCTGGTGGTCCTCGGGAACGCCTGGAGGGCGGCCGGCCTCTACCCGCTGGAGGTCGCCTTCCCCTCCCGCCCCGAATGGCTGCACGAGGCGGTGGGCCTGGTCTGCGCGGCAGCGGTGGTGGTGGGCATCCTGGTGGTCGACTTCGTGCTGCCGGTGGGCGAGCCGGCCCCGGAGTCCGGGAGCGGGTCGGGCGTCGGGGGGGACCGACCGGGGCCGCGCTGGCGGGCCGGCCTGGGACTGGCACTGCTGGCCGCGGTCCTGGGCCTGGCGAACGGTGGCTCCCGGGCATGGCCGGCGGCGAGCGGGCCGGGGAACGGGCTCCCTGCCTTCCCCGGGTTCCCCACCGAACGGGAAGGGGTGGCGCTCTCTCCCCTGCCCCTGGGGGCACGGGAAGAGAGCCTGGCCGCCGGGTTCCCGGGTCGGATCGGACGCTTCGCCTGGGGTGGCCGGGAACTGGTGCTGCGCTACCTCACCGCGCCCACCCGGCGCCTGCACCCGGCCACCGACTGCTACCGGGGCCTGGGCTTCACGGTCCGGGAACGGACCCTCGAGGTGGACCCGCGGGGCCGTACCTGGAGCCGGTTCCGGGCGACCTCCCCGGAGGGACGGAGCTTCCTGGTGCGGGAGCGGATCGAGGGTCCGACCGGGGCCTGGCCCGAGGCGTCGTCGTGGTGGTTCGCGGCCGTGTTCGGGGGGGCCGAGGGGCCATGGTGGGCGGCCACCGTGGCCGAGCCGGACCCGGGCGGGGAGCGATAGAGTAGGGCCATGGCCGAAGGCAGCGACGGGTCGGGAGTTCCTCCCCCGGCAGGCGGGACCGGCAGGCCTCCGGGGAGCGAGGGCGCCAAGCCCGACCCGGAGGCCAGTCCCGGGCTGACCTCGCACCTGCGCTACTTCACCCACCGCTTCCCCGGGCTCGCCCTGCTCGGGGGTGTGGCCGCCATCACCGGTGCCACCCTCTCGCTGGGCGGGCTGTTCGGACTCGGCACCTACCTGGCGTACCGGTTCGTGCGCAAGCACCTGGACCGGCCCTTCGACCTGCTGCTGGCCGGCGAGTTCGAGGCCGCCGAGCAGGAGGTCGAGGCGGCGCTGGCCAAGGAGCCCCCCGGGCCCGTGGCCGACGAGCTGCTCACGGTGGCGGCCATCTCCCGGGCCTGCCGGGGCGACCGGGCCGGGGCCCGAGCCTACATGGACCGGCGCACCGCCCCGGTCTCCGACCTCCAGGGCCTGCACCCGCGGCTGCACCGCCCCATCGGGGCTGCCGCCTTCGAGGCGGTGGGCGAGCCGGAGCTGGCGCTCGACCTGCTCGGCGACGTGGATCCTTCCGAGTCGGAGAGCGGCCTGGTGCTGCTGAAGGCGAGCACCCTGATCGCGGCGGGGCGCTTCCGGGGGGCCGGCCGGGCACTCGAACTGCTGGTGAAGCGCTTCTCGACGCCGAGCGTGCTGCGGCTGGCCCACGGGCTCTACCTGCTGCTGGCCCAGGCCACCTGGGATCCCGAACTGGCTCCCTTGCTGCGCGACTACGAGCCGCGCTCGGCCCACGAGACCGAGCTGGCTCTCGCCGGCAAGCTCCAGCTCGCCGAATTCACCGGCAACCGGGGCGAGGCCCAGGCCTTGGACGGCAAGCTCCGGGCCCTGCGGGCGGAACTCTCGGCGCTGAAACCGGGGGAGGCCGCCCTGGCCTGGCACCAGGCGCTCTACCGGCTCTTCGTGGAATCCGACGCCATGGAGCCGGAGGTGCTGGCCAAGGGCCTCGCCGAGGCCGACGCCCTGGAGCGGGCACTGCCGGAGGGAAGCCTGGTCCCGCTCGAGGACCGCTGGTTCCGCTCCTGGCTCGGGATGCAGGCGGCGCTGGCCCGCGGCGAGCCCCGGGAGGCGGTGCTCCCGGACCTGGCGAACGAACTCCTGGATCACCGGGGAGGAGTCCTCGGCGCCTGCCGGATCCTGATCCTGGGCGGGGTGGTCGACGACCTCCACGCCGCCACCGAGGAGCGCATGCGCATGGCCAGCCGGGGGCGCGAGGCTCCCGCGCTCGAAGCCGTGACCGCCCTTCTGGCCACCTGGTCGGGCCGGGCCCTGGACGACGAGGCCCGGATCGCGCTGGGGCGGGCACAGCGGGCCGAGCGGGCCTTCCCCCCGGCGCTGCGTCCCCTGCTCTCGGCCGCCGGGTAGGGCCGCACCGGTAGGCCCGCCCCGAACCCCCGCTCTCGTCCCCGAGGGTTCGAGGCTAGACTTCGCTCGATGCTCCTCTATGCGGGTGTGGCGGTCGGCGGGTACCTCGCCGGCTCGGTGCTGGTGGCGGTGCTGGTCGCGATCGTCAACGGGGTTCCCTGGAAGCAGCGGGTCAAGACCCGGCCCCAGGACCTCTCGCCGCGGGCCCGGGTGGTCGACTTCGAGGCCCTGGACGGGGTCCGCCTCCGGGCCTTCTTCGCGCCTCCCGAAGGGGATCGCCCGGTGGTCGTGTTCCAGGCCGGCAAGCGGGCCACCCGCGACCACATGCTCCCCTGGGCCCGGGTGCTGGCCGAGGCCGGCTACGGGGTCTTCACCTTCGACTGGAGGGCCCAGGGCGAGAGCCAGGGCAACCTGGTGAGCTACGGCGCCCACGCCCGGCTCGACGTCGGCGGCGTGCTCCGGGTCCTCGACACCCTGCCCGAGGCGGCCGGCCGGCCGGTCGGGATCTACGCCTGCAGCCTGGGCGCGGCCTGCATGGCGCTCGCCTCCCAGGACCTCCCGGAGCGGGTCCACTGCATGGTGCTCGACAGTCCCTACGGCGACCTCGGGCGGATGGCGACCCAGCGATTGTCGTTCCTGGGTCCGCTGGCGGTGGTGCCGCGGGCGGTGCTCGACGGGATCGCCCGGGCCCTGCTCGGGACCACCCCGGCCGGCATCGTCCCCGAGGCGAGCCTCGAGGCCTTCGCCCCCCGGCCGGTGCTGGTGATGCACGGCGACGCCGACACCGTGATCCCGGTCGAGGAGGGCCGCAGCCTGGCCACCCGCTACCCGGGACCCACGGAGTACTGGGAGATCCCCGGGCTCGACCACGTCGACGCCCGGATCTTCAAGACCCGCGAGTTCATGGAGCGGATCGCGGCCTTCTTCGAGCGCCACCTCCCGGGTGCAGCGGAGGCCGCCGCGGTGCTGGCCATGACCCCGGAGCGCCTGGTCGAACCGTAACCCTCGGGCCTCCCGTGCTACTTTCCCTGGGAGCCTGCGAAGGCTCGCAACCGGGGCCCAGAGCCCCTTCCGAGAGGCAGGCCGAGACCCATGCGCCGGTCGGTCGGTTCCGATTCGAGGCCCCCCCGTCCTGGTTTCCGGCTCGCCCTGTGCCTGGCCGTGCTGCCGATGGGAGCCGCCCTGGCCGGGGGCGGGGAACCGAGCACCAAGGACATCCTGAAGGGTGTCCTCAAGGAGTTCGCGAAGCAGCGGGCCGAGGCGCTCGTCACCCGGGCGCTCGGTCCCCGCTTCGGCAATCTCGTCAGCGCCGCCTACGAGGTGAAGAAGAGCGGTGGCAAGCTCGGCGACGCCGTGAAGCAGTCCTTCATCGAGGCGCTGCTGGGGAACCCGACCCCGGGCCTGGGCGGCTCCACCTCGAACCCGAAGATGGTGGCGGCCTTCCAGAACGTGCTGGGCCGGGCTCCCGGGCCCGACGGCACGGTCCGGCCGCGCCGCGGCCTCCTGAACAACCCCCAGGTCCAGATGCTGGCCGGGCTGGTGCTCGCCCACAAGACCGCCTCGGGCCCCGACAGGGGCGCGGCCCGCCGCCAGATCCTCGACACCCTGCTCCCCCTGATCGAGGGCGAGCTGGCCCGCAAGCACACCCGCTTCGCGGAGGGCGCTGCCCAGGTGCTCGGGGTGGTGCGCCAGGTACGCGACGCCAAGCAGGCGGCCCGGGTGGCGGCGGCATCGGGGGGTGTCGTCGAGAGCGGGGAGCCGGTTCCCGAGCCCGGGTACGAGCCTCCTCCGGATCCCGGCTACGACCCGGGCGGGACCGGGACCTACCCGCCGGTCGAGGTGGCGGATCCGGACTCCGGATCGGAGGGCGCCACGGAGCCGGTCCCCGAGGACCCCTACGCTGCGGCGGGGGAAGGCGGGGACGAGGCGCCCGGAGCGCCTCCCGAGGAGCCTGGCCCGGTCGACGATTCCTGGGTGGCCACACCCGAGGACCAGAGGCTCATGGACGAGGCGGTGCGGCGGGCGGTGAGCGAGGCGGGACGGAGTCCCGGCGGCGCCCCCGACGAGGAGGCGATCCGACGAATCGTCGCCCAGGTGGTGCGCGAGCAGCGGAAGGGGTCGCCATGACGCACCGCGTTGCGGCGTTGGCGGCGGTCTTGGTCTGGGCGGCGGGCCCGGCGGCGTTGGCCGGGATCGACCCCGCCCTGGTGGGGACCTGGGCCGACGAGCAGGGAACCGTGGTGGCGATCCTGCGGCCCGACGGCACCCTCACCACCGACGACGGCCCCGGCCAGTGGCAGGCGGACGGGACCCGCTACTGGCACCGGTTGCCCAGCGGCCAGGTCCGCCCATGGGTCTATCGGGTCCAGGGCAACGACCTGTGGGCCGAGAACGGCGAGATCGGGCGCATCCACCTGATCCGGACCGCGGCGGCCGGCGGCGGGATGGGTGCGGATCCCGGGCCTCCCGATGCATGGGGGACGCCGGGAGGCGGGTGGGGACGAGGAGCGCCCCAGGGGTACGGCGGAGGCCCTCCGGCCGGAGGCTGGGGTGGAGCCCAGGGTGTACCCCAAGGCTACGGGGGGGGACCGTCGACCGGCGGCTGGGGTGGGGCCCAGGGCCAGGGTGGCTGGGGACAGGGAGGGCCGCAGGGGTACGGCGCGGCGCCGGGTCCCGGGCCGGCGCGGCCGCCGGTTGGCGGCGCGACCCCGGTCCGGGGGGTGCCGTCGATGCCGGCTCCCGAGGTCGGTGCCGAGATGGAGAATCCACCTTCCCCCGTCCCCGGGAGGATCGGCAAGGACGGACGCTGGAGCGCACCCGGGGGAAGCCTCTCGTTCCCGGTTCCGGCCGGCTGGAGCGTCCAGTACGACGAGTCCGAGAGCCGGGATGTCGCCTTCGAGCTGCCGCTCGGGGAGGGCGAGTCGAGCTTCGCCTCGATCACCCGGGGCCCGCTCGAGGCCGGCGAGGAGAAGCTGACCATCGAGGAGCTGGCGGCCCGCAAGCTGGCGAGCTTCCAGGAGAGCTTCCCGCACCTGACCGCCGGTGCGCTGGCGGTGAGCCGGCCGCCCAAGGGTCGCCCGGCCGCTACCCTCGAGTACTCCGGCAAGAACCCCCAGACCCGCCAGCTGGTCAAGGTCTGGGCCGCCCTGGTCGCCGGCAAGAAGGAGTACGCCCTGGTCTGGGTGCTGGGCGCGGTCGGCAAGGGCTTCGAGACCCGCCGGCAGCAGATCCAGGGACTCCTGGCGGGGCTGAGGCTGGCGCCGTAGGGCGGCGAGGTGGGCCGGACGGCGGGCGCGGTTTCCCACCGTCCCTTCCGTCTCTTCCGGTGAGACGGATGAGCCGGGGATGAGCCGGTCCCGGGGAGGCGGCCCCGGACGGTGAGCGGGTGCGCAGCCCGAGAGCTGCACCACGAGCGGGACCGCATCCCGCCTCGGCCGCCTGGCACGCGTCTTGGTCTCGGGACTCCCGGAAGGCCGGCCGGAGACGCCGGTCGAATCCCCGATCTGGAGGTCCGTAGACCATGACCCGCTCCCTCACCGGCCTGCGCCGGCTCTCGTTCACGCTCGTCGTTTCCGTCCTGCTCCCGGTGGCGGCCGTGCCCCCGGCCGGCGCCCAGGACTTCTTCGGCCAGGATCCCACCCCGGCCGCCGCCGGTGTGGCGGATCCCATCGTGGCCACCGGGAATCCGGATCCGGACGTCCCGGAAGGAACCCAGGCGGGAGGCCCGGCGCCGCAGCCTTGGAGCCTCCTGGACCGTCGGGGGCGAGCCTGGCCGGTGCGGTCAGGGCCGACCCACCCCGGGGTCCCCGCGGTGCTCGGCCGAGGCCTCACGCTCATGCCTGCGCTCGGTGTGGTGCCCGGATTCGGACCCGGTCCCGGCCTGACCTTCGAGGTCGAGGGCCAGGCCACGGTGGACCTGCTGGTGGTGGCGCGCCGGACCACCGGGCTCGACCGGCACCGCTTCGAGGAACAGGAGATCGCCAGCTACCAGGTGCAGCTGCACCGCCCGGGTCGCCTGCCCGGGACCCATCTGCGCAGTGCCGAGTCCGGGACCCTGAACGTCCTCGCCCTGCCCGGCCGGACCAGCATCCGGTGCCGGATCTCGGGCCGACTCGGCGGCTACCTGGTCCGCTTCGACCTTCCCACCGTGCCCTCGATCCTGCTCTCGGGAGGCGACGAGGACACCCCGACCGACCACGCCGACCCGGGCGACCGTACCTGACGGGTACCTGTCCTCCTCCGCGTCGCGGTGGCGGCCGTCCGCGGGACCCCCGGGTCCAGTGGGCGGCCGTCGCCGCGCCCACGGCCCCGGCCTCGGCCTCGGCCTCGGCTACTCTCGGCTCCCGGTGGCCGCCGCGACTCGTCCCTTCACGTTCCCCCGGGAACTCCGGGCTCGGTTTCGCGACCCGGAGCCCCTGGGCGTCGGAGGCATGGGCGCTGTCTTCAAGGCCCTGGACACCCGCCTCGACCGGACCGTGGCCGTGAAGGTCATGCTGCGGACCGCATCGCAGGCCGCGGCGGTGAGGCGCTTCCTCCGGGAGGCGACGGTGATGGCCAGCGTCCGGCATCCCGCGGTGCTGGGGGTCTACGACCAGGGCCTGACCGAGGAAGGCTGCTGGCTGGTCCTCGAGTACATGGACGGCGGCTCGATCCGGGACTGGTGCGCCGGGAACGTGCCGGGCCAGCCGGCCCCCGGCGAGGCCGAGGTGATGGAAGCCTTCCTGGTCGCCCTCGAGGGCCTCCGGGCCATGCATGCAGCGGGTCTGGTGCACCGGGACGTGAAGCCCGCCAACCTGCTCCGGACCCGGGAGGGGCGGGTGGTGATCGCCGACCTGGGCCTGGTGCTCACCAGCGAGACCACCCGCCTGACCGGGACCGGAGAGCTGGTCGGCACCGCCGCCTACCTGGCCCCCGAGCTCCTGGCCGGGGCCTCCGCGTCGCCGGCTTCCGACCTCTATGCCTGGGGTGCAGGCCTCTACGAGTGCCTGGAAGGCCGGGTGCCCTTCTCGCTCGAGGACCTGGTGGCGCTGTCCCAGGGCCAGGCCGTCGGCCTCCCGCTGCGGCGACTCCGTCCCGACCGGGGGCCCGGCCGGCTGCTTGGGGCATGCCTCGATCCCGACCCCTCCCGGCGACCGGTCGAACCGGCGAGGTTCGAGGCCCTGCTCGGATCGACGGATCCCGCCAGGGCCCAGGGAGGCGAGCCTTCGCCTCCGGGTTCCGGGGCCGGCCGCGGCGGAGCTCCCCTCTCGGCCTCGTCCTGGTCGTCCCCGCTCTCGCGCTCCGGCACCGGGGCGCGCCGGATCGGACCCGACGCCCGGTCCCCGGAGGAGCAGACTCCGGCGGACTCCGGCCCACCGCGCTCGCGGGGGAGGACGCTCGCCGCCTCGGCAGGACTGGCGCTGGCCCTGGTGGCGGCATTCCTCGGGGGACGGCGACTGGCTCGGCCAGGGGACACCGCACCCTCCGTGGCCGACGGATCCCCGGCGGACTCCCGGCCCGCGCCCACCGGCTCCCCTGCCCGCCCCCGGTCCGGACCGGGACTGGAAGCCATCCGGGAACTCCATCGCGACCACGCAGGGGTCGTCCGGATCCTGGGCGGGAGGACCTACCAGGGGCACCGCGACCGGGTGTTCGCGGCCCTTGCGGGGAGCTCCGGGGACCTGCTCTGGGGCCACTGGCTCCAGGCCATGGAGGCGCTGACCGCCGAGCCCCGGGCGCGACTCGATCCCGATCTGCTCGAGGTCTCGGTGCTGGCCCTGGTCGACCGGAGGATCGTCGGCCTGCAGGAGGTCTCGGACATGTGGGCGACGCCGGTGGTCGCCATGGTCGCTCCCCCGGTCGACCCGGAGGGCCCCTTCGGCAACCTGGAGGTCGACCGGGCGGTCCTCTCGGAAGCCTTCTCCCGGCTCTCGATCATGCGGGCGGGGATCTCCCGGTTCCTGGGGAGCCGCGAGCGGGAGCTCGTCGGGCTCGGGCCGGGAGGCGCCGCCTTGTTCGCGTTCCTCGAAGGCCAGATCCACCCCCATCGGTTCACGGTCGCCAACCTCTCGAGGTGGACTCCCACCGGTCCCGACCTGGCACCACCGGAGCGGGGCTGGAACGCCACCCTGGCGGCGGCCTCGATCCCCCGGTTCGAGAAGGAGGCAGGTCCCTCCTGCCAGGTACTGGAGGCCGGGCTGGCCGCGGCCCTGGACCTGGCCCGACCGGTCGCGGACGAACTCCTGCCCTGGCGGGGCGCGGCCCGGGACGCCTTCACCGTACTGGTCGCCCTCCAGCGTGGCTTCTCCTGCCTGGACGAGATCGAGGAGGCCGGAGCCCCGCTCCGACCGGGCGCCGAGGCTGCCCTCCTGGATTCCCTTGCGGAGCGGGCGGACCGGCTCGGCAACCACCTCGAGACCGAGCCCGGCTGGGTGGACCTGGCGGCCACCTGGGGCCTCTACCTGATCGAGAGCCCGTCCGCCGCCCCGCGCAATCGCGAGCCGGGCGCAGACGCCGTCCGCCGGGTGCTCCGCGGCCTGCGCACCCGGGCCCGGAGCCGGATCCTGGGCGAGGACTGAGGCGGCTACGACTCCGCGAGCTTCAGCTTCGCCAGCCTCCGGAAGAAGGTCGATCGCCCCATCCCCAGCCGGGCCGCGGCCGCCTCCCGGTTGCCGCCGGTCGCCTCCAAGGCCTCCCGGATGGCCTCGTCGGTGACCGCCATGCTGCGACGCCGGGGGCTCTCCATCAGGCTGCGGGCGGGCGGAGGCGAGGCTCGGGGCGGGATCGGCGAGGCGGTGGCTGCCGCCGGGACCGGACCGACCGGGCCCTGGCCTCGGCCCGGGCCGGCGGGCAGCAGGGCCGCCCCGGGCACCGGCTCCCGGGTCGGCAGCTGGGGGAAGGCCAGGTCCGAGGCCCGGATCCGACCGCCCGTCGCCAGGGCCGCCGCGGTCCTGAGCACGTTCCCGAGCTCCCGCACGTTCCCCGGCCAGGGATGGGAAAGCAGTCGGGACTCGGCCTCGGGATCGAGCCGCACGCCCTCGGGCAGGAGCCGACGCGCCAGCAGGATCACGTCGTCCTCCCGGTCGCGAAGCGGGGGGACGTCGACGACCACCGCCGCCAGCCGATGCCAGAGGTCCGCCCTGAAGCTCCCTTCGGCGACCATGGCCCGGAGGTCGCGGTGGGTCGCCGAGACCACCCGGACCTTGACCCGGCGGGGCTCGCCCGCACCCAGGGGACGGACCTCGCCTTGCTGGAGGACCCGGAGCAGTTGGCCCTGGAGCGGGAGCGCCAGATCGCCCACCTCGTCGAGCAGGAGGGTGCCGCCGTGGGCCCGCTCGAAGGCGCCCTTGCGAGCCTCGTGGGCTCCCGAGTAGGCGCCCTTCCCATGGCCGAAGAGTTCGCTCCTGGCCAGCTCCCCGGTCCCGAGCAGGGTGCAGTCGACCACCACCCAGGGCCCCCCGCGCCCCCGGGCGTGCAGGGCCCGGGCCAGACCTTCCTTGCCGGTGCCCGAGGCGCCCCGCAGATGGACCGGGAGGTCGAGCGGGGCAAGCCGCTCCAGCAAGCCGAAGAGCTCCCGCATGACGCGGCTCGCTCCCAGCAGTCCTGCGTACTCGAGTGCCTCCGGTACCGCCACGGGAAGGCTTCGGGTGGCGCCCTCGACCGAGAGTTCGGTATCCCCCACCCGGATCCGGGCACCGGGCACGAGGTCGGCGAGGTCGATCCCCACACCGTCGATCCGGGTCCCCGCAGCGCTGCCGAGGTCGCGGACCTTCCAGCCGGACCCGGTGGGTTCGAACCGCACATGGCGGCGCGACACGGCGGGATCGGTGAGCGGGAAGTCGACCGCATCGCCCCGCCCGAGGGTGACCGGGACCCCGGCCAGTTCGTGCTCCACCCCGAGGTCCGGGCCCCGCACCACCACCAGGGTCAGGCTCGCCACCTCGAGGCGGAGCGAGTCCCCGCAGCGCACCAGGGTCGACGCCTCGCCGGCTTCCATCGCGCCAGTCAACACCATCGGGACCTCGCCCACCTAGTGCCCGGACTTCACGGGAACCGGTAGACCCGCCCGTCTCCCGCCAGCTCGAACCCTTCGGGAGTCGCCCGCACCCGCAGCGGCTCCAGGTCGGGAGGCCGCAGGAAGCGGGCCTCGCGGGTCCCGTCCCTGGCCACCAGGATGAGCTCGCGCCCGGTCGCCAGGAGCGCGCCGGAGGAGCCGAAGGCGAGCGGCTCGACCCGCCCGTTCCCGGCCCCGGCAGCGGCCCCGAAGGCCGGTTCCGGCGAACGGAAACTCCACACGATCCTCCCGGAGCCGTCCCCGAGCCGGGCCTCGCCCCCGCCCGGGAGCCGGGTCGTGAGCAGCCAGCCGGACGCATCCACCAGGAAGACCTCCGCCACCCTCTCCCCTCCCGGATCCGGCTCGATCCGGGCGACCAGCTCGCCGGACTCCGGCCCGCCCGCCTGGTGGCGTTCGATCTGGAGTTCTCCCTGGCCCCGGTCGACGACCAGCAGCGCCTCCC
>CAYOHP010000146.1:0-16168 GCA_964403795.1 uncultured bacterium | reverse complement strand
AAGGCATCCTCCGCGATCCCGGTCTCGAACTCGGCCCGGCTCAGGAAGTGGTAGTCCTTCCCGGGGACCTCCCGCGGTCGCGGGCTGCGGGTGGTGGCCGAGACCACCAGGACCGTCCCCGGGTGCCGGTCCACGTACATGTCGACCAGGGTCGACTTGCCCGCCCCCGACGGTCCGGAGACCACGAGCAGGAGGGAGGACTCGGGACGATTCATGGGGCCCCTTCGCGACGGGGCTCCGTCCAGGGTGCGACCGGCTGGGTCATTCGACGTTCTCCACCTGTTCCCGGACCCGGGCCACCTCGTCCTTGATGGGGATGACCCATTCGAGGCAACCGGGGTCCACCGCCTTGGATCCCAGGGTATTGGCCTCCCGACCCATCTCCTGGGCCAGGAACGCCAGCTTCCGCCCCACCGCCCCACCGTCGTCCAGCAACTGGCGGAAGGCACCCAGGTGGGCCCTGAGGCGCACCAGTTCCTCGGAGCACTCGTTGCGGTCGAGCAGCATGACCATCTCGGCCATGACCCGCTCCTCGGGGACCCTCAGGTTGCCGAGCTGCTCCTCGAGGCGCTTCTGCCAGCGCTCCCGGATCTGGTCCCGTACCACCGGGAGGTGGGTTTCTACCCGGTCGACCAGCTCCGCGAGGTTCCCGGTCCTGGCCCTGAGGTCGAGGTCCAGATCGACCCCCTCCCGGCGGCGGGACTCCAGCAAGGCGGCCAGGCCGGCCTCGACCAGCCCCACGAGCGCCTCGCACTCGGCCTCGTCGGCGTAGGCGTCGCCGCCCCCTGCCGGAGCCACCACCCCGGGGGCGACCAGGAGGTCCCGGGCCCCGATCGACCCTTGGTCGCCGAGGCGGGTCCGGATCTTCTCGAAGGCCTCCAGGTAGGCCTCCAGGACCTGGGGCTGGAAGCGCCAGGGGTTGGCGCCGGATCCGGCATCCTCGGCATTGCGCACGGCCAGCCTCAGCTTGCCGCGGGAGAGCTGGTCCGACACCCTGCGCCGGATCTCCACCTCGGCCGCCGCGTAGCGCTCGGGGAGGAGGACGGAAACCTCGAGGTTGCGATGATTGAGCGAGGTGATCTCGACCAGGGTCCGGCGTCCGGCCAGCTCGGTCTCGGCGCGCCCGAACCCGGTCATGCTCGAGATCGGGGTCCGAGGGGGCAAGATCGAGGCCCTCCCATCAGGCCGGTTCCCGGCAACCTAGCGACGCCCCGAGAGGCGTGTCAAGCGTATCGAATCGGGCTCCCGGTGCCGGTTTCCGTTCCACCGACGGTCTTGACCGCCCACCGGGCCGATGATACTTTGCTCGCCGTGAGCCGGATCAAAGCCCTGATCGTCGACGACGCCGTGATCATGCGCCGCATGTTGAAGGACATCCTGGTGGCTGCCGGGTTCCTGGTCGTGGGCGAGGCGGGGGACGGCGAAGAAGCCGTCCGGATGTGCGAGCTGCACCGGCCGCACTTCGTCACCCTGGACATCACCATGCCCAAGATGGACGGTCTCACCGCCCTGAAGAAGATCAAGGAGATCGACCGCGACATCAAGGTCGTGATGGTCTCCGCCATGGGGCAGCGGGAGAACGTGATCGAGGCGATCAAGAACGGTGCCGAGAATTTCATCGTGAAGCCGTTCAACGCCGAGAAGATCCACCGGGTGATCAAGGGCCTGAAGTTCGACGGGACCCTGCAGCTCGATACCGGTCCTGCGGACGACCTCATCGGCGAGACCTAGGTCACGGGGGAGAGATCCCCCGGACCCCCTCCGGCCGGACGAGGACATCGCGAGCGCCCTCGCAGGGGCGTCGTGGGCAAGGACCGTGACGAACCACGAAGGAACCAGGTGTCCGGCCGGGGTCCCGAGGCAGGCAGGATCGGCCCCGTCGACGCCGGGCACCCCGCACCCGGGCTCGGTCCCCAGGGTCGCCAGCTCGGATCCCTCCCGCCAGGGGGGCCGTCCGGCATGCAACCTGGACAGGGCCCCGTCCGTAGTCCTTGAACGAGGAGGGTAGAGGGGCCATCCTAGGTCCAGGAGACCGGGAGGACCGCCTCGAGCCATGCGATCGGATCGGACCCATCCAGCCCTGGGACTGGCCCTGTGCCTCGTCCTGGCCCTGCCGGCCGGCGCCACGCCGGTCACCGGCGCGCTCCCCGTCCCCCAGCTCACCCCCGAGACCGGCTCTCCGGTTGCTCCCGGGATCCCCCCCTCGCGCCACGGCTGGCAGTACGACCTCGAGGTCGCCACCCGCCTGCTGGAGAGCGGCTACCTGAGCCAGGCCCAGACGGACTTCGAGAAGATCCTCACCAGCTACCCGGACAATACCCCGGCCATGGACCGCGCCTGGCTCGGGCTGGCCAAGGTCCACCAGGCCCGGGGCGACGTGGCCCGGGCCCGTTCCTCCCTGCAGGAGGTCCTGCGACGCGACCTCGATCCGGGGCCGGTGGCGGAAGCCCGCCAGCGCTACCGGGTGCTCTACGCCGAGGCCGAGATCCAGATCAACGAGGCCCGCCGGGCGGTCTTCTACTACGAGGACCGGCTGGCCCGGACCTCCTGGCTGAATCCCTTCGGGAAGCTCTTCCACTGGCTCGACGCCCGCAAGGCCGGCAAGTACTACGACCAGGCCAGGGCCGAGCTCGAGCTCTTCGATCCCCGCTTCCTGATCGAGCCGGTCGCCAAGCCGCCCCCTGCCCTGGCTTCGGCCACTCCGGCCGACGGGACCTTCACGCTCACGGCCGAGGAGATGCAGGCCCTGCTCAACCAGCAGGCCCTGGCCTCGACCCAGCCTCCGGCAGGCGTCCCCTCGCCGACCTCCGGGTCCGCACTGCCCTCCGCCTCGGGCACCGAGGTGTCGGCGATCCTCCCCTCGGCGACCTCGGCAACCCCGTCCGCCTCGGTCGACATCGAGGACGCCAAGCGCGACTACCTGGCCACCTACCAGACGCTGCGAGAGGCTCTCGGGTCCGGGGACAACGCCCGCATCCAGGCCGCCTCGACCGCCTACCAGCGGGCCAAGGAGATCTACGAGTCGGCCCGCACCGCCAACTACCAAGGCCGGTAGTCGCGTGAGGATGTCCCGCCCCGGCGGCGGGGCGGACGTCCCCGAGCCGAGGCCCCCGAGCTAGTCCCCTGCAGGGATCCGGATCGTGGCCACCGTGCCCTTGCCGACCACGCTCCTGAGCTCGAAGCTCCCGCCCAGGACGCCCGCGACCTTCTCGGCGAGCGGGATCCCCAGTCCCAGGCCGTACGGCCTGGTGGTGTGGAACGGCTGCTTGGCTGCCTCCAGCAACCCCTCGGCCAGGCCGGGACCGGTGTCCGCCACCAGGATCTCGACCCGATCCCCGGCCCGGCGCCCGACCACCTTGATCCGCCCTCCCTGGGGCATGGCCTGGAGGGCATTCAGCACCAGGGCCTCGAGGACGTTGCCGAGAAGCCCGGGATCGGTCGACACCTTGCCGAGACCGTCGAACGAGGGCATGACCTGGATCGAGGCGATGTCCACCTTCTTCTCGTTCAGCAGCATGGCGAGCCGGCCCAGGGCCGGAAGCCTGTCCACGATCCGCTCCTTCACGAGCGCTGCCAGGTCGGTCTCGGCGATCGCCTTGCGAGGGGTCGCCGAGAACCCTTCGAACGACTTCAGGTAGTGCCCGAGCCGCTCCATCCCGAGCTTGGCCTGGGGCCGGGTGAGGTCGCCCTCTCCCCAGGTCTCCTTGAACAGCTCCAGGATCCTGCCGGCCGCCTTGGCCCCGGAGTCGCCGCCAGAGCCCTTGGCCAGGCCGCCGAGGCCCTCGAGGACCTCCCGGATCTGGGTGAGTTCCTTCTGGGCGACGGCCGGGGACTCGACGCCCTGGTCCTCCTCGAGGAAGTTCCCGATGGCGGTCCGGCTCTCGTCCGACGGGGGAGGCACGGTGACCCGGAAGACCTCCTCCAGAGGGATCAGGCCCTGGGCGGCGCGGATCAGGGCGGCGTCCCGGAGCGAGATCATGCCCTGGGTCCGGCAGTAGTCGTAGACCTCCTTGTTGGAGTTGCCGTTCACGATCATCTCGGCGATGTCCTCGTCGAAACGGATCACCTCGAAGATGCCGATCCGGCCCTTCAGGCCCGACCCCTCGCACTCCTCGCAACCCTCGCCCTTGCGGCACATGACCTGGTCGACGCTCTCGATCTCGGCCTGCTCCAGCAGGAACTGCGGGAACCCGACCTGCTCGAGCAGCTTGGTCCGACCCTCGGGGTCGTCCTTGGCGCAGCGGCCGCAGACCTTGCTGACCAGCCTCTGGGCGAGCACCACCTTCAAGGCGGTGGCCATCAGGAACCGGTCGATCCCCATGGAGAGGAACCGGTCGATGGTGCTGATGGCGTCGTTGGTGTGGAGGGTCGAGAGCACCAGGTGGCCGGTCATGGCGGCCTTCAGGGCGATGCGGGCGGTCTCGGTGTCGCGGATCTCGCCGAGCAGGATCACGTCGGGATCCTGGCGCAGGAAACTCTTCAGCACCGCGGCGAAGTCGAGGCCCCACTCGGCGTGGGTCTGGACCTGGGTCACGCCCGGGAGCGTGAACTCCACCGGATCCTCCACGGTGTGGATGTTCAGGTTGGGACTGGCGATGGCCATGAGCCCGGCATAGAGCGTCGAGGTCTTGCCGGATCCGGTGGGGCCGGTGACCAGCACGATCCCGTTGGGCCGGAAGATCCCGTCGTCGGTGAACCACTTGAACTGGAGCGGCGCCAGTCCCAGTTCCTTCAGCTTCACCTTGGCCTTCGACTGGTCCAGGATCCGGAGCACGATCTTCTCGCCGCCGATCAGGGGAAGGACCGACACCCGGAAATCGACGACGTTGCCGGCGATCTTCAGGCGGAACTTCCCGTCCTGGGGCAGGCGGGTCTCGGCGACGTTCATGTTCGCCATGACCTTGAAGCGGGCGGCCACCGGCGCAGCCATCTCCAGGGGGGCCTTCAGGTGCTCCCTCAGCTCGCCGTCCAGCCGGAACCGGACCACCATGTGGTCCTCGCGGGGATCGACATGGATGTCGGAGACCGACTTCTTGCAGGCCTGCCCGAGGATCTTGTTCACGAGGTTCACGATCGGGGCCTGGTCGATGGCCTCGGCATCGGCCCCGCTGGACGACTCCTCGTCGCCCTTCCCGCCTGCGAACCACTCGAGGAGTTCCTCCTCCTCCCCCCCGAGGAAGGTCTTCACGGCCTCGTTGAAGTCCTTCTCGGTCACGATCACCGGGAGGGCGTCGCACTGGGTCATGGCCTTGAAATCGTCGATCGCCATGAAGTTCAGGGGATCGACCATGGCGATGGTGAGGAGCTTGCCTTCCTTGCGGTAGGGGAGCGCCCGGTGCTTCTGCACCAGCTTCTTCGAGACCATGGCCGCCACGGCCGGATCCGGAGGGTTGCGCTTCAGGTTGACCATCGGGACCAGGAGCTGTTCGGACAGCGCCAGGGCCAGGTCGTTCTCGGTCAGGAACCCCTTCTCGAGCAGGACCTCCCCGAGCCGCCTGCCTTCCTTGACCGACATCTCGAGGGCCTGCTGCAGCTGGTCGTCCGAGACCAGCTTGCGCTGGACCAGGATTTCCCCGAGCTTGGTCTGCCTTCCCTTGCGCCCCTTCTGGGCGTCCTGGCGCTGGCGGATGATGAACTTCGAGAGGGTCTCCTCGTCGAGCATCCGCAGGCTGACCAGGGCCGTTCCCAGGAAGACGTTGTTCTCCTTGGCGTAATCCAGGGCCTGCTCGAGCTGGGCGTCGTTCACGACCTCCGCCTCGAGCAGGTACTCGCCGAGGCGCTTGGGCTTCCCGCTCCCCGCCGAGGTCGGAATGTGCATCCCCGGACCGGCATCCGCCTTCCTCGCCTTGGGGACGGGGACCGCGCCGGAGGGCATGTCGGGAGCCGGCCCCGGCCTCGCGGGCGCCTTGGAGGCGGCCTCAG
Source organism: uncultured bacterium (assembly GCA_964403795.1). Taxonomy (GTDB): domain Bacteria; phylum Muiribacteriota; class UBA6191; order CAZXTJ01; family CAYOHP01; genus CAYOHP01. Next base: position 10,246 of record CAYOHP010000146.1, on the reverse strand, counting down.
CCTGGGCGGAGATCCGGGCCAGGTCCTCGGGCCGGACCTCGCCGGCGTCCTTGGGCAGGAAGCGTTGCAGGAACTCGAGATCGACCAGGTCCAGGGCCAGGAGGGCGCGCCGGAACCCGCACCCCTCCTTCTTGGAGTAGGCCACCGCCTCCTGGATCTTCTCCCGATCGAGCACCTTGTGCTCGAGGAGGTAGCGACCGACCTCCCGATCGATGGGATCGATCATCCCGTCGGCTTGCGTCATGGGTCGAAAGCGCTCCTACCGGCCGGCGAAGGGTACCACCGGCCCGGGGGCGCCCCAACGTGCCAGGCCCGCCCGGCGCGCTCGCGGGCACAGGAACCCTTCAAGTCGCGGCCCGGATCTGCCGAAGATGTCTGCGAGATGAGGCAAACGCCCGCTCCGACCCAGAGGTCCGGGATCCACCGGAACCGGGGTCGATCCTCGCACCTCCGCCGGGGACGTGGATTGGACCGAGCATGCATCTGATGAACATGTCCGAGCTGATGGCCTTTTTGAAGGTCAAGCGGAGCACCGTCTACCGGCTCCGCGACCAGGGACTTCCGGTGATCCAGCTCGGCCGGGTGGTGCGTTTCGACCGGGAGGAGATCGTCCGCTGGCTCCGTACCCAGCAGCGATCGCACTCCGAGGCCGGCGACGGCGCTTCGCTCGAGGACGAGGACATCATCCTCTAGGTCCCTGATCTCCCGGTAGCCAGCCCCTCGGAGGACGAGCACCTCTCTCCGGCTGGCTTCGGAGACGCCGCTCGGCCAGGCCGAGCAGCACCAGGGCCGTCACCAGGACCCGGGCTTCCCGCCCGAGGTCCGTGGTCCTCCCCTCCAGCACCGCCAGGAGCCGCGCCCGGCTCTCGAGTTCCGCCCTGCCGACCCAGGTCCGGCTCTCCATGAGCAGACCCGGTCGGCATCCCCTGGCCTTCCATCCCGACACCAGGCGCGGGTAGATCCTACGACCCTCCTGGGCCAGCACCGACGGGCCGGACGCCGTCGCCACCGGCGAGGGCTGCTCCGGCTCGCGACTCCCCGCACGGGACACCGCGGTCTCGAACGCCGAGTGGACCCGGGACTCCTCCGGACTGGTCGCGGTGTGCATGGGTTGCGCCAGGTCCGAGACCAGGTGAACCAGGCGCCCGGCATGGAACCACCAGTCCCGGCGGCCCGGGCTCCTGGTGCCAAGCCATGCCTCGAGCTCGCCGATGACCTCCAGGGCCTCGGGCCGTCGGCCCTCCCCGTGCTCCACGTGGGCGAAGGCCGGGATCCATCCGTACTCCCTGCGGTCGGGGGCGACGCATCCCGCCAGGAAGGCCGCCCGCGCGCCCTCCGGCAGCGTGGCGACCCGACGTGCGAAGACCTCCGTGACCCGGAGGCGAGCCAGCACCCGTTCGCCGATCGCCACGTGCGTCGCCGCGCTCCACGCCCCCACCCGTCCCGCCCCGCCGAGCGCGAAGGTGACCAACGGGAAGAGGACTCGCAACCAGCTCCGGAACCTTCGCATGGGGCGAGGTTCGCATCCCCGTCCCCGGGACTCCACTCTCACGCGCTGGCACACCGACCCCGGTCCCACCCACCGCTATCATGGAACCCGGATGGAAAGTCCCTCTCCGCCCCGGCGATCGCGGCACCGCCTGGCCCACACCGGCCTCCTGGTGGCCGTGATGGCCGCCAGCCTGCCGACCAAGTCGATCCCGGCCTCGCTGATCGGACTGCTCCTCCCGCCCGTGGAGGCAGGCCTGGCGATCGCGGGCTACCTGGCGCTCGGCTGCCTCGGTCTCCCGGTCTTCCCGGGCTTCCGGTCGGGGGCCGGGATGTTCTTCGGTCCCGACGGCGGCTATCTGGTCGCACCCCTCTTCCAGGCGGTAGCGACGAGCCTCCTCTTCCGCGCCCGCCCGGGGACCGAGTGGAACCGGCTGGTTCCCCCCCTCCTCGCCGGCCAGCTCGTCCACATCGGCCTGGGGACGGCGGGAACCATTTGGCTGGGCGGCTACCCCCCTCGGGCTGCGCTGGTCGCAGCCGCCACCATGCTGCCATGGATCGGGTTCAAGGTCTGGGTCGCGGGCGCCCTGTTCCGGCGCGTGCGACCCTCGCTCGCACCCTTCCTCGATGGTCAGACGGTGAAGCTGACGTCGAGAGTGGACTCCACGTAGAGGATCGCCTCCCCGAACTGGTATCCCTCGTAGCCGCCGAGCGACCCGAGCGAGGTCCAGCTTCCTCCCTGGACGAACACGTCGGAGGTCACGTCGAAGTCGAAACGGTCCACGAACAGCGTGTTGCTGGTGTCGGAGAGATCGAGCAGATCGGCTGCGGTCAGCACCAGTTTGTTCCCGAAGGGGCCTCCGAGATCGATCCTCTCGATCCCGTGGATCCGGCCGTTCGCGACCGAGGTCAGGTCTAGGGTTGTAGCGAAGAGGTGAGCCCCCAGATCCAGGGTGTCCTCGCCGGCACCCCCGTCGATTCGCCGGAAGGAAAGGTCGTCCGGTGCGAGAGTGTCGTTGCCGGCTCCCCCACGGAACGAGTCTTCGCCGCCACCGAGCCCGTCCAGCAGGTCGTCGGCTGCCGTTCCGACCAGAAGGTCCCCGCCGGGTCCACCCGTCACCGTGATGCCGGATCCGGGATGGAGACCGCGGAAGTCGTCGCCGAAGAGGACCCAGGTCGATCCCAGCTGGGTTCCTCCCCCGTCGGCGAAGGGCGCTCCGAGGACGAGATCCCCGAAGCCGTCCCCATCGAGATCCCCGGCACGGCTCACGCTGTAGCCCGAGGCATCCCCTGCCGATGCCCCGTCGATCCGGAGGCCCTTGCTTCCATCGAGATCGAAGACCGAGAGGGCGGACGAGAAGCCGCCCGAGGCCCCGAAGAGGACCCAGGTCTCGCCCGCATCGGCGGCACCGGCGTCCCCGCCTCGCACACCGACCAGGAGATCGTCGAAGCCGTCGCCGTCGAGATCGCCAGCGAAGTCCACGGAGAACCCGGCGAGATCGCCGCTCTCGCCTCCGTCGATCCGGAACCCGTTGCTGCCGTCCAGGGTTCCCAGGTCGAGACTCGACCCGAACGATGCCGACGTCCCGAACACCACATAGGCGGACCCCGCCTCTGCCGCACCCCCTGGATCGGACCCCATGGCGCCGACCACGAGGTCGGAGAACCCGTCACCGTTGAAGTCGCCCCGACCGCCCACTGCGATCCCGAGCGCATCTCCCGTCGACGCTCCCTCCAGGGCGAAACCATCGGTACCGTCCAAGGCGGTCACGTCGAGGCTGGAGGTCGCGGTCCAGTCGGACCGGCCGAAGACCACCCATGCCCCCTGGCCTCCACCGGAGCGGCCGATGGCGATGTCTGCATAGCCGTCGCCGTCGAGGTCCCCGATCCCCGCGACCGCGCTCCCGAAGCCGGCACCGTCACCGACGAGGCGGAAACCATTGGTTCCATCCAGGTCGGAGAGCGCCAAGCTCGAACCGGAACCCGTCGAGACCCCGAAGACCACATAGGCCTCGCCGGTCACCGGACCCCCGGAGTTCCCCGAAGGCGCTCCCAGGATCAAGTCGTCCAGGCCGTCGCCGTTGACGTCCCCGGCAGGGCCCACCGCCCGTCCCAGACCGTCACCGGCGGAGAGGGCTTCGATCCGCATTCCCTGGGCCCCGGTCAGACCGGAGAGGTCCAGGGCCGAGGCAGAGAAGCCGGAACTCCCGAAGACGAGCACGGCCGCACCCGACTCCGCACCACCGGAATCGGACCCTGGAGCCCCGATCAGGAAGTCCTCGAGCCCATCCCCGTTCCAGTCGCCAGCCGAGCCGAGCCCCATGCCTGAGAGGTCGCCGTCCGAGGTCCCGTTCAACCGGAACCCGTTCGAACCGTCCAGGGTCGAAAGGGAGAACGCCGAGGGGAAGCCGGTCGACGAGCCGAACACGAGGTAGCTCTCGCCGGCACTGCCCGAGGCGGCACCGCCGGCCGCATAGGGCGCACCGACCAGGAAGTCCGCCAGGCCGTCCCCGTCCACGTCCCCTACGCCGGCTACCCGCATCCCGGACCATTCGAGCCCCACGGCCCCGCGACCATCCACCCGGAACCCGTCGCTGCCATCGAGGCCCCCCAGCCCGACGACGTCCAGGACGTCCCCGACAGAGATGGTGAAGGTCTCGAGGCGGGTCAACCCTCCCTTAACGTGAATCTCGCCAGCCTGGGTACCGGCACCATGCACGTTATCTTCAGGGACAACACGATCTCCAACAACAACTCGTCGACCGGACCCGGGATCCGGGTCGTGACCAACGGCACCGGGACACTGAACATCCACATCGACGACAACTCGGTCTCCCAGATCGGCAACCGGGGAATCGAAATGTTCTGCCGGGACGGATCCAGCGTGCTGAACGCCACAGTCACCAACAACACGGTTCAGCTCACCGATCCCCTGGCTGCCGACGCGATCCGGGCCGACTCCGGTGCAACCTCCACCGATACCTGCAACCTGAACCTGGATGCCCAAGCCAACGACGCCGACACGATCGCAGGACTCAACGGCATCCGGATCCGCCAGCGCTTCGGGACGACCTATCGCCTCGAGTCCTACTCGGGCTCGGCCACCGATATGGGCCAGGTCCAGTCCTACCTCAGCGGCCGCAATCCGCTCACTGCGGTGTTCTCGGCGGACTACAACACCACTGGAGGGACCGGCTTCCAGACCACCGCCAACGTGACGATGCCGACGGCTCCCTAGCTCCAGCCTGTGGGGGCCAGGATCCGATCGCCCCTCCAACCTGCAAGCCCATCGGAGTGACCTGGGTTGCGACCGTTCCAGATCGGACCCTCGGGCTGCGGAGACTCCTTCCGCCAGCGAACTCGGCGGCACGGAGCATCGGGACCCTTGCCTCGGCGGCGCCGCCGGCATCCCGCAGCAACCCTCCGGGTTGCTGTGGCTTACTCTGGGGCGCTCCCCCCAGACCCTCCACTCGCTCCGCTCGGAGTGAGCGGCCGGCTGAGGTGCCCCTCGGGGCGAGCTGCCGCCCGGAGGTGGGAGCGGTAGCGCCCCTGGCTCCGCCAGGGGAAGCAGCGCAGGCGGACCTGCACGGCTCGCCGACGGCCTGGCTTCGCCAAGCCCCCGACGACCCGTAGCAACCCTACGGGTTGCCGCAGATCGCTTTGGGGGTCGACCCCCCAAACCCCCGGGCTCGCTCCGCTCGCGGCGAGCTCCCGGACCGCGGGCGCAGCCGGAGCCCGCCCGCGAGTTCCCCCCTCGGCGTGGGGTTCCGACGAAGCGAGCGTCCCCGGCTCTTGTCCTGTGGGCGCAGCTCCCCTGGATCGGCGAGCCTGACTGGCCGGTTGGGACTGACCCTGCGCTCGCCCCGGGGGACCGGGGGTTCGTCCCCCGGACCTACTAGTACTTCAGCCGGATCTTCGGCCGGTTCTCGGTGGTGGGCCGGTCCCGGCCTCCGGGAGGTGGCGCCCCCGGCGGCATCCCCGGGATCTGCTCCTGGGTGCCGGTGGTAGGTCGGCCCGGCGCCGCCGCGCCGCCCTTGCCGCGCTGCTGGTCCATGCGGTCGGCCGCCGACTCCTTGCGGGCCGACTCGTGGTCGTGGAACTTGATGAAGTCCCGGTCCACCAGGGTCTTCACCAGGTCCTCGATCCGCTTGAACCGGTAGGGGTCGTTCTCGTTCTTGGCCCCGATCTCGATGTACTTGTTCTCCTCGATGAAGAACAGGAACTGGATCAGGTCGGGAACGCCCTCGGGCACGTCGCGGTTCTTGTCGATGTGCAGGTTCACGATGTCGACCTTGGGCAGCCGGTTCGGGTCCTTGCCGAGCGCCTCGGCCATGTGGCCGAGCTGGGCGTGGAGCTCGTGGGTGTCACCCCAGTCCTTGGCGAGGATGGCCGCCGAGTCCAGGTCGTACTCGATGTCGCCCGAGCCCTTGCAGTGGTACATCGACGGCCGCGAGTCGTTGTCGGCGTGGTCGATGGCGCAGCCTTCCTTGTTCAGCGAGCTGATCGCCACGATCGGGCAGTTCAGCTCGATCGACAGGCCCTTCAACTCGGTCGAGATCTCCTCGACCTTCATCTTCTCGTTGGCGGCGCCCTTCTGCGACGGCGGCATCTTCTGGATGTAGTCCACGAAGATGGCGATGTCGTTGGTGTCGTACTCCTGCATGACGTTGTAGGCGTGGCCCCGGACCTGCTCGACGGTCACGTCCTTGGTGGCCTCGATCACGTAGAGCCAGTCCTGGTAGTCGGCCATGCGCTTCAACCCGGCCTGGAGCTTGGCCTTGGTGATCGGGTCCCGGAGCACCTGCTTCCTCTGCAGGTTGTCGGGGTTGACCAGCGACTCCTTGGCGAGCAACCGGTAGGTCAGGTTCTTCTTGGTCTGCTCCCAGGTGAAGAACAGGACCGGGATCTTGTTCTCGCGGGCCAGGTAGGTAGCGATGTCGAGCACCAGGTTGGTCTTGCCCCGCCGGGGCGCTCCGGCGATCGCGTAGAGGAAGCCCTTGCGCAGACCCGACCAGGTCATGTTCAGGGTGTGGAAGGGCGCGATCGAGTACCCGATGATCTCCTTGGGACCGGTCCGCTCCCGCTCCTGGATGTCGGAGACGATCTCCTCGATCTGGGTCTTCACCACGCTGATCCGCTTGGTGACCCCGAGCTTCTGCACCGCATGCAGGCGGTCGATGGCGCCCTTGCAGAACTTCTCGATCTCCTCCCGGTTCTCGCTCGCCGGGTCCTGGACGAAACGGGAGACGTCCTCCGACAGGCTGGTCAGGAAGCGCAGCGAGAACTGGTTCTTGAGCAGGCTCAGGTAGGTGAGCAGCTGCTCCAGGGTAGGCACCGGGACGTCGACCACCTTGGAGTAGAACTGGTCCAGGGTGACGGTGAGCACGCCCCGCTGCTTCAGCTTCACCCGCACGATGAACTTGTCCCAGGCCTCCGTCTTCGGCTCGGTCTCGTAGAGCGAGATCAGGTGCCGGGCCAGCTTCTGGGCCAGGTTGAGTTCCAGCATCTCGGGGACGAAGCCCTGCTCGAGCGCCTTCTGGAGCAGGAACTTGTTGTCGATGAAGGCGTTCAGGATCGAGAGGTCGTAGTTGATGTGGAGGCGCCCCTCGGCAGCCTTCTCGCCGGCCCCCGCCCCGCCCTTGCCGCCGGGCACGAGGTCGGTGGGGATGCCCACGCTCTCGGCGTAGGCGCAATAGGGACAGGGCTTGTCCTCCTGGACCTGGTTCCCGCAGGAAGGGCACTTCAAGGCGACGCGACCTCGCTCGGAATCACGGGTGGACGGGGCTCAGGCGGGCGGGCCGCCGCCAACGATCATAGCCCAGGCCGGTCGGCCCCCAAAGGGATCGTGTCGTCCACATCGTCCCGTTCCCGGCGCCCGTCCGTCGCCTCGTCGAGCCCGGGGAGCCCCCGGCCGACCCCCAGCTCGTCCTTCAGGGCGTCGAGGTCCTCGGAGAGCTTCTGGGTGGCCCGGAAGATCTCGAGCACGAACACCGCCAGGATCACCAGGATCAGCGAGAAGGCGATCGAGACCATGTAGATCGAGGTGAGCAGCAGCGAGATCCGGAGCTGCTCCGGCGTGTACAGGGTCGGCCCCTCCATGTGATAGGCCTGCCGGAGGAAGATCAGCCCCATGTAGAGGAAGACCCCGTGGATCAGGAACACGATCAGCCATCCGTACTTGAGGATGGTCCAGTCCAGGATCCCCCGGGTGATCCGCTTGCTCACGAGGCCCGCCCCGCCACCGGCTCGGGCACTCCGGCGCCACTCCGGCCCACCACCGCGTAGACCCCCAGGGCGAGGACCCCGGCGTAGACCAGGACCAACGCGTCCAGGGGGTCGGCTCCATGCGAGGAAAGCCCCGGAACCGTGAGGAACGCCTCGAAGAAGCCTTCCATCCCCACGAACAGGTAGCCGGCGACGATCGCGGCCAGGACCACCAGGCTCCCGGACGGGGCCGACCAGGCGAGTTCGCCCACCCGCTCGGCCTCGGCCAGCACCCGCTCGTGGATCCGGGCCCGCTGGCGCTCGAAGAACCCAGGAGCCATCACGGGCCGGCCCACCGAGCCCAGGAGCCGGTCGACGGCCCTGTGGGTGGCGAGCTCCCGGGCGCAGTCCGGGCATGCCTCGGAGTGGCGCACCAGATCGGTCGAGAGGTCGGTGGGAAGGCCGGACTCGAGCGCCTGGGCCACCTGGCGACAGACCATCATCGGTTCTCCTCTCGAAACCGGCCGCGCTCTCGAAGGTAGCACGGCCCTGGGGGCCTTCCCGCCGCGCCCCTCCTGGGGCAGCCCGTCCTCATGAGTTGGGCTCCAGGAAGGGCCTGAGCCGCTCCACAAGGATCTTGCGAGCATGGTGGAGGCGGCTCTTCACGGTCCCCTTGGGGATCCCCAGGACCTCGGCGATGGCCTCGTGGCCCACCTCGGGGTCCATGCTCATCTCGAGCACCCGTCGCTGGGCCTCCGGCAGGGTTTCCATGGCCTTCTTCAGGGCCTCGGTGAGACCCGGCACGTCGTCGGTCAGGGCCTCGAGCTGGGGATCGGCCGGGGCCTCGATCCAGGAGAAGTCGGTGCCGCTGACCTCCCGGTCCCGGCGGCGCTTGCGCTGCTTCCGGGCATCGAAGGCATGGTTCAGGGCGATCCGGTGCACCCAGGTCCCGAAGTACCCGGGGGTGTCGAGCCTCCCCAGGGCCCGATAGGCCTTGAGGAAGACTTCCTGCGTCAGATCGTCGGCCAGGTGCACGTCGTTCACGATCCTCAGGATGGCGTGGTAGACCCTTCGCTGGAAGCGCCCCACCAGGACGTCGAAGGCCCTCGGGTCGCCCCCCTGGGCGGCTCGTACCAGGGCCTCGAGTTCACGGTCGGGATCCTCCGTCATGGGGGTGGACGCCCACCGTACCCTTCCGGTTCAAACTTGGGGAAGGAGATGGGACCGCCTCGGGTCCGACGTGGTTCCACCCGGGTCCGCCCCTGCGGCGGCAATCCCCCGGAAATCCGACCTCCGGTAGGATGCCTGCGTGAAATTCCCACGACTCTCGATCCTGGTCCTGCTCCTTGCCTGCCCTCCCCTCCTGGCGACCCCTCCTCGCGACCCGGCCTGGCTGGCCGAGGAGGCCAACAAGCGCTGGCCCGAGAAGGACCTCGAGACCTGGGTGAAGGCGAAGCCGGAGCGTGCCCAGCGCTTCCAGGCCATGCAGGCGGCGGTCCGGAGCAAGAACAACCAGGCTGCCTCCGCCGAGATCGCCGAACTCCTGTAGGAGTTCTTCCCCACCCGCAAGGGAGGCAACGCCGTCTTCGCCTCGGAGCCCGGTGAAGCCGGAAAGGCCCTTCGAGCTCTCGAGGCCGGTGCGGCCCAGGAGGGCCACGAGCTGATCCTCGGCATGCTCTTCCGGAAGGCGGGGCAGCTCGCCATGTCCACCCGGGACTTCCCCCAGGCCCGGCACACCCTCTGGAACGCCCGCATCTTCCTCGGAGGGGGCAACCAGTTCAACACCGTGAAGGGTCTTCTCTCGAGCGATCCCAGGTTGATCCCGGTGTCCGCCGAAGCCCTGCAGGCGAGCCTGGCCTGTTGCGCCAGCCTGGGGCGGAACGCGGCGCGGGAACTCGCCGCCGTGACCAAGGAGACCAAGGCGCCGAACGGAGACCGCAGCCGGGAGGGCTGCTACCTCGCTCTCCAGATCGCGGAGGACAGGGTGAGCCTCCTGGCCCGGGTCCTGGGCGCCAACGTCCTGGACCGATCGGTCCCGGACGCCTTCGCCCAGGCGACCCTGGAGCTCCGGGGGGCTCTCCTTCAACATGGTTTCGGCGCCGACGCGTTCTTCCAGGAAGGCCTGATGCGGCTCCCGAGCTACGAGGTCGCGGACCCCGTCCTCCAGTTCGCGATCTTCGAGCAGGAGGCCGGCCGGATCCAGCTCCTCCGGGGGCCGGTCGCCGCGGACGGGTACCTGGAGGGTGCCATGGCAGCCCCGTCGGCAACCGCGCTGGTCCGGTACGCGATCGGGGCCATCCGGGCCATCCGGTTCGCCCAGCAGCGGCAGGACCGCCAGGCCGTGGCCGCGGCCCAGACACTGACGACCAGCTCCTGGAGGGCGTTCCCCCGGCCTACCGGGACAAGGCCACCCAGCTGCTCGCCCGCCTCGACCAGGACCTCGCCCCGCTCCGGGGGCGTCCCCGCTGACCCGGCGGCCGGATCCGCCTGACGGTCCCGCTCCCCAGGTGCCCAGGTCTGGGATTCGGAGTAGCGGACCGAAGGCATGAGGGGG
>CAYOHP010000145.1:0-16302 GCA_964403795.1 uncultured bacterium | reverse complement strand
GCCGCAGGCGGGGATGATGGGGCGCTCGAAGCCCGGCGGGGAAGTCTTCACAGTCTCTCACCCGGCACCTCCGGGGAGGTGACGGCGCCCCGCCCTCTCCGGTTCGAACTTCGTGACGAAGACCGGCTTGACGCCCCGGGCCGAGTCCCTAGGCTCCCCCCGATCGCCTCCGGAAATGGGGTCCGCCTTGTCGTCCTGCCGCGCCGCCGCCCTGCTCGCAGCCCTGGCCCTGGCCCTCCCGGCCACGCTCCCGGCCCAGGCCGAGTGGACCGTGCTCGCCTACATGAGCGGGGACGACGACCAGGCGAACCCGGTGGAAGGCCCACAAGTACGCGCCCTGCTCGAGACCGCGAGCCGGATCCCCGGGAACGCCCCGATCCGGTTCGCGGCCCAGCTCGATCGCAGCCCCCGCCGGGTGGCCGACGTGCGGCGCCACTACCAGGACCCCGACTACGCGGGAGCCACCCGCTACGTGGTGGGCGGAGGCAAGGTCTCCGGAGTGGAGACCCTGGGCGAGGTCGACATGGGCGACCCCAAGGTGCTCTACGACTTCCTGCGTTGGGGCGTGAAGAACCATCCGGCGAAGCGCTACGCCCTGGTGATCGCCGGCCATGGCTCGGGTCCGCTCTCGTGGAGGGGCCCCGGAAGCACCGACAGCCAGAACCCCGGCGAGGTGCGCTTCGCCCCCGGCGATCCCTTCGTGGCCTACGACGACACCGACGGCGATTCGCTCACGGTCTTCGAGCTGCGGGCGGTGCTGGAGGCCTTCCGGGATCGCCTGAACCAGGGACGGAACCTCGACCTGGTGGCCTTCGACGCATGCATGCCGGGGAGCCTGGAGGCCCTCTACGAGGTCCGGGACGTGGTGGGGATCTACGTGGGCTCGCCCAGCCTCACCTACTACGGGGCCTTCCCCTACACCCATGTGGCGGCCTCGCTGGCGGCCGCGCCCTCGACGAGTGCCGAGGGCCTGGCCGAACTGGTGGCCAAGGGTTTCATCGACCGCTCCGGCCAGAACGGGAAGCCCGACGCCATGATGGCCTGGCGGGCCTCGGCAGCCTCCGGGATCGCGGCCACCCTCGACGCCCTGGCCCGGGAGCTCATGGAGGCACGACGACTCGGCGGCAAGCTCGCCTTCCGGGACCTGACCGCCTTCTGGGACGAGCCCCACCTCTACTGGGACCTGGGACGGTTCGCCAGGAGCCTGGCCCGGGGCGCCAACGACCTCGGGGCGGTGGCCAACGCGGCGAGGATCCAGGAGCTCGGCACCGAACTCTCGACCCGCCTCGCCTCGGCCCGGGTGGCCGGGTGGTACGACGGCGCCTTCGCCGAGGCCAAGATCGACGGGCTCTCGTTCTTCTGGGGCAACCGGGAGAAGTACGGGAAGTTCCGCAACTTCTACAAGGCCCTGGCTCTCTCCCGCGACGCCTCCTGGGACGAGTTCCTCGACGTGATGATGCTCGGCCACGCCCCACCTGCCACGCCCGGGTCCGGCAGCTGAAAGGTAGGCATCCGGGGGATCGGCAGGGCGCCGGGACGGTGCCCCTCGGCTCGGGACTCCGCGTCCCCGCCTTCCCCCCGATCTGCTAACATCGCCCGGCCGCGCCCCATGCGCGGTCCGGACAAGGTGGTCTGCCCATGCGTCTCTCCCTCCGACCGGCGTCGGCCCTGGCGCTCGCCGGTCTCGTGGTCTCGATGTCCCTGGTGCCGCAGGGCTGCGGCGGTCGCAGCGCCAGCGTCGAGAACGAGATGAACTTCTTCGAGGGTTCCCAGATCAAGGGCCTCGACCCCATCCAGGCCAACGACCTCTACTCGCACCGCATGGTGGCGCAGATGTACGAGGGGCTGATGCAGTACAGCTTCCTCGAGCGACCCTACAAGGCCGAGCCGGCGCTCGCCGACGGGATGCCGGCGGTCTCCGAGGACGGCAAGGTCTACACCTTCAAGATCAAGAAGGGCGTGCGCTTCGCCGACGACAAGTGCTTCCAGGACGGCAAGGGCCGGGAGATCACCGCCGAGGACTTCATCTACTCGTGGAAGCGCCTGGCGGACATCAAGAACCTCTCCGAGGGCTGGTGGGTCTTCGACGGTCGCATCGAGGGCCTCGACGAGTTCCGGGAGTACACGAAGTCGGTCGAGGACGCCACCAAGGTCGACTACTCGCGGCCGGTGGCGGGCCTGAAGGCCCTCGACCGCCACACCCTCCAGGTGAACCTGAAGAAGCCCTTCCCGCAGCTGCTCTTCATCCTCTGCATGGGCTTCACCCGGGTGGTCCCCAAGGAGGCGGTCGACCTCTACGGCAAGGAATTCCTGAACCACCCGGTCGGCTCCGGACCCTACATGCTGAAGAGCTGGGTGAAGGGCTCGAAGCTGGTGCTCGAGAAGAACCCGAACTTCCGGGAGGAGTACTACCCGACGGTCGGCGAGGAGAGCGACAAGACCGAAGGCCGCCTGGCCGACGCCGGCAAGCGGGTGCCCTTCATCGACCGGATCAACGTCCACATCATCATCGAGGACCAGCCCCGGTGGCTCAAGTTCATGCGGGGCGACCTGGACGTGATCGCGCCCCCCAAGGACAACTACGACGCCGCCCTGCCCGGCGGCAGGATGGGCCCCGAGCTCCAGAAGATGGGCATCGTCAACTTCAAGATGCCGCGGCTCGACGTGGTCTACAACGCCTTCAACATGGAGGACCCGGTGCTCGGCCTCCCCGGCGGCGCCAAGGCCCTGGCGTTGCGAAGGGCGATCAGCCTGGCGCTCGACCGGGACAAGTTCGTCGAGCTGATGTACAACGGCCGGGCCCTGCACGCGAAGGGTCCGATCCCGCCCGGACTGGACGGCTACGAGCCGGAGTGGGACAACCCCTACGCCAAGCACGACCCCGAGAGGGCCAGGCAGATCCTGAAGGAGGCCTTCCCCGACGGCAAGATCCCGACCCTGGTCTACGAGGCCTCTTCGGGCTCGACGGCGCGCCAGCTGGCCGAGTTCATCCAGAAGAACTACCAGAACGTCGGCATCAAGATGGAGATCAACACCAACACCTGGCCGGAGCTCGACAAGAAGGTCCGCACCAAGCGGGCCCAGATCTACGGCATGGCCTGGCAGGCGGACTACCCGGACGCCGAGAACTTCCTGATGCTGTTCTACGGGCCCAACGAGTCGCCGGGCCCCAACGGGAGCAACTACAAGAACCCGCAGTTCGACGAGCTCTTCGCCAAGGCCTCGACCATGCAACCCGGGCCCGAGCGCACCGAGCTCTACAAGAAGCTGGCGCGCATGGTGGCCGACGACGCCCCCTGGAGCTTCGAGGTCCACCGGCTGGCCGACACCCTGATCCACCCCTGGCTGAAGAACTACAAGCCCCACGACCCGGGGCACGGGTTCTTCAAGTACTACCGGATCGACCAGGAGGAGAAGAAGCGGCGCCTCGGCTTCAACGGCTGAGGTCCGTCCGCCGCCATCGACGGAGAGGAGCCGGGAGACCCCCGGCTCCTTTTGCATTTCCCGGGCTTGTCATCGGGGAGCCCGAGGGGTAGTCTCCGGGGCTTCGCCGGCACCCCCGGGCGACGCATGCAGCAGCAGAGCAGGGAACAAGAAGCAGCAGAGCAGAGAGCCACGAGGAGGACCCGAGAACCGATGCGAACCACTACCTTGCGAGCGGCCTGCCTGGCCGCCCTGGCCACCGGCACGAGTGCCTTCGCCGGGACCGTCACCCCCGAGCTGAAGGCCGCCTTCCGCAGCCGCGACGAGGCCAAAGTGCTCGTCTATTTCAAGGACGAGACCCCCAGGGCGATGAGCCGCGACGCCAGCCCCGAGGCCACCATCACCCGGCTCCAGGCGAACCTGGCGTCGAGCCTCCGGATCCTCTCCGACGAGCTCGGCTTCTCGTCGCCGGACGCGATCCGTTCCGCCAACTGGATCACCAACTCGGTCAGCATGACCCTCGACGCCGACGCGGTCGAGGCCATCTCGGCCCACCCGGCCGTCGACCGGGTCCTCTGGGACGCCCCCGTCTCGGTGCCCCAGGTCGCCCGCGAGACCACCGACAAGCCGCTCGCCGGGCCCTATACCTACGGCCTCGAGAAGCTCGGCGTGCCCCAGGTCCGGGAGGTCTTCGGGATCACCGGCAAGGGCGTGCTGGTCGGCAACATCGACACCGGTGCCGACGGCAACCACCCCGACATCCAGGGCCGCATCGCCGGCTACAAGGACTTCAGCGGAGAGACCTCCGCCCCCACCGACACCGACGGCCACGGCACCCACACCGTAGGCACCATGGTCGGAGGTGCCAGCACCGGCACCTCGATCGGCGTGGCCCCCGATGCCAAGATCCTGGTCGCCCGGGCCATCGCCGGCTCGAGCACCATCACCAACCTGCTGAACGCCATGCAGTGGATGATCGACCCCGACGGGAACCCCTCGACCAACGACGCCCCCCGGGTCGTCTCGATGTCGTGGCACTCCGGCGGCGGTGACCAGCAGCCGTTCTACAACGCCATCCAGGCGATGGCGGATGCCGGCGTGATCCCGAACTTCTCGGCCGGCAACTCCGGGTCGAGCGGGCTCACCCATCCCAAGGAGCACCCCGAGACCGTCACCAACGGCGCCACCGACTCGGCCGACGAGATCGCCGACTTCTCCAGCCGCGGGCCCGCCTTCTACCAGGGCGCCGAGCAGAAGAAGCCCGAGTGGTCCGCCCCGGGCGTGGACGTGCACTCGGCCAAGCCGGGCGGCGGCTACCAGACCATGAGCGGCACCTCGATGGCGGCCCCCCACGGGGCCGGCGTCATCGCCCTGCTCTTCGAAGCCGACCCGACCCTCAGCCCCGCCCAGGTACGGCAGATCCTGATCGACACCGCCGACGACAAGGGCCCGGCGGGCTGGGACGGAGCCTTCGGGCACGGCCGGCTGAACGCCTTCAAGGCCGTGAGCCTGGTCGCCAAGGGCGGCAAGGTGCACGGGAAGATCACCAACGCCTCCGGTGCCGCCATCCCCGGCGCCCGCCTCACCGTGGTGGAGCGGGACTTCAGCGTCCCGGCCAAGGAAGACGGCTCCTACTCGCTCCGGCTCCCCGAGGGCACCTACACCCTGAAGGCCTCGGCCTTCGCCTACGTGACCCGCACCGAGACCGTGAACGTGGCCATCGACGGCGACGTCACCGTCGACCTCGCCCTGGAAGCCGCCGAGACCGTGGAGGCGACCGGCAAGGTCGTCGCCAAGGCCGACGGCACCCCGGTGTCGGCCAAGGTCAAGGTGGGCGGCACCCCGCTCCCGGTCCAGCAGACCGGGGCCGACGGCAGCTTCTCGTTCAGCCTCCCGGCCGGCGAGTACGCTTTCACCGTCAGCGCCTTCGGCTTCAAGGTCGTGTGCAAGAACGTGGTCGTCCCGGGTGGCGACCTGCAGTTCGCCCTCGACCCGCTGCCGCCGATCCTGGTGGTCGACGACGACGCCGGCAAGGGCTACGAGACCTTCTACCAGACCGCCCTGGTGGCGCTGGGCAAGGAGTTCGGGGTGCTGGCCCGGGGCTCCGAGCTCGACGAGACCACCCTGCTGCCCTACAAGACCGTCATCTGGCTGACCGGTGACGACTACCAGGACACCCTCTCCGGGAACGACCAGACCCGGATCCAGGAGTACCTGGCGCAGGGCGGCAAGCTGGTGATCTCGAGCCAGGAGCTCGGCTACCACCTGAAGAACTCCGCCTTCTACAAGGACGTGGTGAAGGCCGAGTTCAAGAAGGACAACTCCGGCAGCAAGGAGATCTCGGGCCAGGGCCTCAGCTTCTCCATCGACGGCGGTGACGGGGCCGGGAACCAGAAGTACCCCGACTCGATCGCCGCCCGCGCCGGTGCCGAGCAGGTCTTCCAGTACGGCAACGGCGAGGGCGCCGGCCTCCGGGTCGGCAACTCGCTGGTGTACCTGTCGTTCGGCATCGAGGGCATCTCGACCGCCGCCAACCGGGCCGCGGTGCTCGGCAAGGCGCTGTCGCTGCTCGAGGGTGCGGTCGGCGAGGACACCGCCACCGAGCCGGCCCGGGCCATCTCCCGGGAGGCCCGCTTCGGCGAGCTGCATCGCTGATCGGTCGTCGGGCCGGGGCCTCCCGCCTCTGGGCGGGGGGCCACGGTCCTCGAGGCCTCTGCTCCGATGAGGGGATCCCGAGAGGGGTCCCCTCGTCGCGTCCCGGGTCACGGGCCGCGATCGGTGACGCCCGGGCCGGCGAGGAAGCTGTCGGCCGGCCCGGACACTCCGGTGTCAGGCGGACCGGACATGCCCGGCGGGGCGGGCGCACCCGGAGGTGGGGAGCCTCATCCCGAGCGGTCTGGCGGCTGGAACAGGGTTTGCGTGGCGGGGTCTCGACGAGAGGATCCCGCATGCAACCCAGTCCCTGCTCCGCCTCGGCGCACCGCCGGTCCGAGCGCCGCCGCCGACGTCCCCGCCGCCTCCTGCTCTCGACCCTGCTCGGTTCGATGATCGCCTCGACGGGCTGCATGCCGGGGTGCCTGAACCCGCAGATGATCCAGATGATCATGGGGGCGATGGGAGGGGGAGGGTCGATGGCAGGGGGAGCCTCCACTCCCAACCCCTCGAATCCCGCGACCACTCCCGGGAACCCGGCTCCGACCGGACCCGCCCAGCAAGGCGTGCCCCAGGTCCCGCAGGCTCCCCAGGTCCCGCCGAAGCCGCCGGTCACCTCCGGGCCGGTCTACGCCTACCCGATCCCCGTGGGCCCGGCCGTGGGCGCGACCACGAGCCAGGGTATCCCTAGCCAGGACAGCTCCACCGGCTGAGGAGCCGGGACTCCGGTCCCTCAGCCCTTCGACGCCTTCTCCAGCGCCGCCACGCCCGGGAGCGTGAGCCCGCTCAGGAACTCGAGCGAGGCCCCGCCCCCGGTCGACACGTGCTCCATCTTGTGGGCCAGTCCGAACTCGGCGACCGCGGCCGCCGAGTCGCCGCCCCCGACCACCGTGAAGCCCTGGGCCTTGGCCATGGCCTCGGCGACGGCCCTGGATCCGGCCGCGAAAGGAGCCACCTCGAAGCAGCCCATGGGACCGTTCCACAGGATGGTCCCGGCATCCCGGATCTCCTTGGCGAAGCGGGTCGCGGTGTCGGGACCGATGTCGAAGCCGGCCTGGTCGGCCGGGATGGCGCTCACCTTCACGACCTTCAACTTGGCCTGGGCCGAGAGTTCGGAGGCGACCACCACGTCGCTCGGGAGGACGATCCGATCCCCGAGCTTGTCGAGGATCCTCCCGGCATCCGCCACTGCCTCGGTCTCCACCTTGGACTTGCCGACCTCGACGCCCTTGGCCTTCAGGAAACAGAAGGCCATGGCCCCTCCGACCAGGAAGCGGTCGACCCGGCCCTCGAGGTTCTCGATCAGCGGCACCTTGTCGGAGACCTTGGAGCCGCCCAGGATCGCCAGATAGGGTCGCTCCACGTCGCCGAGCAGCTTGCCCAGGCTCCCGACCTCTTTGGCGACCAGGTAGCCGGCATAGCTCGGCAGGCGCTCGGTGAGTCCGACCACCGAGGCGTGGGCCCGGTGCATGGTGCCGAAGGCGTCCATCACGAAGACGTCGCCGAGGCGGGCCAGGGCCTCGACCAGGGCCGGGGCGTTCTTCTCCTCCCCGGCGTCGAAGCGGAGGTTCTCGAGCAGGCCCACAGCCCCGTCCTTCAGGGTGGCCACCGCGGCCTCGGCCTCCTTGCCGGTGACGTGCGGGATGAAGCGGACCGGCGCCCCGGAGAGCTGGGCCAGGCGATCGGCGACCGGCGCCAGCGAGAACTCCGGGGTGGGCTTGCCCTTGGGTCGCCCCAGGTGGCTCATCAGGACCACCCGACCACCGCCCGAGACCAGCTTCTTCAGGGTCGGCAGGATGGCCGTGATCCGGGTGTCGTCGGAGACCTTGCCGCCCTCGAGAGGGACGTTCAGGTCGACCCGCACCAACACCCGCTTGCCCCGGGGATCGAGCTTCTCGAGGGAACGAATCGCCACGACTCTCCTCCTTGCCGTACGGGCACCTGGAAGTGCCTCCCCTCCCATCGAACACCCCGACGCCCTCCGCCGTCCATTCCACCCGCTTGACGCCTGGCCCACGCTCCCTAGAGTGGCGGCGTGGCGACTCCCCGCATGCGGACCTGGCTGGCCCTCTGCCTGGCCTCGGCCTGCCTGGCGGGGCCGATCCGGGCCGGCGTTCCCTTCCCCACCGCCATTCCGCCGGTGCCCACCCCAGGTCCGACCCCGGTGCCGAGCCCCGGCAGCGCCTTCGAGCGGGGCCAGCGCGACGGCATGGCGTTCGGGGCCGAGGTCGGCGCCAAGAAGGCCAAGGCCGACGGCACCAAGGCCGGGGACCGCTCCGGCTACGCCGCCGGACTGAAGGACGCCGAACACGGGATCGACAACCCCGGGGACCCCGGGAATCCCCCCGGGGGCGGTTCCCCGCCTTCCCCTCCGCCCGACGAACCCGAGCCCCCGGCGCCGCCCTCGCCCCCACCAAACGACCCCGCGCCGCCCCCCGGCGAACCCGAACCCCCGGCTCCCCCGGACGACCCCGCTCCGCCCACGCCACCCCCTTCGGAGCCGCCAGCCGCCGAAGGCACCACTTCCGGAGGGCCCGGCGAGGCGCCTGCCGACGGGGAGGAATCCGGCACCGACCCCCTGGCGAGCGCCGACCCCGAGGGCGAAGCCGAGGCCGAAGCCCTGTCCCGGTTCCCCGAGTTCATGCCCAGCGCCCCCGGCGACGCGGCCCGGAGTCGCAAGTTCTCCCGCCTGCACAAGTCCTCCGCCAACCTCCCTGACCGGGAATACACCGCCGGCTTCGCGGTGGGCTTCGCGGCGGGGTTCGCCCAGGCCTATGCCCCCGCCAAGCAAGCCGCCTTCAAGGCCGCCTTCGCCCGGGGCTACCGGCGGGGCCAGGCCGACTGGAAGCGCCGCAACCAGGACGAGAACGGCGCCCCGCTGGGTCCCGAGGCCCAGCTCCGCCGGGCCCTGGCCGAGTACCAGCGGGGCAACTTCCGGGAGGCCGCCGACCGCTTCGACATGGTGCTGGCCAAGGGCGACGCCGGCGAGCTGGCCGACGATGCGCTCCTCGGCCGGGCCCGGTCCCTGTTCCGGCTCGCCAGCTACGAGAGCGCGGCCGGCAGCCTGGATCGCCTGCAGGAGACCATGCCCGACTCCCCGCTGGCCCCCGAGGCGCTCCACCTCGCGGGCGGGTGCTTCGAACTCTGGAAGCGGGGCGGATTCCTGGGGTTGGGATCGAAGCCCGACTGGGCGGCGGCCGGGGAGCGCTACCGCAGCCTCTGGACCCGCTTCCCCGACTCGCCGCTGGCGCCCGACGCGGGCTTCCGGCTCGGCCTCTGCCTCGAGAAGCAGCGCCTCCCGGGCGAGGCCCGCACCGCCTACCAGGCCGTGATCGAGCGCTTCCCCGACCACCCGGCCGCCGCCAAGGCGAGGAAGCGCCTCGCCGCCCTGCCCCGCCCCCGGGCCCGGCGCTGACGCCACAGTCCCCGCCCACTTCCCTCCTTGATCCCCGTCCCGGACCGGGGTAGTGTCGTCCGAGGGCCCCCCTGATGGATCTGAACGACGATTCCGAGGATCGACGCCAATTCCGCGACCGGCGGATCCCGACCAAGCTCCTGCCTCTGCTGGCGCAGGGGAGGGTCCGCAGCATCGCCGAGCCCTATTGCCTGATTTCCCTGCCCCCGGGTTCGGACCGGGCCCTCTACGGCGCCCTCGCCGAGTGCGAGATCCCGTTCTCGTCGGTCTCCTCGGACGACCGGGAGGTCTCCGCGGTGCTCCCCGAAGCCACCTGGCGCGAGCTGGCCGGCCGCTTTCCCGAGCACCGGGCCGAGAAGGGTTTCCGGGTCCTGGCGATCGAGGGCGACTCCACCTGGAACGAGCCCGGCTACGTCCAGGTGATCGGCCGGGTACTCGCCGAGGGCGGGATCGGGGCCGGGGTGATCTGCGGCTCCCGCCGCCTCCACATCGTGGTCAAATCGAGCCAGGCCAAGGACGCCCGGATCCAGCTCGACCTGCTCGCCAGCCAGGCCCGGGGCCGACTCGGCGGACGCGGCCGCGGTGACGTCGCCCGGGCCTGAATCCCCCACCCCCTCTCCCGGCCGCCCCTGGGCCTCCTCCCTGGCTGCCCTCGGACTGGTCCTCGCCGCTCTGACCCTGGCATGGTTTCGGGTCGTGGTCCCTGCCGAGGCAGCCCGCCGCCGGGCCGCGGCCCTGGTCTCGGCCCTGGATGCCCTCCGGGACGGGACGCCCCCGGAGTTCGCCCTGCCCCGCCTGGAGGCCGCTCTCGAACTGCTCGAGGCTCCCGGCCCCAGCCAGGTCGTGGGCGCCTCGGGACCCGGCGACGAGCCGGGCGCCCCCGGGGACGAAGCGACCGCGGCCATCGGACTGACGATCGCCCTTCTCCGCGACGACCCCCAGGAGGCCGAGCGCCGTCTGGCAGCCCTGGCCGCCCTCGACACCCCGTTCGGACGGGCGGTGGCCCGCTTCCGGGCAACCCCCGACCGCACCCCTCCCGATCCGGTCGGGGAGTCGGAGGTGGCCGCCCTGGTCCTGGACGGCTGGAGGCTCGCCTTCCTGGGCGACGACACCGGCGTCGACGCCTTGCTCGCCCGGGTGCCGGCAATCCATCGGCAGGACTTCCACTTCGCTGCCATGGAAGCCGTCTCGGCCGCCCGTCGGGAGGCTCGCCAGCCCAGGAAGCTGGTCTCCCGGATCGAGGACCTGCTGGCCCGGATCCCTGCCCGCTCCGACCTGCCAGGCTACGGGCTGGGCCCGGACGCCTTCGCCTTCCGGCTCGAGCCCGACCCGGACGGCACCGGCGTCTCGCTGGTCACGAGTGCATGGAACGGGCAGCTGGTCCGGGTCAAGGAGAGCCGCACCCGGCGACGCCTGGACCTCCTGCTCTCGCTCTCCTCGGTGCTCCAGGCCGCCGACGAGCCCAACCGATCGCTGTTCCACGCCCAGGTGGCCGACGGCTCCTCCCGGCCCGAGGTCGATCGCATGGGAGCCGGCGATCTGCTCGACCGCCTGCTCTATCCCCGCCCCCACCTGGCCGCCTTCGAGGCGGCCGCCCGCAGCTACGACCTCGACGTCCACCTGCTCTTGGCCCTGGCCCGGGAAGAGAGCCACTTCAAGCCCGACGCCATCAGTTCGGCCGGGGCCCGGGGCCTGCTCCAGTTGATGCCCGAGACCGCCCAGTGGATCGAGACCACCCGCCAGCGACCGGTCCCCGGCCTGCTCGACCTGCTCGACCCCACCCGCAACCTCGAGCTCGGGGCCTGGTACCTGGCCTACCTGGGGAGCAAGTTCGGTCACGCCGCCACCCGCTGGAAGTGGGCGATGGCCGCCTACAACGCCGGCTTGAAGCCGACGACCCGGTGGCTCAACGACTGGAAGGCCCGGCGCCGCAAGGCCGCCCCGCCGAAGCCCAAGCCGGGGGAGACCCCGCCGGAACCGGAGCCCGAGCCGGACCCCGAGGACGTGATCGACTACCCCGAGACCAGGGCCTACGTCGCCAAGGTCACCCGCAGCTGGGACGCCTACCGCAGGGTCTGGGGGAAGGCCGGGACGCCGCCACGGAAGCCGTGAACCGGACCTCCCGCGGATGCCCTCAGGGCCGGGCCGCGGACAATCCTCCGTCGCCGGTGGGGACCCCGGCCAGATCCAGGAAGGGACGCACTTTCTGCAGGCACTCCCGGGCCTCGCGCTCGGGGATCGAGTCCTGGACCACCCCGGCCCCGCCGTGGACCCAGGCCGCCCCGGGGGTCACCACCAGGGTCCGGATCAGGATGTTCCAGGTAGCGCCCCCACCCCGGTCCACGAACCCGAGCGATCCGGTGTAGGGTCCTCGGGCGACCGGCTCCAGGTCGGCGATCACCTCGGCGGCGCGGATCTTCGGGGCCCCGGTGATGGTCCCCCCCGGGAAGAGGGCGGCCAGCGTCTGGAAGGGCCCGACCCCCTCCCGGAGCCGACCCTCGACCCGCGACACGAGGT
Organism: uncultured bacterium; assembly: GCA_964403795.1. GTDB lineage: Bacteria > Muiribacteriota > UBA6191 > CAZXTJ01 > CAYOHP01 > CAYOHP01. The sequence goes on along the minus strand of CAYOHP010000145.1, from coordinate 4,295 downwards.
GGTGCACGGTGGCGTAGGACCGGACCCCCATGAGCTCCGACACCCGCACCGAACCGTACTCGGACACCCGCCCCAGGTCGTTGCGCATGAGGTCGACCAGCATCACGTGCTCGGCCTGCTCCTTCACGCTGGCCCGCAGCCGGCGCTTCAGGTCCCGGTCCTCGGCGACGCCCGGCGCCCGGGGGAAGGTACCGGCGATGGGCAGGGTGTGGATCCGCCTCCGGCGCGTCTCGAAGAGCAGCTCCGGCGAGCAGGAGAGGAGCGAGAAGCCCTCGCTCTCCAGGTACCCGGCGTAGGGAGCGGGGTTGGCCCGCCGGAGCGCCAGGTACAGGCCCACCGGGTCCTCGGGTACGGGAAGCATGAACCGGCGCGCCAGGTTCACCTGGAAGACATCGCCCCGGGCCACGTGCTCCTTGGCCCGGGCGACCGCCTCCATGAAGCCGGCGGCATCTCCCGGAGGCGGGACCGGACCTCCGCCCCAGCGCCGGGAAACCGGTGTCGGCGGCTCGGCGAGCCGACGCTCCAGGTCGGCGAGCAGTTCCCGCCCGAGGGCCGGATCCCCGGCCTCCCAGGGGCTCGCCACGCCCCGGCTCGCCAGGTGGAGCTCGCCCTTCACCCGGTCGAGGCAGGCCGCCGCCCCCATCCACAGGAGCACGAGGTCGTCGGGCTCCCCGGGTGCCGGGCTCCGCACCGCGATCCGGTCCATCAGGGGCGAGGCGCCGTATCCCAGCATCCCCATCCAGCCGTCCTCGAAGGGCAGGCCGCGCTCCGGAGGGGAGCGATCGGGAGCCAGGAGCCGGGGGAGCAGCTCGGCTGTCGGTCCCAGCACCTGGTCGACGCGGTCCCGGCCCTTCCATGTGACCAGGCCCCGCCGGACCCTGAGCACCCCGGTCGCCAGCCCCGTGACCGACCAGCGGCCGCCCCGCGCCGAGTCGAGCAGGCAGAGCCCCGCCCCGGTACGGAACGACCCGAGCCTCGCCACCAGGAAATCCGGGGCCACCCCGGTCCGGAAGACTCGCTCCATGGCGGGCGATGCTAGCACCCGAAGGCGGACGGAACGTGCGGCTCCCCCCGCGCCCAGCGAGCGGTGGGTCCCCCCAAACCGGGCCCGCCAGCATGCTAGATTTCCGCGATGCTCCACCCGTTCGCCGGCATCCAGACCGAACTCCAGGGCATCGCCAGGGAGATCGAGGCCCGGTCCGCCCGGCACGGGGTCCCGGTGGGTTGCATGGCCGGGTACTTCGTGGAGAAGCTCGGGCAGATGCTCCGGCCAGGACTGGTGGTGCTCGCCTCCCGGGCCGCCGGCGGCGGTCCCTGGGAGGCGGTCCGGGATCTCGGGGCCCTGGTCGAGCTGGTGCACTGCGCCTCGCTGCTCCACGACGACGTGGTCGACGACGCGGAGACCCGCCGCTCCCGGCCCACCGTCTACCGGCGCTGGGGCGACCGGCAATCGGTGCTGCTCGGGGACCTGCTGCTCGCACAGGCCCTCGCCTGCCTGGCCCCGCACTCCACCCCGGCGACCCTGGCCACGGTCCGGGACATCACCCGCGACCTGGCCGAGGGCCAACTCCTGGAGCTGGAGGCCGAGGGCCGCCACGACCTGCCGGTGGAGCACTACCTCCGGATCATCCACCTGAAGACCGCCACCTTCTTCGGCCACTCCGCTCGCCTCGGCGCCGAGGCCGCCTCCGCCCCTCCCGAGACGGCCGAGGCGCTCCAGCGATTCGGCACCGCCCTGGGGATGGCCTACCAGATCCTCGACGACCTGCTCGACGCAGTAGGGGACGAGGCCGAGCTCGGCAAGACGGTGCGCGCCGACCTGGCCAACGGACGCCCCACCCTGCCCCTGCTACGCCTGCTGGAGCTGGAGGCCGGGGACGGGCCGACGACCAGGGCGCTGGCCGAGGGACGTTCCGCCCAGCTGGCGGTCGAACTCCCGGGGTGGATGCATGCCTCGGGGGCCTACGCCCGGGTGGTCGCGGATGCCCGCAGGATCGAAGCCGAAGCCCGCTCGGCCCTGGCCGGCCTCGGCCCGTCGGCTGACACCGGCGCCCTGACGGGCCTGGTCGACTACGTGTTCGCCCGGCTGGATCGCATGGCGGTCGCGCCCCGGGTCTCCTCGGCGCCGTCCGCCGCACCCCGGATCCCCACCCCTCGCGCCGCCAGGTAGTCGAGGATCGTCGCCCGGTAGGCATCCGGGGCCTCGAGACATGCGCCGTTGTGCTTGGCACCCGGCACGATCAGGTGGCGCGAGCCCGGCGGGGAGAGTTCCAGGTACTCCGGCACCAGGGCCACCGGCACCGAGCGGTCCCTCCCTCCATGCAGGAGCAGGACCGGGACCGGCAGATCGGCCAGGCCCTCCCGGGCATCGGGGTACTCGACCCCCAGGAGCAAACCGGCATGCTGGAGCCCCAGCCGGGCCGCGCTGCGCTCGAAGCGACGGGGCAACCAGGCGGCGAAGGGGCCGAGGTAGGCGGGTGCCAGGCTCTGGATCCGCCGCTCCACCAGGTCGACGCTCGAGCACATGCCGTCGAGGATCACCGCCGCCACACCCTCGGGTTGCTGGGCTACCGCCAGCACCGCGGCCCCGGCACCCCGGGAGACCCCGAAGACCACGATCGGATGCCCGTCCGCCAGCTGTCGGGCCCGTTCCAGGGCCTCGACCGCCTGGTCGACATGGTCCACCGCCAACAGCATGCGGGGTCCCGCCACCGGCGGGTCCTCCAGCTCGGGAGCGAGGATCCGGATTCCCAAGGGTTCGAGGAAGCCGACGTACTTGCTGGCCGAGTCGGCCCGGGCCGAATACTCGTGGAGGAAGACCAGGACCGGACCGCTCGAGGCCGAGCCTTCCGCCAGGCGGGGCACCAGCCCGAGGCGGGCGGTGAAGTCGAAGTGGAGCTCGGGGGTCCGGAGCAGGAGCTGGCCGACCTTGCGTCCCAGGTACTCCCGGAGCATGAGCGGGACGACCACCAGGAGCAGGAAGGCCCAGGCGACCGGTCCGGCCCAGGGCACCAACGCGCTGGCCGAGGTGGCGGCCACCACGACCCCGCCGGCGGCGACAGCCTTGGCGCTCCCGAAGCCGAACGAAGAAGGCGTGTTCAAGAGCGGATCCGCCTCAGCACCAGGCTGACGTTCTGGCCGCCGAACCCCGAGGAGTTCTTGAGAGCCGCCCGGACCTGCGCCTGGCGGGCCTGGTTCGGGACGTAGTCGAGGTCGCAGTCGGGATCGGGATTGCGGTAGTTCTGGGTGGGAGGGATCCAGCCGGTCCGCAGGGTCTCGTAGGTGGCGGCGGTCTCGACCGCCCCGGCCGCGGCCACCAGGTGCCCGAGCATGGACTTCACGCTGGAGACCGGGATCCGACGGGCCGCGTCGCCCAGCGCCGCCTTCAGGGCCTGGGTCTCGATCCGGTCGTTGGCCTGGGTCGAGGTCCCGTGGGCATTCACGTAGTCGAGGTCGCCGGGCCCGATGCCCGCCACCTCGAGGGCCCGCAGGATGGCCCGGGTCGCCCGTCCGGCGTCCGGGTCCGGATCGGTGGCCCGGTAGCCGTCGGCGGTCACGCCGTAGCCCGCGATCTCGACCACCGGATCGACCCCGCGGGCCCGGGCGGCCTCCTCGGTCTCGAGCACCAGCACCGCCGACCCCTCGCCCAGGATGAAACCGTCCCGGGTGGCGTCGAACGGGCGGCTGGCGGTCTCGGGATCGTCGTTGCGGGTGGAGAGGGCCCCCAGCTTGGAGAACGCCACCAGGCCATCGGCATGCACCATGGCATGAGCTCCGCCCACCAGGGCCCGGTCCAGGCGGCCGGCCCGGATCGCACAGAATGCCTCGCCCACCGACTGCGCCCCGGCCGCGCATGCGGTCAAATGGGTCCGGACCGGCCCCTCGACCCGGTAGAGGCGGGCCAGGGCTGCGGCCGGCGCCTCGGGCGAGGCCCACTGGCTCCGGCGGGGATCCCATCCGGACCGCACCGCGGCCAGGAAGACCGCCTCGGGCAGGGGCTTCCCGGCGGCCTCGGCCAGGGCCGGAGCCAAGAGCGGGACCAGCAGGTTCTGGTTCACCAGGTGCTCGCCGTTCCCGGCACCCATGTAGACGCCGACCCGGGGAGAGGCCAGCAGGCCGGGATCGAGGTCGGCGGAGTCGAGCGCCTCCCGGGCCGCGTAGAGGGCGAAACGGATGGCCCGGCCCGAGACGTCGCCCTCGGAGGGGTCGCCGTCCTGGGGCTGGTCCCAGGTGACCTCGCCGGCGATGGTGGTGGCGAGCCCGCGGGCATCGAAGCGGCGGATCGGCTTGACCCC
>CAYOHP010000144.1:0-16318 GCA_964403795.1 uncultured bacterium | reverse complement strand
GCCCTGACGCTCACCCCGGTGCTCTGCGCCATGATCCTCCGGCCCCATGCCCCCGAAGGACGCGAGGAGAAGGCGCACGGGATCCTGCAGGTGCTGCCCTCCCTGGTCCTGGGTGGGCTGTCGCTGGCGCTGGCGGCCTGGCTGGCTCATCGCCTGTGGGGGCCTGCCGGCTACGCGATCGTCCTGGTTCCCTTCCTCCAGCGACCGTTCAGCAAGGCGGTCGATCATGTGACCAACGGCTTCGCGGCCATCCTCCGGGGGATCGTGCCGCTCCGGGTCCTCTCGATGGTGGTGGTGCTCCTGTTCGCCGGCGGCATCCACCGCGTGAACCGGGATCTCCCGACCGGGTTCATCCCGGGCGAGGACCAGGGAGTCATCTACGGGATCCTCCAGACCCCTCCGGGATCCACGCTGGAGTACACCAATGCGAAGGCCGGCGAGCTCCAGGCGATCGCCCGCGAACTCGACGAGGTCGTCTCGGTCACCTCCCTGGCGGGATACGAGGTGCTCACCGAGGGACGCGGCTCGAACGCCGGGACCTGTCTCATCAACCTGAAGAACTGGTCCGAACGCACCCGCACCGCCCGCCAGCTCATCGAGGACCTCGAGGAGCGCTGCCGCAAGATGACCAACGTGAAGCTCGAGTTCTTCGAGCCGCCCGCGGTCCCGGGTTTCGGCGCCGCCGGCGGGTTCTCGATGCGTCTCCTCGACAAGACCAACACGAACGACTACAGGCGGCTGGGCGAAGTGACGGACCGGTTCATGGCCGCCCTAGGGAAGCGCAAGGAGCTGAAGAGCCTCTTCACCTTCTTCGCCAACAACTATCCCCAGTACGAGCTGGTGATCGACAACAACGTGGCGATGCAGAAAGGGGTGTCCATCGGCAAGGCCATGGACAACCTGAACATCCTGGTCGGGAGCACCTACGAGCAGGGCTTCGTGCGCTTCGGGCAGTTCTACAAGGTCTTCGTCCAGGCCGCCCCGGAGTTCCGGCGCTTCCCCGACGACCTCTCGCAGATGTTCGTCAAGAACGAGGCCGGGGAGATGGTCCCCTACAGCTCGTTCATGAAGCTGGTGAAGAAGCAGGGTCCCAACGAGATCATGCGCTACAACCTCTATCCCTCGGCGGCCATCCAGGGCGCCCCGGCCTCCGGCTACAGCAGCGGGCAGGCGATCCAGGCGATCCTCGAAGTGGCGGCCGAGGTGCTGCCCCATGGTTACGGGGTCGGGTGGGAGGGCCTGTCCTGGGACGAGTCCCGGAAGGGCAACGAGGCCCTGTACATCTTCCTGGTCGTGATCGCCTTCGTCTACCTGGTCCTGGTGGCCCAGTACGAGAGCTTCCTGCTGCCGCTGGCGGTGATCCTCTCGCTGCCCATCGGGATCTACGGCTCCTTCCTGCTGCTGCAGACCCGGGGGCTCGCCAACGACGTCTACGCCCAGATCGGGCTGGTCATGCTGGTGGGACTGCTCGGGAAGAACGCCATCCTGATCGTCGAGTTCGCGGTGCAGCGACGCCGGGACGGCCTCTCCCTGCACGAGGCCGCGATCGAGGGCGGCAAGCTCCGGTTCCGGCCCATCCAGATGACCTCGTTCGCCTTCATCGCCGGACTGGTGCCGCTCTACGAGGCCACCGGAGCCGGTGCCATCGGGAACCGCACCATCGGGAGCACCGGGATCGGCGGGATGCTGGTCGGCACCGTGTTCGGGGTCCTGGTCCTGCCGGGCCTCTACTACATCTTCGCCCGGATCGCCGACGGACGGTCGCTGCTCCGGGGCGGGGCCGACGAGCCGCTCACCGAGATCCTCGAGCACGAGGCCGCCTACGAGCCGCTCCCCGACGTCTCCGCCGACGAGATCGAGGACGTGCTGGAACACCTGGGGGCCAACGACGGTCGGGGCGAGATCTCCGGGATCGCCGCCGACACGGGGATCGACCCCGAGAGGGTGGAGCGGGCGACCGCGGCGGCCATCCTGCTCGGGTTCGCGGACCGGGCCCATCACAGGGTCCGGCTGGCCTCCGAGGGCTTCCGCTTCGCCGAGGCGAGTCATGCCAGGAGGAGGGCGGTCTGGCGGGACCACCTGCTGCAGCTGCAGCTGATCCGGGAAGTCCAGGAGACGGTGCAGGAGGCCGAAGGTCCCGTGGACCGGGAGGCCGTGCACCAGATCATCCGCCGCCACCTCCCGACGGTGGATCCCGAGCGGGAGTTCGAGATCCTCGTCGAGTGGGCGGACCACGGCGAGCTCTTCGTCTACGACCGGGACTCCGGGGAGCTGACCCTCCCATGAGGCAGCGGGAAGCCCTGGAAAGAACCTTCGGAAGATCAGGGAGAACGGTGTCCACGATGATGATCCGCAGGTGTCTCGCACTGGTTCCGGTGGTGGCGGTCGGCCTGGCGTTGGGTGGCTGCAGCAGCCGCCCCGCAGGCGGGAACCCCGTCCGGGAACCCATGACCTCGCTGCCGGCGTCCTTCCGCCCCGTCCGGGCAGCGGGGATCCCGACGGCCGGGGACCGCAGCGCGCTCGCGACCGGTGTGGCCTCCGGCCCGGTGGCCGTCACGCCTGGAGGGGCGGCCGCCCCGACCGGGGCGGGGCCGGAGGATTCGGCGGCCCTGATCGAGTGGAGCGGGTTCTTCACCGATCGGCACCTCCTGGGGTTGATCGCCACCGCGCTCGCCGACAACAAGGAGCTCGGGGTGATGCTGCAGCGGATCAGCGCCGCCCGGAACGAGATCCAGGAGCGCCGCGGCGAGTACCGGCCGTTCGTCGAGGTCAAGGCCGACGCCGGGACCGAGAGGGTGGGCGAGCACACCCGGGCCGGCGCGGTGGAGGACGGACTGACGCTGCCCGGGGGCAAGGCCTTCCCCACCTGGCTGGGGGACTACCGGGTGGGGCTCTCGTCGCGGTGGGAGCTCGACGTCTGGCACAAGCTCCGCAAGGCCGAGAAGTCGGCGCTGCTCGAGTTCATGGCGAGCGAGGAGGGGCGTCGCTTCCTGGTCACCAACCTGGTCGCCGAGGTGGCCCGGTCCTATTACGAGCTGATGGCCCTCGACAACCAGCTGGTGAACCTCTCGCAGAGCATCGCCCTCCAGCAGGACGGCCTGCGCATGGCGCGCCAGCTCAAGGCCAACGCCCGGGCCGACACCCTGGCGGTCAACCGCTACGGGGCCGAGGTCGAGAAGAACCTGGCCCGCAGGTTCGCGATCGAGCAGGAGATCGTGGTGGTGGAGAACCGCTTGAACCTGCTGCTCGGGCGCACTCCCCGGCCGATCGAGCGGGCCTCGGCGAGCTTCATGGAGATCGAGCCCGGGACCCTCGCCGCCGGAGTGCCCTCGCAGCTGCTCGTGAACCGTCCGGACCTGCGAAGAGCCGAGCTGGAACTGGAGGCCGCGGCGCTGGACGTGGACGTGGCCCGGGCGGACTTCCTCCCGAAGTTCGAGATCAAGGCCGGGGTCGGGTTCGAGGCGGTGTCGCTGGGGCACCTGCTGCGGACCCCGGCGTCGCTGGCGACCTCGCTGCTCGGGGGCCTGGTGGCGCCGCTCGTGAACAAGCGGGCGATCCGGGCCCGGTATCGCACGGCCACCGCCCGCCAGCTCCAGGCCGTCTTCGAGTACGAGGCTGCGATCTTGACCGCCTTCAACGAGGTGGAGAACCAACTCTCCAACCTCGACAACCTGGCGGGCACCCGCCGGCACAAGCAGGAGCAGGTGGCGCTGCTGACCGAATCGGTGGCGGTGGCCACCCAGCTCTTCAAATCGGCGCGCATCGAGTACCTGGAGGTGCTGCTGGCGCAGCGCGAGGCGCTGGAGGCGCGGAGCGAACTCATCGAGACGCGGCTCGCCCAGGTGCTGGCCCAGGTCGACCTCTACAAGGCGCTCGGCGGCGGCTGGAGGGAGGCAATTCCGGAGTCGCCCTCATCCTGAGGCGGGAGGTCGCCTACTCCTCTCCGGGGGCATGGTCCTCCCGCAGGCACGCAAGGCGAGGGGCGAAGACCTGGTCGAGCGGTGCCGAGAACCCGGGCAGGAGGGGCGTCTCCGGCGCATCGCCGTGGATCTTCCGGAGGACCGTCGGATTGGCGAACCGGGTCGTAGAGATCGGGTTCGCAGATGTCGTGGTCCCCGAGCCGGACCTCGGAGGGAGCTTCGGCGAGTTCGCCCGACCCGCGAGGTGGCAACCACCCACACCGCCTGCCACGGCCGGTGGTGACCCGAGCGAAGTCGAGGTTCGGCGGAGACCTCCGGCTACGTCCGGGTGCCGAAGAGCCCCGCCTCGATCGCATCCCACAGCGCGAGGCGGGCCGAGAGCGCTCGGCCCATCGGGCCGGGTCGTCGCCGCAGAGGTGCTCCACCAGGCGCTCGGCGGCGGGGCCGTGCTCCTCGCTGTCGACCTGGATGTGGCGGTCGAGGTAGACGATCATCCAGCCGAGGTCCGCCTGGCGCGAGCGGTGCAGCTCGGCCACCAGGTTCCGGAACATCGCCGGGATGAGTCCCTCGCGCCCGAACACGAAGCCGGCGGCCAGGGCGTGGTCGGGGGCGGTCTCGACCTCCTGCATGGTGGTCGCCAGGAAGTCGCGGGCCGCGGCGGGAACTCCCGCGTCACCCGCCGCGGCGCGCCAATCGCGGCCGGCACCGAGCCCCGCCACCAGGGCCCGCACCGGACCCGTGTCGGCGCCGCACTCCCCCATGGCCTCGAGGTAGAGCTCGAAATGGCTGAGCGGCCCCAGGCCCGGGATCTCGTCGGACTCCTCGCCGAGCACGATCTGGTTCACCAGGCGGGCCGCCTGTCGGTCGGCAGGCGGGATCCACACCGTCTCCAGGCAGGTCAGGCGGCGCTGCAAGGCCTTGAGCAGGCTCATGAAGTCGAGCACCGCGTAGACGTGGTGCTCCATGAAGACTCGCAACGCCCACGGCTCCCGGAGCCGAGGGTAGAGGGCGTGCTCGACGATCCGCCGGCGGATCGGGTCGATCCGGCGCTGCAGGTCGCAGAGCGCTGAGCGAGTGGCCAGGGAAGCGGCGTGCATAGGGAACCTCGGAGGCCGTGAACCTACATCCCGGGGGGCGACCCCGTCATCCGTCCTCCCGGGACGCCGGGGGGTCGGTACCGGCTCCCCCATGAGGCACGCTTCGCTCCGCATGACCCGTCCCGATGCCCGTTTCCCCGAGGAACTGCTCCCCGGTTTCGAGCCCCTGCGCCGGCTCGGCAGCGGCGGCATGGGTGCGGTCTTCCTGGCCCGCGACCGGAACCTGGACCGGCTGGTGGCCGTCAAGGTGATGCGGGGCGCCGAGGACGAGGAACAGCGCCGGCGCTTCCGCCGCGAGGCCCAGGTGCTCTCCGAGCTCGAGCACCCCAACATCGTGCGGATCCACGACTCGGGGGTGAGCGCCTCGGGGCCCTGGATCCTGATGGAGCACCTCGACGGCTCCTCGCTCGACAAGCTGGCCGGCCAGGTCGATCCGCTCGACGCCATGGTCCAGATCGCCAGCGGGCTCGAGGAGCTGCACCGACGCGGCCTGGTGCACCGGGACGTGAAGCCCGGCAACGTGGTGCTCGACTCCTCGGGGCGGGCGGTGCTGGTCGACTTCGGCCTGGTCCTCGACCCCAAGCGCACCGGCATCACCCGCCAGCGGGCGGTGACCGGGACCCTCGGGTTCCTGGCCCCCGAGGTGCTACGGGGCGACGAGGCCACCGCCGCCGCCGACTGGTACGCCTGGGGCGTCACCCTCTTCCAGCTCTCCGAGGGACGGCTCCCCTTCGATGCCGACGAGCTGCTCGCCTGCGTGCGGGGCAAGCCGCTGCCGGAGCCCGAGTTCGAGCGCCTGGGCCCGGGCGACCGGCGCACCCAGGCGATCCGGGCGGCGCTGGCCGAGGAGCCGGGCCTGCGTCCCACCAGCCGGGCCGAGATCGAGGAGCTGCTCGCCGGCAAGCGGTTGGCGACCACCCGGGCGCGCACCACGCTCCCGGAGCCGGGACCGACGCGCCCCGAGGGCCGCCACCGGGTCGCACTGGCGGCCGGGATCACGGCTCTCCTGGGCCTGGCCCTGCTGGGAGGCTTCCTGCAGGGGACGGGGGAAGGCCGGGAGCCGCGCCCCGGCCCCGGTCCCCGGCTCCCGGAACCCCCGACCGCGCCCGTGCGGCCGCCCGATCCCGGACCGGCAAGCCCGTCCCCGACCGCCTCCCCGGGAGCCCCGACCTCCCGACCCGTCGATCCCCGCGACATCTACTCGGGCCTCGGGATGGAAGGCATCGCCGACCTGGTGAGCTTCCGCGACGAACTCTTGGGCCTGGCCTGGTCGCCGGACGGGACCCGGATCGCGGCCGGCTCCTCCCGCGGCAATGCCCGGGTCTTCGAGGTCGCCTCGGGTGCCCTGGCCGAGGAGCTCGACACCGCCGGCTCGACCCTGGTGGGGGTGGCCTGGGACGCCACGGGCGGCACCCGGGCCGTCGCCACCTGGGGCGGGAAGGTGGTGGTGCGCCGCGGCCGGGTCGACAAGGTGTTCGGAGGGGAGCGCGGCGCGGTGCTGGCGATGGCTCTCTCCCGGGATGGCCGTCGCGTCGCCCTCGGGGGGATGGACCGGACCCTGGAGATCCTCGACACCGGTTCGGGGGCGCGGCTGGCTGCCTTCCCCCGGCATCCCGACGAGATCGGGGCGGTGGCCTTCGCACCCGACGGGGGCACGGTGCTCTCGGGCTGCGACGACGGGATCGTGCGCCTCTGGTCGGTGGAGCCGCCGGGGCTCGTCTACGAACTCGGTGAGCCGTCGGGTCCGGTCTACGACGTGGCCATGAGCCCTGACGGTCGGTGGATCGCCAGCGGGCACCTCGACGGCAGGCTGCGGCTCTGGGACGCCCGGGGCGGCGAGCGGCTGCGGGTGCTCGAAGGGCATACCGGGCAGGTGACCTCGGTCGAGTTCTCGCCGGACGGGCGGACCCTGGCGAGCGGGAGCTGGGACGCCGCGGTGCGCCTCTGGGATCCGGCCACGGGAGCCTCCATCCGGGTGCTCGAGGGGCACACCAAGGTGGTGCGCAAGCTCCGCTTCGCGCCGGACGGGGCACGCCTGGCGAGCCTCGGCGAGGACCGGAAGGTGCGGATCTGGACGCTGCCCGCGGGCCGCCAGGAGGCATCGCTCGACCTGGAGCGGGAGGCCGAGACCCAGGCGCAGAGGGCATTCCTGGAGCCCGCCGGGACTCTGCTGGCCGCGGGGACGGTCGAGGCGGTGGCCTGGTCGGAGGACGGGACGCGGGTGGCGGTGGGCCTGCCGGCCGGGGAAGTGCGGGTGGGGGAGCCGCGCAGCGCGGTCCTGGCCCGGCCCGGCGAGGCCGGTCTGGACCAGGTGCGGACCCTGGTGGCCGGCGGCGGGGCTCCGGTGGTGGGATTGGCCTTCGCCTCGGGCGGCAAGTGGCTGGCGGTGGCGACCCGGGACGGGAGCATCCGGCTGTACGACGTGGGCGACGGCGAGCTGGCGGGCGGCTTCACCGGGCACCGGGGACCGGTCACCGCGCTGGCGACCCGGAACGACGGGAGCGCGGTGGCGGCGGCCGACGGCGAGGGCGGGATCTGGCTCTGGTCGACCCGTCGGGGCAAGGCTCCGGCCCGGCTCGAAGGCCCGGGAGCGCCGATCGGGGCACTCGCCTTCTCGCCCGACGGGAGGATGCTGGCGGCGGGCGGGGCCGACGGGCGGCTCCAGCTCCGGGAACTGGGGGCGGGCCCGCCGCGGACGGTGACCGGTTCGGAGCGTCCGGTGACGGGCCTGGCCTTCCCCGGCGACGGCGGGCGGCTGCTGGTCCTCGACGCGGCAGGAAGAGCGGCGCTGGTGGAGATCGCCACCGGGGCGCGCCTGGCGGTCCAGGAGCTGGGGCCGGGGGCCCGGGGCGGGCTCGCCATCTCGTCCCGCCTGGGAGCGGTAGCCGTCGGCGGGGAGGGCGGCGGGCGACGGTTCTCGCTCCGGGATCCGTGACCTCCCGCCGGTGGTCGCGGCTCACCCGTCCGGCAGCCGCGGGAGGCGGACGGTGAAGCGGGCTCCCCCCAGCCCCGGGGCCGAGCCGACCTCGACCCGGCCCTGGTGCGCTTCGGTCAGGCGCCGGACCAGGGCGAGACCCAGCCCGGTGCCGCCCCCGGGACCGCGCCGGCCGCGCACGAAGCGCTCGAAGAGGCGGGGCAGTTCCTCGGGGTCGATGCCGGGCCCCGAGTCGTCGACCTGCACCCGCACCTCGGTCCCCTCGGCTTCGACCCCGATCTCGACGGTGCCCGGTCCCGGCGTGATCGCCAGGGCGTTGTCGAGGAGGTTGCGGAACACCTGCTTGAGGCGCGAGCGGTCGCCGGCGACCCGCAGGATCTCCGGGCTGAAGGAGGTCGTGAGCGACAGGCCCCGGTCGGCGCAGAGCGGACGGTAGGTCTCGACCAGCTCCGAGAGGAGCTGCTGGAGGTTCACCGGCTCCCGGGCGATCGGCAACGCCCCCGCTTCGTCGCGGGCCAGGGTGAGCAGGTCCTCGATCCGTTCCCGGAGCGCGGCGGTCTCCCGGGAGAGGACCGCCACCTTGGCGGGGCCGAGTTCGTCGGCGAGCAGTTCGAGGTGGCCCGAGAGGGTGGTGAGCGGAGTCCGCAGTTCGTGGGCCACGTCGGCCAGCATGTCGCGGCGGGCCCGAGCCTGGTCCGAGACCTCGGCCATCGCCTTCTCCAGTCGCTCCGCCATGGAGTTCACCGACCGGATCAGGTGGCCCACCTCGTCGTCGGGTCCCGGCTCGACCCGGGTGGCGAGTTCGCCGTCGGCCAGCCTGCGGACCCCGGCCTCGAGCCGCCGGAACCGTGCCGTCAGGACCCTGAGGCCCAGGATCCCGGCCAGGGCCGAGGTGGCGAACCAGATGGCGAAGGGCCAGGCCCAGGCCAGCGGACTCCGCTCCCGGAGCACCGCCCCGCTGGGCCGCTCCAGGGTCACGTAGATGCGGAAGCTCTGGCCCCCGTGGGCGACCTCGCGCCGCACCACGGCCGGGACGCCGGGCCGCACCGGGGGCCGATCCCGCTGGCTCCTGGCCTCCAGCGCGTCCTCGTCCTCGGGCAGCCAGTGCGGGGGGCGGAAGGCGGCCACCCGCGCCCCGAGCTCCGAGTACACCACCACCGAGAGTTCCGGGAATCCCGCGGCGGCGCGATCGAGCCAGGCCTGCAGGGCCCGGGCCTCCTCCCCGCGCCCGGTGGCCCCGATGACTCCCGGCAGCTCGGCCGCGAAGCGTTCCGCCTCCCGGGTGAAGACATGCACCTGGGCCTCGTGGAGCAGGCCCCGGATCGCCCGCCCCGTGGTCAGCCCGTGGGCGATCGAGGCCAGGGCCAGCACCGCCATGAAGAGGAGACTCAGGTGCCAGAACAGGGTGCGGCGTCGCGGGGATTCGGTCCCGGCGTCCGGCGAAGGTCGAGGCACGGGCCCGGGGGCGACCGGTGCCGGGTCGAGGGCCGGACCCGGTGCCGCGGTCACGACGCCTCCGCGAAGCGGTAGCCGACGCCCCGGACCGTCTGCACCAGCCGGGGATGGTGCGGGTCCGTCTCGATCTTCTTGCGGAGGCGGGTCACGTGGCTGTCGACGGTGCGCCCGTAGCCCTCGAACGAGTACCCCCAGACCGCCTGGAGCAGGTCCTCGCGGGTGAAGACCCGCCCGGGGTTGCGGACCAGGTGGGCGAGCAGTTCGAACTCGGTGGCGGTGAGCTCGACCGGGACACCCTGGCGGGCGACCTTGCGGCGGGCCAGGTCGAGCGAGAGGCCATGCCGCTCGAGGGTCTCCACCGGCGCCGCGCCCGGGCCCTGGTCCGGGGCGGCCCGCCGGAGCAGGCTGCGGATCCGGGCGTCGAGCTCGGCGAGCGAGAAGGGCTTGGTCACGTAGTCGTCGGCCCCGAGTTCGAGGCCCAGCACCTTGTCCGCTTCCCCGTCGCGGGCGGTGAGCATCAGGATCGGCACCCGGCTCTCCCGGCGGAGCTCGCGGCAGACCGAGAGACCGTCCATGCCGGGGAGCATGAGGTCGAGGATCACCAGCTCGGGGCGATGATCCTTGGCGGCCTTGAGACCGGCCGGGCCGTCCCGCTCGACCCTGCACCGGTAGCCCCGGCGGTCGAGGGCGGTCGCCAGCATCTCCGAGATGCCGGGATCGTCCTCGACCACCAGGACCAGCGGGCCCCGGCTCACCGGGTCTCGTCCTCCCGGTCGCCGTCGGCCTCGGGATCGAGCCCCGGCTCCGGGACCGGGGTGCCGCTGCCGATCAGCTCGTCGAGCTCGGCCAGGCCGGCGATCCGCTTCACGAACTTGGCGACCCGCTTGGCGCCCTTGTACAGGCGCACCACCAGCTTGGCGCGATCGGGGGCGGGGACCTTGGCCTCGATCTGGTCGAGGCCGGCGCGCACCGTGGCCTCGACCTTGGCCCCGAAGGACCTGGCCTTGGCCACCGCCAGCTCGGCCTTGGCCTCGTCGAGGGCCGGGTCGGCGGCCAGGGCGATCAGCTCGCTGCGCAGGGCCTTGCCCTCGGTCCGGAGGGCGTCCCTGAGGGGCCGGCGTTCGGCGAGGATCGCGGAGATCGAGGTCACGCTCGCCTCGTCCATCCCGCCGATCCAGCGGAGGAAGGCCGGGACCACGTTGGCGATCACCCACTCGCCCTTGCCTTCGTGCTTGGCCGGGTCGCGCCGCTCCAGGAAGCGGGCCGCCACCTTGACCTTCTGCCTGGCGTCGAGCAGGTTCGCCAGGTCCTCGTGCTTCTGCTTGCGCATGGCGTGGAGGGCCTCGCCGGCCTGGCGCAGGGCGGCGAGCTTGGCCTGCAGGGCGGCCGCGTCCCCGGGGGCGGCATCGTAGGCCGCCTCCAGGGAGGCGAGCGCGGCCAGGGCCGCGCCGCGGCGCTCCTTGCGGATGGGGTCGTACTTGTCGAGGATCGCCTTGCCCGCCTTGCGGGTCGCCTCGGGGAGGCCGAGCCGGTCGGCGATCTTCGCCAGGAAGCCGCCTTCGAGGTCGCGTATCCGGCCGGCGGGGCCGGCGGAAGCGGTCTGGGTCGCCAGCAGGAGGGCGGCCAGGGCCAGGGGGGCACGGGTGGTGGGACGCATGGGTCTCCTCTCTTCGAGGAAAAGACTACGGACCCATTGTTGCAGGAGTGTCGCGAACGGATGGAAAGTCTGTGCGATCGGGTCGGGGGGACCGGAACCCATGGTGTAGGCTCGGTCTGATGATGGATCTCGACCTGCTCTACGCGATCCTGCTCCTGGCGGTCACGCTCGGGGTGTTGATCGCCCTGGCCGGGATGGGCTTCTTCAGCCGGGGAGGGGCTCCCCAGCCGGAGCCGGACGGCGGCAGCGAGCCCGGGAGCGAGACCACCCTCTCCCAGGCCCGACCGGGCGGGGGCCCATGCCATGTCTGGTACCTGCCCGGCGCGGGGCGGCTGGCCCGGTTGCGTCACGAGCGCTTCCGCAAGGTCGTGAAGGCGGCTCTGCGCGACCTCGGGGAGTTCCCCAGCGTGGTCTACGGCCCGGAGCTCGACCAGGCGGGCTACGACGCCCTGCGGGCCCGCCACTGGGGAGAGAACGAGGCGGCGTTCCTGGCGATGCCGGCCGATGCCTTCGTGCTCATGATCGACCGGCCGCTGGACCGCTTCGATGCCCGCCACGACCGTTTCGTGATCGTGCCGCTCGGGTTCATGGAGGGCGCCGGCGGGGTCGAACCCTTCATGGGGGCGCTGCTCTACGACATCGCCGCCAACCACCGGGATCCCATGGACGCGGCCGAGACCCTGCTCCGGGACGCGGCCGAGGTGGCGTTGGCTTCCGGGTTCGCGCCTCCCGACGTGCTCCGGGTGCTGGTCGAGACCTTCCGTCGCCAGGTGTTCGGGGGGCGCTACCGGCCCTTCGTCCCCCCGCCCGGCCCGGCCCGTCCGGCCGCCACCCCGGTGGGCGCGCACCCGGCCCCGGCCCATCCCCCGGCCGATTCCGACGAGGGCTGAAGCCGGCTCGCGGGAGCGGCGCGGCGTCGGCTGCGGCTACTTGGCCTCGGCGGCCTTGGCCTGGCCGGCCTCGTAGGACTCGACCTCGGAGAGCTTCACGAAGTTGCGGATCCCGTGTCGGGACCACCCGAAGTAGTCGCGGGGATGGTGGAAGGCGAAGCCCCTCCCCCCGGCGAGCTCGCGCCGCACACTCTCGGCGAAGAGCCGGTCGGAGTTCGAGAAGTCGACCCCCGGGGTGCCGTCGGGCTCGAGATCGACGCCCTTCTTCCAGGCCGAGTCGCCGACCATGAAGCTCCCCGACCAGTCGACCGGGCGGCCGAGCTCGCTCGCCACCAGCGCGCCGAGCCGCCGGGCCATGCCGATCCCTGGCTTGCGGTCGTCGTCCCGGAGCTCCGCGAAGTCGTAGTAGTCGAAGAGGGCTCCCTGGGCCGCCAGGCGGGACATGGTGAAGCGGAGCGCCCCGTCGGCGCTCTCGAAGCTGACGTAGCCCTCGGCCACTCCCGCCTGGTTGGAGACGATGGCGAGGAGGTAGCCCTTTGCGGCCAGCTCCCGCAGGCGGGGAGCGACGGACGGGAGGATCTTCACGTCGGTGCGGTGGTTGGCGCTGGGGCTGCCGCTCCGACTGACCCTGAGGGTCGAGTCGGCGTCGAAGAAGGCGATCCGGATCGGACCTTCGGGGAGTTCCCGGGCCCGGGCGGTCAGGGTCCGCCGGGCCCGCGGCAGCATGCCCCGGGCGCCCACCCGCTGGGCCGGCGAGAGCTTGGCGCCCTGCCCCGGACGGGCCGGGGCCTCGGCCCGGGGAGCGGGCTCGGCCAGGGCGGCCTCCGGGTGGGGGAGGGCGGCCAGCACGCCCAGCGCCAGGATCTTCGGGGAGGTCGAGGACGACACGGGTTTCCTCCATGACCCGGGATGCCCCGGGGATCGGGTCATGGGGATCCTACCTGTTGCCCGGAGCCGCGTCGACGGTGACGGACCGGACCCGGGGTGCTAACATCTGGCTCGGGCGCATGCCCCACCGCGGATAGGTGGCCGAGTGGTCGAAGGCGCAGCATTGCTAATGCTGTGACGGGAGAAATCTCGTCCGAGGGTTCGAACCCCTCCCTGTCCGCCAGCCCCCCTTCGATCCCCCCCGGCGCCGGAGTCTCCCCCGGGACCCGCGCGAGACCTGCACGCGGGTGTCGGCCCCCTACCGGGCCGCAGGTCCGGTCGGGAGCGAGAACACCGTGATCGATCCGTCGCGATGGCCGGCCGCGAGCCGGGAGCCGGTCCGATCGAAGGCCAGGATCTCGACCCGGGATGCCCACCCGCCCTGGCGGGTCTCGGCCCTCAGCCACTCGGGGGCCTTGCCCAGCCTGGCCACCGAGACCAGGCTCCCGGAGGCGGCCGCCAGCCAGCGTTCGTCGTCCGAGAAGGCCAGCACCGCGGGAGTGGGATCGACCGGGATGGCGGCCGGATCGGCGACCTTCTCCTGGTGGAAGAACTCGATGGCGCCGGGGACCGCTGCCGCCACGGTCCAGGTATCGGTGATCGCCAGGGCCTGGAGCCTTCCGCCGCGTACCGGGAGCTCGTACCAGTCGTTCCCCGACACGACGTCGGTGACCAGCAGCTGGTCCTTCCCGGGTTGCACGGCTGCCAGCCACTTCCCGCGCGGGGCCAGCGCGAAAGGCGAACCAGGCTCCACGGGCTCGTCCTTGGCGTCCTCGACGGAGGCCGCACCTACCCGGGAGATGTAGGCCATCTCCCCCTGGGGCGTCTTCACCACCTCGACGACCATCGATCCGTCCCGACTGAAGGCCTGGCGCAGTCGCCCCCCGAAGTCCGAGACGCCTCCCCGGTAGGAGGTCCCGATCCCGCTCGAGGAGGTCGCCGAATAGCGTCGCCTGCGGATCGACGAGGAGTCCGGCGAACCGGGGCCTTCGAAGACCGACTCGACCATCCACAGGCCGGCGTCCCCGTCGACATAGCCGCCTCCCAGCGGTCCACCGTTCAAGGGTCCGTCATGGGCCACCGACGGGGTCGCCCGGGCGACGTCCCACTGCACCATCCGGCCTCCTCCCACGGCGACCAGCCTGGCGCCCGTGGAGTCGAAGGCGAGACTGGTGATGCGACCGGAGTGGACCAGGGGCGGAGACAGGATCCTCCCGGTCTCCAGGGACCAGACGTGGTTCCCGGCATCGCCCCAGGCCACCAGGAACCGGTTGTCGGGACTGACCCGGATGGCCCAGATCCCGGAAGGCCCGCTCTCGAGGGTGCGGTGCCGCTTGCCGTCGGCCAGGGTCCAGGTCTGGATGGCCATGCCGTCGGTGGCGGCCAGGATCTTCCCGTCGCGGGAGACGCTCACGGCATGCAGGCAGGAGGTCGGATCGGCCCAGCTCACGACCTCGGACGGCCTTCCTCCCTGGCGCGGGTCCCAGGAGAGCACCACGCTCCGTCTCGGCGTCTCGCCTCCCTCGAAGCACAACCCGAAGAGGACGCGGTCCCCGGCGGGAGAGAAGGCCGGCATCCCGGAACTCGATCGGGTGAGCGGCAGGCGCGCCAGGCCCGCACCCGAGGCGGTGTCCCATGCCAAGAGGCCGCGCCGGTCGAAGGTCACCAGCACGTCCCCCTTGGGCGACAGGGTCGCCCCCGCCATTCCCTCGCGATCCTCCTCTTCCCCTTCACCCCGAGGTGGCGCGGGCAGCCGACGGACCGATCCCATCCCCTCGACCAGCGGCACCATGCGGGCGCCTCGAGTGGGATGGAGGGCGGCCCATCGGCCGTCCTGGGAGAGCAGGATCGGCACGAAGTGGTTCTGGAGCGCGGGGAACTCCGGGATCCGGGGGAGCAGGAAGGGTGCCGGGTCCCGGTCGATCCCGGAGATCCTCAGACCCAGAGGCGGGGAGGAAGCCCGGGCCAATCTCCGGGAGGCGTCGGCTGTCACGTCCAGCTCGGCCCAGGCCTCGCCGAGGACCGTTTCGCCATCCTCCGGGACCCCGGACGGCAGGCTGAAGACCCGAGGCGACTCGCCGCCCACCAGGACCCTGGCCCCGTCGCCCACGAAGGCCATGGGCGCACTCGGCATCCCGGGACGGAACTCCGGGCCGCCCAGTCGGGCCAGGATCGAGAGCCCCGGTCGCTCCGGTCGTCCCGGGTCCGGCACCGGAGACGGCGAAGCGGCCCGGGTCGGAGTCGGATCCGGCCGGTCGCTGGCGGTCGGTGGTGCGACCACCAGGAGAGCGTCCGTCGAGGGCCTGGTCCCGGGAGGGGTGGCGGCGGGAGCCCGACGCGTCATGGCGGGGGGGGCGGTCGTCGGCCGGGGGGTCGACCCGGGTGACGCGAGCGGTGCCGGGTCCGAGCCGGACCGAGCGGTCGGGGGCGATGTGCCGGTCGCCAACCCGATCGCCAGCGAGAGCGCGGCGAGACCCGCGACCCCCGCCACCCGGATGCGTCGGGTCCGCTCCGGAGGCTCGGGTGGCGGGGAGGCTCCCGGTCCCTGGGCCGGGGACGAGGACAGGGGCGATCCTACGGCCACCGGATCGCGGTCTCCACCGCTCGCCGGAGGTCCCGTGTCCCTGGGTCCCGCGGGGACGACGTCCTGGGTGGACTCCAGGCTCCCTTCCCCGAGGGCCCTGCGGACCGGCAGCACCGGCACCCGACCCTGGAGGAACTCCCGGATGGCCTCGACCGATGCGGGTCGCCTGGCGGGTTCCGGGGAGAGGAGCGCGGCGAGCAACCGACCCTGGGGCGAATCGGCCGGGACATGGTCCAGTCGCGGCGTCGGGAGCGCGGCCCCACCGCAGGCGGCCAGGAAGTCGCGGGTCGAGTAGGGCGGTCATCCCTCGAGGAGCTCGAAGAGCATCACCCCGAAGGCGTACCAATTGGACGACGGAGTCGCCTCGCGTCCCGCGAGCAGCTCCGGCGCCAGGCATCCCATGGTCCCCTTGACCTGACCGGTGCGGGTCAACCGGGTCGAGTCGCTGGTCCGGGCCAGCCCGAAATCGAGGAGGACGGCCCGTCCGCCGGTCGTCCGCTGCACGTTGGCGAGCTTCACGTCCCGGTGGACGATCCCGGCCGCATGCAGCGCCTCGATGGCCTCCGCCACCTGGAGGAGCAGGGGGAGGGGATCGCCCTCCGGACGCACCTTCGAGAGGTTGTCCCCGTCGAGCCGATCCATGGCCAGGTACGGGACGCCATCGGCCTCCCCGAAGTCGACGATCCGCACCACGTGGGGGTGGTCGATCCGGGAGAGGATCCTCGCCTCCCGGGCGAAGCGTTCCATGTGGTTCGAACGCCCCGCCGTCAGCAGCGTCTCGATCGCCCGGAGCTGCCCCGTGCCCCGGTCCCGGGCCTCGAAGACCGCACCCATCCCTCCGGTACCCAGGCAG
>CAYOHP010000143.1:0-16487 GCA_964403795.1 uncultured bacterium | reverse complement strand
CAGGCGGGGATGCCTGGTCGGCCGAATGCAGTCGGTTACGCCGACAGGCTCCTAGAGGTTCAGCCGGCGCCGGGCCGTCTCGACCCAGTGGCGATCCAGTTCGTCGTAGTCGACGAAGAGTTCGGCTTCCAGGGCCTCGGCCGGATCCGATCCGGACTTCAGGGCGGCAAGGAGGTTCTGGACCCGAAACCAGGCACCGGTCTCGAGCAGGTACTGGAAGGCGTAGTAGCTGATCCCGTAGGCGACGTGGACCCCGCTCCCCTGGAGACCGTGGAACCGAGCCTCGAGCTGGCGGAGCTGGACCGAGGGCTTCCCCTTGCCCAGGCGCTTCAAGTACGGGCGCATCACGCCGGCCATCCAGGTCGGCTCCCGGCCATCGGCCTCGGCGTGCTGGGCGATCCCCTCCTGGAGCCAGGCGGGGCAGCGGGTACCCGCCAGCCGCTCCACCAGGTAGTGGGCGAACTCATGGGCCAGGATCCGGTCGAGCTCCGGGTCCGAGACCGCCTCGAGCTCGCCGATCGGGATCCGGATCTTCCCGTTGTAGGCGGCCATGGTCCAGCCCGGGGCCCCGCTGGCCGAGCGGTAGGTGGAAGCCGAGGCGTACAGGACGACCGGCACCCGGATCCGCGGCTGGAACTGGAGCATGGTGGTGACCCGGTCGTAGACCCGTTCCAGGCTCCCGAGGACCCGCTGGCGCACGCCGGAGTGCTCGGAGAGGTCCTCGAAGCTGAGTCCGAAGTGAAGGCTCCCCCCCGAGGCATAGCCGCCCTCGATGGAGTGCTCCCGCTCGAACCGCTCCAGCATGGCCTTGGCCGCAGCCTCGGGGGCACCGGCCTCGATCCCCAGCCGGACCCGCTGGCTGGCTTCGGCGGTGGCTCCGGTGTGGTAGAGGGCCTCGGCCAGACGCAGGTGGACCGACGGGTCGACCCCGGGCAGCTCCAGGGCCCTCGTGTAGTCGCTCTTGGCGTCCTCCCACTCCTCGATCTGGCCCGAGAGGTCCCCGGCCGAGATCCATGCCCTGGGATCCGAGAAGTAGCCTGCACCTTCCCGGTAGAAGGCGGCGGCCCGCCGGAGCTCCCCCCGGGCCACCTGCACCCTCCCCTGGGTCATCCTGGCCATGCCCATCTCGGGGGCCAGGGGCTCGTCGATCCCGCCCCCCCGGGAGGCGGCGTGGAAGAGGACCACGGCCCGCTCGGCGGCCTTCTCGGCGGCCTCCCACTCGCTGGCGCCCAGGTGGCGGGACGCGATCGACAACCAGATCCGCATGGCGATCCGGACCGCGTCGGTCCGGCTGGGGTCGCGGAGCGCCTCGGACTCGAGGGCGTCGGGATCCGGCGTCTCCGCACCCTCCTCGGCGACCGCCCCCGGCAGAGGCAGCAGGGCGAGGGCCAGGACGAGCACCGCCACCGCAACCTGCCGGGAACGCGGGCGGAGCCCCGGGGCGCTCGACCCCGAGGTGGATGCGGGCAAGGGCGCGACCGCTGGGCCGCCGAGGGGGTCGGGACGGGGGCGCGGCTCGCCCAGCAGGATCAGTCCCGACCCAGGGTCTCTCTCATCTTCGAGAGCTTCCCCTTGAGCTTGAGCACGGCCTTGGTGTGGAGCTGGCTCACCCGGGAATCGGAGACCCCGAGGATGCTCCCGATCTCCTTCGAGGTCAGGCGTTCGAAGTAGTAGAGGGTGATGACGAGACGCTCGCGCTCGTTGAGCTCGGCGATGTGCTGGGCCAGGATGGTCTTCAGCTCCTGGGACTCGGCCCGGGCATCGGGAGGGAGCGAGGTCTCGTCCTCGAGCAGGTCGAGGCGACTGACCGGTCCGCCCTCGCCCTCCGGGTCGCCCTCGTCGAGGCTGATCATCAGCGACTGTTTGGCGTCGTCGAACATCCTGTGGAGGTCCCTGGGGTCGACCCCCAGGAACTCCGCGACCTCCTCGTCGCTCGCTTCCCGGCCCAGCTGCGCTTCGAGTGTGGCATAGGCACGCTCGAGCTGCTTGGACTTCTGGCGGATCGAGCGGGGGGTCCAGTCGAGGACCCGGAGTTCGTCGAGGATGGCTCCCCGGATCCGGGTCTTGGCGTAGGTCTTGAACTTGATGGCCCGCTCCGGGTCGAACTTCTCGATGGCGTCGATCAGCCCGAAGATCCCGTAGCTCACCAGGTCGTCGTACTCGACGTTGGAAGGCAGGTTGATGGCCATGCGACCGGCGACGTACTTCACGAAGGAGGCGTACTTGAGGATCAGCTGCTCCCGCATCGCGGGATTGCCGACCTCCTTGTAGCTCCGCCAGAGTCGGAGGTCCTCGTCGTCGTCGCCGACCCTCTTGTCCTGGCTCTCGTCCGCGGACACTGCGGGTTCACCTCCTCGCACTCGGTCCACCCTCGCCTTCAGCGGTTGACGCGGCCCTTGCCGACGGCCGCGCTCCCGGCGGTCTCGCCCGGCTCCCGGACCGTGATGTTGAACTTGCTGGCGGCCGCATCCGGTCCCGCCACCAGGAAGGTCTCCAGGGCTGCGGCGGCGTGGTCGAAGAGGCCCGGGAGGGCCTCCCGCTCCGCCTTGCCGAAGTCGCCGAGCACGTAGCCGGCGAGGTTCTGGGGACGGTCCCCCATCCCGACACCGAACCGGAAGCGGGGCACGGCCTCGGTCCCCAGGGAGCGGATCACGTCCACCAGGCCCTTCTGGCCACCGGCCGAGCCGGCGCTGCGGACCCGGAAGGAGCCGAACCGGAGGGCGACGTCGTCGACGCAGACCAGGATGCGTTCGGCGGGGATCGAGAAGAACCCCGCGGCCCGCGCCACCGGGCCGCCGGAGAGGTTCATGAAGGACAGGGGCTTGAACAGGTAGACCCTCCGTGCCGCGAGTCGCCCGTCGACGACCTCGCCACCGAACTTGCTCCGACCCTTCCAGCCGCCTGGGGCGAGTCTTCCTGCCAGATGGTCGAGGAAGAGGAACCCGACATTATGACGGTTCCACCGGTACTTCTCGCCCGGATTGCCCAACCCTACCACGAGGACGGGATCGTCTTCCAAGGGTCAGAGACCGTGGACCTTTCTCCGACGTCGGCCCGCGAGCGACCCAGCGCCCCGCATGCAAGGCGCTCGACGATGCGGG
This sequence comes from uncultured bacterium, assembly GCA_964403795.1. Classification (GTDB taxonomy): domain Bacteria; phylum Muiribacteriota; class UBA6191; order CAZXTJ01; family CAYOHP01; genus CAYOHP01. The sequence goes on along the minus strand of CAYOHP010000143.1, from coordinate 13,386 downwards.
CAGCGGATCCTGCCTGCGAGGAGAGCGCTGCCGCAGGCGGGGATGATGGGTCGTTCGAAGCCAGGCGGGGAAAGGTTCACGGTCTCTCAGATCCCCCTGCCGGGGTCGGAGCCGGCCCCCGGGGCAGAAGTCCCGAGAACCGCCGGGGGATCCATGAGCTCCTTGGCCTTCTGCACCAGATCGGGCTCGCCCGCCGAGCGGATCACCTCGCCCAGGAGGACCCGCGCATCCGCTTCCTGCCCTACCGAGCGGTAGAGGCGGACCAGTTCCAGGGTGGCTTCGCTGCCGTCCCGCCCGCCGGCCGCCCGGGCCCGGGAGAGGAGTTCGAAGCCGGCCTGGAGGCGGGAGGGATCCTCGAGCTCGAGCCGGGCCATCGCCAGCGACGCGGCCGCCGATCCCGGGTCGATCTCCAGGGCCTTCTCGAAGGCCTGCCGGGCCCCCGTCGCATCCCCTGCCGCACGTCGATGGTTGCCGACGCCGACCCAGGCGGCGGCGGAACCCGAGCCCTGCCGGGTGGCCTCCTCCAGGATCGACGCCGCCCGGTCGGCGCGGCCCTCGTGGCGGTAAACCTCGGCCAGGGCCAGCAATCCGTCGACCGGAGCCGCCTCGGCACTCCCCGACGCGGCCTCGCCCTGCATCCCGTCGGAGACCAGCTCGTCGAGCCGGGCCCGGGCTCCCGCCACCTGGGTTCCCTCGGGGTCCAGCGAGATCGCCTCCTCGTAGGCCTCCATGGCGTCCCCGGCACGTCCCAACCGGTCCAGGCACCGGGCGATCTCGTAGCGGCGACGGGCCTGGTCCGGGGCCGCCCGTCCGAGCTTCTCCCAGGTCGCGAGCGAGCGTGCATAGGCGCCGAGCTCGAAGTAGGCCTGGGCCAGCTCCAACTGGACCTCGGGGGTGGCTTCGATGGCCAGCGCCTCCTCCAGGTGGAACGCCCGCCACGCGGGACGGGCCCGACGGGCCTCGAGCCTCGCCCATCCAGTCCGCGCCAGCCGCTGTTCGGCCTTGCTGGAGGCCTGGGCCAGGGCTCGCCCCAGGGCTTCCTCGGCCCCCCGTTCGTCCCCCGAGGCGAGGCGGTCGAAAGCCTGGTTCAGGGGATGGGAGGGATCCTCGGGGAGCGCGGCCGGTCGACCCTGGTCCCGACCGCATTCCCGCTCGAGGATCACCTCGCCTTGCTTGCGGTAGGGATCGTCGGCGGGAGCCACGACCAGGAGCTTCTCGAAGGTGCGGCAGAGCTCCTTGGTGGTCCCGTTCTGGCGATGCCCGAGTCCCAGCCAATAGAGGTACTTGGCGTGCTCGGGATCCCGCGGTCCGGAGGCCTCGACCGCCCGCTCGAGGTACTCGACGGCCTCCCTCCAGCGACCCCGCTTCTGGTTGAGGAACCCGAGGTTGAAGTACGCCTTGGCGTGGCCGGGCTCCAGCGTGACCAACCGCTTCCACCACTCCTCGGCCCCGTCGAGGTCCTGGCGTTTGGCAGCCAGGATCCCCAGCAGTTCATAGGCATCGGCCTCGACCTCGGAGGCCAATCCAGGTGTTCCCAGCAGCCGGTCGAGGGCCGTCTGGGCGGCGGCGTCCTCTCCGTCGGTCACCCGCTGGGCCGCCAGGGCCAGCTGGACCCTGGGGTCCTCGCCCCGCCGGGTGGCCAGCTCCTCGAGGAAGCGACGGGCCGTCTCGCCGCCCTCGGACTGGCCAAGGAGCCGGGCCTCGTCGAGCTCGACCTCCAGGTCCTGGGGAGCCAGGAGCCGTCGGGCCTCGAGGTACTCGCGAGCCGATTCGAACGACCGGAGTTCGAGCGCCACCCCGAAGGCTCCCCGGAGCAGGCCTGCCCGGCCGGGCCCGCGACCTGCCGGGGTCTCCAGGGCACGGCGGTAGGCTGCCAGTCCCTCCTGGAGACGGCCGGCCGCCACCAGCTCCTCGGCACTCCGACCCCAGTCGGCGGTGCGACGCCGTCCCCTGGTCGAGGCGCCGCGCAACTCGGACAGGAGCGCCGCCAGCTCCGGATCCGCGAAGGACCCGGGATCGAGGGTGGCGGCCGCGGCCCTCGCCTCGGCCACCTTGCCCAGACCATGGAGACCGGCAGCCCCGACCAGCTGGATCTCCGGGGAGGTGAGCCCCAGGCCCAGGGCATCCCCGACCAGGTCCAGGGCTCCCTGGGCCTGGCCGGCCCTCAGACGGGCCACCGCGGCTTCCTGGTAGGCTCGGCGAGCCTCGGATCCCAGGCCGGCGGCCGGAGGGGCCTCGGCGATGGCTTGCGCCATGGCCTGCTTGGCAGCGGGCCGGTCGTCCCGCTCGAAGGCTTCCTTGGCTCGCATCAGGTACATCCGCCCGAGGGCCTCGGCGACCGATCCGTCCTTGGGATGGCGGGCCCGTCCCTCCCGCAGCACCTTCTCGGCCGAGGCGAAGTCCTTCTGCTGGAGATGGGTCAGACCCAGCAGGGAGTAGGCCTCGGGTCCCCCGCCGTCGGAAGCTGCGAGCAGGCCGGCCAGGGTGGTGGCGGCCTCGCCGTAGCGTCCCGCGTCGTAGAGGTCGAGGGCGGCCTGGAGGCCGGCGGAACGGACCTTGGGCGCGGTCGCGGGGGCGGTCGAGGTCCGGGGCGCCTGGCCCTGGCGCGAGGAGCACCCGGGACCCCAGACCAGGGCCGGACCGACCAGCCAGGCGACCCACAGGGAGCGGGGAACCGGCAGCCGGGATCGGGACTCGAGAGCGGGGCGAGGGGTCACGGGCTCCGTCGGAAGGGGGATCCTGGTATGGCTGGGGCGCTAGGACTCGAACCTAGGAATGCCAGAGCCAAAGTCTGGTGCCTTACCGACTTGGCGACGCCCCAGGGCCCGACCATGCTAGTACGCTCAGGGACCCCGATCAACGCCGCTCGGCCCGCGAGCCTCCCACGGGCGCCCCTCCCCCGCCCGGCTCGCAGGCGCGCTGGTCCAACTGCCGTCGGTATTCGGCGAGGACCGCCTCGGTGAGTCGGGCGCGCATCCCGGGATCGATGGGATGGGCGATGTCGCGGAACTCGCCGTTCCCGGAGCGACGGGAGGGCATGGCCACGAACAGTCCGGAGGGGCCGTCGATCACCTTGAGGTCGTGGACCACGAAGGCCTGATCGAAGGTGACGGAGGCGAAGGCCCGGAGCCGAGGTCCCTCCGCATCGTCGACGAGCCTGAGCCGGACCTCGGTGATCTCCAGGGTCCCCCCCCACCGTCCGATCCCCGGGACCGTGCCACCCCGGGGCTGCTCGCAGCCAGCGTAGCACCGGGCTCCGGATCCCCGGAAATCGCACCCCGAGAGGTCCGGGATCCTCCCGCGACCCGCCGACATCCCGGTCCGGGACACCGGGGGAGGTCGTGCTAACGTGGAACCCCGTGCCCCTGCTCCTGGCGCCCTTGGCACCGTTGCTCCTGGCCTGCCTGGTGGTCGGCCCGATCCGGGCCGAGGTCGACGCCGAGGCCGAGGCGCCTCCCCCGCGCCCGGCCGGAGCCCTGCTGCAGAGGTCCCTCTCCCAGGCCTCGATCGATTTCTCCGCCGGCGTGGCCCGGGCCCGGGGGCTGGGCCCGAGATCCGGGGTCGGCGATCCGGCCCGGGCGGCCGCCGAGACCTCCCTCAAGGCCCTGCTCTACACCCACCCCATCGGTGAGGAGATCGCGCTCGGCGACTTGGCGGCCGCCGAGCCGGCTCTCGGGGTAGCCCTCGATCTGCAGCTCGGCTCGGCCCGCGAACTCTCCCGGCGGGCCGTCCCCCCGGACTTCGACGACGTCGAGATCGAGGTCGGCCTCGGCGACCTCCTGGTGGCCCTGGCGCCCTTCGTCTCCCGACGGCCGCCCGATCGCTCGCCGCCACTGCGGGACCCGGACGAGCCGCGCCCGGACCGGATCCTCCTGCTGCTCCCACCCGGGGTCGCCGCCGGCTTCCTCCCGCCGTTGATCCCCAGCATCCGGGCGCTGGGCGGTGGCAGTGCCCTCCCGGCTGCCGGCGCCTGGCTCGGAGCCCTGGCGGCCGGCCGGGCGGTGACCTACCTGGACCGACCCGCGGCCCCCCTGCCCGGGGACAGGATCCTCCGGGCGGCCTCGCGAGGGGGCCTGGGAGGAGCCACCGTCTACCTCCGGGACGACGACGCCGAGCTCCTGGCCGCCTGGCTCTCGACCCCAGAACCCCCGCCCCTGGTGCTCGCTCCGGTCGGGGACGCCCCGGAACCGGCCTCAGGGCCGGCGACCCGCGCCCGCGAGCCGGCACCGCCCCGGGAGCCCACCGGGCGCCCGACCCGCCCGCCTCCGGCGAGCCGCCGACGCCGTCAGGACCGACCGCCACGCGAGGCGCCCGAGACCGCGGCCCGACGGAACCCGATCCCGGAATCCCCGGATGCCGGGTTCGCCCTGGTGCGACCCGAGGCACGGACCCGGACCCGCCCGGATCCGGCACCCCGGGACCCCCGCTCGGGTCCCACCGCCGACGAGCTGCCCGACCCGCCGGAGCCTTCCGACCCGGTCGCCGAGCGCCTGGCAGCCGCCCTCTACCGACTGCGGGAGGCCGATCCCTCGGCCAGGTCGCCGCCCCGGACCTCCGGCCGCATCCCCCCCCTGCGGGCACCCGGCGAGGGACCCGATTCCGGGAATCCTCCGGCAGCCGCTTCGCCGCCCAGTCCAGGGGCCCCCGCCGGCGAGGCGCCCGACCAGGCTGGGGAAGGCTGGCAAGCCTTCCCGGAGCCGGAGCCGGAGCCGGCCGCACCGGCCCGTTCCACGTCCCGCGCCGGGCAGCGGTGGTCCGGAACCGACGAGGCCGGCGAGCCGCCCGGGGCCCAAGGGGAACCCGGGATCCACTGGGAGTTCTTCGACGACGCCGCCCAGCAGGAGGAAGGCGAACTCCCGCCCGGTCGCCGCGGCCGTTAGCGGGCAAGCCCCCGGCTAGAAGCGGGTGATCTCGCGGAAGCGCTCGAAGCGCCGGTCGATCTCGCCGGGATCCAGCTCCCGGAAGGCGTGGCACGAGAACCCGGCCACGTTGACCGATCCCATGATCGAGCCGTGCACCAGGGCGTGCCGCAGCGACTCGGGCCGGGTCCACCCTTCCCTGGCGAGGTGACCGAGGAATCCGCCTGCGAAGGCATCGCCGGCCCCGGTGGGATCGACCACCTGGGTCCAGGGGTAGGCCGGCACGCAGAACACCGAGTCGCCGTCGAAGAGGATGGCTCCGTGGCTGCCCTTCTTCAGGACCACCAGGCGCGGCCCCAGCTCCAGGGCCCTCCGACCCGCCTGGTAGAGGTTGTCGCACCCGGTCAGGTGCCGGGCCTCGTCCTCGTTCAGGAACAGGAGGTCGACCCTGGCGAGCAGCTCGTCGACCTCGTCGCGCCGGGTCTCGATCCACAGCTCCATGGTGTCGGCGGCCACCAGGTCGGCGGTCCCCACCCCGTCGAGCACGTCGAGCTGCACATCGGGGCCCACGTTGGCGAGGAACAGGATCCGGGGCGAGCGGTAGACCTCGGGTACCTTCGGCCGGTATCCGTCGAAGATGTCGAGGCGGACCTCGACGGTGGTCCGGTGGTTCAGGTTCTCGTGGTACCGCCCGGTCCACCGGAAGGTCTTGGCCCGCGAGACCTCGAGCCCTTCCAGGTCGATCTTCCGGGCCTGCAGGAATTCCCGGTGCTCCTCCGGGAAGTCGGACCCCACCACCCCGACCAGGCCGACGTCGGTGTACAGCGAGGCGGCCACCGCGAAGTGGGGGGCGGAGCCTCCGAGAACGTGGTCGGCACGTCCCCCGGGCGTCTCGATGGTGTCGATGCCGATCGATCCGGTCACGACGATGGAAGGCATGGTCGAGGACGCTACCACCGCCATGCCGCCAAGGTCCACTGGAAGCCGCATCCCGACCCGCATGTGAGCCTGCAGCTCGCCCGCAAGGGGCTCGCTAGCGTCGGGCTACGCCTCGCTGCCTCCCCCGGGTGAACCGGGGGCGCTCCGGCTTCGCCCGCATGCGATCCCCGGCACCCCGGGGGTCGCCTCGGCTTCTACCCCGAGCCGGCGGGCCGGCGTCTCCCTGCCTGGAGGCCCGAGAGATCGAGTCGGGGACCCGGCGCCTCCGGGTATGGGTACGTGCAGGGGAGCCAGGACCGGCGGCGTTTGGCGGCGCGCCCCCGGCGGTCTACCCTGGACCGGGTCGGGAGGCCGCTTCCTCGATGTCGAACAGGCTCAGAGTCCGCCCGCCGCGCCCCCGTCGACGCGGCCAGCTCATCCCCGTGGTGGGCGTGGTGCTCGTGATCTTCGGGTTCATGGCCTTCTCCTACATGTTCCATTCCCAGACGGTGACCTCGGTCACGGGAGTGGCGATCTACGGCTTGAAGGCCCACCAGCTCGCCCTGGCGGCCCAGGACGAGGCCAGCCTGGTCCTCAAGGAGAAGTTCGACGACGGCGGTTCGCCGGGTCCCTGGAAGCAGGAGCTGATCGACCTCCTCAAGGACCAGAACGACGGGCCGGCCGTCCAGATCGAGAAGGACCTCACGGGCGAGCTCCCGGAAGCGTTGTCGGTGATCGCCTCCCAGGAGGGCGAACTCATGGAGGCCAAGCTCAAGCTCCACGGCTTCCACCGCCTGAACTACGGCTCCACCGACGCCTACGACAGTCCGGACACGATCTACCACAACGACGACGTCTTCGATGACCGCAACGACGGCGAGGACCCCAACAAGGTGAACCCGCCCAAGGACTGGGTCGGGTTCGCCACGGTGCAGATCCGGGTCAAGGTCCGGGGCGTCGAGCGCCAGGTCCAGATGAGCCACGACGTGAAGCTCGTGGACGTCTCGCCCATGGCGAGGGAGTTCACCTTCTTCAACTGGCTGCCGTTGACCCAGGAACAGGCCGCCCAGGGCCTGGGGATGAAGAGCCTGAACGAGGGCGGGCGCATGATCGTGTGGCCCAACGACGTGGGCCGGGTGATGATGCGGGGACCCTACCGGGTGATCACCGAGGGCAATCCCAAGGGCGACGGCGGCACCGAGCGTCGTGGCCGGATGCGCCAGAACATGAGCTATCCCGACCCCGACGACAAGTGGATCGGCTGGTCGGCGGTCCCCCGCCTGCGGGCCCTGCTCTACAACAGCCTGGCGTGGCCCTGGGGCAAGAACATCCGGCCCAAGAAGGACGGGCTCGAGGTGCTCGCCTATCTCCGGATCCCCACCATCTCGTTCGTGACCCTGATCGCCAACGACCACGTGATCGACTGCAACACCCAGAAGTTCTTCACCGCCACCACCGAGGTCGGCAACCAGAAGTTCTCGATCTGGGGCGATCCCGGGAACGGCAACGTCGCCCTCCCTCCGAATGCCGACGGGAACCCCACCAACAACGGGTTCAGCATGTTCCGGGGAGCCCGGGTGAAGTACGACAAGCGGGGCAATGCCAGCGCCCAGGGGATCCACGACAGCGGTGCGGCCCTGGGGGGCGGCGACAACGGCGACTCGATCGAGCCCGAGGGCCTCGGGCTCTTCGGCCTCTACAAGATGGCGAGTTTCCGGAACGTCGCCTCGCTGAAGATCTGCCTCTACTACATCCCCCCGCTCGAGTGGCTGGTCGACGGCTTCATGATCCGCTGCATCCCGGCCCCCGGCTGTCCGGGGATCGGCCTCGCCACCCTCACCTCGCCCGGCAACCTCGACGCCAACAACGTCCTGTCGGTCTCGGGCGGCGACTACCAGGAAGCGCCCTACGGGCTCCGCTACATGGAGAAGGAGAGCATCCCGATCTGGGCCAGCCTGCTCTCCGCAGCCATCGAGTTCGTGGCCTCCTACGCGGCCGGCAGCACCCTGGGCGGCAACGTGGGATCCGGCTTCGTGGGCGGGACGGCCTTCGGGACATGGGGCAACATCACCATGTCGGGCATCGGCTCCTTCATGAACTTCGCCGGGAGCCAGCTCGCCACCAACATGCTGGTCCAGAGCAGCATGAGCGCGGTCTCCCCCACCCTGGGGGGCCAGCTCCCGACCTCCGCCGACCTCGCCAACGTCGCCCCCCAGGGGATCTTCCCCCCCAAGTTCCGCCCCCACCTCCGGGGCGCCACCCGGATCCACCCCAACCTGGCCGAGGCGCTGAACGAGGACGGGTCGCTCTTGACCCTCGACGGGGTGGTGGCGGTGGAGGCGATGCCCCAGGACCAGGCCGCCACCTTCAAGTACAAGGGTCGGGGCGTCCTCTACACCGCCACCGACGGCAACGACGCCAACAAGAACCCGTTCCTCGGCGACATCGGTCCCGAGAACCCGGACGAGGACTGGATGACCTTCTCGTTCCATGCCATGCGCAGTCCGCCTCCGCCCGACGGCGGCGACTGCCAGGTGAAGTTGAACTCGAACCAGCTCGAGATGACCCTCTACAGCCAGGAGGGGGTCACCATGGAGAGCCAGTCGGCGCTCTTCGGGAACCTGGTCACCATGACCCCGAACAAGCACCGGATCCCGGACGGAGCCCAGTTCGACGTCTTCTACAACTGGAAGCGACTGGCTCCCGCCGCCCACCAGGGTCCCGACCCGGCCCAGTGGAACGACGGGACCTGGAAGCGCGTCTCGGTCAGCCCGAAGGTGAGCGGCTACTATGATCGCTATCGCTGAGCGCGAGCCTCGGATGCGAGGTCCAGAGGCGACGGTCCCGGGTTCCCTGGACCGCCCCTCCCGGGCCCGACGCGGAGGGTTCTCGACCGTCGAGTTCCTGGTGATCGCGGTGGTCTTCGGGATCGGCGTCACCACCCTCTACACCATGTTCTGGACCACCTCGGAAGAGGCCTTCAAGTCGAAGTGGTCCTATCTGGCGGCCCACGCCGCCCGGGAAGAGCTCGAGGCCATCCGGGGCCTGAACCTGTTCGGCCGGCGCGGCTCCACCGCCTATGCGGGGCACGACTGGCGGCAGCTGGCCGGGAGCGTGCTGGGCGACGCCACCGCCACGCCCCCCACCGGCCAGGCCGCCTACGAGTACCCCGAGCACTACTCGCGGATCGAGACCCGGGTGGAGATCGAGAAGCCCTCGGATCGGGTGGCGGTGGTCACCCTCGAGGTCCGCTTCCAGGAGAAGGGCGACGAGCAGTACGGGTTCCAGGCCAAGGACGGCTCGATCAAGCCGATCGGTCGCTACCAGACCCTGATCGTGGACAGGTGGTTCCGATGAGGCGGGGGAACCGGCGGGGCGTGAATGCGGCCGAGTTCATCGTCTTCACGGCCATGAGCATGGCCCTGATCATCGCCGCCTACGAGCTCCTCACCTCGGGGTCGATCGTGGGCGGGACGACCCACCAGGGCCTCCAGCTCCAGCAGGGGATCCGGAACCTGACCGAGAACCTGGTCAAGGACGTCAACGCCTCGGTCTTCATCGGCGAGCCGCATGGGCTGACCCAGCTGCCTGCCCACAAGGCGGTGCTCTGGGTCTACAACGACGAGATCGTGGGGGGCGACGGAGGGATGACCAATCCCGGCAAACGCCTCCAGTTGAACGACGGTCCGGACGGCGCCGGATTGGTGGGCGGCCGCAACCCCTGGCCGTTCTTCCATACCAAGAACCCCACCCGGTGGCACCTGCCGGTCATGCAGGTCACCTACGAGTGGGACCAAGGGAGCCGAACGGTCCGCCGCACCGCCATGCCCGGGGACCTCTGGGTCGAGGCCACCCAGGCCGGGTCGGTGTTCGTCGACAAGATCTCGTTCCAGGGGGGCACCGCCGCCACCACCGGCCCCAACGCGCCCCGGGTGATGGCCGAGAACGTCGACCAGTTCGACCTCTTCCCCTTCGGCTACAACGAATACAAGCTCGACACCACCACCCAGCTCGGCGAGGTGAAGCCGGTCTCGGAGCTGCCCGACCTGGTCAGCGGCGCGGGGGCCTCGACCACGCCGGTGGTCGCCGGCTTCGGGTCGGGATCGGCCGGCAGCGGCGGGAATGCCGGTACCACCGATCGCATCGCCCGCACCGCCATGCTCCTGCTCCACTGCAAGGCGCGGTTCGACTACCAATCCGAGAAGTTCCGGGACCCCGAGGTCTACCTGGTGACCAAGATCTGGTCCTACACCAAGCTCTACGAACACATGCACTTCCCCTACTTCTCGTCGGTCGACGACGACCTGAGGTTCTGAGCCGATGGGGTACCTCGAGCGGGTGTTCCTGGGGACCCTGGTCCTGACGGGTCTCCTCATCTTCTTCCTGTTCGGGCTCTACTTCGACGTGGGCGGCATGGTGGCCGGTTCGTTCGGGGGCGCCCGGCTCGGGTTCGGCCAGGACCTCGAAGCCGTGCGCCAGCGGCGGAGGCTGGTGCACGACCCCAGCGAGGACCCTCCCGAGCGCCCCCGGCCGGCCCCCAGCGAGACCAAGCGCATGGAGCCGAGCGGTCCCATCGACTACGGCCGGTTCGTGCGTACCCCCCCCTCGCCGCCGCTCGAGGTGTTGATCGAGCGGGAAGCCAGGCGCCTGAAGCGCAAGGGCTTCACCGACGAGGAGTACATCCGCATGCAGGCGGTCTACGTGGCCGACCGCTCGCTGGTCCGGGTCTTCGACCAGTACGACCGCCTGGTCAACAGCGGGAGCCTCGACGAGGCCCTGGCGCTCCTGCTCGATGCCAAGAAGCACCTCGACCCCAAGAACCCCCTCGCCATGCGCGACCTGCTCCAGTACCTGGGACAGATCTACCTCCTGACCGGGGACGAGAAGAAGGCCCAGGAGAACCTGCGCGAGCTGATGGCCCTGCAGGAGCGGGTCCTCGCCATCGAGAAGCGGGCCGACCAGCACAAGGACGAGCAGGGCCAGGAGTACCTCGCCAAGGTGCAGGAGGGCTTCGGGCAGCTCCGGGAGGCCCTCGACAAGATCGAGACCGCGCCGCCCGGCTACACATCCCCCTTCAAGGACTCGAAGAAGTGGATGGACCCGAACGGGAAGCTGCCGGTCTCGCCCCAGGGGATGCAGCTCATCAAGGCGCACCTCCTCGACAAGGTGGGCAAGGGCGGCGAGGACGGGATCACCGAGGAGCAGATGCGGGAAGCCATCGCCCGCTTCCAGGTCCAGGCCGGGCCATGATTCGGCTTGGCAGCTCGGCCGCAAGGGCCTCGCTCGCGGGCGGGCTCCGCCTCGCTGCTTCCCCCGGGTGAACCGGGGGCGCTCCGGCTGCGCCCGGGTCCTCAGCAGCTCGGCCGCCAGGGCCTAGGAGCCTGCACTCCCGGGAGCCAGCGACTTCAGGTCCTGGTACCTCGGTTGGTGCCGGAGGGCGGCCACCAGCATCGGCATGGTGCGCAGGGTGGCCGGGTCCCGGATCTTGTCGAGGATGCTCCCCAGGGCATGCAGCCCGGAGGCCCGATCCCTGGGTCCGCCGGAGAGGAGCTCGACCAGGGTCTGGGTGGCCTTGAGTTCGCCCCAGCTCCAGGAGGCGGATACGGCATTGGCCCTGACCCGCGAGTCCGGATCGCTGAGCGAGAGGTGCACCAGGGAGAGGGCCCGGGGGTCGTTGGCATCCTCGAGACCCTGGACCGCGTTGGCCCGGACCCGTGGGTCCTCGGCGCTCAGGTAGTAGCCGAGCGTGGGGACGTTGTCGGGCAGTGCCAGCCGTCCCATGGCGCCGAGCAGGGTCGCCAGCAGCCGGGGGGTCTGGGCCGTGTCGAGGAGGATCCCCATGAGATCGTTGTACTGCTCGAGCTTCAGGGCCCCGATCCGCTCGACGGCCGCGCAGGCCACATCGGCGTCCTGGTGGGTGAGCAGGCCACCGAGGAACTCGGCCGCCGCGGGAGCCTCGATCTTCGCCACCGCCGAGAGGGCGACCCTGCGGATCTCCGCCACCGGGTCCTCCAGCAGTCCGGTCAACACGGATCCGGCGTCGGGGTGGAAGCCCCGTTCGAAGGCCCGGGCGAGGGCCAGGCGGTCCGCGTCGGGTCCCTTGGCGAGCTTCTCGAGGCGTTCCCGGCCCAGGGTCGCCGAGGGACTCCCCTGGAGCGCAAGACAGGCCTGGGCCGCGACCAGGGGGTCCGGATCGGCCACCAGGGAGCGGACGTTGGAGGCGACCCAGGCCTCGGGCATGCCGAACCCGGAGAGGGCATGGATGGCGGCCGATCGCAGCTCGGATTCCGGGAGTTCCAGGCAGCCTCGCAGGACGTCCAGGGTCTCGGCGTCCTTGAGCCTGGCGAGCAGGCCGATCAAGCGGACCCGGACCGAGACCCCGGGCTCCGTCGACAGGCTGGCGAGGATGCGGGTCCTGACCTCCCGCACGGCCTCGGTGCCGGAGGCGGCGACCGCCAGGAAGAGGCCTTCGAGATCCTCGTGGAGGGCGTGGCCTTCCTCCGCGAACAAGCCCAGGAGCGGGGCCACTGCCCGAGGATCCCTGAGCTCGGTGAGCACCGCCAGTGATCCGGCGGCCACCACCGGGTTCGGGGTACCGACCATGTCGACGAGGACGTCGAAGACCTCCGGGACGCCCAGGTTCCCCATGGCGGCGGCGGTCTCGGGCCGGATCCCCGACTGGCGGAGACGGGCGACCCTCTGCATGGTGAGGAAGTCGTCCTGGATCACCATGTTCCCCGCGTCGGGCACGTCGATCTCGCCGGCCACCAGCTTGGGGGCGTTCATGTCGAGGTAGGTGCGGAGGAGGGCTCCGGCGGTCAGCTGGCTCCCCATCCGGGCCAGCGCCCGGGACAGGCGCGACTGGACGGTAGGATCCGGATCGCGGAGCAATCCCAGGGCGGATCGCAGGCAGGGTCGGAGGACCTCGAGCCCGACCTTGTAGAGGACCCGGGCATCCGGGACCGGATTGACCGCCCCGGTCCCCGACAGGGGGTCCTTGGCCTCGGTGGCAGCCTCGTCGAGGCTCTCCCCCATGCTGGTCAGGGCTTTCTTGGCCAGGAAGCGGACTGCCGCGTTGGGGTCGTCGCGATAGAGCCGTCGCAGATGGGGGACCGCCGGCCGGGCCACCTCTCCCCGAGCGTCGAGAAAGCCGTTCACCGACTTGAGCCGGGTGCTCTCGTCGGCGCTGCCGAGTCCTTCGATGAGTGCCCTGGCCCGGGCCTCGTCCAAGTACGCCCCCGTCCCGTGGAGGTCTCGCTGCGTGGCTTACCTTAGCACGGATCGTGCCTTAGGCCCCACGTCGCAGGGCCACCGGACGAGAAGCCCGGGAGACGATCCGGAACCGGTCGGGAGGGAGGGGTCAGGGAAGGCCTGGAAGGCGGCCCGCCCGTACCCCATGCACGAAGATCGCCCGGACCCCGCCCAAGACGCCCCCCTGGCGGCCCTGCCTTGTAGGGGTCCGCATGCGCATGGTACGTTCGACGCCGATCGCCGAGCCGTTCCGATCGGATCGAACCCGACGGGCGGCGACCTGCGATCCCCCTCCCATGCACCTTGGTGAACGAGTCGACGCGTTGGGCTCCGTGGTGGTCCAGGGGGTGTCCTCCCT
>CAYOHP010000142.1:0-16490 GCA_964403795.1 uncultured bacterium | reverse complement strand
CCCCGCCGGTCCCGGGAACCGGAGCCTGCCATCCCCACCCCCCACCCCGCCCCCCACACGCGCTGTCACGGAAGCCTCGCCGCACCTCGCGGGCAGGCCGGGTCGCGCCGGGCCGCCTTCCCCAGCCCGCTCATGGGCGACAGGGTCCCGGAGGATCGGGTACCGTGGGGAATCCGGATGTCCGACTCACCGCGCCAATTCGGGCCGCTCCGCGTCTTCCGCCAGATCGGCCAGGGAGGAATGGGGGCCGTCTACTCGGGCTTCGATCTCGAGGCCAAGGAGTTCGTCGCGATCAAGACCCTGTTCCGGGACCTCTGCGACGAGGAGATGCCGGTCGAACTCTTCAGCCGCGAATGCGAGGTCTCGGCCAGCGTCGAGCACACCAACGTGGTCCGCCACCTGCGCCACGGCGAGGAGGACGGGCTCCGCTTCCTGGGCCTCGAGTACGTCCGGGGCACCACGGTGAGGAGCCTGCTCGACACCAGGGAGCGGCTGCCTCCGGTGCAGGTCGTCGAGATCATGGAGGACTGCGCCTCGGCCCTGGCGCACATCCACAAGAAGGGCATCGTCCACCGGGACGTGAAGCCCGAGAACGTGATCATCAATCAGGACGGCGTCCTGAAGCTGATCGACTTCGGGGTCGCCAAGCTGGGGATCGAGGACCCCTTCGAGGACGAAGGCCGGGCCGTCGGCACTTCCGGCTACGCGGCCCCGGAACAGAACCAGGGCGGCGAGGTCGCCCCCTCGGCCGACCTCTACGCGCTCGGTGCCCTGGCCTGGAACGCCCTGACCGGCACCCGGTGGATCCGGGGCAATTCCGCTTTCGAAGCCGCCATGCAGCAGATGTCGGAACGGCCTCCGAACCCCTCGACCCTGGCACCCGGGATCCCCGCCAAGCTCGATGCCATCGTGCTCCGCCTCATGGAGCCCGACACCGAGGAGCGCTACTCCGGTGCCGACGAGGTGCTCGAACACCTGCGGGCGTTCCGGGACGAGGAGGAGCAGAAGGGCGGGGTCGACAACATCTTCGCCGACCCGCTGGCGAGCAAGTGGTCGGTGGCCAAGCGCAGCTTCTACGAGCGCCGCTACGCCCTCTCGAAGAGCCTGGCCCGGTACCTCGCCGACCGGCGCCCCAACTTCGCCCCGGTCCACTTCCTCCTCGGCAAGCTGTTCGCCCTCGAGGCCCGGGAGTTCAACTCGACCGAATCCTTCCGCAAGGCCATGGAGCTCGATCCGGGGAACCTGGAGTACCGCGCCGACTTCGGGCTCTCGCTCTACCGGCTGAACATGTTCAGCCTGGCCCGCACCGAGGTCGGGATCCTGGCCGCCGAGCATCCCCAGCATCCCCTGGGGACCGGGTTCCTCGAGGTGGTCGAGGAGGCCTTGGAGCGGGAGCGCCCGCCCGAGGCCCCCGAGGCGCCGGCCGCCACGCTCGCGGAACTCCGGGACGCCGACCGCGACATGCTTGCCGGGCGGTCGGCGGGAGCCCCCCTGGGGGCCCGGGCCGGACACCCGGATCCGACCGCCGCCACGGGCACCGACGCTCCCGGAGGCGTCAGCGCCGACCGCTCGCCCCGGGAGGCCGACGGGGCACGCCTGGATCCCGGGACGATCCGCCGGCTCTCGTCCCGCTTCCCCGGCCTGGGCCGGTTTTCCATGGGCGACGTCGGGGGGGGCATCCAGGCCATGGGACTCGCCCTCCTGCTCCTCGGCCTGCTCGGATCCGCCTTGTTCCTGCCCCGGGCGCCGGCCGAGGGCTGGACCTCCTGGTTCGAGGCCTGGTCGGTCGAGCAGGGCCTGGCCGGACCCGGCCAGGGCGAGTTCTACGGGCGGGCCCTGGTGGCCGGCTTCTACTTCGGGCGGTTCCTGGGGGCGGTCCTCGCCCTGCTGACTCTGGTCTGGCACTGGAGACGGGAGACCAGGGCGGCCCACCTGGCCGCGATCCGCAAGGCCTGGTCGGGCGATGTGCTGGAAGTCGACGGCAGCGGCCGGCTGCGCACCAACCTGGGATCCGACTGGGGAGTCCAGCCAGGGGTGATCCTGGAGGTCTTCCGCCCGATCGGGAGCCGCGGCAAGGACTTCGTGCTGGGGGCGGTCCGGATCGAGGCCTCCGGCCACTCCGAGAGCCTGGGCGAATTCCGGCCGGAGGTGGGCGTGACCGACGCCCCCGAGCCGGGCGATCGCTTGAGGCCCCATCGCTCGCACCTGGTGGAGCGAAGCGAGGGACCGTGACCGACGGGGTCCCCCCCGGGTCGACCCGGTCCCGGGGAGAGGGTCCGAGGTCCGGCGCTCCCCGGGTCCGCCAGTTGGGACCGATCCGGATCCTCGGCAAGCTCGGACACGGGGGGATGGGCGCGGTCTACGTCGGATTCGACCTCGACTCCTCGCGCTTCGTGGCGGTCAAGACCCTGTTCTCGGAGCTGGCCGAGGATCCCCGGGTCCGGGCCCGCTTCGAGCAGGAGGCCAAGGTCTACTCGAGACTCGACCACCCCAACATCGTGCGCTTCCTGGGCCGGTCCCCGCCCGAGGAGCGGACCCAGTGGATCTCGCTGGAGTACGTCAACGGAGTGAGCCTGCGCGCCCTGCTCAACGACGAGGGGGGCCTGCCGCCGGGCGATGTCCTGGATCTGGTGGAGGAGCTGGCCCGGGCCCTCGACCATGCCCATTCCAGGGGCATCATCCACCGGGACGTGAAGCCCCACAACGTACTGGTCAACCAGGACGGGGTGCTCAAGCTGGTCGACTTCGGGATCGCCCGGGTGTCCAACACCTCGGGGGTCGGAACCGAGACCGGCCAGGTGCTGGGGACCTACCTGTACGCGCCCCCCGAGCAGAACCAGGGCAAGGAGATCGACCAGACCGCCGACCTCTACAGCGTCGGGGTGATGGCCTGGGAGATGCTCACCGGTCGACATCCCTTCCCGGGCGGGAACCCCCAGGAGATCGTGCTCCGCCAGTTGAAGGGCCCTCCCGACCCGCCCAGCAGCCTGGTGGACGGCCTTCCGCCCGAACTCGACGAGATCCTCGCCAGCCTCTGCCGGCCCCACCCCGAAGACCGGTTCCGCTCGGCGGCCGACCTCGGCAAGGCCCTGCGCGGCCTGCGGCGCTCCGCATCCTCGGGTCGCCACGCCGGCACCTTCTTCGGCGACGACGTGCACGAGAAGTGGACCCTGGCCCGGGGCGCCTACAAGAACGGGCAGGCCTCGCTGGCCTCGTCGCTCGCCCGCTTCGTGATCCGTCAGCGCGACGACTTCGCCCCGGCCCACTTCATGCTCGCCAAGCTCTACGCCGAACGGGACCTGGCGCTCAATGCCATCGAGAGCTTCGAGAAGGCCGTCACCCTCCAACCCGGCAACCGGGTCTACCTGCTCGAGTTCGCCCTGGCGCTCTACCGCATGGGACGACTCTCCGAAGCCCACAAGGAAGTCATGCGGATGCTGGTCGCGGATCCCGAGGACCGGGTCGCCCAGGGCTTCGAGGAGATCCTCCGGGAACGCATCACCAGAGGCCGCGAGTCCGAACTCGAGCGGGAGGGAGCGGCCCTCCACGCCCCGCTCTGGTTCGAGGACGGGGCCAAACCCTCGGAGATCCTGCGGGAGAGCAAGGCCGAGACCGGCCCCCCGGCCCCCCCCGGGGCCCGGGAACCCGGCGAGATCTGGAAGCGGGTGGCCTCGGGAGTTCCCGCCCCGGCCTCGGGCAAGAGCCGAGGTCGGGGTGAGGGATCGGCGGGTCCGGGTGCGGGAGGCCCCGGGGGGCAGACGGCCTCCTCGGGTGCGGTCCCGATCCCCTCGGAGTCCCCGGGCGGTCCCGAGGGCCTGGACCCCGAGCGGGCGGCCGGTCTGTCGCGCCTCCTGCCGGGCCTGGGCCACCTCTGGCTCGGGTACCGGGGACGCGGCCTCGCCCTGATCGGTGTCACCCTTTGGCTCGTCGCCCTGCTCGGCCTGGCCGCGTCCTGGCAGGTCGACGGGATGTTCCGGAGCGCGGCCCGGGTGGGGATCGGACTCCTGGCAGGCTGGTGCCTGATCCAGGTCTGGATCCGTTCCGCCCGGGAGGCGGTCCGCCTGGCGCTTCGCGAGTCGACCCGGAGCCGCATCGAGAAGGATCTGGGCGCCGGCACCTACCGGATCGGCGTCGGGAGCCGGCGGGGCGTCCGTTCCGGCATGCTCTTCCAGGTCCTCCGGGCCACCACCGCGACCGAGGGTTCGACCCCGGTGCTGGTGCGGCTCGGGGAGCTGCGCATCGACCGGGTCCGGCCTCATGCCTCCGAGGGTCTCTTCGAGCCGTCTCCCGGGGCACTCGACCAGCCGGCGGAGGGCGACCCGGTCGAACTGGAGGAGCCGAGCGAGGGCTGAGCCTGTGAACGAGTTCCCGCCTGGCTCCGAACCCTCAGCCCCACGGTCCGGATGGTCGATTCGATTCCCGGGAGGTCCAAGCCATGGAGGCGGCGACGCGGCACGATCGGGCGGTCCTGGCAGCCATGTTCCTGGTCCTGTCCGCGTCCCCTGGATCCGCCGGGGCCATCCGGGTGGGCAAGGACCTGGGACCGCTCGCCCGGAGGGTCGTGGCGGGCCTGCGCCAGGAGCGGGAGGCGCGGGACCGGGCCCGCGACGAACGGGAGCTGCGGCGGCGGATCGCGATCGCCAAGGTGACCCTGGACGAGGGCGACCCCGAAGTGGCGGAACGGATCGCGGCGGTCTTCGAGGCTCGCTTGCGGGCGGTCGGATTCC
This sequence comes from uncultured bacterium, assembly GCA_964403795.1. Taxonomy (GTDB): domain Bacteria; phylum Muiribacteriota; class UBA6191; order CAZXTJ01; family CAYOHP01; genus CAYOHP01. The sequence continues at coordinate 11,763 of CAYOHP010000142.1, read as the reverse complement.
GGGTGGCGCCTTTCCAGGCGGTCCAGGCCCGGATCGATGCCGCAGGCCGGGAGCTGCTCCGCAGTCGGGTGGGCCTGCGCCAGTTGGCCCGGCGGCTGGGGGTGGGGGCCCTGGTCTCCCTGGAAGTGCCGGTCCATCGCCTGGTGGCGGCCCGGCAGTCGGGCTATGCGCTGCCCACCTGGTGGGACCGCACCCAGCTCGACGGGGAGCTCGCAGAGGTGAGGATCCGGCTCCAGGTCTTCGATGCAGTAGGCGGCGAGCGGGTCCTGGATCGCCAGGACCGCCAGATGCGCCCGGTACCGCGGCCTCCCCAGGGAGTCCCGCCGCCACGCACCGAGGTGATGGCCGATGCGGTCGAAGTGACCGCCGACCATCTGCTCGAGGGGTTCACCCCCGAGGGGTTCCCGGGACCGGACCCGGGATCGGGGTCGGGGTCAGGCCAGGTCGTAGGTCACGCGGTAGAGGTGCAGGGTGACGAGCAGGAGTTCCACGAACACGGTGAACTGGATGGTCATCGGGTCCAAGATCGGCCTCCTTCGGCGCCGCCCCGGTCCGGCCTCTCCGGTCGGGGCGCTGACACCAGGAACATCGGCCGTACCCCGGACGACCTTTAGCCCGGTCTGCAGGTTTTTCCGCGGACCACCGTCCCGGTCGGTAGGAACCGCCATGACCCCGGGATCCGGATCCGGCTTTTGCACGCCGCGGAGGTCGCCTTGAACCGCCGCGGAGGCGAAGCCTATACTCGCCGGGGGAGCCTCGTTCCCCCGTCCTACGCAAGGGAGATCCGCGCTTGGATTCCGAGCTCCTGAAGAAGGTCCCGATCTTCAAGGGCCTGAGCGCGTCCGACCTCGAGAAGCTCGGCAACATCATCGAGGAGAAGCCCTTCCCGGCGGGCCATCGCCTGTTCCGGACCGGGGATCCGCCGGACGCCTTCTACATCATCAAGAAAGGCTCGGTACGGATCGTCCGGGAGGAGGCCGGCGGCCCGGAGATCGAAGTGGCCACCCTCCGCGAGGGCGACTTCTTCGGCGAGATGGGCGTGATCGAAGGCAGCCCCCGCATGGCCGGTGCGGTGCTGGCCGAGGCCGGCGAGCTCTTCGAGGTGGAGGCCCACGAGTTCCACCGCTTCATGGCGATCAATCCCACGATCTCCATGAAGATCATGTCGACCATGTCCAAGCGGTACCGGGTCAAGACCGTCGACCCGGGAACCTCCGAAGCCGGGGGCCGCACCCCGGGGTCGGTGATCGGACTCTTCACCGCCACCGGCGGATGCGGGCTCAGCCTGGTGACCGCCAACCTGGCCGCAGCCATCAAGCGGCTGCATCCCGGCAAGCAGGTGGCAGTCCTCGACATGAACCTGATGTTCGGGGACCAGAGCGCGATCTTCAACGTCAAGGTCTCCCGAAGCCTCTCGGCCCTGGCCGGGGAGACCGAGATCGGGATGGACACCCTCGACCGGATCGTGGAGACCACCCAGTCCGGGGTCGACCTCATCCCCTCGCCCCAGCGCCCCGAGGAGGCCGAGGCCATCACTCCAGACCTCGTCAGGGTGGTGCTGGAGGTGCTGCGCAGCAGCTACGACTACGTGCTGGTGGACACCGCCAACTCCGTGGCCGAGGTGAACCTCTCGCTGATGGAGTCTGCCGACCGGCGCCTCTACGTGATGACCCCCGAGGTGCTGGCCATCAAGAACGCCCTGCGCTGGTTCGCCATCCTCGACCTGCTGGCGATCAACTCCGAGTCGGTGGACGTGGTCCTCAACAAGGAGCTGAAGTCGGACCAGAACCTGCGGGAGAACGTCGAGAAGAGCCTGCGCCACAAGGTGCTCGGCAGCCTTCCCTTCGACCACCGGGCCGCCCGCCAGAGCCTCGACCGGGGCGCCCTGCTGGTCCAGAACGAGCCCGAGATCCCGCTGGCCGAGGCCCACGTGGAGCTGGCCCGGCTGGTCACCGGGGTGGCGGCCGGCACCAAGCCCGAGGTCTCGAAGAGCTTCTGGGCCCGGCTGGGTCTGGCCAAGTAGGCCCGGCGCCCCTCCGACCTACTTGGTCCGCTTCCCCTGGAAGAACTCCTCGTAGCAGAGCACGTCCTGGCGCGATCCGATGACCAGCGGCGTCCGCTCGTGGAGTTCGGTCGGCACGAGGTCGAGGATCCGCTCCCGCCCGTTGGAGGCCATCCCCCCGGCCTGCTCCGCGATCCAGGCCAGAGGGCTCGCCTCGTAGAGGAGTCGGAGCTTGCCCTTCTTGTTGCGCTCGGACTTGTTGTCGGCGGGGTACAGGAAGATGCCCCCGTAGAGCAGGTTCCGGTGGAAGTCGGCCACCAGGGACCCGATGTAGCGGGACGAGTAGGGCCGATCGCTGGCCTTGTCAGGGGTCTTCAGGAACTTGAGGTAGTTCCGGGTCCCCTCGTCCCAGTAAGCGTCGTTGCCCTCGTTGACCGAGTAGATCTTCCCCTTCGTGGGGCATCGCATGTCCTCGTGGGTCAACAGGAACTCGCCCACCGAAGGGTCGAAGGTGAAGCCGTGGACCCCCTGTCCGGTGGTGTAGACCAGCACCGAGGCCGAGCCGTAGATGACGTACCCCGCACAGACCTGCTCGGTGCCCGGCCTGAGCAGGTCGTCGAGGGTCCCGTCCCCGGACTCGGAGCGCCGGCGGTAGACCGAGAAGATGGTCCCTACGCTCACATTGGCGTCGATGTTCGACGACCCGTCGAGGGGGTCGTAGAGCAGCACGTACTTGCCCTTGGCATAGTGCTGGGGGATGGTGAGGACGTCCTCGGCCTCCTCGCTCGCCATGGCGCAGAGGTGTCCCCCGTGGTCCATCGCCTGGTAGAGGATCCGGTCGGCCAGCTCGTCGAGCTTCTTGACCTCCTCGCCATGCACGTTGGCGCGGCCGGTGACGCCCAGGATCTCGAGCAGGCCGGCCCGGCGGGTGGTGGCCTGGATCTGCTTGCAGGCGAGCACCAGGTCCATCAGCAGGGCGGAGAGCTTTCCCGAGGCTTCGGGATGCTCCCCCTGGGTCTCGTAGATGTGCCGGCTGAGGTTGACGATCTTGTGGGGTCGCGATCCGGTCGAACCCGCCATGCGAGCCTCCTCGGCGCCTCCCGGGCCGGCCGGCATCTGGCCGGTCCTTGTGCCGCCCGGGCAGTCGATCCTAGCATGGTCGGGCCGTGCTACCCTCGGCCCGGCGATGATCGGCGAGCTCGTAGGCCCTTATCGGATCGTCGAGCGCCTCGGTCGCGGCGCCCTGGCCGAGGTCTACCGTGCCTACCACCAGGAGTCGGCCCGCGACGTGGCGCTCAAGGTGCTGCTCCAGGCGCCGGACCGCCACGCCCGCGAGCGCTTCGCCCGGGAGGCGGAGGCGCTCCGCCAGCTGCGCCATCCCAGCATCATCGAGATCCTCTCGGTGGGCGAGCACGAGGGCTGCCCCTACTACACGATGCCCTTCGTTCGGGTGATCTCGCTCCAGGACATGCTCTTCCAGCGGGTCCAGGTGGACCACGGGCGTTTCACCCAGGACGAGGTGCTGAGGGTGGTGGTCGATGTGGCCCGGGCGCTCAAGTACGCCCACGCCAAGGGTTTCGTCCACCGGGACGTGAAGCCGGGCAACATCCTGGTGAGCCCCGACTTCCGGCCGATCCTCTGCGACTTCGGACTGGCCCGCCACGCTGCGGCCGAGACCCTCACCACCCAGGGCACCATGGTCGGCACCCCCCAGTACATGGCCCCGGAGCAGCTCCAGGGTCGCCGTGCCGACGCCCGGAGCGACCTCTACTCGCTGGCACTGGTGGGCTACGAGATGGCCGCCGGCAAGCTGCCCCTGGCCGGGGGCGAGCCGTTGGCCGCCGCCATCCGCCGCCTCACCGAGCCGATCCCGCCGCTCGCCTCGGCGGCCCCCCAGCTGGCGGTGGAGGTCTCCGAGCTGATCATGCGCATGCTGGAGGCCGACCCCCGCAAGCGACCGGCCAGCGCGGCCGAGATCCTGCAGGTCCTGGAGCGGGTCCCGGGTGCCCCGCCTCCGCTCGAGTCCGAAGATCCCGACACCCAGGTGGGCACCCCGGCTCTGGCACCTCCCGACGATGCCGCTTCGGCTCCGACCCGGGTCCCGGCCGCCGCGGTCGCGGGGCTCGGGGTGCTGGGGCTCTCGCTGGCGGTCTGGTGGGGCGCGGCCAGCCGGAGCGGGGACCTCGAGGCCCGATGCCTGGTGGTCCCGGCGGTGCGGGAAGCCTCCATCGAGGTGGGGTCGGACACCCCGATCCGGGTCTCGGTGCGGTACGGTCGCCCCGGGAGCCTGGACGGGATGAAATCGCTCCCCGGTGCCCCGGCCCTGAGCCACCGGATCGTGCTCGACGGCCTGGCACCGGCGACCGAACATGCCTTCCAGCTCCTCTTCTCGCTCCCCGACGGGACGACCCACGAGGAGCCGGTGCAGAGATTCCGGACCGCAGAAGGACCTCGATGAGCGACAACGAGCCGATCGGCAGCGTCCACAGCTATCACGTCCTGACCACCAACCGGGACTATGTGGTCGATGCCATCGAGCGCTCGGTCCGTCCCTACGGGTGGTTCGCGGCCCGTCCCACCGACCAGCCGGCGGAAGGCGCCCCGCTGCTCCGCTTCTACCTCTCCCACGTCCACAAGGGCTGGATCTCGTTCACCGACAACGGCTTCTTCGCCCAGGAGGAACTCGCCAAGCGGATCAGCGAGTTCGTGCCGGCCAAGGTGATCCTGACCTGGGGAGAGCCCGAGGAGGCCTGGGGCTACCAGTACTACGACGAGGGGAAGCTGGAAGCCGAGTACGTCTCGGACATGTGGGACCTCCACCGGGAATGGTTCGAGATGGAGCCGACTCCCGAAGAGGCCGGACGTTTCTCCGGCAATCCCGAGAAGATGAAGGAGGTCTTCGGGAAGCTCGGGTTCTCGCTGCGCGAGATGCAGGAGATCTATGCGCGGCCGGGCGTCCAGGCGCTGTCCGCCCTGCGCGACTTCGCCGGCCAGCTCCAGCTCGAGAACACGCTGCTCTCCGCCAATGCCATCGAAGCCCTGCCGATCACCGAACGGATCGGACCCCGCGGCTACTTCGAGCTCGTCGTCCACCAGAAGTACGCCGTCGACCTCGACTCCGACGAGGGAGCCGGGGGCGAAGGTGGGCCTACGGGTGAGGGTCCGGACGGAGGGGCCGGCGAGGACGGCGCTCCGCCCCCGGCCTGATCACTCCTCCCGGAGCGCGTCCTCGACCGAGATCCCGAAGCCCTTGAGCTTGCGGTAGATGGTCTTCCGGGGGATCCCCGCCTCGTCGGCGGCCGCCGTCATGTTGCCGCCGTGGGCCGCCAGGGCCCGCTTCAGGAAGGCCAGGTCGAAGGCATCCTTGGCCCGGTGGTAATCGCGGGGAAGCCCGCCCAGCGAGAGCTCACCGCCGGGGACCGGTACCCGATCCTCCGGCCCGCGTACCTCGAGCGGGAGACTTGCCCGGGTGATCCTCTCCCCCGGCTCGAGCACGAAAGCCCGCTCGATCACGTTGCGGAGCTCCCGGACGTTCCCCGGCCAGGGGTAGGCCACCAGCAGTTCCAGGGTGGAAGGGTCGGGACCCTCGAGGGCACGGCCGAACTCGACCCGGAAGTGGGCCACGAACTGCTCGACGAGGAGGGGGATGTCCTCGGGACGATCGCGCAGGCGGGGCACCTCGAGCGGGAAGACGTTCAAGCGGTACCAGAGGTCCTCGCGGAACCGGCCTTCCCGCACCGCCGCCTTCATGTCCCGATTGGTGGCCGCCACCACCCGGACATCGATCTTGCGACTCCGGGTGCTGCCGACCCTCTCCACGACCCGCTCCTGGAGCACCCTGAGCAGACGGACCTGCATCTCGAGGGAGAGTTCCCCGACCTCGTCGAGGAAGAGTGTCCCCCCATCGGCGAGTTCGAACCGTCCCTCCCGCGCCGCCTCGGCCCCGGTGAAGGCGCCCCGCTCGTGGCCGAACAGTTCCGACGCCGCCAGGTCCGCCACCAGGGCCATGCAATTCACCGGCACGAAGGGGGCATCCCGGCGGGGAGAGAGGTCATGGATGGCCCGGGCCAGCAGTTCCTTCCCGGTGCCGGACTCGCCGAGCAGGAGGGCGGTGGTATCGCGTCGGGCCACCGCCCGGACGGCCTCCACCAGGCGCCGCATGGCGGGCGACGCGGCCGCCAGCCCCTCGGGGTCCTTCCCCTCGCTCCGGGCCGCGCTCCGCGCCAGCCGGGAGAAGCCCTGGGCCCTCGCCTCCATGCGCAGCGCCTCGGTGCGCCCTCGCCAGGCTCCCGCCACGTGCAGGGCGAAGGTCGAGAGCAGGTCCAGGTCGCGATCGGTGTAGACCCTGCGCACCGCCGGACCGTCCAGGTAGACGACACCCAGTACGACATCGCCCTGGCGCATCGGCGCGGCCAGGATCGAGCGGGCGGCGCTGGCCTCGATCGAGGGCGCATGGGCGAAGTCCCCGGACCCGTGCGAGTCGGCGATCAGGAGCGGCACCCCGCGTCGGGCGGCCTCCCCGGCTACCGTCTGGCTGGTCCTCCCCTCCTCGGCACCGAGATCGATGGACCGGACGATGGCCGGCTCGAATCGGCCCTCGGCGCCCTCCAGGAGCACCATGCCTCGTTCCGCCTGGAAGATGCGCATGGCGGACTCGAGCATCGAGGCGAGCAGCGCGTCGGGATCCCCGGTGGACCCGATCCGAGCCGTCGCCAGGAACAACTCCTCCACGGCGCCCGGCTCCCGGAGGCCACCGCCGGCCCTGGGGGGCAGCAGCTGGAGGCGGAACGGTCCCACCTCCAGCCAGTCGGTCCTCCCCAGCTGGCCGCCCTGGACGGTCCGGCCGTTCAGGCGGACCCCGTTGGTGCTGCCGGCATCCTCGAAGTTCCAACCCTCGGGGTCGGGGACCAGGCGGACGTGGGATCGGGAGACTCCGGCCTCGTCGAGCACCAGGTCGGCATCCCGACCTCGTCCCACCACGAAGGGGTGGGTAGGCAGGTCGACGATCCGCTCGATCCTGCCGTCCCTGAGGACGGCCAGCTCCTCGGCCCTCATGCGACCAGGGTATCAGGAGCGCTCGCCGGGATGTCGATGGCGAGTACGGAGGTTCCATGTCCATCCCGCGGCATCCGCTTCAGACCGAGGATCGAGGGCCCGGTTCCCGGCGCTCCCGGGGACTTCCGATGGCACTGGTCCTCTGCCTGGCCGGTGGCCCGGGCGTCCTTGCCCAGGGCATCCCGGCACCGGTTCCAGGTGCCGATCCGACCGGTCCTTCCCGGACCGCCCCGATCGTCAAGATCGCCGGCACCTCCACCAACGGCTCGGACATCGAGCGGATGATCTCGACCCTGCCGATCCTGCCCCCCGAGAAGGCCGGCCAGCGATTCGCCGAGCCGATCGAACTCTCCGGACTCACGGTCGAGGCCTTCCTGATCCTGATGTCGCGCCCGGAGCTCCTGGGCATGAACATCGTGCTGGCAGCCCGCACCGGCCTGGATCGCCCCGTCGACATCTTCCTCGCCGACATGACCCTGGGCGAGGTCTTCGACCTGGTGCTGCAGCTCAACAACCTGAAGGCCCTGCGCTTCAACGAGTCGACCCTGATCGTGGTCGAGGCGAACTCCCGCTCGACCTTCGGCGTCCGCCAGGAGAAGCTCTACCGCCTCACCTACACCACTCCGGAGAACGTGCTCAACTTCATCCGGGACAACCAGAACCTGAACACGGTGCTGCTCCCGGACCGGCTGATCCGCGACGACCGGAACAACACGCTGCTGGCCGTCGACACCGCCGACAACCTCAGGCTGCTCGACCACGTGATCGCGCTCCTCGACGCCAAGACCCGCAAGATCACGGCCCGGATCCCGGTGAGCCACATCGAACTCTCGGACATCCAGGGCGCCATCGGCAACCTCCCGCAGGAGATCGGGGACCGGCTCAACACCGACGAGATGGTCTTCTCGGAGGACGGGCGTACCCTGATCGTCTTCGAGACCCCGGAGGACGTTCAGCTCCTCAGGGACCTGATCCGGAACATCGACATCGGCCGCAAGCAGGCCCTCATCGACGCCTCGATCATGGAGGTCTCCCAGACCGTCGCCCGCGACCTCGGACTCCAGCTGATCGACTCCTCGCTCACGGTGACCACCCTGGACCGGCTCTGGAATCTCGATCGCCTCCGCAACGCGATCGCCGGTACCAGCACCTCCTCGACCCAGCTGAGCTACCTGCTGCAGAAGCAGGGCGGCAACACCATCGCCAACCCCAAGGTGCGCGTCATCGACGGCGAGTCGGCCACCATCAACATCGGCCAGATCCGCAACGTCCGGGTCCAGACCGCCCAGTTCTCGGCCAACCAGACGCAGACCACCCAGCAGACGACCTTCAACACCCAGGAGGTCCCGATCGGCGTCACCTTGAACGTCACTCCGACCATCCACAACGACGGAACGGTGTCCCTCGAACTCGACGTCTCCGACGAGGCGATCATCACGATCAACGACTTCGGCGTCGACCGCACCACCCGGAACACCAACAGCCGCCTGCGCATGCGGGACGGCGAGACCGTCATCATGGGCGGCTTCATCAACCGGACCGTCAGCTACGACCGGACCCCGATCCCGATCCTGGGCCAGATCCCGCTCTTGAAGAGCCTGTTCCGGCGGAACCAGCGCCAGAAGGTCGGGAGCGAACTGGTCATCCTGCTGACGCCCTACATCCTGGACTACAACCCCGTGCTCCCCAAGGCCGAGGCCGAACTCCTCCCGCCCGGCAAGCCGATCGACACCGCCGGCTACTCCCAGGAGACGATCAAGCCCCAGACCAAGACCACCCTCACCCGCTGGGTGGACGGCAAGGACTCCCGCACCAAGGTGGTCTACGATGCCCAGGGCCAGGTCGTGTACCAGCGGGACTTCGCCCGCCCCAAGGACGAGGCCGCGCCTCCCGAGGCTGCGCCCGGGAACACCCCCAGGGTCACGGTCGAGACCGGCCCCAAGGCCGACTTCTCCGACCTCTACGGCGAGCCCCTCACCCCTCCCGACGGGAGCTCCGGCTCCAAGCCGGCAGCGGACAAGCCCGCCCCCCGGCCGACGTCCACGCCCGCCGCCACCCCGGTTCCCGGTCGGTCCTCCGCCTCGGCCCCGGCCGAGGGGGAGGGCGACGAGTGGAAGGGCCTGATGGAGGAACTGGGAGCCCTGCTGCCCCCCAGCGGGTGACCGGGAGCCGGGGCGAAGCGATCACGCCGGCTACTTCCGGGTGATCGCGGCCCAGCCCCGCTCCCCTCCATCTCCGCCCTCGACCGGGAGGCCGGCATCCTGCCAGCCGGGCGTGAGCACCCGTCCCGAGGCATCCCGCTCGCCTCCCCAGCCGGCCCGCTGGTCGACGATCTCGGGAAACCCGGCCTCCTGGAGCAGGGCCGCGGCCCGGGCGCTCCTGCCTCCCGACAGGCAGGTCAAGACCAGCTTGTCCCCGGGCGTGAAGGCGAGCTTCACCTCGTCGACGAAGCGGGTGTTGGGCCGCATCTGACCGGTGGCCTGGTCCCGGTGCATGAGCGGGATGTTCCAGGCCCCCGCCGGGTGACCCGCCGTGAACTCGGGTACCGAGCGGACATCGACCAGCCGATAGCCATGGTCGCGGACCAGTTCCAGGGCCTCGCCCGGGGGGACGCGTCGGAATGCCATGGGAGCCCTCCTGCCGGGGTGCATCCGGGCACCACCGGGCTCCCGACAGTCTAGTCCCCCAAGGACCGAGGTTCCCCTCCGTCCGGTCGGCTCACCCGGCGCCATCCCCGGTGGGGACACAGGCTCCGGGTGGGACACGGGAACCCCACCAGGTGGCCCAGGGTTCGCCCTCCGCCGCGCCCTGGCCCCGGACGCGACGACGCCCCGGGTCGTCGCGGGCGACTCCCAGGGGCGTCTCGACCGGAACCAGCGAGGTGGTGCCCGGTCAGAACCGGGCGGACTCGACCTTGCGCAGGCGGGCCTCGAAGTCGCCCAGGAAGCCCTTCATCAGGTTCTTGACCCCGTCCAGGGCGGCCGTGTCGACCCGGGCCCCGTTGGCGGCGTCCCGGCGATAGCCCTCGACCTTCCGGGACAGCTCCTCCATGCCGCGTCGCAGGTTCTCGAGCCGCCCCTCGTCGACGGTCTGGCCACCGGCCTCGGACCGCTCCCGGTAGACCTTGATCATCAGGCGCTCCAGGCGCTGGATCCGGTCGGCGAACTGGGCCGCGCCCTCGCCCCCGGTCCCGGCTGCCTCGAGCTTGGCAACCCGTTCCCCGAGCTGCTTGACGGCCTCCCCGTCGGCGGGGGATCCGGGCGTCCGGCCGCCGGCATCGGCGACCGCCACCTTGACGACCAGCCGGGAGAGGACCTCGCTCTGGGCCTTGGTCCGCTCCTCGAGGCGATCGCCCTTCCCGGAGAGTTCCTCGACCCGACTCGCCAGCAGGAGCCGGCCTTCCTCCTCCTGCTTCAGCTTGCGGGAGAGTTCCTCGACCTGCTTGACCAGCTCCTCGGTCCGGCGGACCTGGGTCCCGGCACCGGTCTCGAGGTCGGACACCCGGCCGGCCACCTCGCCCACCCGGCGGGTCAGGCCCGCCATCTCGACGCCCAGGATCCCGAGCTCGCCCCGGAGCTCGTTCCCGAGCTTCTCGAGGAGTTCCGGATCGGTCCGGCCGGCCCCGCCCTGGGACCGGTACGCCTCGAAGGCCCGGGCCAGGACCACAGCCAGCTCGTAACGGGTGATGGGGCCGGGGACCTCGCCCCGATCGAGGCGCGAGATCCCGCCGGGATAGACCTTCTCGAGCGCCTCCACGAGCCAGTGGGATGCCGGGATGGAGTCGAAGAGTCCGACCTCGCCCGCGGGAGCGTCGATCCGGGGTGCCCCGGCGAGGGTGGGCGCCCCGCCCAACCCGCCGCCGGCGGCAGGCATGGCGAAGCCCGCGACCGCGTCGGCCGCCGGAGGCGCGAACAGGGGGGTTTCGCCTTCCACGTCTTCCGGATTGGTCTCCAGAAGCGCGAGGTCCGGGCCAAAGCTCCGGGGCGTGGGCTCGGAGAAACTCGCATACCCGATCAGAGCCAGTCCCGTGGCTCCCAGGCAGCCGGCGATCCAATTCCTGTTCACGGCTCTGGCTCCTCCCGAAGGGGGGGTCGGACACGGCTCCGCCCCGTCAGGAGACCCATCGGCAGGTCGCGCCCGAAACCTGACAATTGTCGGGACGAAAGCGGTCGATCACGTCCCGACAGGACCCGGGAGTGCCCCCAGGACCCAGGGGCTCAGCGCTTGGGCGGCTTGTAGTTGAGGAGGCTGGCCTTGAGCAGCTCCTCGTCGCCCGAGGCGAGGGCGTCGCCATCGAGGTCGTAGATATCGGTCCCGCCGCCGCCCAGGTCGAACCCGTCCTTGGAGGGTCCGCCCCCTCCCCGGGCCTCGGGCGGCGGGATGAACTCGAGCGAGGACAGGCCGCTGAAGTCCATCGAGTTCTCGAGCCCCTCCAGGCTGGCGCCGTCGGCGATGGCCGAGAAGTCGACCTCACCCGTGGCCCCACCCAGGTCGGCGGCGCTGAAGTCGGCGAGCGACATGCTCTCGAAGGGGTTCTGGCCTCCGGCCACCGGGTCTCCGACCGAGGACAGGCTGGAGAAGTCGACCTCGCCCGAGCTGGGCCCGAAGCCCTCGAAGGCGTTGTCGGCCAGGGCGCTGAAGTCCACCTCGGGGGAACTCGCCATCTTCTGGGCCGGCTGGCTCATCACCAGCTCGTCGATCTGGGG
>CAYOHP010000141.1:0-16716 GCA_964403795.1 uncultured bacterium | reverse complement strand
GACCGCTGCGGCGCACACACCTTCCCGTACATCGACGTGCGCAACAGCAGCTCGCAGGTGGAGCACGAGGCAACGACCTCGAAGATCAGCGAGGACCAGCTCTTCTACTGCCGGCAGCGCGGCATCGACGCCGAGGATGCGATGTCGCTGCTCGTGAACGGGTTCTGCAAGGAGGTCTTCCGCGAGCTCCCGATGGAGTTCGCGGTCGAGGCCTCGAAGCTGCTGAGCGTCTCTCTGGAAGGCGCCGTCGGATGAGCGGAGGATCCATGGCCATACTCGAAATCCACGACCTGCACGCGTCGGTCGACGGCAAGGAGATCCTGAAGGGGATCGATCTGGTGATCCCTGCCGGGCAGGTCCACGCGATCATGGGTCCCAACGGCTCGGGCAAGAGCACGCTCGCCAACGTGCTGGCCGGGCGCGAGGGCTACCAGGTGACCGAGGGCAGCGTCACCTACCTGGGCGAGGACCTGCTGGCGCTGGAGCCCGAGGAGCGGGCCCGGCGGGGCGTGTTCCTGGCGTTCCAGTACCCGGTCGAACTGCCGGGGGTCTCCAACAGCTACTTCCTGAAGGCCGCCGTGAACGCGATCCGGGCCCATCGTGGCCTTCCCGAACTCGACGCCATGGAGTTCCTCTCCCTGGTGAAGAGCCGGATGGCCGACCTCTCGATGGACAAGAGCTTCCTCAACCGCTCGGTCAACGAAGGGTTCTCGGGCGGCGAGAAGAAGCGCAACGAGGTGCTCCAGCTCTCGCTGCTCGAGCCGAGCCTGGCGGTCCTCGACGAGACCGACTCGGGGCTCGACATCGACGCCCTGAAGACGGTGGCGGAGGGCGTGAACAAGAGCCGACGGGACGACCGGGCGATCGTGGTGGTCACCCACTACCAGCGCCTGCTCGACTACATCGTCCCCGACCATGTCCACGTGCTGGCCGGCGGGCGCCTGGTGCGCTCGGGCGGCAAGGAGCTGGCGCACGAGCTCGAGGCCCGAGGCTACGGCTGGATCGCCGAGCACCCGGCTCCCGCCCAGGCGCCGGCGAAGGGCTCCCGGCCGTGAAGTCCGCCGATCCCCGGTCGAAGCCCGACCTGGCTGCGGTGGAGGCCGTGCTGGCCGCATCCGGCTGGGGTCCCGAGCCCGAGTGGCGCCGGTCGTCGCGGGGCGCGGCCCTGGGCTGGATCCGGGACCATGGTTTCCCTGCCAAGGCGGACGAGGGCTGGCGCTACACCCCCCTCGGTCGCTTGTCGGCGGCGCCCCTCCTCGACCTGGCACGGTCGGCCTCGGCCGCCGGTCTCGACCTCGCTCCCTGGAGGCTTGGCCAGTGGGCAGGACACCTCCTGGTGTTCGTGGACGGTCGGTTCTCGGCGGAGCTCTCGGCAGTCGGCCGGCTGCCCGAAGGAGCCACCCTGGCACCGCTGTCGACCCTGGTGGGGAGCGGCTTGTCGGCCGGTGCGGTGGGCGCTCGCCAGCCCGAGGAACGCCACGCCTATCAGGCCTTGAACACCGCCCTGGCCGAGGACGGCTACGTGCTGCGCCTCGATCCCGGCGTGGTGGTGGCCGAGCCGATCCACGTGGTCTTCCTGGCCCGCAGCGGATCCCGCTACCTGCGCAACGTGGTGATCGCCGGTACCGGGAGCCGGGCGACCCTGGTCGAGAGCTGGTGCGGCGACGGATCCGGACCGGTCCTGGTCGACGGGGTGACCGAGGCGACGCTCTCCGAGGGCGCCGAGATCTCGCTCGTGAAGGTCCAGCGCGAGGGACTCGGCACCCGCCACCTCGGTGAACTCTGGGCCGAGGTCGCCCCCCGGGCGAAGCTCTCTTCGCTCACCGCCAACCTGGGCGGCGGGTTGGTCCGCAACGACACCCGGATCGTCACCACCGGTCCCGAGGCGGGAGTCGACCTGGCCGGCGTCTCGGCCAGCGACCGCGACCAGCACGTCGAGAACCACGTGCTCCTCGACCACGCCCTTCCCGGCGGTCGCTCCACGCAGGTCTTCAAGGCGGTCCTCGACGGCGACTCGACCGGCGTGTTCCGGGGCAAGGTGCTGGTCCGCAGCGGAGCCCAGAAGACCGACTCGAACCAACAGGCCAAGAGCCTGCTCCTGTCGCGGACCGCCGACATGAACTCGAAGCCCGAACTCGAGATCTACGCCGACGACGTGAAGTGCGCCCACGGGGCCACGGTCGGGGCGCTCGACCCGACCCACCTCTTCTACCTGCGTTCCCGCGGCATCGGGCTGGCCGAGGCCCGTCGCCTGCTGATCCAGGCCTTCGCGGGCGACGTGCTCGACCGTGTCCCGGTGCCGGAGCTGAGGGAGGCCCTGAAGGGCCTCTTTAGCGCCCGGTTCGGGTGAGGTTCCCGATGGTCGCGCCGGTTGGGGAAGGCAGGGAGGCACCGGCCCGGCTGGACGTGGCGGCGATCCGGGCCGACTTCCCGATCCTCGCGTCCACGGTCCGGGGCAAGCCGCTTGTCTACCTCGACAGTGCGGCCTCGTCCCAGCGGCCCCGACCGGTGCTGGAGGCCGTCGAGCGGCTCTACACCTCCGAGTACGCCAACGTCCACCGGGGCGTCTACTGGCTGAGCCAGCGTTCGACCGAGCTCTACGAGGGAGCCCGGGAGACGGTCCGGGATTTCCTGGGGGCCGCCGATACCCGCGAGATCGTCTTCACCCGGGGAACCACCGAGGCCATCAACCTGGTGGCCCGCGCCTGGGGCGGGGCCAACCTGGGCCCCGGCGACGAGATCCTGCTCACGACGATGGAACACCACTCCAACATCGTCCCCTGGCAGATGATCGCGGCCGAGCGGGGCGCGGGGATCCGGGTGCTCCCGGTACGCGACGACGGGTCGCTGGAGCTCGAGGCGCTCGACCGCCTGCTCTCGCCCCGCACCCGGATCATGGCCGTCACCCACGTCTCCAACGCGCTCGGCACCGTGAACCCGATCGCCCGGCTGGCGGAAGCTGCCCATCGGGTCGGCGCCCTGGTGCTAGTGGACGGGGCCCAGGCCGTCCCCCACATGAAGGTCGACGTCCGGGCCTTGGGGGCCGACTTCTACGCCTTCAGCGGCCACAAGGTCTTCGGTCCCACCGGGATCGGCGTGCTCTACGGTCGCCTCGACCTGCTCGCGGCCATGCCCCCCTGGCAGGGGGGTGGGGACATGATCCGGACCGTCAGCCTGGAACACGGCACCACCTACGCCGAGCCCCCCGCCCGGTTCGAGGCCGGGACCCCGGACATCGCCGGGGCGGTAGGCCTGGCCGCGGCCCTCGACTACCTGGCGGGCCTCGGCTGGGACCGGATCTCTGCCCATGACCGGGAGCTCCTGGCCGAGGGCACCCGTTTGCTCTCGGGTGTACCCGGGCTCCGATTGGTGGGGACCGCCCCGGAGAAGTCGGGGGTGCTGTCGTTCGTCATGGAAGGAGCCCATCCCCACGACATCGGGACCATCCTCGACCGGCGGGGGATCGCCATCCGGACCGGGCACCACTGTGCCCAGCCCCTGATGGAGCGGCTCGGCCTGCCAGCCACGGCCCGGGCCTCGATCGCCCTCTACAACACCGCCGAGGAGCTGGAGCGGCTCGCCGAGGCGCTGTCCGACGTGCACAGGATCTTCGCATGAGGACCTCCCCCGGACACCCGGGGCTGGGGTAGGATGGGCCCGGGAGCCATGCTCCCGGACCCGTGGAGAGAGAGGGAAGCCGAACATGCCCGAGCCGGCCGCCGATGCCCGTGGCCCTGCCGTGAAGCTGGCCCCCGTGCGCCCCCTGACCGTCACCAAGGACGTGCATGTCGGCGAGCGCGAGATGGAGAGCGGCTTCATCCCGACCACCGTCGACGCGGTGATCAACTGGACCCGCAAGAACTCCCTCTGGCCGCTGCCGCTCGGGCTCTCGTGCTGCGCCATCGAGTTCATGGCGGCGGCCTCGAGCAAGTTCGACCTGGCCCGGTTCGGTGCCGAGGTGGCCCGCTTCTCGCCCCGCCAGGCCGACCTGCTGCTGGTGGCCGGGACCTTGACCTACAAGATGGCCGAGGCCGCCAAGCGGGTCTACGACCAGATGGCCGAGCCCAAGTGGGTCATTTCGATGGGAGCCTGCGCCTCCTCGGGCGGGATGTTCCGGACCTACTCGGTGGTCCAAGGGATCGACGAGATCCTGCCGGTCGACTTCTACATCTCCGGCTGCCCTCCCCGCCCGGAAGCCGTGATCGACTGCCTGATGAAGCTCCAGGACAAGATCAGCAAGGAGCGGCCCTTCTCCGAGGGACGCGTCCTGGGCCTCTGACGGACCGCCGGGATGGACGCCGAGCTCGAGGACCTCTACCAGGAGGTGATCCTCGACCACAACAAGCGGCCTCGCAACAAGGGCCCGCTCCCCGATGCCACCGCCAGCGCCGACGGCCACAACCCGCTCTGCGGCGACAAGATCAAGGTGCACGTCCGGGTGGAAGGCGACCGGGTGGTCGACCTCCGCTTCGAGGGTGCCGGATGCGCCATCTCGCAGGCCTCGGCCTCCACCATGACCGAGGCCGTGAAGGGTCTCTCCCGCTCCGAGATCGAGACCCTCTTCGAGGGCTTCCACGTAGTCGTGACCGGCAAGGCCGACGCAGACTCCCAGCCCGGACTCGGCAAGCTGGCCGTGTTCTCCGGGGTGAGCGAGTTCCCGATGCGGGTGAAGTGCGCCACCCTGGCCTGGCACACCCTGCGGGCCGCGCTTGCCGGGGCGGCCGAGCCCGTGAAGACCGAGTAGCGAGGACCTGACCATGAGCGAGCACGGACGTGGCGGTCCCCCCGGAGGCAACGGTTCCCGACCCCTGGGTTCCGGCCCGTGGGCCACCGAGGCCAGCGGAGTCTCCTCCGGCGGCGAGATCGAGCCCCCGGCCCCCACCAACGAACTCGAACGCCGGGTGGTCGAGGCCCTGCGCCAGGTCCGGGATCCCGAGATCCCGGTCAACATCTACGACCTCGGCCTGATCTACGCCCTGGGCTCGCTGCCCGACGGCGAGGTCTATGTGCGCATGACGCTGACGGCTCCGAGCTGCCCCGTGGCTCCCATGATCGTCCGCGAGGTCGAGGAGAAGGTCCGGGCCGTAGACGGCGTCACCAAGGCCGTGGTGGAGCTGGTCTTCGAGCCCCCGTGGTCCCGGGAGCGGATGACCGAGGTGGCCCGCTTCGAACTGGGGTTCGAGGTCTAGGCGAAGCCCGGAGGACTGAGCGGCCGCCCCTCCCCCCTTGCCGGCGGCCCCGGATCTGCCGATATCCTCCCCAGGACGAGAGGAATTGGCCGATGGAGACCTCGAAGAGCCTACTCGACGAGAACCTGAGGATCCGACTCTACCTGGATGCCGCCGAGCGCATCCTGGCTTCGGCGGCCACGGGCCGGACCCCGGTCCCCGAGGATCTGTGGCCGCTGCGGGCCCATCTCCGGGCCAAGGCCCCCCAGATCCACCGCTCCCGGGCCGAGATCCTGTCGGTCCCTCCGGTCCAGTACCGGGGCTTCTCCTTCGAGCCCTGGCTGCAAGGCCGGCTCCGGGCCGAGCACCAGCGGCTGGCCGCACTGGCGGAAGGTCTGGGTCGCGACCTGGAGGCATCCGGTTCCCTCTCGCCCGAGACCCGGATTTCCCTGGCCGACTACGTGAGTCGGAGCCGCTGGGTGCTCTCGATCGAGAGCGAAGCCCTGCTGGGGGTCGACGCCGAGACCGACCCGATCGAGGAGTTCGTGCGGTCCCAGGCGGCCTAGCCCGGGCGAAGCCGAAGCGCCCCGGGTTCACCCCGGGGGAGCCGCGGAGGCGGAGCCCGCCCGCGAGCGAACCCCTTGGGGTGAGCTGCAGACGAACTAGTGTCCCGTTCCCGAAGTCCGCCCGCTTGAATGCGGAGCGACTCGGCGCCCGCCGTCGTCGCAGCGACGCCGGAGTGCTGGACGCACTTCAAGGAGCTGCGGCGGCGGCCGGCGTCGAGTGAGCCCGTAGAATGTGGGCGGATTTCGGGAACGGGACACTAGAGAATGCTCGACCCGGCGTCCACGTGGAGGACCTGGCCGGTGATCGCCCGGCTCCCGGGCCCCACCAGGAAGACCGTGGCATCCGCCACTTCGGACGGCTCGATGTTCCGGCGCAGCGGAGCCTCTTCCCGATGCTGCTCGAGCATCTTCGAGAAGTCCCGGATGCCCCGGGCGGCCAGGGTCTTCACGGGCCCTGCGCTGACCGCGTTGACCCGGATGCCGGAAGGCCCGAGGTCGTTCGCCAGGTAGCGGACACTGGCTTCCAGGGCCGCCTTGGCAACACCCATCACGTTGTAGCCCGGAACCACCCGGCTCGCCCCGACATAGCTGAGGGTCACGACCGACCCGCCTCCCCGCTTGGCGAGGAGCGGCGCGGCCTCCCGGCAGACCCCCACCAGGGAGTAGGCCGAGATGTCCTGGGCGACGTGGTAGCCGGCCCGGGTGGTCTCGACGTAGGGCCGGGCGAGGTCCTCCCGCTCGGCATAGGCGATGGCGTGGACCACGAAGTCGAGCCCCCCGAACACCTCGTCGATCCGTCGCAGGGCGGCCGCGATCTCCTCGTCCCTGGCCACGTCGCAGGGAAGTACCAGGGGATCGGAGAGCCCCTCGGAGAGGGTCCGCACCTCGTTCTCGAGGCGTTCGCCGGCATAGGTGAGGGCCAGGCGGGCACCTGCCGCGTGGCAACCCTCGGCGATCGCCCAGGCCAGGGAGCGCCGGTTGGCGACGCCCATCACCAGCCCGAGCTTGCCCTCGAGAATGCCACCCGTCATCCCTCGCTCCTCCGGCCCGTCCCGCACCCCGGGCCCATCAGCGGTACTGGGTGTAGTCGATGCCGTACTCTTCGCACTTGAGGTACAGGGCACGGCGGGTGAGACCGACCGCCTCGGCGGTGGCCTTGATGTTCCCCTTGTTGACCCCGAGCTTGTGGGTCAGGAACTCCTTCTCGAACTGCTTGCGGGCGTCGTCGAAACGGGGCGGGTAGCGATCGATCGGGGTGCCGCCTCCACCGCCACCGCCGGCGGCAGCCGCGGCCGCGCCCGCGGCGTGCAGGCCGCTCGATCCGAAGCTCGAGAGCCTGCCCATGGCAGGGAGCAAGGTCTGGGCCGAGAGCATGTCCCCGTCGCACCGCACCACGGCCTGCTCGATCACGTTGCGGAGCTCCCGGATGTTCCCGGGCCAGGGATAGCTCCGGAGCGCCTTGCGGGCCTCGTCGTCGAGTCCCCGGATGTTGCGCCGGAAGTCGTGGGCGTACTTCTGCAGGAACTCCTCGGCGATCAGGCAGACGTCGTCGCCCCGATCCCGGAGGGGAGGCAGCGCCAGGGGGAAGACCGCGATCCGGTAGTAGAGGTCCTCGCGGAACCGGCCGTCCTTGACGGCGTTCCCCAGGTCGACGTTGGTGGCGCACACCAGGCGGAAGTCGACCGGGATCGGGATGCCGCTGCCGACCCGCTCGATCACCCGCTCCTGCAAGGCCCTGAGCAGCTTGCCCTGGGCCGCCATGGGAAGCTCGCCGACCTCGTCGAGGAAGAGGGTGCCGCTGTCGGCCAGCTCGAAGCGACCCAGACGCTTGGCGTCGGCACCCGAGAAGGCGCCCTTCTCGTGGCCGAAGAGCTCGCTCTCCACGAGTTCGGACGGGATGGCGGCGCAGTTCACGGCCACGAAGGGGCCGCGGCGGCGGGGACTGCCCCGGTGGAGGGCCCGGGCGACCAGTTCCTTCCCGGTGCCGGTCTCGCCGACCACCAGGACGGTGACATCGGTGGCGGCGGCCTTGGAGACCTCGCCCATCACCGCCTTCATCGCCGGGGACTGCCCCAGGAGCTGCTGGCCGGCGACCTCGCGACGCTGGATCTCGGCCATCCGCTCGGTGGCCTCGGAGACCTTGAAGGCGTTGCCGGCGGCATTGGCGAAGGCGAGCAGCAGTTCCTTGTCGCCGTCCTCGAACTTGCGGGTCTCTAGGGCGCTGTCGAGGTAGACGACCCCGGGCCCGGAGACCAGCGGGAGCGGTGCCGCCACGATCGACCGCACCTTGCAGGAGATGCTCCCGATCTGCTTCTTCAGCTCCTCGGTCTCGAGGTTGGTCAGCAGCTGGGGCTTGCCGTCCTTGGCGACCTGCTTGATGAGGGTCTGGCTGATCGGCTCCTGGTCCTTGGCGGCGCCGCCCCGGAACCGGGTGCTCTTGACCACGAACTCGCCAGCCAGCTTCCCGGGGAGGAAGACCACGCCCCGGTCGGCGTCGAAGGCGGTGAGCAGGCCGTCGAGCATGCGCTCGAAGACCTCGGACTCGCCCACCTTGCGGGAGAGCAGGGTGGAGAGCACGTCGAGGACGTTCTTGTAGGCCCCGGCACCCCGCTCGCGAGCCAGTTCCGACTTCTGGGCCGGAGCAGGCGAACCCGCCTTCTGGAAGAGCAGGCTCGAGTCGCCGATCTCGATCTCGTCGCCCGGGTTCAGGAAGTGGGTATGGATCTGGGTCCCGTTGACCCTGGTCCCGTTGAACGACGAGCGGTCCTCGAGCACGAAGAACCCGCCCTGCGCCCGGAGGGTGGCGTGGAGCCGGGAGACCTTGTCGTCGTCGAGCACCAGGGTGCAGGACGGGTCCTTCCCGATGCTGATGTCCCCTTCGCCGGGCAGCCGGATCTTGCGCGTCTCGGCGCCGCGTCGGTGGACCAGGAGCTCGAAGGCCGAGTCTGCCAAGTTCAAGCCGCCGTCCTCCCGCTTCGGCGGGATCGTAGCCAGGACGACCCCGGGAAGGGAACAGGAACTCTCGCGGCAGATGGCTTCATGCTGACCCTTCATAGCACATGGGCGTACGCTGACGCCGGAGCCTCCCCCGGGGGATCCGCGAGGTAGCGATGCCCGATTCCCGTCTCGAGGCCTTCCCCCCGGAGCTGCTCGCGGCCTACCAACCCCTCCGCCCCCTGGGCCAGGGAGCCATCGGCACCGTCTTCCTGGCCCGCGATCTCGCCCTCGACCGGGCCGTGGCGGTGAAGATCCTGCAGGCGGAGGTCGATGCCGACCTCCGGGCCCGGTTCACCAAGGCCGCTGCCAGCCTGGCCCGGGTGAAGCACCGGAATGTGATGGAACTCTACGTCCACGGCTTCACCCCCGCCGGCCCCTATCTGGTGATGGAGTACGTCGAGGGGACGACCCTCGACCGACCCCCACCCGGGCTGGACGTCCTCGCCACCATGCTCCAGGTCGCCGACGGCCTGGAGACGGTCCACCGCCAGGGCCTGGTGCACCGGGATCTGAAGCCTTCCAACCTGGCCGTCACCCCGGAGGGGAGGGCGGTGATCCTGGACTTCGACCTGGTCTGGGATCCGACCCGGACCCGGACCGCCGAGGGGATGGTGCTGGGCACCCTGGCCTTCCTGGCCCCGGAGCTCCTCGAAGGTTCCGCTCCGACCCCTGCCGCCGACTGGTACGCCTGGGGGATCACCCTCTTCTCGCTGCTCGAGGGCCGACGCCCTTTCGGTCCGGACGAACTGCAGGGCTTCCTGAAGGGCGAGGGACTCCCGGTTCCCGAGTTGAGGAGGACGCCACCCGGGAGTCCGGTGGGGAGGCTGGCCCTGGCCTGCCTCTCGAGGTCCCCGGCCGAGCGCCCCCATGGCCCCCGGGAGATCCGGCTACTGCTGGACGGGCAACCCTTGCCCCTGCCCCGACCCCAGGCCCCCGCTCCGGTCGAAGGATCGAGGGCCTTGCCGGTTCCCGGGGAACGGAGCGGGAGCCACACCCCGCTCGAAACGCGGAGCGGGCGGACATCTGGCCGGAAGGGCCGGAGCGCCTGGCCCCGGGTGACGGGGGCCTGTCTGGTCGCAGGCCTGATCGCGGGGTTCGCCTGGTACCGGGGACTCGGCCACACCGACGGCCCGATCGCCAGCGCGGCGATTCCCTCCGATCCCGGCACCTCCCACCCTGGTAGCGACCCCGCCGTCCCTTCGGAGCTGGGACCGGACTTTCTGGAAGCGGCCCGTCGGGAACTGGATCGCGCCCCGGACACCTGGATTTCCCGCTCCGGGGAAGCGGTACCCATGGAAGAGGCGGAGGCGGATCCCCAGGCCCGGGAGCTGCTCGATGGCGATCCCCAGACGTGGCCTTCGACCCTGGCCCACCTCCCGGCGGCGTCGCGCTTCCACGCCTGGGTCCGTTCCGGGGGGAAGCCGGAGGGACTCCCCGAGGGCCTCAGGAAGGCGCTCGGGGATCTCGATCGCCGCTACCGGGCCCTGGGCACCGGCCAGCCCTTCTCGCCGTGGTTGGAGCTGGGACCGAGCCCGGCACCCGAGCCGTGGCCCTCGCGCCACGGCCCCGAGTTCGAGCGACTGGCAGGACCGATGGCCCGCGGCTGGCTGGCCACCGCGGTCCGGAACCTGGAAGCCACCCACCGGCTCGGGATCGAACTCGGAGTCGTCCTGGAGGAGGCCGGACGGGGAGTCCCCCATGAGGAAGTTCCCCCGGAAGTGGTCCGCTTCACCCGTCGTCTCCCGGGGCTGCGGCCCGAGGACCTGGCCTTGATGGTCGCCCCGGACGCGGAGTCCCGCCGCGGCTACGCGAGATGGGCACGGGAGGGGGCCGATCACCTTGCGGCCGGGATCGTGGCGCTCGCCCGGACCGTGCGGGAGGAACCCGAGAACCGGGAGCTGGCGGCGCTGGTGGCCTATCGTTCCATGCACTCGAGCTGGGGCCTCGGCCTCTCCTGGTTCGGCTATCTCGATCCCGAGCTCTTCCTCGCAGGGGCGGAGGCCCATCCGGCCGGAGCCATGGTCGGAGCCGAGATCTGCTGGCTCTTCCAGCGCTTCCGCAGGACCCCGGCCCTGGACGGGCCCCGGCTCGAGTCGGGCCGCCTGGACTTCCTGGAAGCCGCAGCGGTGCCCTCGGGATCCCGGCTGGGCACGCTCCGATACCGCAACGCCCTGGTCACCCTCTTCGAGGAGCTCTTCAAGGATGCCCCTGCGGAGCGCATTCTCCGGACCTGGAGGGCGCGTCGGGGCGAGCTCAGGGACCTGCCTGCCCTGGACCAGGCGAGGATCGCCCTGGCCCTCTCCGAGGCCTCGGGAAGGTCGGTGGACCCGATCGGCCTGGAACCAGGCACGCGCACCTGGATCCTGGGATCGATCGGGATCCTGGAGGAACACGATGCCGTGATCGCCCAACGGTCCCGGAACCAGCGGGCAAGACTCGAAGCCACGCCCTTCCCGGAAGGCGATCCATCCTCCGGGATCCGGCTCTCGTCTCCCCTGGAAGAGGAGGTGCGGTGACCCTGGCTCTCGGGCGCGTCCGAGTCCCCGGTCATGGCACGATAGGGTCGATGCACCGCAGATCGTCCGGTTTCTCCGCGATCGAGATCCTCATCGCCTGCTGTCTGCTGACCGCGGCCTTCATCCCGGTCTACGCCCTGATGCAGCAGAACCAGACCGATGCCTATCTGAACGAACTCCACGTGCTGGGCCGGCGGAAGGCCCGCAGGGTCTTCTCCTATCTGATGGGCCACCCCTACGACCAGATCAAGGCCCGCGCCACCGGCGCCGCTCCACCCACGGGGGTCCCGGGCCTACCGGAGGAAGGTGCCGAGATCGACGTGCCGCTCCCGACCGGCGTCGAGGAGGCCCTGCTGCTGGATGCCCCGGAAGGCCAGCTCGAGTCCTACATCGCCCGCATCGACAAGATGGAGACGCACTGCTACTTCCACGAGCTGGAGGCCGGCCTCGGGAGGCTGGCCGTCCATGTCCAGTGGACCGATCCCGTCTCCAACGAGGGTCGCTTCTACGTGGGAGTGCGACTGATCGAGGACCCCTTCCACTGGAGGCAGCGGTGAGGCGTTTCCGGGCACGCCGCGCCTTTACGATGGTCGAGGCCCTGGTCTTCGTCCCCATCGGCCTGGCGGTCATGGGGATCGTCTGGACCCTCTGGAGTTCGTCGGCCCGCAAGGGCAAGGCGACCGACGTGAAGGTCCAGAGCCTGCAGGAGAACCTGGTGGTGGCGCTCAGCCTGGAACGCGACCTGCAGGGGATCTACGAGGACTCGAACCACCCGATCCGGATCGCCGACGACGGCAGCGCCCTCCTCTTCTCCCGTTGCGCCGATGCCAGCAACGCCCCCGAATGGGTGCCGCTGGAACTCGAGGACGTCCTCTACCGGTTCGACGCCGCCACCGGCAAGGTGATGCGGAGGATCGGGAACGGCGAGGAGCGGGCCTTCAGCGGTTCCTTCGAGCTGGTCCACTTCCGGATCGAGAACCCCACGGAGCCGGCCCGTTCCGATCAGGAGATCCGCTCCGCACCCGCGGTGATCTTCACCCTGGTGTCGATCCCCGAAGAGGACATGGCGAAGCCCATGAACGAACGGGACGCGACCCGGCGTACCACGTTGGTGAGCGGGGTCAGCCGACGCTGGGTTGCCAGCAGGGTCTCGCACCCGTTCTGGAACCCGATCCCCTACGTCCCGCCCGCCCCGGCTGCCCCGACCCCCTGATCCGGGGCTCGCCGAGCGCTTCCGGTGGCTAATGGGATTCGCGGGTGGACCCCGTAGGATCCACACCGATCGAGCCTCGTGCCGGTCCGTCCGCCCACCTCCTTCTTGGACCTCTCCTTGCTTGCCTCCTGCCCATGGGTCAGCGCGCGCCGCGACGCGGGTCGCACCGATCTGCCCCACAACGAGAGAGGCGGAGCGATGGATCGAAACTCGAGACCAGGACCCCAGGGACCGCCGGGAAGGCGGCTCCGAGGGGTGATACGCACGGCGATCCTGGTGGGACTGCTGGGATTGCCGGTCGGTGCCCAACCGACCAGTACGGGAACCTCGACCCCGGGAGTGACCGGGATCGGGGCTCCGACAACCGGGACCTCCGTCCCTGGTGCGACCAATCCCGTGACGACTCCAGGTCTCACCCCAGGCGGTACCTCGACGATCCCGGGGGCTCAACCAGCCGGGCAGCCGCCCGGCGGAGGTGGGCTCCAGGGAATCCTGGGGCTCCTCGGGAACATCCCGATCCTGGGACCCTTGATCCAGAACCTGCTGGGCGGCGGTGGAGGTGGCGGGGGGCTGACCGGCCTGCTCGGGAACCTCACCGGAGGTGGCGGGGGTGGCCTGACGAGCCTCCTCGGTAACCTCACCGGCGGGGGCGGAGGTGGCCTCACCAGCCTGCTCGGCAATCTCACGGGCGGCAACGGAGGCGGCCTGACGAGCCTCTTGGGGAACCTCACCGGAGGCCAAGGGAGCGGGCTCGGCAATCTGCTCCCCAACGCCAATGGAGGACCCTCTGCGACCGGCCTGGTGAACGGTGCGGGAGGCTTCCCGTACCAGAGTGAAGACCCGAGCGCAGCGCTCGGCTCGGTCGGGCTCGTCTCCCGGCCGGGAGAAGATGGCCTCCTGCCCTCCGGGGGCGGAGCCTAGGCGGCGGGGACCTCCGCGAGGAGAGGCATCCCGGCCCGAGGCCCGGGTGGATACTGGACTGCACGCAAGTGTGTTCCGGTATCCACCCGGGTGTACGCGGAGATTCACACCCGCCCCTCCCCATGGGGCCATGCCCGCTCCAATGGCCCGCCTCCGACCCTTGGCAGGAGCTCTGCATGCAGAGGACTCGGCGGACCCGGAAACGGGGAGTGAGGCGGAGGGAGCGGCGATGCGGCGGCGACAGCGACATCAGCACAAGAGTGCGGTCCTGGCGGTCCTGATCCTGGGTGTCACCTTCAACACCGGGTGCGGACCCTTCATCACGGCGATCATCCAGCTGGTCACCGCGGCCATCTCCATGGGAGGCGGCGGCGGTGGGATCGGCGGCATGGTGGGCGGTGCGGCCGGTGCCGCCACTGGACGCCCGCTGGTGAACAACACCCCGGCGGCCTCGGCCAGCCTGGTGTCCCCGAGTGCCGCCCAGGGCGCGGCGGCGGGCACCTCCGCCATCGGGCTCGGTGCCCTCAAGCAGGGCGGGAACTGATCCGGCAGCCCCGGCCCTCGACGCCTGGCTACCTTCTGTCGCAAGTGATCCCTCCCCGGTAGCCACGGATCCCTCCCCGCTCTCCCTCGATCCTCGCCCATCCGCTTCCCATGCTGGTTTCCCGTGGTCTCCCATGATGGCAGGCTCCCTGCATAGGCCCTCCCCGGAAGGTCCCCGCCCTCGGGGAGGTCCTGATGAAGCCCGACTCGTCCCGGCGCCGTCGCCGGTTCGCGAAGACCCTCGTGTTCGGCCTGTTCCTGGCCCTGGCCACTCCCAACACCGGCTGCTTCGGTGGCGGCCTGATCCGCGGCATCGGAGCGGTGCTGGGCGGCGTGGTGAGGGGAGCCGGGGCCCTGCTCGGAGGCGCAGCCCGCCTGGTGGGAGGCGCGGTCCGGGGCGCCGGGACCCTGCTCTTCGGCTACGCCCCGGAGCCGGCGGCCGCCGGTTCGCCGGCCGTGGGGACACCGTCGGCCTCGTGGGCCACCGAGGCCCTCGCTCGTGACGGGACTCAGAGCCTTCCCCCGCCGATCGGAGGGAACGGGTCGAGCGATCAGGGCGGCCTACCCGCCAGCGGAGCCTGACCGGGTTCGGTCCCATCCCGGCTTGAGCCGGAACCCGTCTGCCGCGACAATGGAGGGGGTCGTCTCACCCTACGACAGGGTCCCTTCGAGGGAGTCCCTGCGAGGAGGCAGCGTGGAGTCTGGTCGGACCGGCAGGGCGCGGCGTCGGCACGGCTCGGGGACGATCCTGTTCGCGGTGGCGGCCCTGCTGGTGGTCATGGCGGTCCTGGCCATGAGCATGAGCGCCCGGAGCCGAGGCGTCACCGCCATGAGCCAGAAGGCCATCTACAACGAGAAATGCGCCGAGTTCGCGGAGATGGCGATCACCGAGGCGGCGCACTACCTGCGGATCCACGCCAACGACCGGGACCACGCCGCCTACCAGCTCTTCCGGGCCCAGGACCGAGGAGCCACCCTCCAGATCATCCCCGACGACCTGGTCCATACCTACCGGGAGGTCCAACGGATCCCGGGGTACTCGCTCGGGTACGGGGTGAAGATCGAGGTCGTGAGGCGGGCCGCCATCGGGATCCAGCGCGAGGAGCGGGTCCCCTACGAAGCGGTCGGGGTGGTCCGGTTCTCGACCACGGTCAGCGGCCCCAAGAGTTCGGGGGTGGACCGGACCGACGAGTACGGCTTCCGCTCCGTGCTCACGGCGCCGCCCCGCCCCCTCGACATGTGCACGTTCTTCCTGCGGAACCCGGATGCCCTACTCCGCAAGGGCGCCTTCGACGGGGATGCCAACCGCACCATCGAGGAGTTCGCCAAGTCTCTTAGGGTCAGGAAGAAATCCCTGGCTGACATGATCCCGATCTTCCAGCAGATGGCATCCCTCGGGATGCCAGGAGATGTGCAGGGCCTGATCCAGCGACTCCAGTCCACGATCGCCAGCTGGCCGGCCCAGGACTGGCAGGTCTTCCGCACGGACCAGGCGAACACCACCGGAAAGCCCGCCCAGCTCCACCTCTTCGACAATCCCGTGATCTTCTTCTCGGCCGAAGAACAGATCGATCTGGCCAAGCTCGATCTTCCCACTCTGATCACGCAACCCGTCAGTTCCATCCTCCAGCGCGACCAGCAGATCGAGGGCATCGTCCGTGAGCTCCAGGCGCTGGCACAGGCGCAGTCTGCAAGCGACATCAATCGGGCAATCGCTGCGACCGATCGAGTCCGGGACCTGATTGCCCAGAACGCCGCGGAGATCGAGAAGGTCATGGTCGCCTACAAGGAATTCCAGGACCTGCTGATCGAGGTGGCGGGACAGGCCCGCGACGAACTCGAGAAGCGGGTCCGGCGCCTGGAGGCCGAGGAACAGCCCTGGAAGGCCCACTACCGCTTCATCGGCGAGGGCGGGGCCAAGCAGGCTGCAGCCTTCCTCGACCGGGATCCGCCTCCCTCCGGAACCATGTACGTGCAGGACCCGACCGAGGCCCTGGTGGTGAACGTCCGCAACCTGAAGGGGCGACTCTCGATCGTCTGCATGGGCGACATGACGATCCAGAACGCCACCGTGCAGAACCCCGACGAGGACCTCCTCATCCTCACCGGGTACGGGCGCCTCGAGGTCGAAGGACCGATCCAGGCGGCGATCGTCTCCTGGAACGGCGGCTATGGCTCCCGGGGCGAGAGCTTCGCGGGCAGCCTGATCCTGGACGAGATCCCGGCCGGCACCGCCACCGACGCGGTCCTGAAGGGCACCCTCACCCGTCAGAAGTCGGTGCTCTCGGGCGAGCCGGGGAACAGCACCCGACCTCCGCCCTTCGAGTGGTGCCTCCACATCGCCCTCGACCCGGTGGCCCCCTACCGCCGCGTAGACCTGTAGGAGCCGCCTCCCGGTAGAGGGTCGCGCCCCATGCGCGCGACGGGTGGATAGTGATCGCCCGGAGTGGTCCCGAGGGTAGCCAGCGGTTTCCGCGCCTCCGCCCCGAACCCCGCATCCAGTGGCCCTCGCCGATCTGGCACCGGTCTTGGTTATGAGGTTCCCGACCCCGCTCCCGACCGGAAGTCCCGGCTGGAGCGGAGTCACTGACAACCGACCCCGAAACCGAAAAGAGAAACCCTACCAACCCGATACGTCTATCCCCGACACGTCCATCCCCAACGCGTGTGCAGGGCTCCGGGTTCGCCCGGAGCCCTATTTTTGTTTGCAGCTCGGGCCAAGGCCCTCGCTCGCGGACGGGCTACGCCTCGTCGGGTAGCCGGGGGCGGTTGCCCGCCCCCGGCTCCCACAG
>CAYOHP010000140.1:0-16871 GCA_964403795.1 uncultured bacterium | reverse complement strand
GGCCCTCATGGATCCCGACCCGGGTCGTCGCCCGGTGGGGGCCGCGGCCCGGGACCGGCTGCTCGCACCGGTGTCGAGGAGGCCCAGGGCGGGGCCGAGGACCGGAAGGCGGGGAAGGCCCGTCAAGCTGCTCCTGGCCGCAGGGATCGTAGCCGCTCTGGGGGCGATCGGCCTCCGGGTGCGCCCCCACCCGGCCGGGGGGCCGGCTCCCCGCCTTCCCCCGGCTGTGGCGGTGCCCGACCTGCGTGCCGAGACGGAACTCGAGCTGCTCGAAACGGTCGAGGAGGTGGTGCGGTCCCATCGCGGCGAGGACGGGACGCTGGCGGACGCGCTGCGCGGCAGTTCCAAGAGCCGCCACCTCGCCGAGATCGCCGAGGACTACCTTTCGCCCGCCTTCATGCCGCGCCTGCGTCGGATGCTCGCGTGCATGGACGCGTGGCTGGCCGCCAACGGGCCGAGCGGGCCCTCGGTGCCGGATCTGGAGCGGGTCCTCGGTCGGCGGATCCTGCCGTCGATGGTGCACCTGGCGGTGGACCACGGCATGCTCGTCACCGACCTGGGCCTGGGATCGATCCCGGCGGCCTTCCGGCCCCGGGGTGCACTCGACCGCCACGACCCCGGCGAACTGCTGGAGCGGGTCGAGCAGATCGGCTCGGTGATCGCCGAGGCCCTGGACGAAGAGCGGGTGCGGCTCCTCGACCGGCTGCCGGAGAACTGGCGGCTGCTGATGATCGCCACCATGTGCGGGGCCTGGTACCGGGAAGGCTCGGGGCGCTGGATCGACAGGGTACTGGCGGCCCTGGAGGCGGGGCAGCTGGCCGATCCGGGGCAGGATCTCTCGCTCGCCCTGGTCGGGCTCACCATGGTGACCCGCTCGCCGGTGGGTTCGACGCCCGGACTCGACCCCGAGAGGCGAGCCCGGCTCCACCCCCGCCTCTGGGAGGCTGCCGCCCGGAGGGCCGTGGCAGGGGATCCGACCCGGGACGAGCCGGAGATCGAGGCCGCCCGGCTGCGGCTCGCCGCCTACACGCTCTTCAACTGGTTCCTGGTCGAGCCGATCCTGGAGGCGACCGAGAGGACCCGCCTGGAGGCCCTGGGGGAGGCGGTCCTGACCCGGCTCGAAGCCGGGGTCGCGGCAGGCCGGGCGACGCCGGCGGTCAGGGTCTTCCTGGACTGGTACCGGACCCAGAGCTCGATCGCCACCTACCTGGTGGGATTCGGCTCGGCGCCGGAGGCCTGGACCGCCCGGGTGCGGGTTCTGCTCGACCGGCTCTATGTGCCGTGAGTGGTCAGGGACCGTGAACCTGGCACCAGCCGGCTCCGAGCCTCAGAGCCCGAAGTCCGCGTCCCGGAACTCGAGGTCCACGTCCTCAGGGGAAGGTCGGGCCGGCGGCTTCGGGGCGGACTTCCGGGCCTGGCGCAGGGCGACGTCCCGGGACTCGGCCCGGATCGGCTCGATCCGTTCGTAGGATCCGCCGCTGGCCTGGGCCAGCACCGAGAAGTCCCGCTCGACCAGCGGCAGGAGGCGACCCTTGGGGCGGGCCGCATTGAAGGCGTGGATCTTCACGCCCATCTCCCGGGCCCGCTTGCCGTACTGGTGGACATGCGGGAGGTCGGCGTAGCGCTGCGAGGGGGCGTCCCCGATCAGGTAGAGGACCCGCTCGGTGGTGGTCGAGGGCGCCGACCAGGGGAGCTTGCCGAGCGCGAATTCCAAGGCCCCCTGCACGTCCTCGGGAGCATCCCCTCCGCCTTCGGCCCGGAGCTGGCCGAAGGCTTCCCGCAGGGCCTTCCAGTCGCTCATGAATCCGGTGTGCACCGGGCGCGGGTCCTTGCGGTCCCGATACGGGACGAGGGCCGCCCGGACCCTGGCCCCCTGGGTGCGGGTCCGTTCCAGGAGCGACAGCAAGGCCAGGGCCCGCTCCCGGGCGTCCTCGAAGATCCAGCCCATGCTGGCGGTCACGTCGATCACGAAGACCGCCTCGACGCTCCTCGCCCGGTCCAGCTCCCGGACCACCTCGACCACGTCGAGGGCGCTCTTCCTCGGCTCCTTGCCGGCGGGGCCGACCGGGGTGGCGACCCAGGCCCGGGGCGCCGGGACCACGAAGTCGTCGAAGGCGGCCATCGGTTCCGGCGGGGCCGCCGCGGTCGATCCCGATCCCGATCCCGATCCCGGTCCCTTCCCCGGGCCCGGACCCAGGCGGCCCGAGACGCTCCCGGGCGAGGAAGCGCTCCCAGGCCCGGCGGGAGCTAGGCCCCCCGCCCGGTCCTCCTTGTGCGGTGCGAGCCAGGCGCCGACCAGGACCACGGAGGCGAGGATCGAGAAGGGTGCCAGGGACCGCATCGAAGGGGGCCAGCCTTTCGTTCTCTCCCGTGGGACCGATCCGCTCCGCCCAAGGTTCCCGATCCGAGGTTCGGGATCTCCCTGCCGGGCCCCGACGGCGTACCATCCCCGGGCCGTCATGCTGGACCTCTACGTGGATGCCGACGCCTGCCCGGTGAAGGACGAGATCTACCGGGTCGCCCGGCGCTACCGGCTGGCCGTGATCCTGGTGGCGAACTCCTGGATGGGGATGCCCGACGATCCCGCCTTCCGGCTAGTGGTCGTCCGCAAGGGGGAGAACCTGGCGGACGACTGGATCGTCGAGCACGCCGGCCCCGACGACATCGTGATCACCGGCGACATCCCGCTGGCGGCCCGCTGCATCGACAAGGGTGCCCGGGTGCTGGGGCTCAGAGGGCGCCCCTTCACCGAGGAGAACGTGGGCGACGCCCTGGCCACCCGCAACCTGCTGAAGGATCTGCGCGACGCGGGCACCCAGACCCGGGGACCGGAGCCGTTCGCCCGGAAGGACCGATCGGCCTTCCTCCAGGGGCTCGACCGCATGATCCAGGACGTGCGCCGGGGAGCCTGAGCCCGAGCCCGGGCCCCCGGACGCGCCGACCTCCCGGTCCGCCCGGGAGGGGCGGACACGGGAGGTCGCTCCCGGCCCTCGGGCTCACTCGGTGAAGAGCTCGTCGATCTCGATCACCAGGAGTTCCTTGGAGATCGCCTTCTCGACCAGCTTCCGGGCATTGGCCTTCTCGACCATCAGGTCCAGGCCCCGCCGGCCGTGGTCCTGGCGCCAGGCGGAGAGTTCGCTCCGGTGCTCCTGGCTGGGGGTCCACATCGCCAGCACCTCGTCGACCCCGGGCTTCACGTTGCCGTTGGCCTCGGCCATCGCCCACACGGTCTCCTGGAGGCGGAGGTCGGTCTCGAAGTAGACGTGCAGCTCGTAGCGCCACCACTCGAGGACCTTGGCGGAGAGCGCCTCGGCGGACCCGGCGACCTTGACGGCCTCGCCATCCGCCATCAGCTCGAGGTAGGCGGGAGTGCCCTGCAGCTCGGCCTTGGTGGCGGGGCGGAACGGGCTCAGCTTGGCGAGCTCGAAGCGGATCTTGGAGAGACCGGGGGCCAGGTGGGTCTGGTAGGCGACGGCGGCGTCGTTCCCGGTCTGCCACTTGGACATCGGCATCACCTTGGGCACGCCCCGCTCGAACCAGTAGTAGTTGCCGGAGGCGTCGATGGCGGTGGCGTAGGTGGCCCGGATCTCGCCGTTGGCCTTCATCCAGGCCTTGGCCAGGGCCCGGCTGTAGCCTTCCTTGTCGGTGTCGGGATCCCGGCTGATGGTGGCCGCCAGCTGCAGGAACCGGCGGGCGATCCGGTCGGCCCCGGTCGATGGGGCCGAGCCGCGGTAGGCGAGCAGGGTGCCCCGGAACCGCTCCCACCACAGCCGGCCGTCGATCCCGGCCCCGGCGTCGATGCCCTCGAGGTTCGATCCGGTCCACAGGTCCCCGGCGTAGCAGGCGGCCATGATCAGGACCTCGAGCTTGCCCTTCCAGGCGTCGGGGGCGCCCGGCACGTCGGGGCGGACGTCGGCCCCGCCCAGGGTGCCCCCCGAACCCTTGGGGTAGTGGCCGGAGAAGTAGAGCCAGTTGGGGGTGTCGAGGCGGAGGAGCGAACCGGTCAGGGTCTCGCCGCCCGAGCGCACGGCCACGTCGTAGCCGATCCCGGCGCCGTGGAAGAAGCGCTGGCTCCAGGCCCGGTGGTCGCCGTGGCTGGGCTCGTCGAGGACCACGTCCATCGCCTCGGTGGGCAGCTTCCGCTTGCCCTTCTGCTTCTGCATCTCCTGGTGGAAGGCGGCCGCGTCGCCGTTGGCGGTGGTGGCGAAGACCGAGTAGCCCCGGCCCGTCCCCTTGCCGGGGAGGAGGTCGGCCTCGAAGCGGACCGAACTCCCGGAGAACTCCCGGGTCAGGACCAGCTTGCCGCTCCGGGGATCGACCACCTCGAGGGTGGCCGAGGCGAGCTCCCGGGGGAGCACGGCCTCGATGGTGTCGCCGGCCGCGAACACCGTCTCGTCGAGTGGGTTGCCGACCTTGCGGAAGACCAGCCCGCCGGCCGAGGGGACACCGGCCTCGGCACCGACCACGCCGGCCTCGACCGGGGCCTCGGCCCCGCCCGCCCCGGCCCCGCTGCCCTCGCCCATCCCCAGGACGTCGTCCTGGGCCCGGGCCACCCCGGCCGACAGCACCAGGGCCGCCGCCATCCCGACCGTCCATCCCCGGTTCGCTCCGCGCATCCCGCTCTCCTTCCGATCCCCGCTCCGGGCGGGGCACAGGAACCAGAAAGCAAGGCCGGTGCCAGCCTCGGCACACCACCCGAGATCCGCTCCGGGAGCGGCACCCAGCCCGGGGTCCCGGCTCCCCGGAGGAGCGGGACAGGGGCCGGGACAGGCCCGGGACAGGGGTGGGACACCCGCGGGACACCGCTGGGACAGGTCGAGGAATGTCCCGGCCCCTGGGTCCGGCCGCGGCCGCCGACCGACCGGGGGGTATCGGTCGAGGGCACCTACCCCCGCCGGCACCAGAAGAGGTCGACCCGGTGGGGCATCTCGAGCACCGACCGTCCCCGGCTCCCGGGATGGGTCGCCAGGACCTCTGCCAGATCGGCGAGCAGGGTCCGTCGCTCGACTTCCGGCTTCGCCACCACCCAGCTCACGGACGCGATCCGGTCGACCAGGTCGGCAGGAGCGATCGCCTCGTCGTGCCGGACCGACTCCTCGACCAGGGGAGAGAAGAGGCCCCAGGCCGAGGCCTCCCGCCAGCGACCGGCGGCATACCGGGGGGCCTCGTCGCGGGAGGCATCGAGGCGGTCCCCGAAGGCGTCCGCCCAGGCTTCCGCGCCCAGATGCCGGACGTTCCAGCAGAGGGCGAGCACCCCCCCAGGTCGGAGCACCCGGTGGATCTCGGAGAGGGCCTCGGGCGCCGAGAACCAGTGGAAGGCCTGGGCCACCACCACCCCGTCCGCGCAGCCGGAGGGCAACGGGATCGCCTCGGCCAGGCAGGCCACCGCCGACACTCCAGGCATCCCGGCCGGCATCGCCCGGAGCATGGAGGCGGAAGGCTCGCAGGCGATGAGCCTCAGGTCCGGGCGAGCCAGCAGCCGGGTCATCTTGCCGGTCCCGGCCCCGAGCTCCACCAGGGTGCTCCCCGGCACCAGGCCGAGGACTTCGCCCAGGCGCGTCACGGTGGCGGGCGGATACGCCGGCCGGGCCCGTTCGTAGAGGGCGCCGGTCGACCCGAACCCGGCGGCGGCGGTGGCATGGAGGCGGGGAGTCGACGGCATGACCCCCTGGATCCTAGTCCGTGGGTCGCGTTTCTATCCTCCCCCCTCCTCCGGGCGTCCTGGAAGGCGAGGTCGTCGGTCGGGACGCAGGGGATTGGACGTCTTCGGATGCATGCTTCGCGGTTCTTCCGCTCCTTTCGCCTCGGTTCGCTCCTCCTCCCATTGGCCCTGGCCGGCTGCCAGGTCACCCCAGGCCAGAAGGTCGCCCTGGTCGACGCCAACGGGAATGTCCTCGCCATCGCCACCGTGGGCGGCGGCGGGGGGAGCTGCCCCAGTGCCGGAGGCGTGACCCCGGCCTCGGCGCCTCCCGCTTCCCAGGCCCCTCCTGCCGCCGACGGCGCCGGGAGCGCCCCTCCCCAGAGCCCGGCGCCCCAGCTGCCCGCGCCCCAGGCCTCCTCGCAGTCCGCCCAGCAGCTCGGCGCCCAGTACGGGATCCAGATCTTCGGCCCGGCGGTGAACCCGACCAACCTCGGTCGCCTCGAGTTCGCGCTCCAGCAGTACGACAAGCAGCGGCACCTGAACGGGCTGCGCTCGGTCGAACTCACCTACTCGGCGGGGGACGGCGTGCTCGGGGTCTGGAGCGGACCCAGCTCCCGCATGACGGGCTCGCCCATCCCTCCCTCGGGGAGGATCCGGCTGTTCGCCGGCAACGCCGGGGGCGAATACCGGATCTCGACCCACGCCGCGGTCCACGAGGTCGGCCACCACGTCTGCGAGTCGAGCCGCGGCTTCGACTTCGGACGCGGCTTCGA
This sequence comes from uncultured bacterium, assembly GCA_964403795.1. GTDB lineage: Bacteria > Muiribacteriota > UBA6191 > CAZXTJ01 > CAYOHP01 > CAYOHP01. The sequence continues at coordinate 10,457 of CAYOHP010000140.1, read as the reverse complement.
CCAGGCCCTGGGCGCCGGCACTCCGGCCCATCCCTCGACCTATTCCCGGGCCGGGGCGCCCGAGAAGCTGGCCGAGAACGTCTCCTTCATGCTGATCGGGAGCCAGTACTCGCCCAACCGGTCGCTCCCCACCTGGAACCCGAGTCCCTCGGCCCAGCAGCTCTTCTCCCAGGAATTCGCCCGGGCCCCCCAGCTCCGCTGACCCGGTGGGACCCTTCCCGACCGGTCGAACCCCGCGGCCTTCCCCGCGCCCGACGGATCGCCGCAGAGCCCAGGGCAGCCTGCTCGGGGCGCTGGGCCTGCTCGCCTTCCTGGCCTTCCTGGCGAGCCTGCACTTCTTCATGGCCCGGACCACCCTCTCGGAGGTCCAGCACGGACACCTCGCCGACCTGGCCCGCCTCCAGGCCGAATCGGCCTGCGAGGAGCTGCTCTTCTCCTTCACCCGTTCCATGAACGAACCGGGCTCGAAGCTCTTCCGGGCCCTCCGGGAGAACCTCGATCGCCCCTTCTCCGAACTCGACCTGGGTGCCTGGGTCGATCCCCCGGCGATCCGGGTGAGCCCGACCTACGGCCCGGCCGAGGATCCCGACCTGGCCGAGCCGGTGGCGATCGGGACGGTCCACTCCCACCGGATCCGCATCCTCTCGCCGCGCCCCCCCGAGGACCCGGTCGCCGGCGAGGAGTGGACCGCCCTCCTCCAGATCGACGTGCTGGTGACCGCCGAGGCCCAGGGGCTGGCGGTGCGGCGCTACCGCTCGGCGGCCCACGAGATCAGGGTCGTCGTTGCGGCCCCGCCCCGGCCCTTCGACCAGGTGGCGCTGTGGCTGGGGCGGGTCGACGCGGTGGTCGATCCCCGGCTCGCCAACCAGCGCCGCCACCAACTCCTCGACGAGCATGGGAAGACGGCCGAGGCCCTGGCGCGGCTGGCGGACTCGGCGACCGGTGCCACCGCCGATCGGCTCCGGGAGCTCTCCGCCGCGGTGCACCCCCGCCCCGAGCTCGAGGCGCGGACTCCCCGCCTTCCCGAGGACACCCCTGCGGTGCTCTCCGGCTTCCACCATGTGGAGGAGCCCCGGGAACTCCGCGACCTCGACCTGGCGGCGGTCCTCGACCGCATGGCGGCCGAGCGCCGCGAGCTCGCCACCCGGCTGGCGGCGGCCGGTCCCGCCGAAGCCGAGCCCATCGGCTACGAACTGCTCGCCCAGCAGGGCCGCGCCCTGGATCGGATCTGGAACTACCACTGGTCCCAGCGGATCCTGGTCGAGGGCACTCCCGAGGCCATGGCCCTGGCTCCCTGGGCGGCGCGCCTCTCGGCCCCGGCCTTCCTCTCCCGGGTCCACCTCGAGATGGCGCCCGGCTCCGAGCTCCTCACACGGTGGAAGGCCGGGAACGCGGTCCTCGACGGCGTGGTGCATGTCCCGGCTGGGGAGGGATCCCTGGAACTCCGGGGCGAGCTGCAAGGGAGGACGGTCCTGGTCACCGGTCCCGCCCCGGTGCGCCTGGAGGACTTCGGCAAGCCGCTCTCGGAGACCTCGAACCGGCTGGTGCTGGTCAGCCTGGGGGCGCCGGTCGAGGTGGTCGGCAAGGCGCATGCCGCGATCGTGATGCTGGGGACTCCCGAAGGCGGTCCCATGGGCCGGATCCGGATCGCGCCGGGAGCGACCCTGGTGGGCTCGCTGCTGGTGCCCGAGCCGCATCCCGGGAGCCTGGCCCTGGAGGGAGCGCTCTTCCACGACCCGGGCCTGCGGGTGCCCTTCCCGCCCTCGGCCGCCCTCGAGGAGCGGGAGCTCGGGGCCTACGTGTTCGCGGTCTCGCCGGTACCGGTCTTCGTGGAAGGCGGCCGGTCGTGAGATCGCGATACGGAGCCTCGCTCGCCGAGATCGTGGTGGCCCTCGCCATCCTGGGCGTGGCGCTCCTCCCGGTCCTCGACCTCTTCCACGGTGCCCGGCGGAGGCTGGCGGTCTCGGCCGCCATGCTCCGGCTCCAGACCATGGCCCAGGAGCTGCTGGCCGAAGGGCGCGCCTCGCTGGCGGGCGGGCGGCTGCTGCCTTCCGACGGTTCGGGGGACGAGGTCCTGGTGCGGGAGCGGGATGGGCTGCGCGGCGAACTCAGGATCTCGGTGCTGCCGACCGAGGAACTGCTGGTGCTCAGGGTGCGGGTGGTCGGCGGCGGGCGGGCCTACGAGATCTTCCAGGCGGCCCACGATCCCTTCGTGTTCCTGGAGCCCGCCTCGGGGGGACCGACACCCGGAGGTCCGCGATGAGTCGCTCCGGTCGGAGCCCCGGGACCCGCGCCCGGCGAGGCGGCTTGACCCTGGTCGAGCTCTGTTTCGGACTCGCCCTGGCTTGCCTGCTCGGCAGCCTGGCGGTCGATCTGTGGAGCGCCGCCGCCCGCCAGGGGGAACAGGTCGAGGAGGTCGCCGATCTGCTGCGGGCGACCCTCGTGCTCCACACCACCCTGGCCAACGACCTGGAACGGGCATTGCCCGGGGACGTGCTCCCTGCCGGGGAACGGTCCCCGGGGGTCTGGCGCGAGGCGATCCGCCTTCCCCTCTATCGCTCCTACCTGGGGAACGACCCCACCGCGCTGCGCTTCCGCCCCGTCGAGTACCGCTTCGACGGTGCCGGCCGACGCCTGCTCCGGGACGGGAAGCCGATCGCGGCCGAAGGGCTGGCAGCGGCCCGGTTCCGGTGGAGCGAGGAGGACCCGCCCCGGCTCGAGGTCGAGCTCAAGGGGCAGCGGGAAGGCCCCGGGGCGGCTTCGGTGCTCCGGCTCTCGCCTGCCTGGGGTGCCTCGGGCCGGAGCCCGTGGCGCCTGGCACCGCACCACCGGGGAGCCCGGCCGGAGGGCTGACCGCCGACCGGGTCCTACCTCGGGCCGACCAGGGCACGGGCCAGGGCGGGACGGTCGGTGATGATGCCGTCCACCCCGGCGGCCAGGAGCATCCACATCTGCCAGCGGGGGTTCACGGTCCAGACCGCCACCCGCAGGCCGTCTGCGTGGGCCAGGGACACGAGACCCTTGTGGGTGAGCCGGGTGGGATCGAAGCCGCGGCCGGGCATGGCCCACTCGATGCGCCCCGGCCCGGTCCGGTTGCGGCGCTCGACCACCGTCCAGACCTCGTGCGGAGTGCGCGCCAGGAAGCCCGTCTCGACTCCGGGGAGCGCCTCCTCCAGGGCCACCACGGTGGCCTCGTCGAAGCTCTTCAGGATCACCCGGTCGACCATGGCCTCGTGCCGGAGCAGGCGCGCCACCTCCGCGACCAGGGGCGGCCCCTCGTCGGGGCGGTGGACCTTGAGTTCGATGTCGAGCGGTTTGGGGTCCTGCGGACCGGCAGGCATGCGCCGCTTCGCCAGCTGCACCACCTCGAGGAGTGTGGGCACCCTGGCCTCGATCCCGGTCGGTCCGCGCCGGACCGGGAGCTCGCGGTGCGACACCTCCTCGATGCGAAGGCGACGGCCCTGGAGCTCGACGTCGGCGTCGTGCCAGAGGATGGCGAGGCCGTCCCGGTCCAACTGCACGTCGAGTTCCAGGATGTCGGCGCCCTCGTCGAGGCCCGCCTCGAAGGCCGGCAGGGTGTTCTCCGGGTAGGGATTGGTCGCCTGGTCCACGCCCCGGCCCCGGTGGGCGATCACCAGAGGAGGAGCCGCCAGGACCGGGACGGAAAGCACCAGGGCGAGGGCGGCGGCGAGCGATGCGAAGCGCGACATTCAACGGCCTCCCGGGCGAGGGTACACGGACGTAGCCGGAGCCTTCCCGGTCCGCTACCTTGGATCGGACCCGGAGGTTCCGGGCCGGGGCGGGAGCGAGGACGGCCATGGCGAGGCGAACCGGGAAGAGTCGCGGGGTACGGGGAGTCGGGGCATGGCTGGCCGCGGGCCTGGTGGCGGCGGGGGCCTCCCAGGTGACGACCGGCTGCACCAGCCGCAATGCCCTGGGACGGACCCAGGTGGCGTTGCTCCCCGAGGCGCTGCTGGCTTCGCAGTCGGCGGCCGCCTACCAGGAGCAGCGCACCACCAAGAAGATCGTCGCCACCGGGAAGCAGGCCGAGCTCGTGAAGCGGGTGGCCGACCGGCTGGTGGCGGAGGCCAAGCGCCACTACGCCGAGTACCAGAAAGGGTTCGCATGGGAAGCGACCCTCTTCGAGGATGACGCTACCGTGAACGCCTACTGCATGCCCGGCGGCAAGATCGGCTTCTACACCGGGATCCTCCCGGTCTGCGCCACCGAGGCCGGAGTCGCCGCGGTCATGGGGCACGAGATCGCCCACGCCCTGCTCTCCCATGGCAACGAGCGGGTCACCGCCCAGCTCGGGGTGGCAGCGGTCACGGCCCTCTCGGAGCTCGCCCTCGACAAGTCGGGGAAGCTCGATCCGACGACCCGCACTGCGCTCCTGGCGGCAGTCGGCTTGGGCGCCGAGGTCGGGGTGGTGCTCCCCAACAGCCGGGTGAACGAGAACGAGGCCGACCGCCTCGGCCTCTCGCTCATGGCCCGGGCCGGCTACGACCCGGCCGAGGGGCCGAGGGTCTGGGAACGGATGAAGGCCGCCTCGGGCGGAGGCGGGGGACCCGAGTGGCTCTCGACCCATCCCGACGAGGACCGTCGCATCCGGCGGCTCACCGAGTTCCAGGTCGAGGCCGGGCCGCTGTACCAGGCGGCCACCACCCGGTACGGGGTGGGCGAATCGCTGTAGGCAAGGCTCAGCGAATCGCGGCCAGACCGCGGCCGAGGGTAGCCTCGATCCGCGCCCTGCGGATCCGACCCCCTTCGCCGAGCCTGGCCTCGACCAGAGCCAGGCGCGCCCGGACCCTGGCCAACGCCTCGGGATCCGAGGCGACGTCGAGGGTGAAGCTCTCGACCAGGTCCTCCGCCGCCAGCACCACGCGATAGGCACCCCAGACACCTGGAGAGGGTTCCTCCATCGCCCTCTCCAGGGCCCGGCGACGCTCCTCGTGGGCGAGCCTCCGGAGTTCCGTGAGACCGCCCAGATGGGAGAGGCCGTAGCGCTGGCCCCTCCGGATCGCAGCCTCCGCCAGCCAGCCGATCGGGGTCTCGACCCGACCGCCGAGCAGATCGGCCGGGATCTCGGTGGCGAGCGGCCCCAGGAACTGGATCCGGGAACCTCCCTGGGCCCGCAGGTAGAGGCATGCGACCACCTCGCCGCCGGGCTCGCCGGCCCGCAGGGCCCGACCCAACGCGGCGAGCCCCCTCCGGGTCGCCTCCAGGGCCGGACCCAGGAGCGAGAAGAGCTTGGGGCGGCTACGGCTGGAACCGACCGCGCTCTCGAACATGAAGAGTCCTCGCAGCTCCAAGCGTCCGAGCGCCTGCATCCCGGAATCCAGGTCCTTGCGGACCTCCTGGTCCTCGAGGCCTTTCAGCAGCTTCTCCTGGTGGCGGGATGCGGCCGAGAGTTCCTGCAGGGCGATCCCGGCCCAGCCCAGGGTCTCCGGGTGACGCATGCCATCGTCCGAGAGCCGAAAGAGTCCCTCGGAGCTGCCCTCGGACCGGATCGTGGGAGCCGTCGGCGGCAGGTCCCGGAGGGCGGCCGCGTACGGCGGCAGCCCGGAGGCCTCTAGCTCGGCATCGAACCGCTCCAGGGCCTCGATCTCGAACGGTGCTTCCGGCTCGCCCCGGACCCGCTTCCGGTAGACCGCCACGAGATCCGGGACCGCCCCCAGGACCAGATCGAAACGTCGCCATCCTGCATCCAGCAGCCGTTCCTCGCCCGGTCCCGGGCCCCGGTCGTCCTGTTCGACCACCCTCCCGAGCGGCGTCACCAGGAGCCAGGGCAAGCGATCGAGCTGCTGCCGGAGGAGGGCGGCCGGATCCCCGGCTGCCGGCTCCGACGCCCCGGGTTCCCCGCTCCGGGACGGACCCCGACCGGGCCCGGGTTCCGGGTTGCCCCCAGGGCTCGACCAGCGCCATCGATTCGCAGCCGCCAGTCCACCCGCCAGGGCCAGGACCGCCAGGATCCCGGCCGCGCCCCGCCCGACGGGATGCCGGAGCGACCGGGCCCGGGCCGTCTTCGCCCGCGGCAGGGTGGAGGGCAGAGCCTCGCCCGGCCGACCGGCCACGGTTCGGTCGGGAGCCTGGAAGGCGCCCGAGGCGGCCTTCGAGGGACGCAAGGCCGCGGGTCCGAGCTCCGCGAGATGGTCCAGCACCTCCCGGGCGCTCGCCGGGCGTTCGTCCGGATCGGGCCGCAGCATGGTCTCGACCAGGGAGACCAGGCGGCGATCGGTCCGGGCGACGGCTGCCGGCGAGAGCGGCTCGGCTGCGGCTCTCGCCCGCCGGACCAGGACCTCGCCGGGGTCGCTCCCGGCATGACGGGGGGTTCCCTCGATGGCCTCGGCGACCATGATCCCCCACGCGTAGAGGTCGGCGGGAGGTCCGACCCGCTCTCCCCTCGCCTGCTCGGGCGCCATGTAGGCGGGCGTTCCCTGGACCAGCCCGGTGCGGGTCAGGTCTTCCCGACCCAGCCACCGGGCCAGGCCGAAGTCCGTGAGTTTGGCGCCCTCGGGAGTGAGGAGGACGTTCTCCGGCTTCAGGTCGCGATGGACCACGCCGGCCTCGTGGAGGGCGGCAAGGCCTTCGCCCACCCGGAGGAGCGCGGTCCAGACCAGCTCTCCCTTGCCCGGAGCGAAGAGGACCTGACGGAGGGTGGAGGTCGCCAGCTCCATCACCAGGAAGGCTCCCTGGTCCCGGACCCCGGCATCGTCACAGCGGATCAGGGCCGGATGGGACAGTCCGAGGGCCACCTCGAGCTCTCGCTCCCAGCGGCGGGCATCGCCGACCTCCATCCACTTGAGGGCCCGCTCCGCTCCGTCCCGGACCCGCTGGACCCGGAAGACGATGCCGAAGGTCCCTCGGCCCAGGGTGGCCAGGACGCGATAGCGCTCGCAGAGCTCGGGAGGGAGTCCGGTCATCGCTCGCGGGCGGGGGTCAGGAGCCGGTGGGAGCCAGCATGTAGCCGACGTCGGGACTCCACTCGAGGTACCGGCGCATGCGTCCCCGGGTATCGAGAACCCTGAGCGGCGCCGGGACCCGGGCACCGGGACGGGTCGGATCGGTCGGGCCGATGGGATCGGGGATCCACAGGGAACGACCTTCGAGGGGCTTGGCGACCAGGGTCTCGCGGATCACCGCACCCTCGGGCCCGGGTCGGTACTCGGCCTCGAACCGGTAACTCCGGTCGGGCCCGATCTGGCGCGGATCCAGGTCGAACCAGGCCGAAGGCATGGGTCCGACCTCCACCCTCTCCCCGGCCTCCAGGCTCACCGGGAAGAGCCCTTCGGGCCGCGGGCGCATGAAGTTCGGAAGGGCCAGGAGCTCGTCCCCCCCTTCCTCGAAGACCTTGAGGCGGAGGAAGGGCGGAGCCGGAGGGAACACGTCGGCGGGTCCGTCGCTGGCCACCGTGGCGAAGACCCGGAGCAGGTCCGGACCGTACTCGGTGGCCAGGGGATCGACCTCGATCCGGAACGAGAGCTTCAGGCGGGTCTCGGCCGAGGCGATCTCGGCGGCCCCTCCCACCGGCTCCCCCGGCTCCCGCAGGGTGCCGGAGGACGAGGACCCGCAGCCGAGCGAGGCGAAACCCGAGACCACGCCCAGGACCAGGGCGAGCCGGCAGCAGTGACGGAGTGCTCGATCCATCGGGACCCGGCCATCGTACCCCGGCCCATGCCAGGATTGACACTCCCTGCCCTGCGCCTACCATTGGTCTTGGCTCCCGTGGTCTGCCACGATGCGGATCGAGGGAAGGGCCGGGCCCGGCAGTCCGGGCCGAGAGGATGGGAACCCCTTGCCCCTGGTCGGTCGCGCTTCGCTGCTGCTCCTGGCCCTGGCGGTGCCGGCACTCCGGGCCGGCGAGCTGGTCCAGCTCGACCCCCGAGGCGTGGGCAGGGACAGCTCGAACCAGCGGGACGAGGCCGCCCTCCAGAACGCCTTCGCCAGGGCCTACGGCGAGGACTTCCCCGGCTACGGTCGGGCCTCCCGGGATCCGCGCTCCCGGGCCGGCGCCTTCGTCGTGTTCCAGAAGGCCCTGATCCTGCTCACTACCGACGTGGAGCGCCTCCAGGGCGCCCTGAAGAGCGAGGACAAGAGCCCCTGGTTCGATCCGGATTTCCCCCAGGTGGCCTTGAGCCCGAGGGGAACGGGCGGGACCATCATCCCCACCGGGTACAAGGTCACCGACGACGGGGCCTTCGAGAACCCGCCCCAGATCTACGCCCCTTCGTCCGGAACCCTGGACCGGATCGCCAGGATCGCCGAGGAGATGCGGCGAGCCGAGTCGCTGGGCGACCGGTCGGCCATCGACCGCTACCAGCGCGAGTTCCTGGCCGCCATGGCCGGGGAGATCCGGGAGCTCGAGGGCCTGGTCCGCTCCGGTTCGGCCGTCCAGGGTCTCGGGGTCCGGGACGTGGAGGGACGTCTCGAGCCTGTCCGCTTCGAGCCCAACGTGCTCCGGGAAGGCCTCGAGGGTCTGGAGCGGGCGGCCGCCGCTGCCCCCGGCGGGGCGCCCCCTCCCCCCCCGGCGACCGGAGGCTCGGCCCGGGCCATGCCGCCTGCCGTGGCCGCCTGGAACCGTCGGCTGGTGGCCAAGCTCTCCGAGCCGATGACCCGGGCCGAGCGGGACCTGTTCGAGCTGCAGAACGCCGGCGGGTTCCACTTCCGGGGCGGGGACCTCTCGGAGGCTCCCACCGATCCCAACGGCGAGACCAGGGTGCTCACCTACGACCTCTACCAGGCCTATCCCGGCGATGTCTGGAACAGCGGCCTGACCCTCGATGCCAGGAGGAACCCGTGAACCGTCCGCTCGTCCTCGCGGCACTCCTCGGTCTGCTGGTCCTGGCGCCGGCCCGGGCCCAGACCCCCATCGGAGGAGACGGCACCTTCTTCGGGCAGACCACCCCGGATCCCCGCAGCGCCCCCGCCGACCGCCCCTCCGGAATCCTGGTCACCCCTACCGAGCATGGAAGCGCCGCGGCCTGGGACCCGGCACAGCAGCTCGTGAAGATCCGGGGGACGGGCAACTACCCGCTCTCCGGCAAGCCGGTGCGCAACTCGGCCGACGGGATCCTCTACCGGGTGACCGAGAACGCCGTCATCATCGGGCACCGCTCGGCCTCCGGAAAACCCTATTACATCAGCTACGCCCCCCTGGCCGTCGACCCGGCGATCCGGGACGGCGGACTGGCCCGCACCGTGCCGGGCGGGACCCCGCTAGGGACCGTGGCGGGACCGGAGCTGAACCTCCAGGCCTGGGAGTACGCCGAGGGCGGAGGCTTCGTGTTCAAGCCCTTCGGGGTCCCCGGCCTCAGGTATCCGTCCGGGACCGATCCCGGTGCGGCCGGGATCGAGTTCTGAGGAGCCTCGGCATGCAACTTGGCGGCAAGAAGCAGGTAGAAGGGAAGCGGAACCCGTGATCCGACGCGCCCCTTCCCGTGCCGTTCCCCTCCTCCTCCTGGGTCTGGCCACCACCGGAGCCAGCCAGCCGGCCGATCCCCTGAACTGGGACCAGCTCCCCTCGGCCAGCCAGTTCCGCCCCCAGCCGCAGCCAGTGCCGGGAACCGGGACCGGTCTCACGACCACGGTCGGCAATCCGGGTGGGGTCGTTTCCCTGACCGGTCCGAATCGCTTCGCCGGCCGACCCCGCGGGGAACTCGAAGCCGAACTCCGGAGGGCCCAGCAGGACCTGGCCCGGATCGAGAGCTGGCTCTCGGGCAACCGCCATGTGTCCCCGGACTTCCGCCGTTCCATGGAGCGGGCCCGGGACAGCTCCCGTCGCGACATCGCCGAGATCACCTCGGCCTTGGGGGGAGCTCCGGCCAGCACCGGGACCGGCGATCCCAACCTGGGCTGGCGTCCGACCGACCCGAACACCGGCAACGGCCAGGGTACCGGCGATCGCGGCTGGACCGGCAACGGAACCGGAAACGGGACGGGCAACGGAACCGGGAACGGCACCGGCAACGGATCGGGAACCCCTCTGCCGGCCGCCACCCAGGCCCGCCTCAGCCCCCAGCAGATGGTCGCCGGCATGGAGCGCGGCCGGATCCACGTGATGGAGGGAACGCTCTATCTCTTCCCCCAGGCCGCCAACGAGGATCCCCTGGGTGACCCCAACCTGGCAGCCCTGACGGCCGTGATCGACATGATCATGGACATCCAGGACGCCGAGCTCCGGTCCCGCCTCTCCAAGGCCCTGCACCTGCAGCTCTCGGGCGGGAGCATCGCCCCCCAGATCTCCGCGGTCCTGGTGGCAGTGAGCGAGGTGGGTTTCGACCGTGCCACGGTCCGAGAGCCGCGACTCGCCCAGCCCCTGGCCGACCTGGACGCCGCCTACCGGCGGGCGGCCGGGAACGCCCAGCTCCTCGACCCGGAAGTCGTGATCCCCGAACACCTCCGCCGCCAGGGACTCCCGGTCCCGGTGGATCCGGCCGGGTACCGTCGGGGGGGGGCGG